>JAGOMA010000028.1 GCA_017993775.1 Chloroflexota bacterium | reverse complement strand
ATTTGGAGAATATGTGATTGATTTGGAAACGATTCCGCCACCGCTGCAACCAGACAAGCCTTTTTTATCACCCGTCGCGACTTAAAAGGGGGTGTGAATTTTCGGACGTATTACGTATTTACGCCTGTTATGAAGCGATCAAAGACAATCCAGACTACTTTATTGAAGTGGGCGAATTGCTCCCGTTATACTACCAGCTGATGAGCCGCAAGAAATTCGACCTGGCCATCGGCTTGTTGGAAATGGATCTGCATGCTTTCCCAGAGCGGCTGGGGTTGTATAGCTACCTGGCGCGAACCCACTTGCAAAACGGCGACCGCGCTCAGGCTGAGGCTGTGCTCCGCCGGGCGCTGGCCATCCAGCCTGACCGGGCGGACGTGTTGGACATGTTAAGCAGCATAACCAACGTTTGATTACGCATCACAAAGGAGTCATCTCTAACCATGAAACCAAACTATCACATTCTCCCTGTCGAAAAGCCCACCGATGAAATGTGGGAAGTTATCGGTCACGGCATCGGCCAATATAACCAGCAGCACGGCGGTCCGGATGGCTTTCAGCATCTGTGCCTGGCCCTGTACGCGCCAGATGGGAAAGTAGTTGGCGGCCTCATTGGCGAAATTTACTGGGGCTGGCTCTATATCAACCTATTGTTCATCCGGGAAGAACTGCGCGGACAGGGTTACGGCCACCAACTGTTGACCCAGGCCGAAGAGGAGGCGCGCAAACGCGGCGCGACCAATGCCTTTTTAGACACCTTCAGTTTCCAGGCGCCGGAATTTTACATACAACACGGCTACCAGGTCTTTGGTGAACTCAAAAATTTCCCGCCTGGCAATACACGCTACTATATGACCAAACAATTTTGAGCCATGCACACAACCGATCTCTCCCAAAATCTGTTGAAAGCCGCCATCCTGCGCATTGAAATTGGCCTCCCCCTTGCCGCTCTTATCATCATCCTGCCTGCAAGGAGGTGGGACTACTGGCAGGCTGGATGTGCGCCTGGGCTGGTCCAATGTCTCGGCGCTGGTTTCCATTCTTGCCAATGTGGTTGTTTTTGCCGGGTACATGATTTTTGTCTGGGTGATGATCGTCAGCAGTTACCTTTCACGTACGGTGGAAGTGGACGCAGATTAGAAAATTGTTTCCACCGGACCATATGCCATTGTGCGCTACCCGATGTATTTTGGCGTCAGTCTGTTATACATGGCATCCTCGGTGGCACTCGGTTCCTATTGGGCGTTCATCCCGGTCCTGATCATCGTTCCCTTGAGCGAGGAGACCTTTATCACGCTGGCGCGTTACGGACTGTTTACCCAAAACACCACCACCTTTGTCGCCTTTCTTGAGTGCTGGATGGCGGCGAAGCGCAAGAGAATCTTTATAAACGGGTGGCCGGGCAACACACTCGATCTTCCCCAGCTTCGCCAACTTCACCCCGCTGATCACGTCGAGTAAATGGTCCGACACCGTTTTCTGCGTCACCTCTTCGGTGATCATCAACGTCAATGTATTCGCCTCCAGGGCTTTACCTTCAGCAACGGCCGTTTTCATTATTCATCGTTGTCGTTTGTGGCGGGTGGGATGAACGGCCGTTTTCAATGACGGCGTTGGCATTTATGTGGCGAACGCTGGGGCGCGGCGGCTGTGCTTCCGGCATTACCGTCGTCAGTCGTTCTTCCCTGCCGGATTTGCCACTCGACCGAGAAACAACAGGCTGCCGGTGCGGTTCTCTCGTATCAGAAAAACAAATGGATGGTCGGCGCGGAAAACGGGTGGCGGTGGCGGTATAGACTCGGACATGATAACGGCCGTTGCCGCCGCCGCCTCTGTCCCTTCCTCATTCACCTTGATGAACGCCTTGTGCAGAACGGCGCTGATGAACAAGCCCCCGCCGCCAGTCATGCCGGAAAAATCTGCCGGCCCGAAGGCATCCACCATGCCCAGAGCTTGCAGGGCGTCATTTAAGCAGACAGAGAAGGTTGTCTCGAATCGAGGCAAGAAGAGGTCCACCTCGCTTGGGCGTAAGCTCCCGCCCCATCGGGCCAGATTGGCAGCGGTCAGGTTTTCTTCCAGCGCGGCCAGTCCATCGCGCTCTCTGGGCAGGAGCAGCAGCATGGACAAGTCATCCCCAACGTAGGGCAGCGACACTATCTGCAACCCCTCCCCTTCGCCATAGGCAAAGGTCGCGGTTTGCCGCATCAGCGGCGCCGAGACGCTTTGTTCTGGCTCAAACCAGAACGGCGTGTCGGCGGTCAGGTCCGGGTCAAACTGGCTAGCCCAATTCCCCTTGAAGTAGATGGCGTTGACCAGAACCAGGATTGTCAAGGCATCAATGATGCTGGGCGGGATGAGGTTTTGGATTTTCTGCGCCGTTTTCTCCGCAACCCAGGTGTTAATTAGATGGCACGCGGCTGCGGCGTCCCGGTAGTCAACGGCCGTTATGTTTGCACCATAATACGCAGCCACCAACGCCAGATAATCCGGCAGAAACAGATACCCTTGCTGCGGGTACAACGCATTCGCCACGCTGAGTTGAACCTGCCCTGTGGCGCTGATACTGTTAATGGTGGCCTCCAGGTTGGCAAACGCCGCATGAAGCTGGGGCGGGTCGAGGTGGAAACGCAACGCCTGGGCCATTTGCATCGCCGTTTCGCCCCGCGCCCCGGCGTAGGTCATCGCCAGGGCAGTAGAAATGCTGTAAGGTGAGAAGAAGAGATTGCCTGACTCCGCCCGCAGCTTTTGGTAAAGGGCCAGGGCGAATGCGGTGTTATCGGCGACGAGCGACCCCACTGCGGCGTCGCTTTCTTTCCTGCCATTTTGCCTGAACATAGGCTTCTCCTTTAAAAAAGTGGGCCAGACAGCAGCAGCCGGTAGACGCCCGGACACGGCTGATAGCCCTGTTTGCGATTGATAGCCAACATTGGGGCATTGAGCGCGTTGTTGTGGGTGCGGATGTAGGCCGCGCCAGACGCCTGCGCGTATTGAATGGCAAGTAGTTTCAAGGCCTGCGCGATTTTACGCCC
This sequence comes from Chloroflexota bacterium, assembly GCA_017993775.1. Taxonomy (GTDB): domain Bacteria; phylum Chloroflexota; class Anaerolineae; order Promineifilales; family Promineifilaceae; genus Leptovillus. Next base: position 63,175 of record JAGOMA010000028.1, on the reverse strand, counting down.
GCGATACGCTCTGTCTACACCGGTCATCATGTTGTACATGGCATTGGTGTGGGCAAAATAACCCAATGCGGCCAGACCAACGTAATGCCCCCCATCCAGCGCCAGGATTTGCCCGTTGGCGCGGAACCAGCCAACCGTGTCGAACAGGGCGTTGAGGGCGGCGAAATCGGGGAACGCTTCGTTGGCGTCCGGGGCGTCGAGGTGGGTTTCATAGTTGAGGCGATGCAGTTTACGCCGCGCTTCCTCGGTGTCGCCTTCTTCGGCCAGGGTGGTGAAGCGAATCCCGCTGGCAGCCACCGTTTCGACAAGCCCGGCAAAAGGCGCCGGGTCAAAGGCGTGCAAATCCAGGCGCGACTCAAAAGCGTGTTTGTGGATTTGGAAGCCGCGTGTTTCCGCGAAGCGCAGGCTGTCCGGGTCGTTGTCTTGCACTTCGGAAGCGAGGCTGGTGGCGCCTTGCGTTCGGGCGAAGGCGAGGGCTTCGTGATAGAGCTGTGCGCCCAGGCCGCGCCGACGCTGTTGGGGGTGGACGGCGAGCCAGAGATGATAACGGCCGTCTGGCTCAAAAGCTTCGCGGCCGACAAAACTGTAGCCGATGATGGCCCCGTCTTGCCCGGCAATCAGGCGGCGGCGCAGTTTGCCCGGCGCGGGCGCATCCCACTCGCGCAATTGCGTCGCGCTGAGCGGTTCCGGTTCTATCAGGTTCAGCATCGCAACCAGCGCCGGATAATCGGCTTGCGGGTCGGCGATCCGCAGGGAAAAGGACACGGCAAATCTCTCCTTCTCACCCACGCAGCGCTGCCGCAAAAATCCCTGGCAGGCGCAGATAGCCAGGATTGAGGGCAAATCGAGCGACCCGACGCGCTGTCGTCAGGCGCTGCCGGTGGGTGACAAACCAGGGAGGCTTGGGCATGAAGGCGGGGTCTCCATGCCGCCAACTACGCGGGAATGGGCGAAACCGGCCTCGCAGGACAGTTTTCTGGGGACTATCAAACAAGAGCGTGTTGTGGACGACGCCACGCCCGCTGCCCACGTCGTCAGTGTCTGGCGACTGGAAGGCTCCCCAGGGGTTCTGGGTAATTCGGTAGGCCAATCCACACCAGACGTTCAGGCCAATGGCGCCGTACTGTAACGCGGCAACGGCCGTATCTACCGCCGCTGCCTCAGTTTTCAGCACGTCTGGCGGGGCGATCAGGTCAATGCCCAGCGTGCCAGCGACCGAGTGGTTACAGAGCGTGACGGCGTTTTGCAAGAAGGAAACGGCCGTTTCCCCCGGCAAAGTCATAACCGCCAACATCGGCCCAAAAAACTCCGTACTGCGGCAGTAATCGCTGCTTTCTGAGGCAGCCGGAGTAGGGATGACGGTCCGTGCTGCCTCGCCTCCCAATCGGACAGCTTCAGGATAAATCTGCTGCACCGCCTGCTGCCGCTGGGCGGCGCCTGGATAGTAGGCATACTGCGGCGGCAGAGATTGCATTACCTGTTGCACGGCCGTTACCAACGCCTCTTGTTGCGGCCACTGTTCAGGGAGTACCAACAGTTGGGCGGAAATACAGTTAAAGCCACAGTTATACAGCTTCATGGTGGCGATATTTTCCGCCTGGAACCGAATGTCTGCGGCCGTCCATCGCCCCGGCAGAACAATAACCGGGGTCACGCCGCCCAATTCGGCCGTGATAGGTTTGGGCGCAGCCAACGGCCGCACGTTCCCATTTCTCTGGCCGGACAAAATCGCCTGATAGGTGTCCCCGCTGCCGGTCACGTGAATCTCATCCACCGCCGGATGGTGGGCCAGATAGCTGCCGATCTCGGCATCGCCCGTGGTGATAACCAGAAACCCGGCGCGGATCAGGGGCGCAAAAATCGCCTCCAGCAGTGGCTGCAAGTAAGCGTTGACCGGGCTAAGCTTAAGCAGCGCCACCTGCATATGCCTGAACAGGCGGTCGAGCGCATCCAGAGGGGGAATGCTGTTAACGTTGCCCGCCCCTAAAATTAAGGCCACTGCGCCTGACGGGTGTGGTTGGCGGTAAAAAGAGCCGACATGCTGCGGCAAAGTCTCCAAAGTGACCCCGGGCTGCATCCAGACCTCGCTGGAAATGCCATTGAACAGCAGGTAATCATAAAGGTCGGCGGGGAAAACCTGGGCGACAACCTGCCCATCAGGTCGTGTCCACACCTTTCGCGGACGTGGCTGTACGCCCTGGTCTAAAAGCGCCAGGGAAGCGGTATAGCCGTGGAGCGCCCGCGCCACGGTGTAAATTTCATACCACTCCTCTGCTGCCCACAAAGAATCCGGGGTTATGTGCCGGGCAACATTGGTTTGCCCCACCCAATGCGCAGCTTGCGCGGCTAGATTTCGGCCTATTTGCTGTAAGAGTTGGCGTTTGTTTTGGAGTGAAAGTCTGGCCCACTTTTCCTTATTTGCCTGCAAACGGGACAGGCAATCATCCATTTCCCGATGTTTCTGTGCCCTGATTGGCTCATCGGTTTCCTTAAATATGTTCATCATGACCTCCGGGCAAAACGTCTGCGAAGGCCGGTCACGGGGGGTTAGTGTGCGCGAGGGAGACGGCCGTTTAGAGCCTTCCCAACAGAGGTCCACAAAGGACAGGGGCTTGATTGTCACCGTGGCTCCTACCTTCGATGGACAGGAACCTGCGGCGCAGGGAAAGATGGGGTTAGAGATGGCTCCTTCAGAAGGTTAACTGTCCAGCTTAGCAACTAGAGCAGATAGTTTGTAGTATAACATATTCGGGCATCGTCTGATTGAGTTGAATCTGATTTTGCTGATTTTGCCCCGCATCAATGGCATGAGTTGTACCTGCGAACGGCCGTTGGGCAAGAGGTAGCCGCAGACGGCAAACGGCCGTTTCCCCCTCCGCACACTTTTTCAACCATGCCACCATCAGCCAATAGCTAGCGCTGAGACAAACCGAAACGGCCGTTGCCCCTACTTCCCCCCCCCGCTAGGTCCAAAATCAGAATACGGCAGAAAATGTGCCACATTGGAGAGTTAGTTTAGCCATTTCGATGTGCTACCTGAATTTCCTCTAGCAAGAACAGCTTATCGGGCTGAAGAGGCGGCGGTATTGAACTTGTGTCATTGAAATACTCACTGAAGCACTATGGGGGAACCCCATTCCACTTATGCTACAACGGCAGCATCGGAGCGACATATGCAGGAGGCTCCGCTTTTGGTCACACAATTGTTGACCGAAACAGCCTCCCCATTGCAGCAGGTTCTTCACGTTGCGGAATGGCTTGGGATGGTGAGAACTAAAAAACGTGGCGCGTTTCGACAGGATGGCCGGCCAACAGGCGCCTTAGATGGGACGCACGGCCGTTGCTGATGCCGATCATTGCCAGGCCGCCGCTCAAGGTGATTTCGCCGGCGTGGTTTTGGTTAACCTTGTCCACATCGATGAGCAGCCGGGCGATGCCGCCTATGCCGGCAGTGGGCAGCAACCTGTCAACCAATAGGACTTCGTGGAGGGCTGTAGCAGAAAATGGGGGATGGGCCTAGAGGCGAACGGCCGTGTCCTCTCTGTCGCAGCGCCTGACTCCGCACTGTTGTTTTGTTAGCAGATGGCGCGTTCAACAACTACCTGATTGCTTAAACATCTCTGGCAGTGGCCCAACATACGTGATGACCAGTCGCTGCCCGGCGCGAGTGATCGCCATGTACAGCTTGCGCGTATTGACGCGGATGAGTTCCACCCGTTCCTCATCCGAGAGGCGGACGCTCTGCTCCTGCTCGTATAATTCATGCGCCCCCATGAGAAAGACAATGGGGCTTTCCAGTCCGGTGGCCGCGTTGAGGGAGCAGACGCGGATCTGGTTTTGGGGATCGGTGTGGCCGGGGTCAACGGCCGTTCCCACCCCAAACACCTGGTTCACTCGCGTCAAAATTTGCCCAACTTTGTCGCCGCTGGCATGAATGAGCAGAATGTTTTTCCAGGGCACGCCTCCCTGGGCCAATTGACGGATCTCATTGATCACCCGCGTCGTCTCGTCTTGTGGACTGGTCAAAGGGATGACAACCGGCAAGACGCCGTTGGGCATGTGGGCCAAATCAGGGACGACAATTTCCTCATCCTCCTCGGGCAGCCGGTTGCGATAAAGCAAGGTGGCAAAATCGAGGATTTCGCGGGTGGTGCGGTAGCTTTTGTGCAGCCGATGGACACGCCCGCGCACATCAAGGCCACTGGAAAGCCAGGATTGTCCCCGCTTGAGGAAGCCCTGGCTGGCATCGGCTACCAGGAACAGGTGGCCGGTATCGGGGGTCAAAATGCGCTTGATGATTTCAAACCAGAGCGGGGCAAAGAATTGGGCTTCGTCTATCAGGATGATGTCGTAACGGGGCAGCGCCACGTCGCCATTGTGCCATAAATGCCATAACTGACGCGGCACGTCGCCCCAATCTATCAGGCGGCGCTGCTGCAACTGCTCCTCATAAGTGGACATAGCGTCAAACAGGCGGTGGCGCATGGCTGGACTCAGGGCAAAACCGCGTCCGGCGCGATCGGCGGCCAGGTAATCTTCCCGGCTGAATAACAGGCGGTCTTTGTACCAGTCTATTTCCTCTAGCAGCATGTGCTCGGAAACGGCCGTATCCCTTAACTGCTCATGCCCAATCTGCATCGCTAACAGCAGCCGTTCCCGATGGCTGATCGGTTTGCGCCACGTTTCCGTTTGCGGCCAATGGCGGCGACACCACCCCATAAAGGTATACATCTGCACGCCGCCTTTGCCCTGACTGAGGTGTTTGTACCGACGGCGCAAATCATGAATCAGGGCGCGGTTGTGGGTAAGAATGAGAATGCGTTTGCGCGGGAACAGCTGGCGCAGCATATGGGCGCGGTAAATGACAATGAGCGATTTACCGCTGCCGGCCACGCCGTTAATCAGCCGCAGTTGGAAATCGCGGGCTGTGGTTTGGGCTGTTTCGGGCAGGTTCAGGTCGAGTTTAAGGGCAAATTCCTGATCGTAATCGAGCAGGTAACCGCCCAGCTCCGCGGCGGTGTGCCGCTCGATGGGTTGGCGCACGGTAAAGGCGGCGGGCACCATCACTTCCGGCGTGAATAGTTCGCGGATACGGGCGATTTGCGGGTCGGGGAGCGGCGCAGACAATTGGTCGTCCAGCCAGGCGGTCAGACGGTCGGGGGTGAGGGTTTCCTTGCTGACCCAAATGGCGCTGGCTGTGAACGGCCGTTGCGCCTCAGCCTGCGCCGAGTTCATCGAGGTACTCAGTGCAGGGCGTTCACCCATCTGCCTTTGGCTGAGGTTAGGGAAAAGGATAGCGGCCGGCAAGTGGGATTCCAGACGATGCGCGAAGCCAGTCAGCCGCTGTTGTGCCTCTTCGCCTAACGGCCGTACTTCGCCGCCAAACAAACCCATCTGCCCGGCGCGTTCCGCTTCTTGCGGTGTGGCTGCCGCGACAGCCAGGAACAACACCCGATTGGCCTGCAGCAGCAAAAAGTCTGGGCCAGCGCCATGCAATGCCGGCAGCCGCTGAATGATAACGAAGTCGTCGGGCAGCCGCTTGAGCAGATGAAACAGACGAATCGTTTCTGTCGCGGAGCCTTGAATAGGTGTGGATGGAATGAGTTGAGCCATGATTTTGGAAATTACCCGACAGTGAAAATTTTATCAGAAAAGACATCGAATAAATTGTCAGGTCTACCGTCGGTTTAGAAATTTATACAATAATGCAAGGATAGGAGGCTTATGATGCAACTGATTATTGAAAGCGAACTGGTTCGGTTTGAATGACCCGCAGCTGTAGAGCACAGCGCCTGCAAACATTGTTGGATCGCCAGGATGCTGGAGAGAAATTAACTGTGGCTGAACGTAACGAGGCCGAGGGTCTGGTTGAATTGGCCGAGTTTTTGTCTTTGCTAAAGTTAAAGTCGCAACGATTGCTCAATTGATTCATCACCTATATCCCCGATGATTTGCGCCAATTAATTGTCAGTCGCGCCCAAAATCGTTGTGAATATTGTGGGTTGTCGCACCTTGGGCAGGCGGCAACCTTTCATGGCGACTCGAACCGCGTTAAAATGAACCGCCTCCTGAAGCATTCTATGCGCGAAGAAGAGCGTTTGTTTAGCCGCCATCCCCACATTCCATCGCAATAACGGAAATCATTCAATACTCGCTCTCCCACAATTGGACCGTGCCGTCGTGCTGGTCGTCAAAATAGGCGCAGGTTTCCAGCAGGTTTTCTAAAAGCCGTACCGTCTCTTGCAGCGCCAGGTCTGGGGTTTGCGTGTTGAGGACAAAGCGGCTGCCGACGATGATGAGTTTGCTGCGCGGCCGGGTGATGGCCACATTGAGCCGCTCCGGTTGAAAGAAGAAATCGGCCACGTTGGCGGCAAAGCCGGGGTTGGAGGTGGTCAGCGAAAGGATGATGACCTCGCGCTCCTGCCCTTGCATGCGTTCGACGGTATCCACGACGATATGGCGGCGCACGGCCGTTTCCGGCACATACTCGCGCAGCAAATGACGAATCACCCGCCCCTGCGCCCGATATGGCGCCACCACGCCAATCTCCTCGGCGGCAATGCCACTGGCCAGCAGCGTGGTGATGAGGTCCACAACGACATACGCCTCTTTGGTGCTGTAGACAGTGTTGTTGTGATGGGCCAGATCCCAAAACACCTTGGGTTCGTCGGGGTGCAAGATGGCCGCCAGTCTTGCGGGCGGTGTGGGATAGTGGATGCGGCGCTGGGCGGCGGCGGGCACGGCCGTTAACAAGCCATCATAAAACTGCGCGCTCGGCCACGCCGTCAGCGCGTCATTCAGGCGGTACGTTTCCGTCAGCATCTTGTCAAAATTCTTGCCCGCCAGATAGCCGAAGATCGAATCGCGCAGCGCCCCGCCGGTCAGCCGCGTGGTCAGCACTGGCGGCAGCTGCTTCTGGTCGCCAAAAAAAATGTACTTATGCCCCGCCAACATGCCCATCACCGCCAAAGGCAGCGTGACCTGGCTCGCCTCGTCGAAGATAACCGTGTCAAACTCCACCGACTGAAGCCGCTTTGTGCGCGGCGCAAAGGGCGTAGCGCCGACAACGTAGCCGCCGCTCTCGTCGGCCAGGGGGGACTCGTGAAAATTTTCGTAATTGGACGCCTGCAAATCTTGCGCCTGAAGCGGGTGGCCGACTTTAATCACGCCGAGTTCGGGGTCCAGCTTTACCAGGGCGTTGAGGGCGTTGTTGATGGCTCGATGGGTGAAGGAGCAAATCAGGACGCGCTCGCCGTCATAGGCTAAGGCGCGGGCCAGGGCGGCCAGCACCCTGGTTTTGCCTGTGCCCGGCGGCCCCTGCACCAGATAGGCCAGGTCGGTGGCATAGGCGTTGGCCAGCGCTTCCCCCTGATCCCAATTGAGTTCCTGGGTTTCGCCAATGTCCAGCCCTTGCGCGTACAGGACCGGGTCAATCCCGGGTTCTATTTCCGCCATGAGCAGGGGCAGAATTCGCTCGCGGCCAATGTCGCTATCGCCAGCTTCGGCCAGAGCGCTGAGGATATAACCGCTTAAATCCAGCAGGCCGATGTCCAGCGTCCAGCCTGTCTTTTGGGCAAATACGCTGTCCCAATCCACAAAGCCATCGCAGGAGATGAGCAGTTCGGTTTCCTCGTCTTCGACCAGATTGACCATGACGCTGTCGTGGGCGAAGGGGTCGTTCCGGCTGAGGCAGAGGATGTCGCCGGGGCGAAAGCGGGAGATGTTGCGGCTGCAGCTAAGGGCTACCAGTTCATCGTCGCGGATTTCCTGGAGGGCGACGCCGTCTATGGCGTAGCCATCGGCGACGCGGCTGGCGAGGGGTTTTTCCCAATGGGTGTGGACTTGTTGGCGCTGTACGGCCGTTTCCGTCAGCACCAGGTCTTTGAGGTCGTTCAGGAAGCGGGCTTTGCGTGATGGGGATTCCTGAGTCATGGTTGCCTTCCCTTGTGGTCGTGGGGTTCACCCGTTTGGCTCTTCGTCATCTTTGGGGCAATAGCAGCGAATAAAGCATCCTAATCCTGAGTAATTCAAGGCTTGCCTGACCAAATATGATTTCAGGAGTCACAGCCTAACCTCATTACTTGTCCCGTGAAAGTTTTTGCACCAAAGTTATTGAAGAGTCATTTGCCAAGCGTATTTGGCTCATGTAAGTTGTTAGTATTTAAGCTGCTGTTGATAATTACAGCAAATTTTAAAAACATTTGTGTGTATTCTTGTAATTTTATAGACCGGTCATTATAATCATTGCTAAAGGAATTTGTGATGAATTCAAAACGAGAACAGATTATCCAATCAACTTGCCAACTGATTGAAATACAAGGGTATCATGCCACGGGCATTAAGCAGATACTTGCGGAAAGCGAAGCCCCGAAAGGTTCATTATATTACTATTTCCCAGATGGCAAAGATGAACTGGTGGAAGAAGCAATTGATTACACAAGCAAAATTATTGCCAGGCGGCTGCAAGAGGGCATGGACGCTCATGAAAATGCCACCGGGGCAATTCCAGCGTTCTTACGCCAATTATCCCAATACGTTCATGAGTCTGGTTATCAAGCCGGAGGGCCGATAACGGCCGTTGCTATGGAGGCTGCCTCTACCAACGAACGCTTGAACACGGCCTGTCAGCGAGCCTACCAGCAATGGCAAACTATTATTGAAACGAAATTGTTGGCAGATGGCTTCCCAGTCACCCGCTCTCGACAGTTAGCCTCCGTTACCATTGCCCTCATCGAAGGCGCGATTATTCTGAGTCGGACCGAGCGCACTGTCACCCCCCTGTTAAACGCAGCCGCAGAGTTGGAGATGCTGCTACAGGCTTGATTTTTTTTGACTATATTATACAGACTGGTCTAGTAAATTATGAAATCACACCCTATTTTAGTCACAGGCGCAACCGGTAATGTCGGTCAGGAAATTATCAAAACATTATACGAACAGCAGCATCTGGTTCGGGCAGCAGTTGTTTCAGAGGACGATGCCAAAAGATTGCCTGCTCCCGTCCCCTGGCACATATTTGATTTTACAGACCCGGCAACATATCAAACGGCATTTGCGGGAGTGAAAAAGATGTTCCTAATGCGCCCACCCCACATCTCCAACATCGAGCGTGATATGAAGCCCGCGATTGATTGCGCTGTTCAATCGGGTGTAGAACATATCGTTTTTCTTTCGCTGCTGGGTGCAGAAAAAAACAAGGTGGTCCCACATGCCAAAGTAGAAAAGCTCCTGTTGGCAAGCCCCGTCAGCTGCACTATGCTGCGCTGCGGCTTTTTTATGCAGAATCTGAGTACGACGCATCTCCAGGATATTCAGGAGCATAATGATATTTTTATCCCCGCGGGTAGAGGTAAAACAGCTTTTATCGATGTGCGTGATATTGCCGCCGTCGCTGCAAAAACCTTGACGGAGTCAGGTCATGAAGATCAGGCATACCCGTTAACCGGAAGCGAGGCGCTCGATTACTATCAGGTGGCCCAGATTATGACGCAGCAGCTGAAGCGGTCTATTGGCTACAGTAATCCCTCGCTCCCGCGCTTTGTCTGGCATTTCTGGAGGCGGGGATACTCACTTGGGTATATTGGGGTTGTGTCGGCTATCTACACGACAACCCGCTTTGGGTTAGCCGAAACCGTCACCCCACATGCCAAACAATTCCTGGGAAGAGACCCGATTTCATTTCAGCAATTTGTGCAAGACTATGCCCCAATCTGGGCAAACACTCACCCAAAAGGAACAAAAAAACGATGAAAATAACAATTTTTGGCAGCACCGGTGGAACCGGCAAAGAATTGGTCTATCAGGCATTGGCGGCTGGTCATGAGGTTACTGTGTACGTGCGTAATCCAGCAAAGCTCACTGGGTTACAAGACAGGGTTACGGTTGTTCAAGGCAACCTTGAGGATCGTGGTGCAATTGGCGAAGCAGTCGCGGGTGCGGAAGCTGTGATCAGCGCATTGGGGCCGACCAGCAATAAGCCAGGTAACCCGCTGACAGCAGGCATGGACCACATCGTCACGGCTATGGAAAACCACCATGTACAACGGCTCATTGTGGCAACGGGGGCTGGTGTTACCGACCCAAACGACAAACCGCAGCTGATAGGCCGCTTTTTTGGTCTGGCGTTACGGCTGTTTGCTAAGCACATTCTTGCCGATAGTCAGAGCATGGTGGCTGTTGTGCGAAAAAGTAATCTGGATTGGACGCTTGCCCGTGCCCCTCGACTAAACGATAACCCGGGAGCAGGAAAATTAAAGGTAGGTTATGCGGGACAGGGTCCCGGCACACAATTGTCTCGCGCTGATTTTGCCCGATTCATGTTGGAACAACTTCATGATGACACGTGGTTGCGCAAAGCCCCGATGGTTAGCAATTAGTTTGCGTGTCATAGGCACGCGACCGCCACAAAACGTTGGCACATGAATGTCGTCAACGGTTTTGGGGTCTACCTGTTTCACCGAGAGTAGTAAACACCTCACATGGACACTGCAAGCGATGAACCCTGTTATGAAGTTTGTCCTACGATTGAGAATTTTGCTTTCACTGTAACGGGCTGCACGACAGTCGGCAGGGGGTGCGATTCCCCTGCCGACTGTCAAAAAGACTAACCTCTGGACCGCTTCGGTCCTATCCCGAAATGACGTTTTAAGGCGACACGCGGTCGCCAAACAGGGGTTCACTCACCGGCAAGTTCCGCTGCCAACATTCATCTTGCCCCTGGACAATTGCCAACTGCCCCGTTTCATTCATGAACACCCCGATCTGCCCCTCTGCGCCGGCCTGACAAAGCTGCGACTTTTCATCGCTGATCAGGGTGAGGGTGTAGCCGGTTAGCAAAGCGCCATCCAATTTGAATTCACCGCTGTCGAAGGGCGCCCATTTGCCAACAAGTAGATGCGCCAACTCGTAGGTCCCATCCGGCCGATATTCCTGGCGAAACCCTTTCCCTTCAACGGTCCATTCCCAGGTTCCGGCCAGCGTTTCAACCGACAGCGGCGGCGGCAGCATGGCGGCCAGCGTCGCCAAGCTATCTTCGCTGATGGTCCAGGTGTGAATCTGGATTTGACCATCTTCCAATACATAGGTATCTGTGCCGAGCATCCACTCAATCCCCATGCTGCCAAAGGCATCGAGGGCGAAGCGGGTAGGCACAACTACCTCATTGTTGTTTACTGTTAAAACGGCCGTTGGTTCAATCCGAAAGCCACCAGCAAATTCCTCTTCCAGGAAAGCGCCAATCGCTTCTTTGCCCACAAATTGGTGGTAAAAGTACGGTTTGCCCTCAATGGTCACAATGGCATCGTCCTTAAACCCTTGCAATTGTTCCGCGATCTTGCCCTGGTTGGTCAGGTCCATTTGCTTCAGAATAAGCCCCTTCATGGTCGCTTCTTGCAAAGCAGCGGCCGACGTTTCGCTGTAGGTAAAGTTCAGCTTTTGCACCTTGCCGTCTCTGATGGTCAGAGCCGTATTGCCATCAACGGTTGCGACACCCAGGGCTTTTAAGGAATCCATTGTCAACGTGTCGTGGGCAGTGACCACATCTCCGTCTACGGCCACAACCTCTTCTTCGATCTGGCAGTTATCGGCAAACATCCCTTCCAACCAGCTTTGGATTTCTGCTTTGCCGGTGTAAGGCGGCGCCCCCTCGATGGTTACTACCGCGTCTTCCGTGAAGAGCGCCAGAGTACTCGACAGGTCCTGGGCGTTAGTCGCTTCAACCAGTTTCAGGGCTACCTGGTCAGGTTTGGTCTGGCAGGCGGCCAGCATCAACATAAGAATAACGAGTGCCAACACTATCTTTTTCATGTTTAACCTCCAATTGTTCGCTTAGCCAATCATATTGCTGCCAGGATACCGGGGCAGCGCGTGGGCAGCGCGTGGAAAGCGTGATGGCAGCGGCGGCGGGAGCAACGGCCGTTCCCAAAATCATGTATAATTCCTCTATTGGTGCGGTTTTATTGCAGATAGGCGAGGGTGTGATGGCTGTGTTGGCAATTCACCTGTTTGGTTCGTTTCGGGCTGCGCTGGCTGGGGAGCCGCTTACGACGTTTGAATCGGATAAAGTGCAGGCGTTGTTGGCTTATCTGGCGGTGGAGGCAGAACGGCCGTTTACCCGCGAGCATCTGGCTGAACTATTCTGGCCGGAACGGCCCGAAGGTGCGGCCCGCAGCAACCTGCGCCACGCCCTCGCCGTCTTGCGCCAGGCGATCCACGATCCAGAGGCCGACCCGCCCTATTTGCTCATCACCCGCCAAACCATCCAGTTTAACGCCGCCAGCGACGCCTGGATAGACGCCGTCGAATTCGCCGCCGGAGAAGGAGCGGATATTGGCCGGCTGCGACACCTGATCGGGTTGTATAACGGCCGTTTCCTCCCCAATCTCACCATCACCGACAGCGTCCCCTTTGAAGAATGGCTGCAAAGCAAACAAGAGCAGTTCGAGCGGCAGCTTTGCCGCTATTTGTGCCGTCTGACCGAGCATGATGAACAGCAAGGCGACTATGTCGCCAGCCTGGATTATGCCCGGCGCTGGGTGGAGCAAACTCCCTGGCAAGAAGAAGCCCACCGGCAGTTGATTCGTCTGCTGGCCTTAAACGGCCGTCGCAGCGAAGCCCTGGCACAATACGAAACCTGCCGCCGCCTGCTGGACAATGAGCTGGCCGTCGCCCCAGACGCCGAAACCGAGCAGCTCGTCGCCCACATCCGCGCCGGGACATTACAAAGAGAAGCCAACCAGGCGCAAAAACGAATTCGCAGCTACCAACTGCGGCAACAAATTGGAGCCGGTGGTTTCGGCGTGGTGTACCGCGCCTACCAACCAACCCTCAACCGCGACGTGGCCGTCAAAGTGATCCTGCCCCAATTCGCCAACCAGCCCGACTTCATCCGCCGTTTTGAGAGCGAAGCCCAACTGATCGCCCAGCTGGAACATCTGCACATCGTCCCCCTCTACGATTATTGGCGCGAGCCGGACAGCGCCTATCTGGTGATGCGCTGGCTGCGTGGCGGCAACCTGAGCCAATCCCTGCAAAATGGTCCCTGGCCGCTGCCCCAGGCCGCTACCCTGCTAGACCAGATCGCCGGGGCGCTCGCCGTCGCCCACCGCCGGGGCATCGTCCACCGGGACGTAAAACCGGCCAACATTCTCCTGGACGAGGAAGGCAACGCCTATCTCTCCGATTTTGGCATCGCCAAAGATTTACGGCATCCCGCCAACCTGACGGCGCCTGACGTCATCGCCGGATCGCTGGCCTACATCTCGCCGGAGCAGGCCCAAAGCCAGCCGGTCACGCCGCTAAGCGACCTGTACAGTTTGGGCCTCGTTATGGCTGAACTGCTCACCGGCGCCCACCCCTTCGCCGGGTCAACGCCCGCAGAGCAGCTAGTCAAACGGTTGACCACGCCGCTGCCACCCTTACACCAGCAGCGGTCAGATTTGCCCGAACCGCTGCAAGCTGTCATGCAGCAGGCGACAGCCCTTGAACCGGACGCGCGTTTTCCCGGCGTGTTGGCTTTTGCGCTGGCCTTCCGCGAAGCGCTTACACCCACGACAACGGCCGTTTTCCCCGCACCAACTCTGGCTCTGCCAGAACCGATCACTCCCTACAAAGGACTGCACCCGTTCACCGAAGCCGACGCCGCCGATTTTTTTGGCCGCGACGCCCTGATCAAACAATTAGTGGCCCGTTTTTCGGCGCCAGTTAATGCGCCGCCGCGCTTTTTGGCCGTCGTGGGACCCAGTGGCAGCGGCAAGTCTTCGGTGGTAAAAGCCGGACTGCTGCCGGCGCTGCGACGCGGCGCAGTGTCCGGCTCGGATCGCTGGTTTATCGTGGAGATGACTCCTGGCGATCACCCGCTGGACGAACTGGAGATTGGGCTGCTGCGTATTGCCGCCCGCCAACCGGCCGGCCTGGCGGAGCAGTTAGAGCGAGATGAACGCGGGCTGCTGCGGGCAGCGCGGTTAATTACGCTTGAGGAGGAACCGGCGGACCTACTGCTGGTGATTGACCAGTTTGAAGAGTTGTACACGCTAACCACCAGCAAGGTGGAACGAGCGCATTTTCTGGGATTGCTGCAAACGGCCGTCTCCGCCGCCAACAGTCACATCCGCGTCATCATCACCTTGCGGGCTGATTTTTATGACCGGCCCCTGCTGCATCCTGAATTCAGCCGCTTGCTGCAGCGCCACACAGAATTGGTTTTGCCGCTAACGGCCGTTGAACTGGCCCAGGCGATTGAAGAACCGGCGCAGCGGGTGGGCATCTCCTTTGAGCCAGGACTGGCGGCCACGATTGCCGCCGACGTTCACGAGCAGCTGGGGGCGCTGCCCATGTTGCAATATGCGTTGACGGAACTGTTTGAAAGGCGAAACGGCCGTTTGCTTACCCACCATGCCTACAAAACCAGCGGCGGTGTCTCCGGCGCGCTGGCCCAACGCGCCGAAGCCGTTTACGCTGCCCTGGACGACCCGGAGCAAACCGCCGCCCGTCAGATTTTCTTGCGCCTGGTTGCCGTCAACGAAGACACAGGCAGCCCCGGCGCACAGCCAGATATGCGGCGGCGCCTCCGCCTCACCGAATTGGCCGCGCTCCAATACGAAATGGGTGTTTCCGCAATCGCCAATCCCCACCTCTCAATCGTCCATCTCTTCGGTCAGCACCGTTTGCTCACCTTCGACCGTGACCCAACCACCCGCGAGCCAACCGTCGAGGTGGCCCACGAAGCGCTGCTGCACGCCTGGGAGCGTTTGCGCGGCTGGCTGGCCGAGAGCCGCGACGATTTGCGCCTCCAGCAGCAGCTCGCTCAGACTGCGACTGAATGGAAGCGATCTGGGCAAGACGCCAGTTTCTTGCTGCACGGCTCCCGTCTGGAACAATTCGCCTCCTGGTCAGGCACAACCGATCTGGCCCTGACGACAGATGAACAGGCTTATCTGGAAGCCAGTCTGGCGGCGCGGGCGGCGCGGCAGGCGGAAGAAACAGCGCGACTGGCCCACGAACGGACGCTAGAACAACGGTCGCGTCGCTTTTTGTGGGCGTTGGTGCTTGTATTTGCTGCCGCGTCTGTTGTGGCCGCTGGTTTGTCTTTCTTTGCGTTTCGCCAGCAGCGGGCGGCTCTGGAAGCGTACAGCCTCAGTCTGGCGGCTAACGCGCAGCAGGCCCTGGCTGACCAGGATACGGCTACGGCGCTGGCGCTGGCGCTGGCAGCCAACCAGATCGAAGAACCACCGCCAGCCGCACAGCGTATGCTGCTTAACGCGGCTTACGCGCCAGGCGCGCGGCGGCGTTACCAGGTCGCCAATTTGTTTTCCGGCCTGAGCGGCCCGGTGACGACGATGGCCATTCAGCCCACCAGCAGCGCGCTGCTGTTAGGTTTGGCTGACGGGACGCTTGTCCTGTGGGATCCGGTTACGGGCGCAGAGAGAGGGCGACTGTCAGGCCATACCGCGCAGGTGAATGCGGTGGTGGTAAGTGCGGATGGGAAAACGGCCGTTTCTGCCGCCAATGATGCTCAGGTGATTATATGGAATCTGGAAACCGGTCAGGAAATCCGCCGTCTGATCGGACATTCCGGCGCGGTGCGCACCGTAGACATCAGCCCAGACGGCCGACAAATCTTGTCCGGCGGGCTGGGGGGCGGCTCTGTAGAAAATCCGGGCGAACTGATCTTATGGAATGCGGCCTCAGGTGTAGAAGTCCGGCGCTTTGACGGCATTTCGAAAGCGGTGATGCAGGCGGCTTTGGCCCAAAACGGCCGTCTCATTTTGGCCGGTTCCGGCGACCCCGAATTCACCACTGATGTGGGTGGGGATGCTCCAGAAGGCAGCCTGGTTAATGTGCATAGTTGGGAGGCAGCCAGCGGGGAAGCGCTGGACACGTTGAGCGGGTTAGACAATGAGATATTCAGCCTGGACATCAGCCCAGATGGAGAGCGGGCGTTGATCGGCTCCTACTTCAACAACACGGCCGTTTATTGGGATCTGGCTGCCGGGAAAGAAATCGCCACATTACAAGGGCACAGTGACGGCGTGCGCGCCGTCGCCCTGAGCGCCGACGGCACGCAGGCGCTCACCGGCTCCGACGACCGCAGTCTCATTTTGTGGGATTTGGCTTCTGGCAAGTCGCTCTATCGGTTTGCTGTCCATGACGCCGACGTATTGGCAGTAGCATTCAGCCAGGACGGCCGTTCTGCCTATTCCAGCGCCCGCGATGGCTCGATTGTGGTGTGGGATTTGTTTGATGGCGCGGAGTTGCAGCGTTTTTTGGGGCATGGCGATCAGGTATTCGATGTCGCTTTTTCTCCTGACGGCACGAAAATACTTTCGGCGTCGGGAGCGGGCGAAATCACCCGGGGGTCTTATGACACCAGTGTCCGTTTGTGGGATGTAGCCACTGGTGAACAGATAACGGCCGTTGCCATTCCTGCCCCAGTTGTTTTCCAGGTAGCCTTCACGCCAGACGGCAACCATGCCCTGGCGGTTGGCGCCGACCCCCTGGTGCGGGTTATCAACCTGGAATCGGGAGAAATTGTGGCACTGGAAGGACATGGCCCTTGGGATCCTGGCAGGGCGACCGAACAAGGATGGTCGTTTATGCTGCCCTGCCTGGATGTTAGTCAGGCGCACAATCTGGCGCTCACCGGCGCAACCAACGGCATGATGATCTTGTGGGACACGGCAACTTTCCAGCCTATCCTGCGTTTTGGCCGGGAGATGGCGGGCGATCCGTGGGCGTTGGCCATCAGCCCGGACGGCCGTTCGGCCTTAGCCGCCGGTGACAACGATGTAATGATTTTGTGGGATCTGGAAACAGGCGAGGCAATCCGGTCGTTTCCCCTGCCAGACGTTCTAAGTGACTGGCGGGCGACGGGCATCGCCTTTTTGCCCGATGGCCGCAGCGCCGTTTCTGCCAGCAACAACGGCGCTATCATGCAATGGGATGTGGCGACGGGCACGGAAATGCGGCGGTTAGGCCGCCATGAAGGTATTCGGACGCGGGTGGAAGTGAGTGAGAACGGCCGTTTTGCCCTGACAAGCGGTTGGAATGGCGACCTGGCGTATTGGGATTTAGAAACGGGGGAGTTGATTCGCCGCTTTGGCCGGTCTGGGATTACGTTTGATATGGCGCTGAGTGGAAACGGCCGTTTTGCCCTGGTTGGTTCCTCAGATGCCAGCGTCACGCTGTGGAATCTGCCATCGCAAACGCTGTCCGAATTATTGGATTGGATCAGCGCCAACCGCTACAGTCGCGAACTGAGCTGCGAGGAACACGCACTGTACGGCATTGAGCCGCTTTGCCGCAGCGCAGACTCAAGACCGAACTAAAACCCGGAACCGTCGTACACCTGCTTCACTTACGGTTAAACTGGGTCATAATGAGACCATTGGTTTGGTTGCATCTTCTAAACAACTTTTTTCTTATGTTTCAGGAATATCACGTTTCAATTTTGCGAGAACGGCCGTTACCTCCAAAGATGCGCCTTGGGTGTGAACGGCCGTTTTCTCAGCAGGTGACAATGGCTCCAGCAGCACTGCAATCAAAGCCTGGGCTTCCAGGCAGTTTTCCGCTTGCGCCGAGGGCTGCGCAACCAGCCACAACAGCAAGGGCAGCGCCGCCAGCGGTTGATTGCGCGCCTGATATAAACGGCCCACTTCAAAAATCGCCACGGGAATCAGGTACTCATATTTATTTTCGATGGCCTGGTGCAGCGCTTGCGCCAGAATTTCTTGCGCGCGCGCAAACGCCCGCATCTCCAGGAACACAGACGCCAGCATGGTCGAGGCGTGTACCACCGCTTGCGGATGATTCGCCTCGGTGAACAAGGCGATGCCGCTTTGCAAGCGCTGCTCGGCTTCTGAAAGGTTGCCAGCTTTTTCGGCCAGCGCCCCCAGATTACAAAGAATAATCGCCTCCGCTGCCCGGTCGCCCACTTTTTGGCAAAGGGGCAGCACTTCTTCGTAATGGCTTTGGGCCTGCTCATAATCGCCCAACAGATAGTAGACATTGCCCAGATTGGTCAGCGATGAGCGTAAACTGTGTTCGTCTTTTATGTGGCGGGCGATGGTGACGCTTTCTTGCAAACAAAGTTGGGCGCTTGCCCAATCGCCGGTGACATTGTGCCAGCCGCCTAAGGCGCTCAGGGCATCAGAAATGCCATGTGCATCCTCAGTGTGCCGATACTGCTCAAGGCTTTCCTGATATTCTTTGCCGGCCGTTTCATAATCGCCCGAAACGATGGTCAGGTACCCTTTGTTGAGCAGGACAAATCCCAATTCTTGCGGATCGTTCACCTGCCGCGCGTATTGCAGCGCCTCCGTGAACAAGGCTTCTGCCTGCTCGTTTTGACCCTGCCAGGCGGCAAAAGAAGCCCAGCGTGCCAGCACTTGAGCGTATAGCTTCAAGACGGACGGGTTTGTGGCGGCCAGGGGTTTCAGGATAACGGCCGTTTGGGCCAGCCATTCCGCCCCTTCCTGAAAACGACTTTGCACGTTGTAAAAGGTACGCAAGCTCTTCAAAGACTGCTGTAAAAGCGGCAATGACACGTGGTTTAATGCCCAAAACCAGGCGGCACGCACATTGTCCAGGTCAGCTTGAATGGCTTGGAATACGTCGATCTCAGCGGGAGTAAATAAAGACTTTTCCTGGCGGTGGAGCCAGTCGGCGTAAAAGGCGGCGTGCTGCTGGGGCAGGGTTTGCTGTTGAGGTTCTGCCAGTTTTTCGGCGGCATATTGGCGCAGAACGTTGTGGAGTTGGTAACGGCCGTTTCCCATTTCGCGCAGTAACGATTTATCCACCAGCGTAGACAGCAGTCGTCGCGGCGTGCCTGTTACCGTTACGGCGGCTTCCTGGCTGAAACTGCCCACAAAGATTGAAAGGGCTGAAAAATGGTCTTGTTCCGCTGGCGTCAGCAGCAGCCACACATTGTCAAACACAGCCCGTAAACTGCGATGGCGCGGCGGCATGTCGCGGTAACTCGTCGCCAAAATGTCTAAATTTTGCGTAATGGCCGCGACCAGTTCAGCGCAGGTGTACTGGCGAATGGTGACAGCGGCCAGTTCCAGCGCCAATGGCATCCCTTCCACCAATCGGCAAATCTGGCTTACACAAGGGATGATCTCCTCCGTCAAAGCAAAATCGGGGCGGACGGCGCAGGCACGCAGCGTAAACAAGTGCAGGGCGCTGTAGGTGGTGGCTTCCGCCGCGTTTGCCAGGGAGTGCGCGGGCAATGTCAAGCCATCCAGGGGCAAGCTCTTTTCCCACTGGACATTTAAGGCTTCACGGGAGGTGACCAGCAGTTTAACCCCCGGCGCTTGTTGCAATAATTGCACCAGCCAGATGGATTCATCTAATAAATGTTCAAAATTGTCCAGAACCAGCAGCAGTTCCTGGTCACGCAGGAAGGTAAACAGTTGAGCAGTCGGGTTTTGGCTGCCTGAAAAATGCAGATCGCAGGCGGTAGCAACGGCCGTTGCCAGCAGCGTTTCCGAATCCACCCCTACCAACGACACAAAAAAGACACCGTGTAAAAACAGTCCATGTTGATGAGCGCGGGCGGCGGCTTGCAGCGCCAGCC
Organism: Chloroflexota bacterium; assembly: GCA_017993775.1. Classification (GTDB taxonomy): domain Bacteria; phylum Chloroflexota; class Anaerolineae; order Promineifilales; family Promineifilaceae; genus Leptovillus. The sequence continues at coordinate 43,602 of JAGOMA010000028.1, read as the reverse complement.
GTGTTTTGCCCATACCGCCCGTGCCGACCACCGTCAGCAAGCGGCACGCTGGGTTTTGTAGCAAGCCGGCAATCTGGGTCAACTCCGCTTCGCGCCCGACGAACGGGGTCGGTTGGGCCGGCAAGTTATGGCGTGGCGTGTTTGCGGCGGCGCGGATGCGTTCATACAACGCCACTGTTTCCGCAGAGGGCGGCACGCCCAGTTCCTTGTCCAGCAGAAGGCGGCAGGTTTCGTATTGGGACAGGGCGGCGCGGCGTTGGCCGCTGCGAGCGAGAGCCAGCATGAGCTGACAGTGGGCTTCTTCGCGCCAGGCATCCAGGGCCAACAGGCGCGTGGCGCTGTCGATGGCACGGCCGTATTCGCCGTGTTCCAGGTGGTGCTGCGTCAGGATGTGCAGGGCATGAAGGGCCAGTTCGCGGAAGCGCACGCGCTGCGCCCACAGCCATTCTTCATATTCGGGTGCATCGCGTACCACAAATCCGGCCAAAAAATCGCCTTGGTAGAGGGCGGCGGCCTGTGCCAGATGTTCAAAGCGGTGCTGGTTTGTAGCGCGACTCGCTTTTAGGTGGGTTTCAAATTGGGCCACATCGAGGGTGGTGGGAACGGCCGTTTCCAGAGCAATTGTGTCACGAGAAATTACGAGGTGCGACTCAAGTAGTTTACGCAGGTTGGAGAGGGTTTGGCGCAGGTTGTTTTTGGCGTCGGCATCGGCCATTTCGCCCCAGAGCAGAGCAGCCAGGGCATCGCGCTGGTGGGCCCTGCCGGTGACAGCTAAATAGGCCAGCAGGGCGGGCGCTTTGCTGGAGACAAACTTGTTGATTGGAGCACCCCCCTGGCTTATTTCTAAGCCACCGAACAACCGAATTTCTAAAACGGCCGTCATATTGCGCTCCAATAAACGATCTCTAAATGATCGTCTTTTAAGATGGGCAAAGGTTAACACAGATACAGATGAATGGAAAGATGGTATGGACACCGAAAGTGGGAAACGGCCGTTACAGCGGCACAGTTTCATCCTCAGTTTGTGGCAGGAAACAGGGTCTGCGCTGAATGGCCAGCCTGTCTGGCGGTTTCGCTTAGAAGACCCGCAAACATCTGAACGGTTTGGCTTTACCGATCTGGCAGGGCTGACCCACTTTCTCGACCACTGGGCGGCAAATCCGCCCACAACTGAACAAGAAAAAATCAAAAAGGAGAATTTCAAATGAAAAAGTTGAAGTGGTGGTTTCTTATCGTGGGGGTGTGGTATCTGCTTTTAGCGTTGATGAATCTTTATATGATGTTTCTGGGAGGCGCACAAGGTCAGAAATTAATTGCAGACAGCATTCCCTTCCCGGCAAACGAGTGGGTGGTGCGTGCCTTTGTGGATGGCTGGTCACCGTTCCTCTTTGACATGATGGGCATAGCCACATTTTGCTTGTGGGCTTCACGGTCACCACACAAGTACCTGGGTGCGGTTTGGCTGCTTGTCTGGCTGGAACTGCTGCATGGCATCCTGGATGACATGTTCTTGATCGCCAGAGGCTATGACGCGGCAAGTTATATCGGTTTTTCCGTTATCCATCTGCTCATCATCGTGAGCGGCGTGCTGGTGGCGCGGCAGGCGCAGGCAGAAACCACGTCCACTGAGCAAAAGATGACTGCCCAACCCAGCTTAACTGACTGATCACAAAAAAAGGATGTGGCATGATGACAAAACGGCCGTTTTATCACCTTTTGATGGTTAGCCTGGCACTTCTTCTATCGGCTTGCGGCAGACAGCCAGGTGAGGCGACGCTCAAGATTGAAGCGATGCAGTTTAACCAGACTGAACTCCAGGTTGCAGCGGGACAGCCAGTCACCCTGCACATTGTCAACAAAGATGGCTATGCCCACGCTTTTGACATGGATGCGTTCGATATTCATAGCCCGCTGGCGGCCAATGAAACTGTGGCCATCACCTTTACGCCTGAAGTGCCCGGCAGCTACTCGTTTTACTGCGGCTCACCAGGGCATAAAGCAGCAGGCATGGTCGGTACTTTGCTGGTTACGCCCTAATTTGAATTATTTTTACGATTCACAAAACTTGTTTTAGGAGAGAAAAAAAATGATTGGTAATCTATTTTCGTTATTGTTGGTGCTTGGGCTGGTTGTTTTGTTTGGCTGGCTCGCTTACCGCGCTTTGCGTGCCAGGAAGGTGTGGGTGAAGATTGTGGGCGGCTTGGTGGCGGGGCTGTTGGCCTTGGTTTTTTTGGGGGTGGCGATTATGGGGGGGAAGGGAACGGCCGTTATCTATTCTCCCAGTGCGCCACCGGCCCCGGAGCTAACCGTCGCCAGAACACCAGAGCAGATTGCGCGGGGCGAATATCTGGTAACCATGTCGTGCATCGGGTGCCATGGGGCGGTCGATGCTGAGGGCAATCCCAGTGGTGAACTGCCTCTCACAGGCGGCTGGAATATCGCCGCCGCCGAAGGGTTTGGCTTCGTCGGCGACATGGTTACAGAAAATCTGACACCTGGCGGAAAACTGGCTGGTTACAGCGATGGCGAACTGTTCCGCGTATTGCGCCACGGCATCAATCAAGAAGGTGACTTGCTCGGCTTCATGCCCTTGCTCCCCTATGGGCAATTAAGCGACGACGATACCGAAGCGATCATTGCCTACCTGCGCACCCAACCGCCCGTGGCTCAGCCTGCCACGACTGGAGACAAACTCACCTTTGTCGGGGCTGTTTTGTATGGCACAGGGATGTTTGGCACACCAGAAAACCATCCAGATCACCAGAGTGCGCCAGCCGAGGGCATAACGGCCGAGTATGGCAAATATGTGGCTACGTTTGGCGAATGTCGCGGCTGTCATGGCCCCGATGTCACAGGCACGGAAGCCAGTCCAGCAGGGCCGGCCGTTCCTAATCCGCGTCCCCTTGTTAACACACTCAGCCAGGAGCAATTCTTTGAGATGATGCACAGCGGCATCAAACCAGATGGCACCACTTTCCCGGAAACAATGCCCTGGCAAAACGCCGATAAGATGACGGATGACGATTTGGCTGCCTTATATGTTTATCTGACAACTTCGCCCTAATCTTCTGATTTTTAATGCGAAACCCGGTTTCTCTGTGTAGCCGGGTTTCATTTTATGATGCTGGGCGGGAATGGGGGGGAGCATTTCAGTTTAGGGGCACATGAAAAACCTGCCTTAGCCGTGTTGGTCACGCGCTTCTTCTAATTTTCGGATGTCGATTTTCTGCATTTGCAACATGGCATCCATCACTCTTTTGGCCTTGTCTGGGTCTTCGTCACCAAGCATCTCCATTAAGGCAGAAGGGACAATTTGCCAGGATACGCCAAATTTATCTTTGAGCCAGCCGCACATCGATTCTTCGCCTTCTGCTGTGAACTTTTGCCACAACTCGTCCACTTCGGCTTGCGATTCACAGTTCACAAAAAACGAGTTGGCTTCCGTGAAGGTAAACGCATGTCCAGCGCCGCCGTCTATCGCCATGAATTGTTGATTGTTGAGGACAAAGGTGGCCTGTTTAACGGCTCCCACAACTCCGCCTTCTCCTTCACCAAACCGTTCGATGTTGAGAATGCGCGAATCCGCAAACAGCGAGGTATACAGCTTCATCGCTTCTTCCGCTTTTCCATGATCGCCCACATACATGAAGAACGGCATAATTTTCTGCGAAGAACTGCCTCTATTTAGCTGCCAGGAAAGACCATATTTGTCTTCAAGCCAGCCGAACTTTTCGCTAAAAGGATAGGGGCCCAGGGGCATCAGAACGCTGCCACCCTCGGACAACTTTTGCCATAATTCATCCGCTTCAGCTTCTGTTTCACAGGTCACAAAAAAGGAAACGGCCGTGGTAAAGCTAAATTCTGGTCCACCATTGAGTGCCGAAATTTCCAGGTCTTCAAGCTGAAACGTCGCCGTAAATAGGTTGCCATGTGGGTCTCGATTCACGTTCACCATCTTTGAATGCTTGAAGATCGAAACGTAAAAGTTAATGGCCTCTTCAGCCTGATCATTGAACCATAAAAACGGGGTGATTTTTTGCATCATTTTGTCTCCATAAATTATTCGGGATTGACACGTTTTAACTACTTCACACGATTCCACAGACGGCTTTTCCCTGATTGACTGACAAAACTTATCTAACCGCAGAGATGTTCTAAGTCCTGTCAAGGACTTAGAACATCTCTGCGCTCTCCGCAGTAAAATCCTGAGATTTGTCAGTCAATCAGCGGCTTTTCCACTTCATGACAGTTTCTAAGGTTTAAGACGCGCTGAGGGTGGTAACAATTTTGGCAATACGTCGTTGGCGGGTTTCTTGCACTTTGGTGGAGGTGACTTGGCGGACGTGTTCTTTCCGTTTGGAAGGGGCGAGGGCATCGAAAACGGCCGTTACGCCCCCTTCCGCTAACGCCTTTGCTAAATCATCGGGAATCTCAACCGTGCGTGGCTCGGTATCCAATTCCAGGGTGACCTCCACCTCATCACCTGCTTTCACGCCAGCCGCATCGCGATGTTCTTTGCTTAAAGGCAGCATAAACACATCCCCATAAGCGGCGACAGTGCTGCGGTAGGTATAGTCATTGAGGCGGATTTTGACTTTGGGACGTTTGCCGCTGTCCAAGGTGGCTATTGCCTCGGCGGGTACGGGTAAACCGGTGGCGTTCATGCTTTCTTCTTGGGTAACGACTGTTGTAAATGTTGTGTGCATAGGAGATCTCCTGCTGCTTGATTTTGTCTATTACAGGGTGAGGGCTATTTTGCGGCGTCGTAGGCTTGTTTCAACCAGGCCAATACGCCAGCATCTATTTGGGAGGGGTCGCTAATGCGCACGCGATGGGTGACCATGTTGTTCCAACTCCCGGCTGCTTCAAACCGCTCGGTTGGGGCAGCATCCTTCAGCTTGATGCCAATGTCCAGTCGTTCGCTGGATGGCTGCACAATGCCAAATTTTTTGCTGCCGCGCAGCAAGCTGATGTAGCTGCTGGTGGCGGCGACGCCAACATCTGTGCCAAATTCATGGAGGTTTGCCAACAAATCATCGTATGGCTGGCGCCATGGTCCCTTTTTGCCGGTGAATAACTTATCAATCTTGTCATCTGGCGCGACCTTGCTTGTGTCCGGTTTCGTCAGAATTTGGGCGATGACGTTGGCGTGGCCGTGACCCAGGCCATAATCGGCCTTGAGCCAGGCCATGACCTCGCTGTAGTGGGTTAATTCTTTCTGTACGGCTAACACCCGAAAATCATCAGGAGTTTTGCCTGTTTTGGCTTTGATGGTATCGAGATATGCTTGATATGACATGATTTCCTCCGCTGTTCTTGAGTTGTTAACGGGTAACGGCCGTTATAACTATCTTTTTCATGGGAATCTCCTGGCGCAACAAATTTTGGTTACAACGACTGCATTCTAGTTGCAGCGAGAAACGCCAATACCCTCTGCAACAGGAGCGCGGATGCCTGCTCATCGACGAAATTGAAAAAATTAAGTGGGTTAGAACCAAATCTACTCAAGGCAAATCTCCTGTTCCAACGATCAAAGGTCGAGGGTTTGCAGACCGTTCATGCCAAGGAGTAACGAGACTTCGCCGCCGTGATGCAGATCATGTTCCATCACATGATAGATCACCCAACTGCGTGATACCTGCCATACCTGGCCATTCCATTCATCCGGGAAAGTTTTGGTGCAGTCGTCGGCTGTCCAGCGCTGCAAGCGGGCTTCGATGAAGGCCCATGTTTCATCAAGTCCGTGAGCCAATTCCGCCGCACTGCGGTCGGGTGACTCACGTTGGCCCCACTCCATGTAGGCAGTCATCGCTTTGTCGTCATCCTGGAGTGTGCCGCTAAACCACCCTGCCCTGACAGAAATGATGTGCTGCGCAATCTGCCCCAACGGCCACATATGCGCGGCAGGTTGCAGCAAGAGTTGCTCACTCGTTAGCGGGGCGATGCAGTCGCGCAGCTTTTTCTGATAAATTTGCCAGTTCTCGTAGATCACAGCCAGTGTTGATATGGGTGTCATTTTATTCTCCTTTGTTGTTTGTAACGGCCGTTGCCCTTGCCATCATCTTGCTCACCGTGCGCCAGTTGCGGGCCGTAGTCGCTACACCCAGCGCCTATTCTGCTTTCTCAGCCAGTTTGAAACGGTCGATGCCATCGGGGGTGTGCAAATAAAATACCTTGTCGATAAGTTGGAACCGTTCTCGCTCTGTTTTAAGCGCAGCTAACAGAGCTAAATCTGGCGCTGGCGGCCCGCACATAGGGGTGTAAATCGCTGCAAATAATCCTGGTTGTCAAGCGATTTTTTGATGCGGTCCAGGCGATGACACTGCTGTTCCCATGCTGGCTGGGATTGTACAAGCCAATCCGCGACTGCATTCTGTTGGTTGGGTTGGAATTAGCAGTTGGGTGAACGGCCGTTTAAACACGTTACCAGTTGAATCCTCTTTAGGATTTGCCACAGTAACTTGGGCGCAATGTCTGGTTTTGCCTAGCCAACACCACTTAAGACAGCAAAATCAACATCCTCAGCCAAAGCTGTGCCGTTTGTACGACCGGGATAGCTAAGCCAGGTCATGGCAATGTTGAGTTCACGGATAATATTTTCCGCTTCGATTCGGATGCCATTATTAAGTTCCAGTGTTTCAGTAGTATGAGCATCTTCGATAAGGGTGAGATCGTAGCCGCGATCCAGCGCACCATACGCTGTGGCTCGAATGCACCAGTTCGTGGCAGCGCCAGCCAATATGATGTGGGCTGCGCCAAGCTGAGCCAGAGTCTCTTCCAATTTCGTTTGCTCGAACGATGAGTTGAACTGTTTATGAATCCGTATTTCGCCTTCTGTCGGCAGCAAGTCTGGCACTATTTGCCAATCCGGGCTGCCATAGACCAGTTCGTCGTCCGCGTGCTGAACCCATATCACGGGTACCCCCCGTTCCCGTGCTTTTTCGACTACGACGCCGATGGTATGAATAATTCGCTGGGCATCCCACGCATTTTGCATGACGCCGACCTGCACATCGACAACTAAAAGAACTCCGTTGTTTCCTTCTCGTATAACTGCCATTTTATTACCTCTCGCCGCCTTCTTTGCCTCTGCCATTGGCGCTTGGACACGCTCCTATTGTCTGAATTAGTGTGCCGCAAGATATTCTAGCAAGAATAATAGTACAAATGTTCCAAAGCGCCAACAAGGACGCGGGAGGAGCGTGGCACCGATTCTAGGCAGAACGCATTGTAGAACCAGAAGCCACCTTTGAAGAACTTGAAACCCAATTACGCCCGCACCGTCGGCGGCTCATGGGGGAAAGCATCTAGATCCTGGTCAATGGACGAGATGATAGGCAGCAAGGCAGCTTCTCTATCCGCATTGTGGGAGTGCGACGCGCTACAAAGGTACACAGGGCGTCTTGAATTAGAAGCATGATAGCAAATTGTCCGCGTCTCTTTGTTTTTTGGGGAAAACGGCCGTATGATCCCCACTATGAGTCGCCCAAACTTCTTCGAGCATCTCCATCCCCCCACTATTCCCGCCCGTGAGGCGCGTTTTCGTTATACCTTTGGTCTGGGCGGCATGTCGCTGCTGCTTTTCCTATCTCTGGTTGTAACAGGCGTGCCGCTGATGTTTGTGTATGTGCCAACGGCCGTTTCCGCCGGTGAAGCCATCCGTACCATTACCTATGTCGCCCCTTATGGCTGGTTACTGCGCAATTTGCATTACTGGGCCGCCGTACTGTTGGTGGGCATGAGCAGTTTGCACCTGCTGCGCGTGGCACTGAGCGGGAGTTACAAACCTCCGCGCCGCTTTAACTGGCTGCTGGGGCTGATTGCCCTGCTGTTTAGCTTACTGCTCAGTTTTTCTGGCTATGTGCTGCGCTGGGATGTAGACACATTCGGCGCGTTGACGGTAGGCGCTAACATCGTGCGGCAAACGCCATTAATTGGTAATTGGCTATACGAATTATTGGTTGGCGGCCCGCTAATTTCCGATGTGACGGTGGTGCGGTTTTACACCTGGCACACGCTGGGTCTGAGCGTGCCCGTGCTGCTGCTGCTCGGCTGGCACGCTTTTCGGGTCCGCCGTGATGGCGGCATCAGCCACAAGAAAGAAGCTGGAGATGAGAGATTGGAGGACACGCAATCGGCCATCTCCCACCTCCAGTCCTCTCACCCGCCGCGCATTTCGCGCCGCGAATTGGTGCAGCGGGAGGGTGCAGCAATGCTGGCCTTGCTGTGTTTGCTGGTGGGGCTGGCTGTGTTTGCAGATGCCCCGTTGGCCCCGCAGGTGGATTTGGCAACTGGTCCGGCTACGGCCGTTACCGCTTCAATCACCGCCCCGTGGTTTTTCTTATGGGTTCAGGCCTTGCTGCGCCACCTGCCGCCGCTGGTAGCCGGAATTCTCATTCCGCTGGCCGTGACATTGGCGTTGGCGCTGCTGCCCTGGTTGTGGGACCGGTCGGAGACGGGAACGGCCGTCTGGTTGAACCGTGAAGGACGATTGGCGCAAATCATTGTGCTGTTCATTGCGGCGGGGATTGTTTTGCTCACGGCATGGGAGTTGTGGGGATGAATCGGAATCAAGCAGCAACGGCCGTTCTCGGATTTTTACTCCTAGTGTTGACCATTGGCGCGGTTGTGCGCCAAGCACGCCAGCCCGAAATCGTGCAAATTACCCCCACCCTGACCGGCCGCCCGGAGTTATGCCTCACCTGTCACCAGGGCATCGAAGAAATCAGCGCCAGCCACCCACAAGAAGCGTTTGGCTGCGTGTTGTGTCACGGCGGCGATGGGTTGGCGCTGGACGCCGACCTGGCCCATGCCACGCTGCGCGGTGGCAGCGCCGCAGGAACAACAGGCAATCCCAGCGACCTGACAGTCGTTGCCGAATCGTGCGGCGGCTCGGCTTGCCACAGCGGGACGGCCGAAAACGGCCGTGACCACATCCACCGTGTGCTGACCTCCGTGCAGGCGACTTACGCCGGAGCCATCGCCCAGGTTAATTATGCTTTTGGCCAACAACCAGACGCTACAGCCCGTTGGGGTGTATTTGCCGTACAAGACGATGTTGTCACCACAAAAACGGGTGTGCCGGTGTTGGCGGAATTCAGCCCCGGCCCAAACGCGCCGGAAGCTGTCCATGTTTTCGCCCAGGACTGCCAGCTTTGCCACGTAACGGCCGTGCCCCTGGCCCAACCCTACTTTTTCCGCGCCACCGGCTGCGCCGCCTGCCACACCGTCTACGAAAATGACGGTCTCTATCGTGGCGGCGATCCAACCATTGCCAAGGACGAACCCGGGCACGCTCGTTCGCACCAACTGACCACCGCCATCCCCTATTACCAGTGCAACCACTGCCACAATCGCGGCAACTACTCTTTGCGCCAGATGACTTTTTTAGAGCGCGACGATTTACCCGGTCCGCACAGTTTGTCGGCCCAAGAGCAGCGGGAACTGGACTATTACCAGCCCATCGCCCAGTTTACGCTGTGCGAATGGGAGCTTGACTGCGTGGACTGCCACACCAACGGCGAGGTAATGGGCGATGGCGACATCCATTCCAGCCAGGCAGAAATTCAGTACATCCAATGCCAGACCTGCCACGGCACACTCGCGGCACTGCCCCACTTAACCACCATCGACGACCCGGAACATCCGGCCATCGTTTCGGCCAGCCTGAATCCCAATTACAGCGTGGCGGTGGGCGATACCGTCATCGCCACGGCCCAAGGCGAGACGTTTGGCTGGGTGCAGTGGGATGGCGAGCGATTGGTGGAGACGGGGAAGGTAGACGGCCGTTTATATGAAGTGCCTCTGGTCATGGGCAGCGCCTGCCAGCAGCAGCCCGATGAGCAAGAAAGCCACTACTGCCACGAATGCCATGCGTATGAACGAGAAACCAGCGACTAAGGATTAGAGATTGGGGATTGGCGACGAATCTAATCGCCAATCTCCAATCGCCATAAAACACATGAACGAGAATACGAACGCGCCCAATTCTTCCCGCCGCCGCTTTTTGGCTTTGCTGACTCATGGCGGCTGGGTGGCCGCGATGGGCGTTTGGGTCTATCAGATGGGGCGTTTTCTGGGGGCGCGCAGTTTACAAACCAGTCCAACACCGTTGGTAGAGGCAGGAATGGTGGCCGATTTTCCGCCTGGCTCCACCACGTATGTCGGCGCAGCGCGGGCCTGGGTAGTAAACGACGGGGGACAGCTGAAAGCGTTAGACGCGGTATGTACGCATTTGGGCTGTCTGGTGCAGGAAAGAGCAACGGCCGTTTCCGGTTTTCACTGTCCCTGTCATGGCAGCGAGTTTGGGGCGGATGGGGAAGTAGAGCGCGGGCCGGCGGCACGGCCGTTACGCTCCCTGCTCGTTGAAGTAACTCCCGACAACAGGGTGATCATTCACGCCTGAAACAAAAGATTGCCGCAAAAATCCGTCGAATCCGTTCAATCCGTGTACCTGTCCTGAGTGCTCCGACAGGCCCTAAGGTCTTTCTTCCGCAAGGGCGCTGATGCTGGCAATGCGCTGCAACCGGCCGAGCATATCGGCCCGTTCCAGGCTGATCAGCGTGAAGGTGTCGGCCAGTTTTTGCAGCCAGCGGCTGATTTTGGTTTGCGCCTTGTCGCTCAAAATGTGCTGTGGGCGATCAACTGCGGCTAATTCGGCCGCATCCAACCCATGTTTTTTCGCCAACTGCTGAATCTGCGCCTGCCGCACACCAGGATCGAGCGGCGACGTAAAAAATTGGCCGGCAACAAACATGGCCGGGGAATCGCCATCCGCTTCGATACGCGCCCGCGCATACTGAAATCCGGCATGGCAGGTGGAAAATTGGGGCAGTTTTTCATGCTGCTCGGCCAATTTGCGCCAAGATTCGATGCACGCCTTCTGACCGGATTCTGTGCTGAGGATAAGGTCACAAAACGCGCAAGAATTGCTGATTTCGGTGATCGGCCGCCCACTGGTATCTGTGATAATTGCCCCGACCTCCACGGTTTCCGCGCTGACGTCCTGAATCGATTGGAGGCATTGGATGGGCAAAATTTCTTTGGAGAGCCGGGGCGTTTCGCGGGTTGAGGCGGGCATTGGCGTGCCGGAAAGCAGTGATTCTACTTCCGCCAGGGGGAACCGCCATTGTTGACCAACTTTGACGCCTTGTAGACGGCCGTCCTTCAACATCCGATAAATGGTTGTCCGGTCTACCTGCAATCTATCTTGTACTTGTTTCGTGGTTAATAACTCAGTCATGCGAAACCTCGACCCTTGGCGTAGCCTCTTCCCTCGTTGGAAAATTACTCCAAGAGATTATAAGCAAAAGGCCGAGAGCTTACCAATGGACCTATAAGCTGGGCTTATAGGCAGCCTCGGTTGTTAATCGCCCGTCGCTTCGGGACTCAGGATCGCTCGTGGGTTGCTGCGGGCGCGGGTTTGCGCGGGCGTTACAACGACGGTTTCATCGAACAAAGGGAAATAATGGGCAACCAGAGAATAGGCCAAAACGGCCGTTGCCACCACGCCAACCAAAATAGCGACTTCCATCCAATGCGGCGAATACACCTCGCCATTGACCGGCCGCATGGCAAACCAGGAAACGTTAAACCGGTTAAGCACCGTCCCGACTAAGACAAACCCTGCCCCAACCAAAACGCCAACCCGATTGTGCCGCACTTTTTTGAACGAGAACAAGATAATCGGAATCAAAACGCCAATGATCAGCTCGGCTAAAAAGAGGACGCTGTACATGCCGCTGCTAAACATCAGGTGCAGTTCGTCCGTAATCTCCAGTTCACCCAATTTGAGTACCAGATACACCCCCAACACCCAGGGGATAAACCAGACCAGTTCGGCCATGACATTTTCTGGCAATGTGCGTTTAAAAACCACATAACTGATCACCGCGCCGGCTGTTACCATTGCCAGGCCGGCCGCCAACGACAAAATCAGAAAAAACACAGGCAATAACATCGAGTACCACAGCGGATGCAGCCGTGAAGACATGATCACAAACAGCGTGCCCAACGACGATTGGTGCAATGTAGACAGAGTTACACCGGCAATCACCAGCGGAATGGTCCATTTTTCGATGATGGGCAAAATATTGCTAAATCGGGAATTTTTCAAAAAGACTGGGCTGAGTTCGTAAATCAGAATGGTGGAATAGAGGGCAATACACCAACTCACTTCAAACAACGCTGAATTGAGATTGGGGTAGATCAGAAAGTGGTAAAAACGGTCCCAGCGCCCCAAATCCATAAACAAAATAACCAACACCGATGAGTAGCCGATCAGACCGGCTAACACGGTGGGGCGCACGGCCGGATGCAGCTCGTGCAGATGAAAAACGTACACCAGAGCCGCCAGCGTAAACGCGCCGCCGGAGAAAGCGACTGTGGACAAGTCGAAGCTGATCCAGATGCCCCAGGGGAACGCCTTGCTCAAATTGGTGGTTTCGCCCAGCCCTGCATACAGGCGATACGCGCCGACCGCCAGCCCAGCGGCAGCAATGGCCGCCACAATGAAGTAACCCACGGACAAGGATTTGATTTCGTTGACAATTTTTTTGATGAACATGATTATTCCTCTGCCGTCTCGTTTGGGATGGCCTCGCCTGAGGAGGGAGAGACGGCCGTTTCCCCATGCATCTCTTCTCCCAACCCTGCCATCGCCTCTTCATGGTGCTTAATCGTCAGATAAATACCACTCAAGCCAATGGCCACAGCCCCCGCCACCGCCGGCGTACCATGCGTCACCAACCGGTTGGTATAGGCCGAAGACACAATGCCGCCCATCGGGAAACCCAGCTCTTCAAAAGGAACCGGCGAAACATAAAACGTCGCCGTGCCCCCGTTTTCAGTTTCGCCATACACGTGATCGACATATTTATCCGGGTTTAGCTCGATGCGCTGATGCGCCTGAGCCAGCATACTGCTCTTTTCGCCATACATAATGGCATCCGTCGGACAGGTAGCAGCGCACGCCGGTTCCCCTTCGCCCGCTGCCAGCCGGGACACGCACATATCACACTTCACAATAAGTGGAAGGCGCACGTCCCATTCAAAATTTGGCACCTCAAAAGGACACGCATACATACAGTAACGGCAGCCAATGCAGCGATCCGCATCATAGGTCACAATGCCGCTGTCGCTTTTTTGCAGCGCGCCCACCGTACAGGCAGATACGCAAGAAGGATCATCACAGTGCATACAATGATAAGGCGCCGAATAACGCGATAGGTCGGGGAACTGCCCGGTGACGCCCGTCTCCTTTATCCAGATGCGAGAAATATCGTTGGGCACTTCATTTTCAACGCTGCAAGCGACCAAACAAGCGCGGCAGTCAATACAGCGGGAGGCGTCAATTAAGAAGCCAAATTCTTTTTGAGTACTGTTGTTTTCTGACATAGGATGGTCTCGCTTTTATGAAACGGCCGTTACCGTTACAAACGTCTGACTCAAAGCCTGTCCGCCGCTGATCGGGTCTGTGTGCGTCACATGCAGCACCGAAGAACTGGCGCCCACCCCAAAAGCCGTCGTCAATCCCTTCGATAGTTTGCCGAAACCCGGCGCTAAATACACACAGTCTGGCCGAATGGCCGGCGTCACCTGCAAGGCGACATGAATCTCGCCAACATCGCTGGCCACTTTCACCAGATCGTTATCCACCAGGGCCAACGCCTTTGCCATGTCCGGATTCATCCACAAACGCGGCTCATCTTCATACTTATGCAGCAGTTGATTGTTTTGCGTGGCAAACTGCGTATGCCGCCCTACTTTGCCCGTCAGTAAATAAAATTTGCCCGCCGGAGGACGAGGCGGTTCTTCCCAAGTGGGCACGGCCGCAAAACCGGCCCGATCTAACGTATCTGAAAACAGCTCAACCTTGCCCGATGGCGTGTTCCAGGCATATTCAATCTCCTCACTTGCGGCCGATGGCAGTTGGGCGTAGCCTGCCTCGCGCACTTCTTGCAGTGTAACGCCCAAAGGCGCAAGCTGCTGGCGCAAGTAATCTTCCTCGTCCGTATATTGGAAAAACTCGCCCAATCCCAGCCGCTCGCCCAACTCTTTGTAAATCCACAGCGCCGATTTCGCCTCGCCCTGCGGCTGGATGACGGGCTGGCGCAGAAAAGCCCGATCGCCCACAATGTTCAGGGGGTCGTACCGCTCCAAATAGGATGCTTCCGGCAAGACCACATCAGCAAACCAGGCTGTATCGTTCAGCGAAATGTCCACGACGGCGATGAAATCCATCTTGCTCATCGCCTCCAGGGTGCGCGTCCGATCTGGCAGAGATTGCACCGGATTTTGGCGGGAGATAAACCAGCCATGCGCCTGATAAGGCTCTTCGGCCAGGATCGCGTCGCGCAGTTCCTGGAAGACGCCGAGCTTAAACGGCACCAGCGGGTATTTCCAGGGCACGCCATCCATGCGCATGGCCGAGGCTCGCGGGTAAGGCGGCTGCGGCGGCGCGCCTAAAGGCCCGCCGCCTTCCCCTGCGGCCGGTTTTAGGTGAATGCCCCAATTCCCGACCAGGGCGTTCAGGCAGGCAATGGCTCGCTCAGTTTGGAAGGAGTTGACAAAGTTAGAAGTCCGCCAGCCGTTGTGGGCCAGGGCATGGGGAGCCGCATCGCTAAACTCCCGCGCAATACGGCGCATGACATCGGCGTTGATGTCGGTGATAGGCGCGGCCCATTCGGGGGTAAACGGCCGTACTTCCTCCGCCAACTGTTCAAACCCAACCGTGTACTGGGACACAAAGTCATGATCATACCGATTTTCACTGATGATCACATTGAGCAATGCCAGGTGGAACGCCAGATCCGTGCCGGGTCGAATGGCGCACCAGTCGGTAGATTTAGCGGCCGTTTTTGTGAAGCGCGGGTCTACATACACCACCTTCAACCCGCGATCTATTGCATGGCTCAGAATACTTGTCTCTGAGGTAGAAATGGCTTCCATCAGGTTACGGCCGGTTAAAATGAGATACGCCAAATCAGCATAACTGCGATCTGGTTCCTCCATGCCATAGGTCATCTGGTTCGCCACAATCATGGCGTTAAAACATAAGCTGCGCTGCGTGCCATAATTCGGCGACCCGTAGGCATTGAGCAAATTCTCGAACTGCACCTGCGATAGATTATGCGTGGATGAGAAAATCATCGCTTCCGGCCCATACTTCTCTTTAATTTCCTGCATGTTTTGGGCGACGATGTCCAGCGCCTCTTCCCAAGATGTCTCGCGGAATTTGCCTTCGCCGCGCTGGCCAACACGCACCAACGGCTTTAAAACGCGGTCGGGATCATAGGTGTTCATCAGGCCAGACTGGCCGCGGGCGCATAAAAAGCCCAGCGAGTGCGGATGAATTGGATTGCCTTCTAGTTTCACGACACGGCCGTTTTCAACTCTAGCCCGCACACCGCAGCGCCAAACGCACATTTCGCACATCGTCGGGATATAACCACTGCCATCAATATCCAGGAAACCTGCCTCTTTAGCGGCTTCGGCCACATGAATGGGCAATAACTGCCCCACAGCCACGGCTCCCACCGTTGCCCCAAAAACTTTTAGAAAATCACGACGGTTAATCATTGTTGTTGTCATTATGAATCCTGTCTGGAAACTCCAAAAGGCTTGGTTCAATCTTCTCAAGAACAAACCCTTGGGGTCTACGGTCGGGCCAGCTTTGTTTACTCGGCCATCTTGTCCTGGCGCTGCATCCGAGCGCGATCAATCAGATAAAACAGGAAGAGACTGAGCAAAGAAAAGAAGATGATGACCAGCGCCGAATTGAGGTTCCATAAATCCGGGATGATGATAGATCCCCTATTGGCAATGGCCGAAATCTTGGGAAACAGAGACGGATAAATCAACCCATAGATCGCTGCGCCTGTGGTGAACCCCAGTAAACCAGGAATGAGATAATCGAGTTTGCCTTCGCCGGACCCGGCGACACAAGTGCCCGGTCAGTAACCGGTGAAAGCCATGCCCACGCCAAAAATCAGGCCGCCAATGACGTTACCGGCGATGTAGGTGGCAGGCACGCCGGGAAAAGTGATCAGCCCCATCCACTTCAACGTGTACAGGCCGGCCATGGAGACGATGAGCGTGGTCATCATGAATTTAAGCACGGCAAAATCGGTAAACCGGAACACATTGACAATTTTGTGATATTTGGTCAACCCTGCTTTTTGCAGCGACAAACCAAAAAAGAGACCCAGAACCAAAGCTATCAGGGTGTTAGTCATGTTTAGTATCTCCTACCGTAAACGAGCCAGGCGGTGGCAATGCCGGAGGCAAACATCGCGCCGATAAAAATGAAGGCGGCCGGCGCGAGTAACATCCCCCCAGAGATGGCTAACCCGCTGGTGCAGCCGCCGGCAATGCCCGCGCCTATCTCCAAAACAATCGCCCCCAGGAATGCCAGAAGCCATCGCTTCGGCCAACTGGGACCAAACACTTGTTTCCACTGCTCGTCGGAGTTCAGGCGCAGCTTCCAGGTGCGGCTGGACCACGCGCCAATCATGCCGCCAAAAAACACACCGATGAGCAGGATGCCAGACCAGGTAAGTCCTGGCGGCATGACATAGTTAAAATATAAATTATCAAAAAGTTTAGGCGCTATTGTTTGGCCGATGGTTCCGGCGAGGTTTTCAAATGCGCCGGATGCCCCTAACAAGCTGTCGCTGAGGAGGACGGCCAAAACGCCAACGACTCCCAGCATGGCCCCGGCCGCATAAGGCGACCATTCTTCTTTTTTAAACTGCTCTTTTAGCCAATCCATTTTTTCTCCAGTTGGTTGTATCTATCCAGACCCCCGGGGGTGGTTTCTTATTGTTTAGCGCTGTGCAGTTGACGGATTAATCGCCGGTGCTGGCAAGGGAAAACAGCAGCGCTTGCGATTCCCGGTTTAGCTGGCGAACTTGATGAACGAGGTCCGGTTGTAGACGCACCAAATCGTGCAACAAGGTTTGCGCTTTGGTTGGGTCTTCCAGAAATTGGTAGAGGTCCTGCAAGGCGTCGGCAGACAGTTGACTGAGGCGCGGCAGCAGGGCAATCACTTGCGGCGGGTAATCGGGATATTTGCTTTTTTGTTCAGCCAGTACCGTTTCGCTAACAGGGCTGATGGGCTGCTGCCGTCGTCGTTCGTTCCAGACGACAAACCCGCCGCCGCCGACCAGGGTGATGGCGATTAGCCCCAGCAGGATGCGATCGCCCCAATTGACGATTTTGATGCCGAGTACGGTTTCGTTGTAGCGGGCAACGTAGTCGATGACGTTGGGATCGTTGACCACAAGGCCGGAGGGGGCGGAAGGAGCGGAAGATGAGGTGTCGGGTTTGGCGGGAGAAGGGGCAACGGCCGTTTCTCCCCCACCTTCACTACCACCATCCGTATTGGCCGGCGGCTCAGAACCGGAACCCCCGCCGCTGCCAATTTCCACCCCTAAGGCGACGGCATAGACATTGGCCCGCTCGTCCAGATCGGCGGCATGGCAGTTGCCGCAGCTAACCTGCACATTGTCCAGCGGTGCTTCCAGACCAACGTGGGCCGTTTCTTTGTCGGTGGCTTGTACGTTTCCGGCATGGCAAAATTCACAAAAGTCGCCAAAGGCGTGGGCTTCGTGCCAGTTGGTGCCATCACTATTGACCGGGTCTTCACCTTGCACTTCGTGGCAGTTTTTACACGATGAGGCGGACGAACCGCACTGCGCCTGAGCCGATTGGGGAACCGTGAGGCTCAGAAATACCACGAGACCGCTCAACAATAGAAACCAAAGAATTGTGTGGGTTTTGTTTTTTATCATGGGTATTGTCCTGATTGATTACGCGTGGTGATTTCCGTTGAGAACGGCCGTTTTCCGGGCTATCGCGTCTACCATTAAAAGCCGCAAGGTGTCCAATACTTGAATAATCCGCTGATCGGTCAAACGATAAATCACACCGACGCCCTCTCGCTCTGTGGCCACCAACGACTGTTGCCGCAGGATTCGTAAATGACGCGAGACAGTTGGCTGCGGGATGTTCAGATCATGAGCCAGCAAGTTGACGTGATATGGCCTGTCCGCCAGGGCATACAAAATCTGAATACGTTTAGGGTCGGCCAATGCCTGGCACACATTGGCATGCAAGTGGGTCAAGTCGTTATCGGTGGAAGCTATCATAGAAATTCATCTCTTTCAGCGTGGATGAAAACGGCCGTGTCTGGCCAATTCATCCAGCAGCAAAGGCAATTCGCTTTATCGTGCTATATAATGCATCCATTTGCTATAAGTTGCAATAGCAATATCATCTTACCGCCAAAGATAATGATATTTGTCACATGGATTTATGACATAACTCACGTAAAGATACACTGCGCCAGAGCACAGAACTCGACCAGCCGCGCACAGCGGGGACAAGCCGCAATATCCTCAAGCGCGAAGCGATGCCGGCAGTCATTTTGTCGAGCGCATTCTGACTGCCTTGACCACTCTGCGCCAACAAGACACATCTCCCTTAGACCATCTCATCGGGGCTTGTGCAGCTGCTATTCCTGGTGATAAGTCGCCCCCCTTTAGCCGGTTGGCGCTGTACGCTCAGACCCACCGTTTACCTGAACGCTAACACCACACAGGCACGACCTTGCAGTTTTGCAATGCAATGGTCGGCCATTTTATCAGGGGCGTGCGAATGCCTTGCTTACCAGCTTTTGTTAGCGCCAGTTTTGTTACAAGGCGCTAAAACATTAGTGATCAATGTCATTGTGCTAAATTCAACAGGCCAGCGTATAATTCCCTGAAATCAGGCAGATTCGTTTTTTAACTGAAGCCACTATTTTGCCAACGTCATGAGGGTGAAGACCGGTGCCCCGCCACACAGCGAGAATTCCGGCGCTGTCCCGCAACTGTGAAGTCTGACGGCCGTTCCTCCAACGGCCAGGACCAGCCAGATCCCCTCTTCTGCCTGCATGTATCCTCGTGGAAGGACCAATCCCAACTCGACTGTTCCTTTGTCTTTTTGAGGTGATCATGACGCAATCACACGAACTCCATATTGAAGATTTAATTGACTTGAACTTACTCCAGCGAATTCAAAACACGTTTGCTGAGGCAATGGGCGTGGCCGCCGTGACAGTAGACCGCCAGGGTATGCCCATTACCGAAACCAGCAACTTCTGCAAAGTGTGCCAAATGATTCGCTCCACTGAAGTGGGCCTGGCCAGATGCCAGCAATGTGATGCCGAAGGCGGTCGCATTGCTCTGGAACTGCAAGAACCGTATGCATACAGATGTTCTGGCGGATTTTTGGATGCAGCTGCGCCGATAATCATTGATGGGCAATACGTTGGTTCCATTTTGTGCGGCCAGGTCATTCCTTCAGACGCCCCAGAAGCATTTATTCAGGATATTCTGGCCCGAAATTTACCGTTAGGTCTGCCTGCCGAGCAATTTGAAGAAGAAGTTCGCAAAATCGAGCCGCTCCCGAGAGAACGGTTTCATGCGGCCGTGGAAATGTTATCTTTGGCGGCCAATCATGTTATGGAAAAAGGCGCTGCCAACCTGACACAGTCCTATCTGCTGCGGGAGACTCAGGAGCGAGCCGCTTTGCAGGCTGCCTTACAAGAAGCACAGCTCAGAGCTTTAAAAGCCCAAATCAACCCCCACTTCCTATTCAACTCCCTGACATTGCTCGGTTACACAGCGCTGGAAGAAGGCGCCGCCCGGACAGAGGAGATTGCCTACAATTTAAGCGACCTCTTACGTTACAGCCTGCGCAATATGTCTACCCAGGTAGAGCTGGGGGTTGAATTGGAAATGATTGAGCAATATCTGGCGATCCAAAAAATTAGTTTTGGCGACCGCTTGCAAAGCCATGTTTTGCTCGATGCGGAGTTGGCTCATGTAGAAGTTCCCTGCATGATTCTTCAGCCGCTGGTAGAAAATGCGGTTATCCATGGGGCCGAACCATTAATTCGACCGGTCATGATCACTGTCCGGGCAACTCGCCAGTCAGACTATCTTGTGTTGGAGGTGGCTGATGATGGCGTTGGGATGCCGCCGGAGATTGTGCATAACATTGAAAACGGCCGTTTCGAAGGAGATGGCGCGTCTTTAGGCTTGCAAAACGTATTTCAACGGTTGGTCAACGAGTATGGCGACTCGGTCGAGATTGGAGTGAAAAGCGCACCCGGTCAGGGAACCCTGATTCATCTAGCTATCTCCCTCACCACCGAAAACGGCCGTCTCCACCACGCACCCTTCAAAAAGACCCTTCCCAAGATGTCTGGCATTGGCAACCAGATAAGTTTTGATCAGCCGCAGTTCCCGCTAAAAACGCCACCCACCCTGGCCTATAAACCTGGCTTTTTAGGCAAAATTGATGTTACGCCTGCGGCTCCCCCGTTGGGGTCGCAGTAAAAACCCACTATGTCCGGAATTTTGATCGTCGATGACATGCCGGTTATACGTTCTGCTCTGGTATCTATTCTCTCAGAGCAGAATCATGATCACAGCGCGATTTGGGAGGCCGCCAATGGGGAGGAGGCCATACAATTAGCGCGTCTATACAAACCGGACATCATTTTGATGGACATCAAAATGCCAGGCGTGACGGGTTTACAGGCAACGGCCGTTATTCGCCGCGAACAACCAGACGCCAAAATCATCATTCTGACCGCTTACAATGAATTTAGCTACGTCCAAAAAGCCCTCAAGTTAGGCGCGCGCGACTACCTGTTAAAGCCTATCCGTCCCAATAAATTATTGGAATTGCTGGCTGAAATAAATCAAGAAATCGAGCAAGAACGCCGCGATTTACGCACGGTGGAAATTGTCAAAGATTCCCTGCAAAAAACTCTGCCGGTTATCGAAACAAATCTGGTGGAAAACCTCATTCGCGGCACACAGCCCGAAGGCTCATCAACCGAAGAATCATTGGCTTACCTGGGCAAACGGCTCATCTGGCCTGTTGTCCTGGTAACGAAGATTGATGGGTTTGATGCGTTTAGCCAGGTTCAAGCTCCGGCCGCCCTGCAGCAGCTCATCTCATCGCTGACCAAGATAATTCGTCAGGAATTACCAGACCCTCATCGGGCACTGGTGGGGTACAGTAATCCAGGGCGGGTGGTCGTCATCATTTCCACCGAGATGCACCTGGCAACTGCAGCGCAGCTTCGGGTGTGGGGCGAGAAGGTTCGCACGGCCGTTGCCAATACCCTGCCTTTCACGGTGACCATCGGCATGGGCAAGCGCTACATGGCTTTAGAATCCATCCCGCTGTCATACGCCGAAGCCAATCTGGCCCGACGCTACCATAGCCATGTTCAAGGCAATGTCGTGGTGGGCATCGACGACCTTGAAGACCTGCTGCCAGCTACCGACGACCGTGGTTTATATCTGGTGCAAAAGGAACGCGAGCTAACGCAGTTGGTGCGGGCCAATCAACAGCAAGAGGCGCAAAAACTCACCAACCACATCGTAGATTATTTGTCACAACAGTATTCATCTTCACCCGAAGCCATGAAAAATCATTGCGCGGAGTTGATGACTCTGGTGGCCTGGAGTGTGGTTGGCGCAGGAGTGAATGATCCCAAAGCGCTGAACTTGCTCCAACAGCAGGCGCGCGCGTTGGCTTCCTGGCGAACAATTCCGGAAATTCGCGCCTGGAC
The DNA here is from genome assembly GCA_017993775.1 of Chloroflexota bacterium. Classification (GTDB taxonomy): domain Bacteria; phylum Chloroflexota; class Anaerolineae; order Promineifilales; family Promineifilaceae; genus Leptovillus. The sequence continues at coordinate 21,968 of JAGOMA010000028.1, read as the reverse complement.
GTTAAACAGTCTGGCGGAAATGATGACCTTTGTTCAGGCAATGTCGCCGCGCCAAAACAGTGTGCAGGACGCGCTGGCCTATATTCACGAGAATTACCATCGACCTGATATTTCGCTGCAGGAGGTGGCCGAAGCCGTAAATCTTAGCCCGTCTCACCTGAGCTCACAGTTCAAAACGGCCGTTGGCGTTAGCTACGTTAAATATCTGACATCTACGCGCCTGAAAGAAGCCCAAAAGCTGCTGCGCACAACCGATCACAACATTGCCACGGTAGCCGAAATGGTTGGGTATCCCAACGTCACTAATTTTTACCGTCATTTTCAACGCCAGATCGGCATGACCCCAGCCGCCTACCGCGACACTATCGTTTCTTAACGGCTCGCTCCTGGTTGCGCAGACGTGCTTCTAATCTCACAATAAGATCGGCCTGGGTGTTTAGCAGATGTTCAGGATTTTGGGCTGTGGCTGTGGCTGGCTGCATGGCTGCCAGCGCAAGCACCGTCGCCAGATAGGCGTTCAGACGATCAGATGGCTGTAGATTTCCCTGGCGCGTATACCGCGCCCGCGCCTGGAAATCGGGATGGGCGGTGTTAATGGTGACACGGCCGTTTCCCACCTCCACACGCCGCCCCTCATCCGCTTCGCTCACAAAGACCACCCGCCAGGGCAAGCTGCCCACAACGGCCGTTACCGCCGCCTGCACAGCTTCTTCAACCTGACCTAACGTTTCTCGGCTCTGCTGCTGGTTGATACCAGATAACAGCGTTTTTAGTTCCATTTCGATAGGCAACAACGCCTCATACAAAAGCGTCCGGCCTGGCGTGCGCACAAAATCATCCCGGTTGATGATGGGCTGCACGATTTCCCCTACTTCGATATAACCTGTCAGATGCGGATGCCCCCACACGGCCGTTTTCGCCACCGATTTACGCATAAATGATTTGATGTCGGTCGCTTCGCCGATGCGTCGGCCTCTGGCAAAAAAGCTAACCGGGCGGTACACGGCCGTTGCCTGCGCCACCTTCAAAAACACCGTCACCGGGAAAACTTCCCCTTTGTGTTCCAGACTCAATTCCCGGTGAAGATCCAATCCTGCCACAGCGGCATCATCGAAGGGCCGGCAGACCAGCCGTGGCTCCCCTTTCTCGCCCACGGTGATATGCAAATCGGGCCGCGCCAGCAGCCGTTCAAAATGATTTTCGATTTCCGCCTGGAGCGAAACGGCCGTTATCCCCCGAAACCAATCGGCATCAAACCCGCTCACAGTCACCAGACAGCCTGTGCCACGGTCGCTGGGAAACGGCTCGTCCAGCCGCCGCCCGTCTTTAATGCCCCGGTGCTGGTCGCGCTGCAATTCCAGAACGAAGTGCGATCCGTGCGCATGTTGTGTTTGGAAGTGAATACGCTCCGCTGCCGCCCGGAAGGCGTGGACGCCAAAGCCGAAACGGCCGTTTACCCACGTCTGCCCCCGCTTTTGCGATTCACCAACGTTGCGCACCACCCGTTCCAACGTGTCGCGCGTCATGCCCCGGCAGTTATCCTGCACACTCACGGCGCGCTGTTCGCGGTCAATGGTCAGGTCAATGCGGATGGGATAAGGGTATGCGCCGCCGTTCTCCCGATACAACGCCTCGGCGTCGTCGACGGCGTTGTCCACATATTCCATCAGCACGCGCTCGGCCGTTTCATAGCGCCGGGCCACCTCGTTCAGCATCAACACCGGATCGGAGATTTCCAGGTCTATCGTGCCTGGCTTCTGGGCCGCAAAAGTTGTTGTCGGCGTTCTAAACATGCTTCCCACCCATGCCATCTAAACCGCAGAGAGGGCGCGGAGGTTTTTTTGACTTTCCTCCGCACTCTTCACGCCCTCTGCGGTTAATTCTTCCTCGCCACGTTGGCCGCCACCAAAATCGGATCCCACACGGGCGCAAAAGGCGGCGCGTAACTCAAATCCAGCCCGGCCAGATCCTCAAGGGTCCACTTGGCGCGCAGGGCAGCCGCGATCACGTCTATCCGCTGCGCGACGCCATCTTTGCCTACCATTTGCGCCCCCAAAATGCGCTCCGTCCCCTTTTCATAGACCAGTTTTAGGTGAATGGGCGCCTGCCCCGGCATGTAATGGGCGCGTGAAGAAGCCTCAATGGTCACGCTGGTGGCGTCCAGCCCAGCGGAATGGGCCTGTTTTTGCGTCAAACCTGTTACGGCAATGGCCAGATCGAAGGTTTTGACCACGGCCGTTCCCACCACCGCCTCGGATATTGCCTGCCCGCCCGCCGCATTGGTCCCGGCGACCCGGCCCTGCTTGTTGGCCGGGGCCGCCAGCGGCCAGTAGACCGGCTTATTAAGCATCAAGTGCTGGCTTTCAGCCGCCGCTCCCGCCGCAAAAATGTCAGGCAAGTTGGTACGCTGGCATTCGTCCACAGCGATGGCGCCTGTCTGGCCTAATCGTATACCGGCAGCCTGCGCCAGGGCCACGTTGGGCCGCCCGCCCGCGCCAAATATCACCACATCGGCGGCCAGGATACTTCCCTGGGTAAGAACTTCACGGATGCGGAGACGGCCGTTCTCCTTCCCGTCCCCCTGCACCTTTGCCGCCACCTCGCGCACCAGTTCGCGCACCAAAGTCGGCCCCACGAAAGATCTGACCGGCTGCTGCAAACAAATCTGCACCCCATGCGCCTGTAATTCGGCCTGGACCAGCGCCGCCATGTCCGCATCCAGCCCCGGCATCACCTGGTCGGCCATTTCCACGATGGTCACGGCCGTGCCGTGGGCATGTAACGCTTCAGCCATCTCCAGGCCGATGTAGCCCGCGCCCACAATCACGCCATGTTTGGGCTTGTTGCCCACCAGCCAGCGGCGGATGGCCACGGCGTCTTCTACCGTGCGCAAGGTAAAGACGCCGGGCAGATTGGCGCCGGGGATGGGCGGCCGGTTCACGCTGGCCCCGGTGGTGATAATGAGCTTGTCCCAATGGTCGGTAAGGAGACGGCCGTTCTCATGGTCCATCACCCGCACAGTTCGCTGCGCCGGATCAATCGCCATCACCTCATGACCGACATGGACCACCACGCCTTGCGCGGCCATCTGCTCTGGCGTGCGGGCAATCAGTTCCGCAAGGCGCGGCACATCCCCTTTAATGAAGTAGGGAAAGCCACACGCGCCATAACTCACGTAGCCGGATTTCTCGTAAACCACAATTTCCAGGTCAGGATTCGTGCGCCGCGCCTTGGCCGCCGCACTCATGCCCGCCGCCACCCCGCCAATGATGATCAGTCGTTCTGCCATAATGCTTTGGTGTGCCAGATTGGTCTACTCTCAGAGAGTGGACCAATCTAAAAATTTAGCCATCGGTCATCGCCACCCCAATCGGTGTCACAAACATGGGGTGCGGTGGAATGACGGTGGGTACGCCGGTCATGTCGTGGACGACATCGCCAATGCCAGCCAGACTGCTGGTGCCCCCCACCAGATAGATGGTCTTGACGTCGTAAGGTTGAATATGGCGGGCGACAATGCTGCCCACTTTTTGCATAACCGGGTACACCAGCGATGACACCATACGGCCGTGCGCCGGGTCAGTCTTGATTTTTTCCGCCTCTTCAAATGAGACCTTCAGCGCGCCGGCCACTACCAGAGAGAAATGCGTGCCGCCGGTGGCTTCGTCGGCGGTGTAAATCACCTCGCCGTCCCGCACGATGGCAATGCCTGTCGTGCCGCCGCCGATGTCCACTACCGCGCCATCGCGCACTTGCAGCAGGGCGTTGGCTCCGGTAGGTTCGTCGACAAAGTGGCTGCATTCCAGTCCGGCGCCAATAAGTACGTTGCGCGTGGCTTTTACTTCGGCCAGAGGCACGCCGGGCGGGTAAGTGGTGGCTGCTTTTTCCAGCGCAAAGCCGAGATCGGCTTCTAACTCGGCTTTCATCTTCTTCAGCAGGTGAATCGCGCCGATAAAATCCACCACCAGCCCATCGCGCACGATTTGGGCGAATTGATAGCGGCCGGCTAACGGCCGTCTATCCTCATCCAGCACCGCCAGCACGGTGTACGCCGTGCCCAAATCCACGCCCACGTGGACAGCGCCGTGATAATTGGGGCGGGACGGCCGTTGATTGAAGACGTTTTGGGCCTGGGTTAAGATAGTTTCCAGTTCAGGGTTCATAAGAAAGAATTTATGACAAAGGAACAAAGAGACGTAAGAGACAAAGGGCTTTCCTGGTTCCTTTCGTTTCGTTGTCCTTTTGTATTAATGAATTGCCAGCCGCATGGTATCCAGAGCGATCATCTTCTCTTCGTTGGTGGGGACGACGAGAACGGCCGTTTCCCGGCCAATTTTGCTAATTACCTTCTCCTCTTTCCCGCCCACTGCCTGCCGATTCTGCCCATCGTCTAGTTCCACGCCCAAAAATGCCAGGTCGTCACAAATCATCTGCCGCAGCAGCGGGCTGTTTTCGCCAATGCCCGCCGTAAAAACCACGCAGTTCAGGCCGCCCATCGCCGCCGCAAATGCGCCGATATACTTTTTGGCCATGTAGGCAAATTTGTCCAGCGCCAGTTGGCAGCGCGCGTTGCCCGCCTGGGCGTGTTCCGTAATCACGCGCACGTCGTTGCTGACGCCCGACACGCCCAGCAGGCCGCTTTCCTTATAGACAATGCGCTCAATCTCGTCCGGCGAGAGGCCAAGCTGGCGGTGCATATGAAAAATCAGGCCGGGGTCAATGTCGCCGGAGCGGGTGCCCATCATCACCCCGGAGAAGGTGGCGAAGCCGATGGTGGTATCGACGGCCTGGCCGCCGGCTACGGCCGTCATGGTCACGCCATTGCCCAGGTGGAGGACGACCATTTTCAGGCTGGGTAACGGCCGTTGCAGCACCTCCGCCGCCTGCTGGCACACAAAGCGCACTGACGTGCCATGAAAACCATACTTGCGAATCTTATGCTCTTCATAAAAGGAATAGGGCAGGGCGTAAATGTACGCTTTTGGCGGCATGGTCTGGTTGAAGGCCGTGTCGAACACGGCCACGTGCGGCACATCCGGCAGCAGCGCCATCCCCTCGCGGATGCCCACCAGGTTCGGTGGATTGTGCAGCGGGGCCAGGGGCACGCATTCTTCCAATTTGGCGATTACGTCCGCGTCAATCAGTGTAGAAGCGATGAACAAATCTGCGCCATGCACCGCCCGATGGCCCACCGCCTCAATCTCGTGGATGTCGGCAATCGCGCCATATTCAGGATGCAGCAAATTGTGGATGCAAATCTCAAACGCTTCATGATGGGAAGGCACGGCGGCCAGCTCTTTTACCTTGCCCCGCGCCGTTTCCTGCTCGAAATAGGAACCCTCTTCGCCAATGCGGCTGACCATGCCTTTGGCGACAACCGTCTCGACATCCGTCGAAAAAAGCTGGTATTTAATGGTGGAACTGCCACAGTTAATCGTCAAAATCATGGGTCACTCTGGTTATATAAACAGGAAGGCGTCATTCTGACGAATCTTCGAGGAAGAATCCCCTTGCAGCCGACGTAGGGGGATTCTTCGCTCCGCAGACTCCGCTCAGAATGACAATTTTTTGTCGATAGGGGCGCTGTTTGCGCCTAATGCGCCGATGCCTGCTGCATAATCCGGCTGACAATCAGCTCAATCAATTCTTCTTCATTATGGGCGGTCGGTAACGGCCGTTGCGCCACATTCAGCACAATCTTCACCGCCCGTTCCTGGCCCGCGTTGGCAAAAATTTCATACGCTTTGAGAATCTCGGTAAACGGCAGGCGGTGGGTGATAAGCTCGCCCGGATCGAGCTTGCCGCCCAGGATGGTTTTGAGCAGCAGCGGGATGGTCGTCGTGTTTACCACGCCCATGCGGATGGTGATGTTTTTTGTCCAAAGGGCTTGTTTATTCAGCTCCGCGCTCTGGCTGTACACGCCAATGTTGGCGATGGTCCCGCCCACGCCGATGATTTCTTGCACCAGTTTGCAGGTGAGGGGGTGGCCTACGGCTTCGATGGCGGCGTCTACGCCACGGCCGTTTGTCAATGCCAGTATCTTCGCCGCCGCCTGCCCATCGGCATTGTTGATGGTGTGCGTCGCGCCCAATTTCTCGGCCAGCGCCAGACGAAAGTCGTCCAGGTCCACCACAATCACCGCCGCCGGCGAGAAAAACTGCACCGCCAACAGCGCCGCCAGCCCCACCGGCCCCGCGCCAACAATCGCCACCACGTCGCCAAACTGCACATTGCCGGCCATCACGCCCACTTCCAGGCCAGTGGGCACAATATCAGACAGCATCAGGGCTACTTCTTCGGGAACGGCATCTGGAATGTGATACAGACCATTATCGGCCAAGGGCACACGCACAAACTCCGCCTGGCAGCCGTCGATGGCATTACCCAAAATCCAGCCGCCGTCCACGCAGTTCGAGGGAATGCCCCGACGGCAGTTCTCGCAGCTCCCGCACGACGTGATGCACGAAATCAGCACCCGGTCGCCCGCCCGGAAGTGGCGCACGCCTTTGCCCACGGCTTCCACCACGCCCACACCTTCATGGCCGATGATGCGGCCGGCAACCACAGTGGGCACGCCGCCATGCAAAATCGCCAGGTCTGTGCCGCAAATGGTGGTTTTGGTCACGCGGACGATGGCGTCCGTCGGTGCTAAGAGCAAGGGCAGGGGCGTGTCCGCCAGGCGGATTTTGCCCGGCCCATCGTAAACAACAGCTTTCATACGCTCTCCAGACGGCGCGCCGCCCGAACGTGAACGTCCGGGCAAAAAAACGACGCCGGATAAACCCGGCTGTTTGGACTTTTAGCCCCATTCACAGGGCGTCATCATTTAGACGGGGGCTTCAGCCCTCGGCGCAGCGCCATTTATAGGTTTATGCTTCATCTTAAAATGTCGCTCCCGGCTGCACAATGACGAAAACAACGCCGGATATACACTTTTTCACGGGTTTTAGTAGGCTTGCTAACTTCCGCCTGTTTCTTGCCGGTTTCCAGCCGCCGGAAAGCGGGTAGAGCGCCAAACGTAATGGGCAACGGCCGTTCCCTTCACCAAATTATCCAACTAAAAGTCCGTTGATTTGTGCATATCCAGCATCGATTAATGAATTGAGACGCCGCCGCCCCGCTGTTATGCTGGAACCACTATGTCGAACCCATACGCAGACCATCAGGACACCGACCCCCGGCAGTACGGCCGTGAAGCCATCTCCACCCGCATCATTCAGGAGTACGTGCCCGGCCGTCAGGTCACCATTGCCCACATCATTGCCAACCCAGACAAACCCCTCTGCCAGCGCGTCGGCCTCAGTGAAGCAGAGGCTATCGGCATTATGACGGTCACGCCGGGCGAAAGCGCCATCATCGCCGGCGACCTGGCCCTGAAGGCGGCAGATGTAGAGATAGGATTTTTGGACAGGTTTAGCGGGACGTTGGTGGTAAACGGCCGTTTAGCCAGCGTACAGGCAGCCCTAGAAGCCGCCAACAGAGGGTTGGCCGACATCCTCAATTTCTACCCGGCCCCCATCACCCGCACCTAAAAGACGAGGCAATTGGTCACATCTCCAAGATTGGACCAATCTGAATAACAGGCATGATGCACAAGGTAACTTTTCACGAGATGGTCAAAACAGCCGAAGCCAAACCATGGCGCTTCATGCTTGTCGGCGGCGTAGGCGCCGGCAAAACCACGTTGATCAAAGCGCTGGAAAGCAAAACGCCATCCGGCGTGCGCAAAACCCAAATGATCGACTATTCCAGTTGGGGCATAGACACGCCCGGAGAATTTATTGAAATGGGTCACCTGCGCCGTGTCCTGGTGTCCACATCCTTCGACGCCCAAATCATCGTGGCTGTTCAAGACGCCGCCCGCGAAGATTCTTATTTTCCCCCCAATTATTTTTTAATGTTCCCCCAACACACCATTGGCGTCCTCACCAAGTTAGACAGCCCCCAAGCCAATATCAAACAGGCCACAACTTTACTACGGACGGCCGGTGTAACGGGCGAATTATTTTATGTATCCGCGTTAACTGGTTTAGGGGTCTCTGAATTAAGAGAGTATCTCTTGAACCAAAATAATATGTAAAAGGAGAATGAAATGGCAAAACCTCAAGGTGAAGCACTGGGTTTAGTAGAAACCCGCGGCCTGGTCGCAATGATCGAAGCCGCCGATGCCATGGTCAAAGCAGCGAACGTTACGCTGATCGGCATGGAAAAGATCGGCTCCGGTTTAGTGACTGTCATGGTACGCGGTGACGTAGGAGCGGTGAAAGCCGCCACGGATGCCGGGGCCGCTGCCGCCAAACGAGTTGGCGAAGTGGTTTCCATCCACGTCATCCCGCGCCCCCATGCGGACACCGAAGCCTTGCTGCCCACGAAGGAATAGCCCCGGCTGTCCTTCACGTAATTCCGGGGTCAACGTGACGGGCGTAGGCGGCCTGAGGCCACCTCCGCCCCCACTGCCCCAAGAAAACGATCCGCAGATGACGCCGATTCCACAGATTTTATCCGTGTTCATCCGCGTTAATCCGCGTCCTGTTCTCTCAGAGGAGTGAAATTCAATGGATGACAAACTTTTAGACATGATTGTAGCGCAGGTAATGAACAAGGTTGGGGATAACGGCAAAGCCGCCCCGGCCAAGGCCGCTGCCGCTTTCGCCAATCCGGGCATGACCGAATTTGTCGGCACAGCCTTTGGCGATACCATCGGCATTGTCATTGCCAATGTAGACCCCGTGGTCCACGAAAAAATGGGCCTGGACGCTAAATACCGCTCCATCGGCATTCTCAGCGCCCGTACCGGCGCCGGCCCCCAGATTATGGCCGCCGACGAAGCCGTCAAGGCCACCAACACCGAAGTTGTGGCCGTCGAACTGGCGCGTGATACCAAGGGCGGCGCCGGTCACGGCTCGCTCATCATCTTCGGCGCCGAAGAAGTCTCCGACGCGCGTCGGGCTATCGAAGTAGCCCTTAAAGACCTGGAGCGCACCTTTGGCGACGTGTATGCCAACGACGCCGGCCACATCGAACTGCAATACACCGCTCGTGCCAGCTTTGCCTGCGAAAAAGCCTTTGGCGCGCCGATTGGCCGCGCTTTTGGCCTGTGCGTGGGCGCGCCGGCCGGTATCGGCGTGATCATGGTGGATGCGGCCGTCAAGTCCGCCGATGTGGACGTGATCGGTTACGCCACCCCGGCTAAGGGCACCTCGTTCAGCAACGAAGTCATCGGCTTTTTCAGCGGCGACGCCGGGGCTGTGCGCCAGGCTATCATGACCGCCCGCGAAGTGGGCGTGAAGCTGCTCGGCACGTTGGGCGAACCACCGGCTTGTTTAGGCGTTCCCTACATTTAAGCGGGGCAATCCCTTCTGGCGAAGGGCAACCCTCGGAGGTTAAACACGATGGCAAAACGACAAAAGAGATTTGAGGTTTTGGATGCGCGTGAGGTCAACAAAGACGGCTTCGTGACCGAATGGCCGGAAGTTGGTCTGATTGCGATGGGCAGCCCCAATGATCCCCAACCGAGCATCAAAGTCGCCAACGGTGTGATTGTGGAGATGGACGGCAAGAAGCGGGAGCAGTTCGATTTTAACGAACTGTTTATCGCTAATTACGCCATCAACACGGCCGTTGCCGAACAAATGATGGCGATTCCCTGTGTGGAGATCGCCCGCAAAATTGTAGACATCAACGTCCCCCGCGCCGAAGTCGCCAAGGTCTTCTCCGGCCTCACCCCCGCCAAAATTGCGGCCGTCATGGACGAATTGAACGTCGTCGAGATGATGATGGGCCTGCAAAAGATGCGCGCCCGCCGCACCCCCGGCAACCAGGCGCACGTCACCAATATGCAAGACAACCCCGTCCTCATGGCCGCCGACGCCGCCGAAGCCACCTACTATGGCTTCGACGAAATCGAAACCACCGTTGCCGTCTTCAACTACGGCCCGATGAATGCCCTGGCGCTGCTGGTTGGTGGGCAGGTTGGCCGTCCCGGCGCGCTGAGCCAGGACGCCCTGGAAGAATCCATCGAGCTGCAGCTGGGTCTGCGCGGCCTGACAGCCTACGCCGAAACCGTGTCCGTTTACGGCACGGAGAAGGTCTTCATTGATGGCGATGACACCCCCTGGTCGAAAGGCTTCCTGGCCTCGGCCTACGCCTCCCGCGGTCTGAAGATGCGCTTCACCTCCGGCACCGGCTCCGAAGTACAGATGGCTTACGCCGAGGGCAAATCCATGCTCTACCTGGAGATCAAGTGCGTCATGATCACCAAGGGCGCGGGCGTGCAGGGCTTGCAAAACGGTTCCATCAGCTGCATCGGCGTGCCCGGCGGCGTGCCCGGCGGCATCCGCGCCGTGCTGGCCGAAAACCTGGTGACAACCTGCCTGGACCTGGAAGTAGCGTCTGGCAACGATCAGACCTTCTCCCACTCGCCGTTCCGCCGCACGGCCCGCCTGATGGGCCAGTTCTTACCCGGTACAGACTTCATCTTCTCCGGCTACAGCGCGGTTCCCAACTACGACAACGTGTTCGCCGGTTCGAACTTCGATTCCGATGATTACGACGACTTCCTGATCTTGCAGCGTGACCTGAAGGTGGATGGTGGTCTGCGCCCCGTGCGCGAAGCGGAAATCATCGAGCTGCGCCACAAGGCTGCCAAAGCGATCCAGGCCGTTTTTGCCGAATTAGGCTTACCGGCCATCACCGACGAAGAAGTGGAAGCGGCCACCTATGCCCACGGCAGCAACGATATGCCCGCCCGCGACAAGGTGCAAGACACCAAAGCGGCGCAGGAAATCTTGAAGCGCGGCATTACCGGCGTGGATGTGGTGAAGGCCCTGGCCAAGCGTGGGTTCCCGGAAGTGGCTGACGCCGTTCTGAACATTCAGAAGCAGCGCGTTTCCGGCGATTACCTGCATACCTCGGCGATTCTGGACAAGGATTTCAACGTGGTAGCGGCCGTTAATGACCTGAACGATTACCAGGGACCGGGCACGGGCTACCGTTTGCAGGGCGAACGTTGGGAGCAGTTAGCCAACATCCGTCATGCGATGAGTCCTGAGGACATTTAAGGAGCATACCCATGGCACAATTATCTGAAGCTGTTGTGCGGGAAGTTGTGAAGGAGATTCTGGCGCAAATGAGCAACGGCTCTGCGTCGGCCCCAGCAGCCCCCGCTGTATCCAATGGCGATTCTGTCGCCGACATGACGATGCGGGAAGTGGGCGTGGCCAAACCAGGCACAGCCTCTGACGAGGTGGTGATTGCCCTGGCCCCGGCGTTTGGTGATAAGTTGAAGAAACGGACGATTACGGGTATTCCGCACACGGCCGTTCTCCGCGAACTCATGGCCGGTATCGAAGAAGAAGGTATGAAAGCGCGCATCATCCGCGTCTGGCACACCTCCGACGTGGCCTTCGTGGGCAAGCGCGGCGCAGAACTGAGCGGTTCGGGCATCTCCATCGCCATCCAATCACGCGGCACCACCGTCATTCACCAACGCGACCTGTTCCCGCTGCAAAACATCGAACTGTTCCCACAGGCCCCTGTGCTTGATCTGGCGACCTACCGCAACATCGGCCGCAACGCAGCCCGCTACGCCAAAGGCGATTCCCCCGCGCCCGTCGCCCAAATCAGCGACCAGATGGCCCGGCCAAAGTACCAGGCGATCGCGGCCGTCTACCACATCCGCGAAACCGAGTTTGTGGATAGCAGCAAGAAGCCGATGGACCTGGAAGTCCGCTTCAACTAAGGAGAAAGTAGCATGTCTCAACAAGATATAATTGCGGCAATTGTTAAAGAAGTTCTCGCGGAGTTGAATGGCGGGAATGGTCAGGCTGCGGCTGCACCTGCGGCTAACGGCCGTGCCCTCAACTACAAGACCGATTATCCGCTGGCCCAAAAACGGCGCGAACTGGTCAAAACAGCCACCGGCAAAACCCTCGACGACATCACCCTGGACGCCATCATGTCCGGCGCGGTGAAAGCGGAAGAGATCCGCATCACCCCGCAGACGTTGGAGTACCAGGCCCAAATCGCCGAAAGCATCAGCCGCCCGCAGTTGGCGCGCAACATGCGCCGCGCCGGTGAACTGACCAACGTTCCCGACGAGCGCGTGCTGGCAATGTACAACGCCCTGCGCCCCAACCGTTCCACCAAAGCGGAACTGCTGGCCATCGCCGACGAACTGCAAAGCCAATACGGCGCCAAAGTCTGCGCCAACTTTGTCCGCGAAGCCGCCGGTGTCTACGAAGCCCGCGACGTTTTGAAGAAGGATTAGTGCGTTAGCGTGGCCCTCCCCTCTCCCTAGCCCTCTAACAGAGGGAGAGGGAACCGGTTTCCCCTCCCTCTGGGAGGGGATGAAGGGGAGGGCTGCACTGGCGCTTCAACCCATCATGACAAAAATCATCGCCGGCATCGACGTCGGCAACTCCACCACCGAAGTCGCCATCGCTGAAATCAGCGACTTCAACCGGCCGCCCCGGTTTTTAGGCTCCAGCCGTGTGCCCACCACGGGCATCAAAGGCACCCTGAGCAACATTCCGGGCATGGCGCTGGCATTGCGCACGGCCGTTGAAGACGCCCACATCGCCATCCACGACCTGGACCTGGCGCTGCTCAACGAGGCCACCCCGGTCATCGGCGACATCGCCATGGAGACCATCACCGAAACCATCATCACCGAATCGACGATGATTGGGCACAACCCCGGCTCGCCCGGCGGCATGGGCATCGGCGTGGGGCAGACCATCCACATCCAAAATCTGGTGTCGGTGCGGCGCGGCGAACCGGTGATCGTGGTTGTGCCCCGGGCGTATGACTTTGAGGTGGCGGCCTCGCTGATCAAGCGGGCCATCGAAGCCGGGGTAGACGTGCAGGGCGGCATTGTGCAGTCCGACGACGGCGTGTTGATCGCCAACCGCCTGCCCAAAATTCTGCCCTTCGTAGACGAGGTAGGCCTGGTTGATCATGTACCGCTGAACATGCTGGCCGCTGTGGAAGTAGGCGAACATGGACAGGTCATCCGCCAGCTTTGCAATCCGTATGGCATCGCCACCTTGTTTGCGCTGACCCCCCAGGAAACGCAGATGGTCATCCCCATCGCCAAAGCGCTGATTGGGCTGCGGTCGGCGGTGGTGATTCGCACCCCGGCCGGCGACGTGCAAACGCGGCGCATCCCGGCGGGTTCGTTGAAGTTGATTGGGGATGTGAGAACGGCCGTTGTCGAAATGGACGGCGGGGCAGACGCCATCATGGACGGGCTGAGCCAGGTCGGAAAACTGCAAGACGTGGAAGGCGCGGCCGGCACCAACGTCGGCGGCATGGTCGAGCGCGTGCGCCAGACCATGAGCGACGTCACCGAAAAACCGCTCAAAGCCATCAAAATCCGCGACATCCTGGCCGTCGACTGCCTGGTCCCGCAAAAAGTGTCCGGCGGGCTGGCCCAAGAATTCTCCATGGAAAACGCCGTCGGGCTGGCGGCAATGGTCAACACCGACCAACTGCTCATGGAGCGGCTGGCCCAGGCACTCTCGCAAGAGATCGGCGTGCCGGTGGAATTGGGCGGCGTGGAAGCCAACATGGCGATTCTGGGCACGCTCACCACGCCCGGCATCGACGTGCCCCTGGCGATTCTCGACCTGGGCGCCGGTTCCACCGACGCCGCCCTGATGGTGAAAGGGCAGCCGGTCCACAGCATTCATCTGGCCGGGGCGGGCAACATGGTTTCGCTGCTGATTCAACGCGAACTCGACCTGCCGGCCGGAACCAACGTGGACGTGGCCGAAGAAATCAAACGTTACCCGCTGGCGAAGGTGGAAAGCCTGTTCCACATCCGCAACGAAGACAACTCGGTGCGCTTTTTCAAAGAGCCGCTGGACCCCAAACTGTTCGGCCGGGTGGCCCTGGTGACGAAAAGCGGGCTGGTGCCCATTCCCACCGAACACACCATCGAGCGCATCCGCGAGGTGCGCCGGGAAGCCAAGCGGCGCGTCTTTTTGCGCAACAGCCTGCGCGCCCTGAAGACGGTGGCTCCGATGGGCAACATCCGCAACATCGAATTTGTGGCCATCGTCGGCGGCTCCGGGCAGGATTTTGAACTGTCGCAAATGCTGATGAACAAGCTGGCCGAGTTTGGCACGGTGGTAGGCACAGCCAACATTCGCGGCCAGCTGGGGCCGGTGAACGCGGTGGCGACCGGGCTGGTCCTGAGCTATGTCGAACGGCAGAGGGCGAGGTAACGGGATGGATGCGAAGGAACAAGAACGCCCCGCCATTCACGTCGCCCTTTTGCCTGGCACAGACCCATCCCTCTACCGCTGGGTGCAAATCGGCGCAGAGGAAGAAGGCGTGCCCTGTCGCCTGGTCACCGAAGCGGCGCATGACCTGGTGACGATGGCCTATGAAGCGTCGCGCAGCTCGCGCTTTAACATCGGTGTAGCCGTTTCTGTCGAGATGGTGGTGCTGCACGAACGTCACATGCCGGTGGGCAAGCCGGTCATGTCGCTAAAATTTAGCGGGCCAGCCGACTATTTTTGCCGGGTGATGGGGGCCAACGCGGCGCGCATGGTCATCCGCAAACCCTTCCGCTTCGCCGATGAGGAACCTGTGCCCCAGAGCAAACCGGCGCGCAGCACGCTGCCGCAGCCGCAGCCCTACGCCGCCGCGCAGCCACGATCCGCTTTTGCCAGTGCGCCCATGGACGATCCTGCGCAAGTAGCGACGCTGGTGGCGCTGATTGTGCAAAAGTTAAACGAGAGAGGTATCCGATGAAACAAGCATTGGGATTAATCGAAACTATCGGCCTGGTCAGCGCAATTGAAGCGGCCGACGCGGCCGTGAAAGCGGCCAACATTACGCTGCTGGGCTACGAGAATACAAAGGGCGGCGGCAAGATCACAGTGAAATTTGTGGGTGATGTGGGCGCGGTGAAAGCGGCCGTGGCCGCCGGAGTCGCTGCGGCTTCGCGCATTGGCAAGGTGTACGGCCAGCACATCATTCCCCGCCCGCACGATGAGATTGAGGCGTTGATTGCCAACCTGGACCGGGGGCGGAAGCGAGAGCGAGAGCTAGAGCGAGAGGAAGAGGAAGAGGGGGGAACGGCCGTGGCCGAACCTGAAGCCCAGCAGTGCGCCGCTCTAACCAAGTCGGGCGAACAGTGCAAACTCCCATCCTTACCCGGCTCGGCGTACTGCTTTGTCCACCGTAAGCTGGAAGAGTAGAGACTAGAGATTATCAAGTCTCCAATCTCCGTCTTCAAGAGAGATGACAACCGTGGAAACAGTCATCAACCAACCAATGATGAAAACGAACGGGACCAACCTGAATGTGGAGCGCATTTCGCAAGAGGTGCTGCGGCGGCTGGCGGCGGTGCAGCCGGTGGAAACGGCCGTGCCGCCAGAGCCAACGGCCGTTTCCGTTAACGGTCAGCTGGAACTGGAAGTACCTATCGGCATTTCCGTGCGCCACGTGCACCTTTGCCCGGAACACGTAGAAATTTTATTCGGCAAAGGCCATGACCTGACCGTCTATAACGAACTGTACCAGAAAGGGTATTACGCGGCCCGCGAGCAGGTGATGGTGGTGGGGCGCAAACGGGCCATCGAGAAGGTGCGGGTACTGGGGCCAACACGGCCGTATTCCCAGGTCGAACTCTCGCAAACCGACGCTCTGATCATCGGCATGAAGCTGCCGGTGGCCACCGATGGCGCGGACCCGGCCTGCCAGCCTATCACCATCGTCGGGCCGGAAGGGGCAGTTACGCTGCCCGGAAACGGCGGCGGCGGCGCGTTTATTGCCCGGCGGCACATTCACCTCAGCGACAAAACGGCCGTGTCCCTGGGCGTCAAACATGGCGATTTGCTCGATCTGCGCATCAACGGGCCGCGCCCGACCACCCTGCACGGCATTTTGGTACGCGTCAAAGCCGGCTGGCTCACCGAAGTGCATCTGGACACCGACGAAGGCAACGCCGTCGGTATTCGCAATGGCCAGACCGGCACGCTGGTTATTCCGAGGAGATAGTCCACAGATTACGCAAATTACGCAGATTTTCTCTTATCGGCAAAATCTGCAAAATCTGCGAAATCTGCGGATAAAAAACAATCATGGATCAAGCACTCATTGATGAAATCGTAGCGAAGGTGGTGGCTCTGGTGCGGGCGAGAATGGCCACGGCCGTTCCCCCGCAGCGTGTCCTCATGCTGTTCAGCGGGGCCAGCACCGGCTACGTGGTGGGCATGGAAACCATTCAACTGCTCACCCAGGCCAACCACAACCTGACCGTGTTCATGACCGCCTCGGCGCTGCACATCATCGGCGAAGATAATGTGCGCCGCGCCGGAGCACAGGAAATCATCGGGCCGCAGCAGTGGGTAAACACACCCAAACTGGTGCGTGAAACCGATCTGGTGCTGGTGCCGACGCTGTCCATGAACACCGCTGCCCGCCTGGCGCTGGGTCTAATGGACTCGCTGTTCTCCACGCTGGTCCTGGGCGCGCTGCTAGGCGAAAAGCGGGTCATCGCCGTCTGTGACGGGGCCGACCCGTATGGCAATGGCGGTCTGGTCTTTAGCCAAACCAACACGGGCGCTCCGGCGCTGCGGCAAACCATGGCGGGGCATCTCAACACGCTAATGGACTATGGGATGAATTTGGTGAAGGAAGAGGAATTTGTAACGGCCGTGCTCCGCCAACTGCAACCCGCCGCGCCCCAGCCCGCCCCGGCTTCACCGGCGAGGGCCATTCAGGTGGGGATGGGGCACACCCCCATCCTCACCGCCGCCGACTTGGCCGCTTACCAGCCCGGTTCCAGCTTACAGTTGTCCGCCGGAACCCGCCTGACCCCGCTGGCCGCAGACATCGCCCACCGGCAAAAGCTGCGGCTGGTGTACACAGAAGGGTTATAAACTCGTATTTTCTTGGAGATTGGAGATTAGAGATTGAGGTCCAAGACAAAACAACCCATTCCCTACTCCCCATCCCCCACTCCCTAACAAGGTGAAACATGCGCTTAGCAAAAGTAATCGGCACTGTCGTCGCCACCCGCAAAGAAGAATCGTTGATCGGCTTTAAGCTGTTGGTCATCGAAGAAATAGACCCCCGAACCGAACAGCCCAGAGAAAATTGCCTGGTCGCTGTAGACACGCTGGGCGCGGGCGAAGGGGATATTGTCCTGTGGGTACAGGGCGGCGCGGCGCGAGTGATCAGCGAGGAGCATCGCAAAGCGCCGCTGGATGTGGCGATTGTCGGCATAATTGATGCGGTGGACATTGCTGATGAGTAGTAAAGTGTACACTCGCGGCGGCGACGCCGGACAAACCTCGTTGTTGGGCGGCGTGCGCGTAGATAAAGATGATTTACGCATTGAGGTTTACGGCACGATGGACGAAGGTACGTCCACGCTCGGATTGGCCCGCGCCACCACGAAATACGACGATCTGTGCCGCCACATCATCGACCTGCAAGGGGAACTCATCCCCATCATGTCCGAGGCGGCGTTTGTGTCTGGCGGCAAGGCGCTGAAATTCGAGCTACCCCGCGTGCAGCCATCGCAGGTAGAACGGTTGGAACGCCTGATTGACCAATACAACGAGGAATGGATTCAGACGGGCCAGTTTGTGCGCCCTGGCGGCTCGCCGGCCTCGGCGGCGCTGGACATGGCCCGCGCTATTTTCCGCCGGGCCGAACGGCGGCTGGTAAGCCTGAATCGGCAGGAAGCGGTGAATCCGCATCTGATCAAGTACATCAACCGTTTGTCGGATTTGTTATACGTGCTGGCGCGCATCGACGAGCAGCGCAGCCTCATCGAGACCATTACCCGGAATTTGCCAGCGGAATTGCACACGGCCGTTGCCCGCAACGGCCGTCAAGGAGACCCAGACATGGAACTTACCTTACAGGCATGCGACCGCCTCGTCGAGGCCGGTATGCAGAAAGCCCAAGAAATTGGCGTGCCCATGGTCCTGGCCGTGGTAGACCAGAACGGCGACGTGATCGAAGCGCGCCGCATGGACGACGCCCTCATTGTCAGCGTGACCCTGGCGCCGCACAAAGCGTACACGGCGGCTACCGTACGCCTGCCCACCCACGAATTAGCGAAGGTGGCGCAGCCAGGGCAATCGCTCTACGGCATCGATGTGAACCTGCCGAAAATCACCCTGGTCGGCGGCGGCTTGCCGCTGCGCAAAGATGGCAAAGTCGTCGGCGCTGTTGGCGTTAGCGGCGGCTCGGTGGAGCAGGATATTGCCGTGGCCCAGGCGATGGTGGCGGCGTATTAGGCAAGAGACTGACTGGAGATTGGAGAGTGGTTAGTCTCTAATCTCCCATTTTTGAGGATTAAACCATGACTGTACAAATCCAGGATTCACAAATTGAAGCGATTATTCAGCAGGTGATGGCCCAGTTGGGCAGCGCCAACGGCCGTGTCCCATCCCCCTTGCCACGCGCCGCCCATTTTCGCGGTGTGTTTGCCACGCCCGATGAAGCGGTGAAGGCGGCTCACCTGGCCCTGGCCCGCTTCCGGCGCGTCAGCCTGACCCAGCGCAAGGCCATCATTCAGGCCATGCGTGAAGCAGCCATCGAAAACGCGCAAAAACTGGCGCAAACGGCCGTGCAAGAAACCCACATGGGGCGCGTCTCCGACAAAGTCCTCAAAAACCTACTCGTCGCCGAAAAGACGCCCGGCGTGGAAATCCTGCCCAACGACGCCTACGTGGGCGACGACGGTCTGACGCTGGAAGAATGCGCCCCCTTCGGCGTCATTCTGGCTATCACCCCGGTCACCAATCCCACGGCGACGGTGATCAATAACGCCATCAGCATGGTGGCTGCGGGCAACACGGTGGTCTTTGCGCCCCATCCGGCCAGCCAACAATCTTCGCTGATGGCGATGGACATTTTGAACGAGGCAATTGAGAGCGCGGGTGGGCCGCCCAACCTGCTGGTAGCAACGCAAGAAGCGACCATCGAAGTGGCCGGCGAGTTGATGCACCATCCGCAAATCAACTTGATCGTGACGACCGGCGGTCCGGCGGTGGTGGACGCGGCCCTGCGTTCCGGCAAGCGGGCCATTGGCGCGGCGGCGGGCAACCCGCCGGTGCTGGTAGACGATACGGCCGATCCGGTGAAAGCGGCGCGAGACATTATTTTGGGCCATTCGTTCGACAACAACATGCCCTGCACCTCGGAAAAAGAGGTGATTGTGACGGCCGGGAATGCCGACGCGCTGATGGCGGCCTTCCGGGCGGCGGGCAATGCCTGCGTGCTGGACCCCAGCCGCCTGCCAGAGCTGGAACGAATCGTTCTGAACGAAAAACACAGCGGCCCCAACCGCAAGTACATCGGCCAGAATGCCTGTGTGATCTTGGCCGAGTTGGGCATCCCTGCCGACGAGGAAATGCGGGCGATTGTTGTGGAAGTGGGCAAGGATCACCCGTTTGTGCGGCATGAGTTGATGATGCCGGTGCTGGGTGTGGTGCGGGTGCGTGATTTTGAAGAAGGGGTGGACACGGCCGTAGAAGTCGAAGCCGGTCTGCGCCATTCGGCCATCATCCACTCCTCCAACATCTACCACATGAGCGAGTTTGGCCGGGCGATCAATACGACGGTTTTCGTGAAGAACGCGCCCTCTTACGCCGGGCTGGGTTTTGGCGGCGAGGGACATACCAGCTTTACCATCGCCGGGCGCACCGGCGAAGGCATGACCACGGCGCGCACTTTCACGCGCATCCGGCGCTGTACGTTAGTGGGCGCTTTTTCGGCGGTATAAGAATTTATTACAAAGGAACAAATGGACGTAAGGGACAAAGAACTCAAGAAAACCTTTGTTCCTTTGTACCTTAGTCCCTTTGTAATAAATTCCCTGGGAGAATCTAGTGGAAACGACGCAAGAAATTGTGCAGGCGGTGCAGGCCGCCGGCGTAACCGGAGCCGGGGGGGCCGGATTCCCGACCTACGTCAAGCTCCAGGCGAAGGCCGAGGTGGTCATTGCCAACGGGGCGGAATGCGAACCGCTGACCCACGTGGATAAACAATTGATGATCCACCACGCGCCGGAAGTGATTGCCGGGCTACGGGCGGCGATGCAGTCCACCGGCGCGGCGCGCGGCATTTTGGGCGTGAAGGGCAAGTACAAGGAAGTGATTGCCGTCCTGCGCGCCGCGTTGGGCAGCGCCACGGACGTAATGATTGCTGAATTGGGCAACTTTTACCCGGCGGGCGACGAGCAGGTGCTGGTGTATGACGTGCTGGGCCGCGTAGTGCCGGAAGGCGGGCTGCCCATTGACGTGGGCTGTGTGGTGCAAAATATCGAAACGCTTTACAACATTGATGCGGCGTTACACGGCCGTTCCGTCACCGAAAAATTTATCACCGTCATTGGCGCGGTGCGGCAGCCCGTCACCGTCAAAGTGCCCATCGGCATTCGGCTGCGGGAGGTGCTGGCTTTGGCCGGCGGCGCGACCACGCCAGACCCGGTCATCCTCAATGGCGGGGCGATGATGGGCGATGTGGTGGGCGACCTGGATGCGCCGGTGACCAAGCGCACAAAGATGCTGCTGGTGCTGCCCTACGATCATCAGCTCAGTGTCAAACGGCGCACGCCGCGCGAGACGTTGGACATGCAGGCCATTGCCGCTTGCGACCAGTGCTATATGTGCACCGATTACTGCCCGCGCCACGCGCAGGGCCACGCCATTCAGCCGCACAAGCTTATCTTGCTGCTGGCTTCCGGTGTGCCGCTGACCGACGCGCAAATGGCCGGGGCGATGCTGTGCTGCGAGTGCCGGACGTGTAATTATGCCTGCCCGGTGCATCTGGCTCCGGGTGATATTGCTCTGAATATCAAGCGCGACCTGGTGCGGGAAGGGTTGAAGAATCCGTATCACCGGACGACGGAGGCCGACCCGTACCGCGATTATCGGCGGGTGCCGATGACGCGGCTGATTAACCGGCTGGATTTGGCGAAGTTTGATGTGGCGGCTCCGTTAACGGCCGTTACCCCTTCTTCTTTCTCGCGCGTAGAGCTGCGAATGAGCCAACACATCGGCATGCCCGCCGGACCAGTTGTCAAAGTAGGCGACCGGGTGAAAACAGGTGACCTGGTGGGCGACATTACCAAGGGCGGGTTAGGCGCGCCAGTTCACGCCAGCATCAATGGCGTGGTGCGCCAGGTAAGCTACGAATCTATCGTAATCGAGGCGAATTAAGATGATGCCACAACCTACAATTCCCAGAACGACAACGCTGAAGCGGGCCATCGGTCTGATTGAACTGCGCAGTATTGCCCGCGGCATGTTAACCACCGATACCATCCTGAAGGCGGCGGACGTGGAACTGCTGCGCGCCCATGTGGTTTGCCCCGGTAAATACATCATCCTCATTGCCGGAGCCATTAGCCATGTGAGGAATGCTGTGGCCGTGGGCCAGCAGGTCGCGCCTGAGGTGGTGGTGGATCACTTTATCCTCTCCAACGTGCATCCGAGCGTTTTCCCGGCGCTGACGGCGACGACGGAGATTGAAGAGGTGAAAGCTGTCGGCGTGGTGGAGACGTTTACGCTGGCGGCGGCGATTGTGGCGGCGGATACGGCCGTTAAGGCCGCGCCGGTGCAGCTCATCGAAATCCGGCTGCCGTTTGCCATGGGCGGCAAGGCGTTTACGGTGTTTACCGGCGAGGTAAGCGCGGTGCGGAGTGGGGTGAATACGGCCGTTGCCAAACTCAAGGATGAGGGAGTCATCGATTCTTTCACCGTTATTCCGTCACCCCACAAAGATCTGATTGCCAAATTGTTATAAGCTGTTGCCGGTGAACACGGTCTCCGTTTAATGGACGGCCGTTGACAGAATGACATGCGTCACTATTAGAAGCGGTGAATTTAGAGTAAGATAGCGGTGTACATTTCAAACTGAAGAGCATTTGGATCGAGGCGCCTTCACCCCCGGATGGGTAGGCTCAATGGCGAAGTCGGTAACGTCTGTGGCGG
>JAGOMA010000006.1 GCA_017993775.1 Chloroflexota bacterium | reverse complement strand
GCCGCATCTGGATGGTGATCACCGTCGCCACCCCCAACGATAGCAGATAAACCGCCCCGTAAATCGTCATGAAGCCGCTTTCCATGGTGTAGACCAGGACGAGGAAAATGAGAAAAAGGATGGTTTGCACGGCCGTCCACCCCTTCAACCCCCGCACCCGCCCCAAATCCGTCCCCTGCCGCCCGGCCAGCGCCGCCAGCCCGGCGAAATAGAGAGCGAAGAAGAGCATCTCAACCGGCATCATCAACTGACTAAACCACTCCGGCGGCGTGACGCCTTCCCAAAAATTGATCCACATGGGCAGCGGCCACAAAAGCTGCACGCCGTCGAACCAGATGAGCAGGTCGAGCAGGATGTGCATGATCATGCCGATGCCCAGCCCCAGACCCAGGTTGCCCAGGCGCGGCCGTTTGGTGAGGACAGCGATGAGTTGAAAAACCATGATAACGGCCGTAACCGTAAACAGACTGTGGGTAAAGGTGCGATGCAAGCCCGCAGTAGGGCTGCCGGTAACCGTGGCCACGGCCACAGCCAGGTTATCGGCGTCGGGCAGCAAACTGCCCAAGACGATGCCTAAAACCAGCCATTCAGAAGTGGGCGTCCACTTACGAGCAACCACGCCGACGATACCGTGAATACCTGCCTGTGCCATACGATGCCTCCTGTGAAAATAGATTTGGCAAATCTTAAAAATTTGCCAAATCTCAACCTTTTCATTCGTGTTGGGGCGACCCACGGGTAAGCAACATCAGTTATTTGGCGTAGGCGCTGACGATAGCCGGGTTCAGAATGTTCAATGTTTCGCCTATCGCCGAATACGCCAGCCCATAGTTGAAATCTCCCATGTCTCCCCCATTGACACATGCCAGATAAGCTGGGCGCGTGCGATCCAGGGAATAAACAAAGGAAATAAAGTAGATGAAGTCAATTTCCTGCCAATCACTGGGGACGTCTTTGTAAAATGTGCCGGAGTACAAGATATTGTTGTACGCGCTGACATAGCTGCTGCAAGCGGCAGCATCCCCCGCTTTGGCGGCATCCAGGTTGGATTGCATTCTGTTCAACGACGATTGAATATTGACCATGTGACTGCGAAGTTCATCGGCATTAAACGGTTTTTCCGGGAAGTTCCCCAAAATATCATTGGGGTTGGAAATGTAGTAAATGGTGACAAACGATTCTTCCGCCTCGGCTTCCGCCGTGGGGGCAACGGTTGGTTGAGATGGCTGCGGCACGGCCGTTGCTTGCGGCGGGCTTGTCGGCTTTGGGGTAAGGGTGGGTTCAGGCGTGTCGACAGGTGTGGCCGTGGGTGTTTGTGTTGGTTTCGGCGTGACTGTCGGCGTTTGAGTGGGTTCGGGTGTGGCGGTTGGTGTTTCGGTAGGTATGGCTGTCGGCGTGTTGGTTGGCGCTAAGGTGGCAGTTGGAACCGGCGTGCTGGTAGATTCAGGCGTGTCGGTGGGTAAATTGGGAACATTGTTTGCCTCTGATCCGGCTGCGTCACTGATGGTTGATGCCGGCGCGTTGGCCGCGCAAGCCATTAAACTGGCCGTCAGGCCAACCAATACAAACAGGGTCAGCAACCTGATTGACCACTTCGTTGATAGTTTCATTCGTTTCCTCAATAGATTTGTCAAATCTTAAAGATTTGACAAATCTCAACCTTTTACCCATAAAGGAAGGCTTCTGAGCCATTGCTTAAGGCTCCTGAGTCGTTGCTTAAGGCTCCTGAGTCATTGCTTAAGGCTCCTGAGTCATTGCTTAAGACTCCTGAGTCATTGCTTATGGCTCCTGAACCGTCGTGATCGTAAGAGCACTCACGAAATCTCCCTCAAATACAAATTAACGTAGAAGCGCAGCAACCACTCAGGTTTGTCTGGCAAGACCCCAACGGTTTGATACCCAAATAATCCAAATCCTTGGGAGCAAACCCTTGGGGTCTGTATCATTACAAAGCGCGATTGAGGGGAAGATAAAAAAGGCCGTTCTCGATGGGAGAACGGCCGTCCCCCCAGAGGACAGAAACAACACTGATTATTTATACGCCATCGACAGCAAAGAACCGGTCAGACGTCATATGACTTCGCGCCCAATCCTCCAAGCGCGTTAGCGTCAGAGGATACCGCCGCAACATGGCGCTCATATCGTAAGTTTGATCCGCGGTATCAAAGAGAATGCTCGCCTTCATAATCTGACTGAGGCCGGGATGAAACGGCCGTAACAGCGGCGACATCACCCGCAGCATAGCCAGTGGAACATGGGACACGCTGGCTTTTTTCCCGGCAATTCCTTCAAACAGGCGCACAACCTGCATGTTCGTCAGGTTTTCAGGGCCGCCAATTTCCAACACTTCCCCGACCGAGTCTGGCTCCAGCAGCGCCAGCGCAGCAAAATGAGCCACGTCAGCCGCCGCCACAAAATTGCGCGGATTTTCACCCTGGCCAAACAATTGCACTTTGCCGGTTTCCAGAACAGGTTTGCCAATCAGGTCGTAGGCGTGGGATTCCATGAAGGCGGTCGGCCGCAAAATTGTGAACGGCAAGTCGCTGTTCCGTAAGGTTTGTTCCATCTTATATTTGATTTGGAAGAAGGGCACGGGATGGTCTGGCGCTGCGCCTAAAGCGGAGACATAGACAAACTGCCGTACCCCGGCCGTTTTGGCGGCCTCCATAAGCCATTTGTGGCCTTGCTCATCAATATACTTCGACGCTTCTGATCCGCGCCCCATAATCGAATGCGCGGAGGCCATGACGGCGCTGACGCCCTGACAGGCGCGCAGCAGCGAGTCGCGGTCACGCAAATCACCCTGGACAACTTCAGCGCCCAGAGCTTGCAGGCCTTGCGCTTTGTGTGGGGTGCGGGTCATCACGCGCACGGCCGTTTTTCTGGCCAGTAATCTTTCGGTTGTGGCGCTGCCCAGCGCCCCGGTTCCGCCAACGATGAGTATCATCACTAACCTCCTGGAATATGTTCTGCCTCTTGATAAATATCCCTGGTTATATTGATACCAGTTTCAGCATGCGCGACTATGTAAATTGTGTGCGATTTTGTGCGAAGTCAGGCAATATCGAATGAACAAAACGGCCGTTTTTCAGGTACAATCCTCCTATGACAGCTATTACTCAGGAGGAACTGCAAACGGCCGTTCATGCGGCCTTGGTGCAATGGGGCAAACCGGCAGAGAGTCAAACGGCCCCGCTTTCCGGACTGCTGCTCGTCCAAAATCAGCTGGCCGCCCATCAAGGCGATCTGCCATTTGGCCGGCGGTACGCCGTTGATCGCGTCCTCCTGGACAGCATCGACCTCCTGGCGGAACAGGACGAAGCCGGAGCCGTCGTGCTGCGCAGCCGGTTTCTGGATGGCAAAATCACCCGGCAAGTCGCTCAGGAAATGTACGCCAGCATCGACCAGGTCAACCGCTGGCAGCGCGCCGCCATCGACGCCCTGACCCAGATTCTCTACCATCAAGAAACAAAACTCCGCGCAGAATTAATCCAGGCCCTGGAAACCGGCCTGCCCCCCGCCTCTTACAGCCAATTTTTTGGATTTCCCGAGATCCGGGAAATCGTTTCGGCCCAGCTCGTGCAGGAAACGGCTCCCTGGATCATTGCCCTGACCGGTATCGGCGGCATTGGCAAGACAAGTCTGGCAGATTCGGTGGTGCGAGAGGTGCTGCCCAGTCTGGCCTTCAAACAAATTTGCTGGCTGCGTGTCGAGCAGCAGCAGTTCAGCGGCGCGGCGCTGCCGCCTGATCGCGCCTATCAGGCCCTGTTGTCAGCGCTGGCGGCCGCTTTGTGGCCCGGCATGGCGCATGGGCAACCGGATGCCCACCTGGAAACGCGTTTAAGTCAAAAACTAAAAGCCGACACCCATTTGATCATCATCGACAACCTGGAAACGATCGCCCACGTCGATTATTTTGCCGGTAAGCTCCTGGCTTTTGCAGAGCCAACCCGCTTTTTGCTGACCAGCCGCGCCCGACCGTCCGGCGGAACGGCCGTTTACACCCACACCTTACACGAACTGCCCTTCACCGACGCCGCCGCGCTTTTGCGCCACCATGCCCAAATCACCGGGTTGCCTGAACTGGCCGCCGCCGACCGGGACACCCTGCACGCCATCTACCAGGTTACGGGCGGCAATCCGCTGGCCCTGAAATTGGTGGTCAGCCTGACGGCCGTTCTGCCCCTGCCCCAAATCCTGGCCGATCTCAACAAAAACCGGGCCGGTCCGATTGAAGATCTATACCGGCACATTTATTGGGAAACGTGGCAAACATTAACGCCCGCCGCGCAAACCCTGCTGCTGGCCATGCCGCTGGCAGCCGCTTCCGGCGCCCAACCGGAGCAAATGCAGGCCTTTAGCGGTCTGGACGAGAATGAATTTTGGACGGCCGTGCGCGAATTGACCGCCCGCTCCCTGCTGGAAGTGCAAGGAACCATTCAGGAACGGCGCTACGGCATCCACCGCCTCACAGACACCTTCTTACAAACAGAAATCATCGGCTGGCCCAACCTGTTAGAACCATGATGACCCAACCCTCCACCCAATTCACCCAAAGCGTGGCCGCCAACATCCGGTATTGGCAGCAGCGCACCCAAAACCTCACCGATGACACGCTGCCCGCGTTAGACCAGGAGCGACAAAACCTCTACCGCGCCGCTAAATTTGGCCTGCATGTGCCGGATGCCTGGCACAGCACAACCGAACTGCTTTTGCAAACCTTCGTCTTTGTTGAGCGGCGAGGCTACTGGGACGAGTGGATCCCGATGCTGGAACAAGCGCTTGAAAGCTGCCCCGCTGACAATATGGCATTGCGCGGCCGCATCCTGGACCAGCTAGGGCTTTTTTACCGCCATAACCGGCAGTTAGACAACGCCTTCGCCGCCCACCAGGAAGAATTGCAGATCGGCTTGCTGCTAGAGGATAAATGGCGCGAAGCCCATGCCTGCATCAACCTGGGCGCGGTTTGCCGGCAGATGCGCCGTTTTGCGGCGGCAGAAACCTACATCCTGCAATCACAAAGCGCATTTCAAGCCATCCATGCCCCCCTCATCAAACATGCGTTTGTGATGCTGGAGCTGGGATTGCTGGGCAAAGACACAGGGCAGTGGACGCAGGCTGAGGAGTATCTCAGCTATTCCGTGTCCCTGTGGCGTCAAGTGGGCGATCCGGTTTATCTGGCTAACTGTCTCAAATTGTTGGGGGAGGCTTTGGCCGCCCAAGACAAAACAGACGCCGCCTTAGCCGCCTATCATGAAGCCCTGGATTGCCTGGCCCACACCCATAATAATCTGGACAAAATCAGGGTGCTCAATGAATTGGGGTCGCTGCATCTGAAGCGGGCAAATTTAACGGAGGCCAAGCGTCTCCTTTTAGAAGCAAACGCGACTTTTATGTGGCAATCGGGGAATCTCTTTGATCGGGCGGTGGTGACCAATAATTTGGGCGCGGTCTACCTAGCCTTGGGGCAATTGGCCGAAGCGGAGCAATTTTTTTACAGCAGCATGGCGTTGTGGCAAATTTGTAACGATCCGGTGCAGCAGGCAAACACGTTGGGCGGTTTGGCGGAGGTTAAAACGGCGCAAAATCAGTTGGCCGAGGCGCAGCAGCTTTATGCGCAGGCATTGGCCTTATTGGCCGGTTTTCCCGACGATGCCTGGGGACAAAAGTTGCAAAAAGGATTCAGGGAGGCTGAGTACGCTCTGAAACAGGCGCGGGGAGTGGGTTGAGGCGGTCAATTGATGCGTGATGCGTGATGCGCTTTTGTGGCGCATCACGCATTAGACCAAAATTCCGCGCAATGGGCGGCTAACGATAGCCCAGGATTAGCCGGCACACCCGGAGCCAGACCCCGTACTGGCGCACTCGGCCATCAAATGGATGAGTGTGGGCAAACCAAAATAGAGAACAAAGACCGCTGTGACAGACCACAGATGAACAATTCGACGCTGAACTTGTGTTTGACGGACCTCGAGCATTTCGACACCTCACTTTTGTGTAAGAGAGGCTCATTGAGGACGGCGCGCCCGGACAAAAGGTTGTTTTATCCGCTCATGAGATGCTCAACGGCCGTTTTCCATTCCATTTCCTCTTGCAAGCTGTTCCCGATCGGTTCATGGTTGCAGTGTAGAATTATTGACGCTTGAGTTACAGAGGGTGCTGCTTAAATCAGCTTCTTACCTTTTATTCTCGACTAAAAGGACCATACATTCAGGCCAAAATTAACCAATTCCGGCAACCGTATCAACGAATTTAAGTAAGTGTTGAACCGATTTTTAGTAGGTTTTAAGGCGGCGATGTCCGAAAAAGGTTGGGCTTTTCAGGAATTCAGGGGGGTTGGCGTCCCATGATGCGTGAAACGTGCTACGTGACCAGAGAGACCTCACGCATCACGCATCACGCTTCACGCTTCAATCTAAACCCCACGAAATCTCAAAGACCCAAACGTTGATCTGACACAGCCATTGAATTTCTCCAGAAGGACGGGGAGGCGATCATGACCACCTTTGGCCAGCAGGTGCGCGCATACCGAAAACAGTGCCGGGATTCGCTTCGCGGCGGTACCCTGACGCAGGTGCGCCTGGGCGAACTGTTGGGCGACGAACTGGGCAACACCGGTTACTCAGGCGCGGCCGTCTCCGATTGGGAACGGGGCCGCAGCAAAATCCACGCCGACGACCGGCTGGTGCTGGTGGGCCTGGTGGCGGTGCTGCATCGCTGCGGCGGCCTGCCCACGCTGCCTGAAGCCAACCAATTCCTACGCGCCGGCAATTACCGCGCCCTGAACGAGCAGGAACAACGCCGGATATTCCCGGAGGCAAGCCCTGCGCCCACGCCCTTTTTGGCAACAACTGCCCCCTTACCTGCTGCGCCACTCACGCCGGAACGGCGCAAACAGCTCGTCTTGTTGGAAAAAGTGAAACATTTTTGGGTGGAAGGCGTTCTGGAAAAATCGGTGAAAGGGGCGCTGCTGCTGAATCTGCACGGCCGTGCCTATGACGAAGCCATAGACCAGCCCTGGCAGAACGTCATTGGGTCTGTGCCGCCGCTGCCGGTTGGGGAAGAAACGGCCGTTTCCCCACCCACGCTCTCGGCCCTGTTCCACCAATCCGACCGGGCGCTGCTCATTTTGGGTGAACCCGGCTCCGGCAAAACCACGACGCTCATCAACCTGGCGCAAGAACTCATCGCCGAGGCCGAAAGAGACCCGGAGCAGCCGATTCCCGTCATTTTCAATCTCGTCTCGTGGGCCGAAAAACGGGAAGCCATCCGCGATTGGGTCGTGGAGGAATTGACCGCCAAATACCAGATTCCCCAATCGCTGGGCCATGAATGGCTGAATGACGACGCCCTGATTTTGCTTTTGGACGGCCTGGACGAAACGCCGGTAAATCACCGCGCCGCCTGCGTGACCGCACTCAACCAGTTCCGCCAGCAGCACGGATTGACGGGCATTGTGATCAACAGCCGCCGCAAAGCATACGAGGCGCTGGAAACCCACCTGCACCTGGGCGGTGCGTACCTCTTGCAGCCGCTCACGGCCGTCCAGATCACCGCTTACCTCACCGCCGCCGGTGAACGATTGAGCGGCTTGAAAACGGCCGTACACCAAGACCCCGCCCTGGCAAAATTGGCCCAATCGCCGCTCATGCTCCACGTCCTCAGCGTGGCCTACTGGCAAACAAAAGTGGTTGCAGGAGACGCTGAAAAAATTAACATAACAGATTTGTTCGACGGCTATGTCCGGGCTATGCTCACCAGACGCGGCAACAACACAGGCCAATCCCAGGCAGGCGTCGTACACCGTTTGAGCTGGCTGGCGCGGCAAATGGACCCGCACAATCAGGCGGTTTTTTTGATTGAGGGCTTACAGCCAAGCTGGCTGAACACGGCGCGTTGGCAGTTCGCCTACATGGCGGGTTCGCGGTTGTTCGCGGGGTTGGTTTCCAGCGTGCTCATGTGGCTGTTTTGGCTCATGGTGCGCATCAACATTCCCCAATTCGGCACGGCCTGGTCGCAGCAAATTGGGCAGGTGTTCCCAGGCTGGGCAGCCGCGACCGATTTGTGGTTGATGTTGTTTTTAGGCTTAAGCATGGGGCTGGTAACGGCCGTACTGGACAGCATCTACTACCAACACCTTGTAAACCAGGGCTACCCGACTCTGGACGACCAAAAACGACGGCACTGGCGCACGGCCGTTACGGTGCTGGTTGTCGGCATATTGACCACGCTGGTTGTGGCCCTTTATGACATCCCCTTTCTGGCGCTTTCCTTTGGCGTCGTGGCCGGCGTTAATTTTGGTCTGATTACCTATTTTGTTAATGGCAACAATTTGCGCGACGACATTCGCACCGTGGCGGCTCTGGACTGGTCCTGGTCGGGCATGGCAGTGGGGCTGCTCATTGGCCTGGGCCTGGCAACGGCCGTGGAACTGGTGGAATTTCTGCTATATGGCTCCACAAAAATCCTGCATACCTTTTTGTCGCTGGGTCTGGTGTTTTTGCTGCTGGGCGGCTTGCGCGGCCACCGGGTAACGGCCACCAGCAAACCCAATCAAGGCATTCGGCTGTCGGCCACCAACGCGCTGATCGCCGGGGGTATTTTAGGGCTGGCCATGACGGTGATAACGGCCGTTCTGTGGCAAAATCCCGCCCTGGGACTGGTCGCCGGGATATTATCCGCGCTCGTGTCCCTCTTCATGTTTGGCGGCGGCAATGTCGCCAACCACTTTTTTTTACGCTTCCTGTTATGGCTGACCACCGATCTACCCGGCGATTTGACAGGGTTTCTGGAATTTTGCGCCGATCGTGTCTTCTTGCACCGTGTGGGCGGCGGCTACATCTTTGTCCATCAGGCAATCCAGGAATATTTTTCGCGGCAGCCAGCAGATCAACCCGCCATCAACGTGAAAGCCCTGCCTTAGCTCCCACATTCGGCCATCCATAAACCGCAATCCGAAATCTCTACCTTAACGGATCGCTCGCCAATAACATTGGAGTTTCCAGATGGGTCCAATCTTGGAGATTGGTCCAATCTTCCCAGGTTAAAGCAGCAATTCTCAATTTAGATCAGGCATTCGTGCGAACAAGGTAATTTCTTTACAATTGACGCTAAACTGTCATGCTGAGCGGAGTCTTCGGTCCTGAGCAACGTCGAACGGGGAAGCATCCCGCTCCACCAGAACAAGGGGATGCCTCGGAGGATGCTTCGGCAGGCTCAACACAGGCTCTCAGCATGGCACATTTCTGGTTAAATTGAGAATTGCTGAGGTTAAAAGCATATGAATCCTGCGAAAAGTAAGCGCGGCAAAATGATGATAATCATTGACAGAATAGTTCTACGGCGTACAATTCGACACTGTAATATCATGCAAGCAAAAAACGCCGACGACACCTTGAACGGATAATGGCCGCAAACAGCGAAACCGCACCCTGACAGCCCCTTTTTACAGGCAGCCACACACGAGCAGCTGCCAAACCCGAAGCGGCAAACTTTGGTAACGGTTAGCCAGGGGCAGCGATTGTGGGTCTGGCTGTTTTGGAAGAACATGAAACAAAAAACGAGGCTGCAAGATAAGGAAAATCAGCAAAAGTGGGTGCTGTTTAGGCAAACCGTCAATCCCGGCGTGAATCCGGAGGCTCTCCGGCTGATGAATGAAATGGGGGATGTGTTCCGGTCAGCCAATACACCAGCGATCCCCTGGAAACCATCGGCCAATGTTTCAGCGCCCTGACCCACGACGAACAGCAAGACCTGTTCCATCTGCGGCACAAACTGAAAGCCCATATGAACGCCATGCGCCATATGGCCCAAGAAACATCCATTGTTCACGCCTGAGCCACACACACCCGCGAGATTGACAACCAACGGCTGCCTGAATCTCCATTTTTCAAATCCATCCCCCAAAGGAGAAAAACTATGCTCCGAATAAGAAGTTACCTAAAGCCGTATACATTCTTGTTTATTGCGTCCATCATATTATTGTTTGCCCAGGCCAATTTCGACCTGGCCTTGCCCGATTATCTATCGCAGATAGTCAATACCGGCATCCAACAGAGCGGCGTCGCCAACACCGTGCCTACGGCCATGCGCCAGCAGACGATGGAACGATTAACGCTGTTTATGAGCGCCGAAGACGAAACGGCCGTGCGCGACGCCTATACCCTCATCCAACCCAATTCCCTGGAATCCACGCAATATACCGATACCTTCCCCCTGCTGGCCGATGAGCCAATTTATATTCTCAACGACCTCAGCCAGGAAGAAATCGACAACATCAGCACACCCATCGCCAAATCCTTGCTGGTCATCTCGGCACTGGAACAAGCCCTGGCCGATCCGGCTAAAGCGGCGCAGATGAGCGGCGGCGCGTTTGATTTGTCACAAATTCCCCCAGGAACCGATCTATTCACCCTGCTGAACCGGCTGCCATCCAGCCAGCGCGCCCAAATCACGGCCAGCGTCAACGAACGCTTTGCCACCCTCGGCGACTCCATGATCAATCAGATGGCCGTTATCCAGGTCAGAGCCGAATACGAAGCATTGGGCATGGACATTGGCCAGCTGCAAACCAGCTACATTTTGCGCGTCGGCGCGATCATGCTAGCTGTGACCCTGCTGTCGGCCATTTGCTCCATCACCGTCGGCTACTTGTCGGCCAAAATTGCCGCCGGCGTGGGGCGAGATCTGCGCAGCGACGTCTTCCGCAAAGTAGAAAACTTTTCCAGCGCCGAATTCGACAAGTTCCCCACCGCGTCACTCATCACCCGCACGACCAACGACATTACCCAACTGCAAATGGTGACGATGTTTATGGTGCGGCTGGTTTTCTACGCGCCCATCATGGGTGTAGGCGGCATCATCCGCGCCATTGGCAAAGGCTCATCCATGTGGTGGACCATCGCCGTAGCGGTCATTGTCCTGGTGGGCATGATCATCATCATCGTATCCATCGCCATGCCCAAGTTCCGCATCATGCAAAAGCTGATCGACCGGCTGAATCTGGTGGCGCGAGAAAACTTGTCGGGCATGATGGTGATTCGCGCCTTCAACATGCAGCCCTTCGAAGAAAACCGCTTCGACAAGGCCAATGTGGACCTGGCGGATAATACCCTGTTCATTACCCGCATCATGGCCGTCATGATGCCCATGATGATGTTGATTCTGAATGTGCTGTCGGTTGTCATTCTCTGGGTCGGCGCGCATCAGGTGGCGCAAGCCAATATGCAGGTTGGCGACATGATGGCCTTTTTGCAATATGCCATGCAAATCGTCTTTTCCTTTTTGATGATGTCCATGCTGTTTATTATGCTGCCCCGCGCTTCGGTGTCGGCGGAACGCATTGCCGACGTGCTGGAAACCGAGCTGGTTATCACCGATCCGGCGGCGCCTAAATCGCTAAACGGTTCATTCACCGGCATGGTTGAATTTCGCAACGTCTCCTTCCGCTACCCCGGCGCGGACACGGACGTGCTGCACAACATCAACTTTGTCGCCAGACCGGGCGAAACAACCGCGTTTATCGGCTCCACCGGTTCCGGCAAATCGACAGTCGTCAATTTGATCCCGCGTTTTTATGATGTTACCGAAGGGAGCATTTTGCTGAACGACATAGACATTCGCGACGTCACCCAACATGATTTACGCGACAAGATTGGTTATGTGCCGCAAAAGGGGGTTTTGTTCTCCGGAACCATCGAAAGCAACCTGCGGTATGCGGCGGAAAATGCCAGCGAAAAAGAGATGCAAACGGCCGTTCACATCGCCCAGGCCGCCGAATTTGTCAATAGCAAACCCAATGGCCTAAACGCCGAGATTTCTCAGGGCGGCACCAACGTCTCCGGCGGGCAGAGGCAGCGGCTTTCCATCGCCCGCGCCCTGGTAAAACAAGCGCCCATCTACATTTTCGACGACACCTTTTCCGCTCTGGATTTCAAGACCGACGCCGCGCTGCGCCGCGCCTTGTTTGAAACTACGCACCACAGCACCATTCTCATCGTTACCCAACGTGTCTCCACCATCAAACACGCCGAACAAATCATCGTTTTAGAGCAAGGGCGCGTGGTTGGCAAAGGCACCCATCAGGAACTAATGGACACCTGCGAAACATATCAGGAAATCGCCCTATCGCAGCTCAGTATGGAGGAACTTTCATCATGATGATGCAACAAAGACGTCAAGGTCCGGGCGGCGGCGGCCCGATGGACGCCATGCGTAAAGGCGAAAAAGCGCAAAATTTCAAAGCAACCATGATCAAACTCATCCAATACCTGGCTGAGTACAAAATAAAGATCATCATCGTCGGCATTTTTGCCGTTGCTTCCACCGTTTTCAACATTATCGGCCCCAAAGTGCTGGGCAACGCCACAACCAAGTTGTTTGAAGGTGTGATGGCTGAAATTTCGGGAACTGGCACAATCGATTTCGACTATATCGGCCGAATTCTGCTCATCATGCTGGTTCTCTATCTGGTCGCCGCACTGTTCGCCTATCTCATGGGCTGGATCATGGCCAGCGTTTCTACCGACATCTCTTACCGCTTACGCAAAGAGATCTCCGCCAAAATCAACCGCCTGCCGCTGAGTTATTTCGACAAAACGATGCAAGGCGAGGTGCTTTCGCGCATCACCAACGACGTTGACACCGTCAACCAGACGCTCAGCCAAAGCCTCACGCAAATCATCACATCGCTGATCACGGTGGTGGGGGTTTTGGTGATGATGTTGTCGATAAGCTGGCTGATGACCCTGGTCGCGTTGATCGTTATCCCGTTGTCGTTGGGCGTGGTGGCTTTTATTGTCAGCCGATCCCAGGTCTATTTCAAAGAACAACAAAATTACCTGGGGCACGTCAACGGTCACGTCGAAGAAATGTTTGGCGGCCACCGCGTGATGAAAGCCTTTAACGGTGAAGAACGGAGTATCGAGCAGTTTGAGGGGTACAACAGCACACTCTACGGCGTGGCCTGGAAATCACAATTTTTATCGGGCCTGATGATGCCGATGATGAATTTTATCGGCAACCTGGGTTATGTGGCTGTGGTGGTGGTTGGCAGTTACCTGACTGTGCGCCAGGCGATTACCGTGGGCGACATCCAGGCGTTTATTCAATATGTGCGCTCGTTCAATCAGCCTCTGATGCAGCTGGCAAATATCTCCAACGTGCTGCAGCAAACGGCCGCTGCCGCTGAGCGGGTCTTTGAATTTTTGGAAGAGTCGGAAGAAGTCAGAGAAACGGAAACTCCGCTGGCCGTCGAATCGGTGCAGGGGCATGTCGAGTTTCGTCAGGTGCGCTTTGGCTACAATTCGGCCGAACCTGTCATTCACCACCTGTCGGCCGTTGCCAGACCTGGGCAAAAAGTTGCCATCGTTGGGCCGACCGGCGCCGGTAAGACGACTATCGTTAAATTGTTGATGCGTTTTTATGATGTCGATGACGGGGCAATTCTGGTAGACAGCCATGATCTGCGGGAATTTAAGCGCCAGGACTTGCGCCGCTGGTTTGGCATGGTACTGCAAGACACCTGGTTGTACAACGACACGATTATGGAGAATATCCGCTACGGCCGTCCCACCGCCAGTGACGAGGAAGTATTCGCCGCCGCTCGGGCTGCGCATGTCGATCACTTTGTCCACACCTTGCCGGAAGGGTACGACATGGTCATCAACGAAGAAACCAGCAACATCTCCCAGGGACAAATGCAGCTGCTCACCATCGCGCGCGCCGTTCTGGCCGATCCTAAAATCCTCATTTTAGACGAAGCCACCAGTTCGGTAGACACGCGCACAGAGGTCCTGATTCAAAAAGCTATGGATCGCCTGATGGTTGGGCGCACCAGTTTCATCATCGCCCACCGCCTGTCCACCATTCGCAACGCTGACCTGATTTTGGTCATGCGCGATGGTGATATTGTGGAGCAAGGCAATCACCAGGAGCTGTTGGATCGCGTTGGATTCTACGCCGAATTGTACAACAGCCAGTTTGAACATTCTGGCCCGGTAGAAGAAAGTGAACCAGAATTAGCCTCTTTTCTTCTTCCCGCAGACTAACTCCGGGTTAGTCGGGTCTTATTGGGTTCGTTTCGGAGCGATAAAACCAAAGCGCCGGCGTCGCGCAGTTGAAGGCAACTGCTGGCGCCGGCGTTTTGTCGGATGGCTGTCTGAAAATGATGCGGCCTATTGTTTAGGGGAAGCTGGTAAAGGGTGGATTGCAGCACGGCCGTTCGCGATCCGCGCGCTGCACCTCCTGAGCTACACCTCAGGACTGGACACCGAGACAATAAAACAGGCAATTGTCAGAGCAAAGGCGATCGGCCCAAAAAAGAATCTCTCTGTATTGCTCAGCGAAGCAAAATTGCCCAAAGTATTGAAAGCCATAAACGCGGTAATAATCCACGACAGCACCCGGATCGCCCTGGGAATAGGCATCCGGCCCCAAAGCCCCGCCCGATACCGGATGACGTACAAAAATGCGCCCAGCAGAACGGCCGCAATGACGCTGGCGACACGCAGCGCCGGTGTCAGCTCTGTTTGCCGGCCGCCCCAGGCAATAGAAATTGGCAAGATACCGGCAGCAAGCAGCAGCTGCACAACAATCATCACAGCAAACAGAAATGTCGCAATATGGGCCGCCGCGCGGCTCACAGTCAAATTTGATAGCGAAGTCATAGGTTTCCTCCATTGAAAGTGATCATGCCGTGTACATTCTCTTTCTGCTTTATCAACGAATTTCCATGCAAAATCAAGTTAGCCGTTTTTAGATTGGATCCATCTTGGAGATTGGTCCAATCTGCGCCACTGAATGTTTAAGCGGTTACGAATTAACCGATCGAGTCGGTCAGCCATTGAGCCACCAGGGGCGCAAGGCCGGGCGGTGTCCGCAGGTCAATGTGGCCGCTGTGCAGCAGCAGGACGTACCTGCCGCAAGTGGTGTATTGGCTGACGGCCGTTTCGTACTGAGAGCGAACGCCCGCCGCCAACCGAGAAGGAGACGTTCTCGGGCTTTGGCGATGGCCTGGGTGTGTTATTTGATGGTCTTTTGCGTTGAGCCGACTGTCGCTCTGGGTCTGGGCTACCCTGGGCCTGCTTGAATAGCCTTGATATAGCGGTCGGCGGAGCGGGAAACGGCCGTTTTCGCTCCTTCTTGCACCACCCGGTCCCACCACGCGCCATAAATCCGATCGTAGTCATAAGGGGCAACGGCAGCCACAATACGCCGCACTTCGTTCTCCGGCAGCGGAATCAGGTTGGGGTAACTATACATAAAGCTTACAAAGCGGCGGTCCGACACCACTTGCAGGGTGTCGCCGCTAAGCAGCGCCCCTTTACCACCGGCTCCGGCAGGCCAATAAAGAACCGTGCCGCCTTCAAAATGACCGCCACCACGAATCAGGGTCATGCCGGCCCACAGCGGCCTGGTTTCCCCCGACCAAAATTCAACCGCTTCATCCGGCCGCATCACCCACTGCCGGTCGGCGGCGTGCAGGTAAATGGGGGCGTTAAAGGCGCGGCTCCATTCGATCATCGACGAGTAGAAATGAGGGTGAGATATTGCGATGGCCCGAATGCCGCCTAAGGCGTTTACGGCCGTTACCGTCGCTTCGTCTATGAGACTGATACAGTCCCACAACAGGTTGCCAACGGCCGTTTGCACCAACAGCGCCCGCTGCCCAATGGCAAAACCAGGGTGCGAGCCAATGCCCGTCAGGTCTGGTTCCTCAGTTTTAATGACAGTCTGATGACCGGCCTGCAAATCTTCCAATGTCGTCCATTCCTGGCCTTGCCAACCGATATACTGCCGCTCATCTTCGCAAATGGGGCAGTGCGCCGGCGCAGTTTCGGTGGCAGCAAATTGAGTGCCGCAGGTGGTACACATAAAATGGGGCATGAAATCATCTCCTGGATCGAATCATCGGCTCAATTGAAAAAACATAAAACATTGTAGCCGATAATCGCTTTGATGTGGAAACGCGCCCTGGACAAGGTTCGGCTCAGCCCACGGAGGCTGCAACAGAGTGGTCGTCGTCCTGGTTATTGTTGACGGCAACGGCCGTTAGTTTCCCCGACATAAACGCCACCAACTGCTCGAAATTGCGGAACCGGTGCTTTTGCGCCTCGGCCGACATTTCACGCAGCTCAAACCGCCAGGTAGGCGTCTCATCATCCACCACCGGCGGAATAAACCAGCAGCGCACTAAAAAAGAGGTGTAAACTTCATGATCGTCTTGTTTTGCCATATTTTTCCCAAGCGCCGTGCAGATCGGACCTGTGTCTAGCATACGCGCCAACCGCTTCCAAATCGCTTCCGAGAAAAAAACGCGATTCTAAGGCCAACATGGCGTATAATCACAGCCGGTGGAAGCGACCTAAATAGCCCCTCTGGAGCATCTATGCTGGAAACATTGTTACTGGGCCATATCACACTCCGATTAGATGGCAAGCCCATCACCCACTTTCGCAGCCAAAAAGAACTGGCCTTGCTAATCTATCTGGCGCATACCGGGCAAACACACAACCGTGAAACGCTGGCCGACCTGCTGTGGGACGCACGTTCAACCGAACAGTCGCTCTCCAATTTGCGCACAGCGCTAACCAGGCTGCGCAAGCAAGTGGGCGAGCACCTAATCGTTACACGAAAAACGGTGGCTGTAACGCCTGTTGTGCACGAACAAACCGACAGCGTGCGGTTCCAGTCGATGCTGACCGGTGTCGGCAAGGATGGATCGGCCACGGCCGTTTCCCTTTTATCCCAAGCCCTGGCAGTGTACACCGGCGAATTCATGGCCGGCTTCTCCTTACCCAACGCCCCGCGCTTCAATGATTGGCTGCTGATCGAGCAAGAACGCTTTCGCCAGATCGCGATGGCTGGTTTCCGCCAGTTAGCGAGCTGGCAAGAAAAGCAGGGGGCGTTCGCCGCCGGAGCCATGACCGCCCAACAGTGGGTGACCTGGGACCCCCTGGACGAAACCGCCCAGCAGCAGCTCATGAGATTATTGGCCTATGACGGCCGTGTCGCCGAAGCCCTGGCCACCTATGATAATTTCTGCCACCTCCTGCAAACCGAACTCGGCGTCCCCCCTGCCCCAGGCACAACGGCGCTGCATGACGCCATTCAAAAAGGGTCTCTGCCACCGCCATCGCTTGTGCCCGCTCCGCTGCACAACCTGCCCCGCGCCCTGACGCCGCTCTTCGGCCGCAAAACCGAACTCGCCACGCTCACCACCTATCTCACCAACCCGGAATATCCGTTGGTCTGCATAACTGGCGTTGGCGGGATTGGCAAAACCAGCCTGGCATTGGCTGCCGGGCGGCAACTCCAGGCGCAAGACCAATCTCCGTTTACAGACGGTATCTGGTTTGTTTCGCTTGAGGAAATAGAAAAAGGCGCCCCGGAAAGAGTCCGCGAGGAAGTTGCCACTCTGGTGGGCCAGGCAATGGGGCTGCTCTTCCACAGCGAGAGCGACCTCTGGTCACAATTATTGGGACACCTGGCCAAGAAAAATCTCCTGCTCATTTTGGACACCATCGAACAGTTTCTAACCACCGCCGCCGATCTCATTCTTGAACTTTTGGCGGCCAGTGACAACATCCACTTGCTGACCACATCGCGCACAACGCTGCCGTTGGCCGCCAGTTTTGCATTTCCGCTAGGCGGCCTGGAAACTCCGGCCCAGGCTTCCCCCGACGCGCAGGAAAACGACAGCGTGCGCCTGTTCGCCGAACGAGCGGCCCGTGTACCATCTGCCTTCCAGTTAGAAGAGCATTTGCCTGAAGTAGTGGCGATATGCCAGTTTGTCGAGGGGATGCCCCTGGCCATCGAAATGGCGGCGGCTTCGTTAGGGCGGTTGATGATCAATGAGATCATACCGGCCCTAACCAGTAATCTGCGGCTCCTTAATACAACCCGGCGAGACTTGCCAGCCCGCCAACGCACACTTTATGCCGTCTTTGACTACACCTGGCAGTTGTTAAGCCCAGCCGAGCAAAACCTGTTGGTCCAGATTTCCATTTTCCACGGCGGCTTTACGCTGCAGGCTGCGGAAGCTGTCTTGAATGAGGAGATTTCGGATTTGTACAGTTTGCAGGACCACGCCCTGCTCAATCGGAATGAAACGGGGCGATTCAGGATGCACCCGGTGCTGCGGCAACTCGCCAGAGAAAAGCTTAACGATCCGCAGCGAGTGGCCCTGGCC
Organism: Chloroflexota bacterium; assembly: GCA_017993775.1. GTDB lineage: Bacteria > Chloroflexota > Anaerolineae > Promineifilales > Promineifilaceae > Leptovillus. The sequence goes on along the minus strand of JAGOMA010000006.1, from coordinate 171,044 downwards.
GAGCTGGCGCTGCGCCGTCACAGCCTCTATTTCGCCGATTTTATTCGCTCGTTTGAAGATAATTTACAGCGCGGGGTTGGGCAGGTTGTCTTACGAGCCATCCTGCCCGAGCAGGCTAATCTGCGCGCCGCGTGGCAATATGCCATGCAGACAGGACAGTGGCAGACCATTGCGGACAGCCTGAACGGCGTCCATTGTTTTTATAAGCGCAAAGGGATGTTTACCGAAGAAGCGACGCAGGTAGATGCGGCGATCGCGGCTTTGGAAGGGGCAACGGCCGTTGATGCCAGCTTTGCGACCCATTTACTCAACCGGCTGCTGATCGCACGGGCGTGGGGGCATCTCTACGCCGCCCAGTTTGAAAGTGGGGTGAATACGGCCGTTCAGGCCTGCGAACTCGCCCAAAAATTGCAAAATCTGGCCAACGAAGCGCATGCCAGGCTGATTTGGGCGCGCATACTTGCCCGACAGAACCAGCATGAACCGGCGCTGACACAATTTGAAACAGTCGTCGCTCTGGCGCAAACCTCCCAAAATCAAATGCTGGAGGCAGATGGCTGGATTGGAGTTGGCTCGCAAAAGTTATGGGGGGCAGAAGTCGGCTCGGCGCAGGAGCCTTTGAGCCACGCGCTTACCCTGTGCCAAACTTTGCAATACAAACTTGGCGAGATGGAGACGCTGACATTTTTGGGAACTCTGGCCTTTCGTCAGGAATCTTTTGCCCTGGCTGTGGAGTATCACGAACGCGCGCTTCAGTTGAGCCGCCATTTGGGAGCCATTATTGACGAAGCTGAATCTCTGGGCAGCCTGGGGGTGTGTCTGACAGGCCAGGGGAATCTGGTCACTTCGCAGACCTATTACGCCGAAGCTCTGGCGATATTTCGCCGGCTTAATATGCCTGAAAGCGAACAATGGATACTGGGACAGATGGGGTATACGGCCGTGCGGTTAGGCGACTATGCCACCGCTGAACAAAATCTGAACGAGGCCTTGGCCAGCGCCCGGCAGCTCAAAGACCTGTTTTGGCAAGCGTGGACCAGGCTGCGATTGAGCGAAATGTGGCAGGAGCGGGGGGAACCAGACAAAGCCCTGGCTGTTGTTACCGATGCGTTTGAAACGGCCGTGCAAGTACAAAACCCGCGTTTTGAGTCGGCCGTTTTTTATACCTGGGGCAACATTCTCCTCAGCAAAACAAATTGGGCGGACGCAGAACAGAAATTTCAGCAAGCGTATAACCTGAAACAGCAGGCCGGGCAAATCGAACAAACCACGCCCGCCCTGGCCGGAATGGCTTACGCCGCCTACCAACAAGGCAAACACGGAGACGCCGCCGCCCACGCCGAACAATTGTGGCAAACCTGGCAAGAATCACCCATCTGGGCGGAAAGAGCAAGTCTAAAACTGTATTGGATGCTGGGTCTGGTATGGCAAGGATTAAAAGACAGCAGAACCGACGTCTTGTGGGAAAAAGCCCTTGACCTGTTAGAAACGCGAAGCAAAAAAATTTCTAGCGAAGAAGCACAGAAGAAGTTTTTAGAGCAAGTTCCGGCCCACCGGGCAATATTGCGCCAGGGCATCGAATCACCAATCTCTGGAAAGTCTCTAAGGCCTGAAAATTAAATAACAGACGTAAGATTGGCCCAATCTAAACGTGTAAATTATTCAATTCTCGTTCCTTAGGGCCTTTATAGATACAACGAAAAAAAATGACAATCCACAACTTATTAAATGAAAAACAAAAAGGAGTCCTGCATTTTGGCGGCTCACGCATGGCCTTGCTAGACGTTGAAGCTGGGTTTTGGGGGCTGCGCCGCCAAATAGAAGCCCTGATTGGCGAACGACTGGCAAGCTCCGTGCTGCAGCAGGCCGGCGCCAACGGCGGCGCCTCATTTGCCGAATCCTTTGGCAAAGACGCTGAAATGGAGAAATCGGCCGCTTTTTCGGCCTGTGTCCAGGCGTACCAAACCGCAGGGTTCGGCCAATTCGAAATTACCACCTTGGAATGGCCGCTCGGCCGCGTCTGCATTCGGGCCACCAACGCCTTCGAAGCGTGGATATACCGACAAAAAAAAGATGTTCCCCGGACTCCGATTTGCTCCTATTCGGCCGGCGTGTTTGTGGGCTTTGTAAACATTCTCGGCGACCGCCAGGATGTGGTTTGCATCGAACACAGTTGCCAGGCCAGGGGCGATGAGACGTGCGTATTCGAACTGATTCCGGCATCCCAAACACAAGAACAACAGGTGGTTTCTTTCAGTCCAGATCCGGGCCTGGGCCGCCAGCTTAACCTGCTGGAGATGCTCTTCGAGCGTATGCCGATGGGCATCGTAGTTATCGACCGCCAATACCGCATCCAGCGGTACAATCCTACCTGGGATGATTTTTCGGCGAATTATGCGCCGCCTACCGGCGCTCCGCTTGCGCCCGGCGTATGTTATTTCGACCACCTCCCGGGCACAGAAGCCGTGGTCCAACCCATGTTCGACCGTACCCTGGCGGGTGAGACTGTGCGGCAAAATGACGTTCGTCTGGAATCGGGGGGAATTATCACGTATTGGGACGTGGTGATGGCGCCGCTGGTTGAAGAAAACGAGATTGTAGGCATTTTGGTGGTGTCCATCGATACAACGGAGCGGGCGGGGCTGAGGCATAATTTGGAGGCGCGCGTCTCTGCGCGTACCCGAGAGCTGCAAATGCTGCTGGATGTGGCGGCTACGGCAAACAGTTCATTAAACCTGAAGGAATTACTCACCAAAACCCTGGATTTACTGGTGGATTTAATTGGTTCATCGCGGGCGGGAGTGAGTCTGGTCGATGACACGACCGGCAAATTGAAGTCTACCATTCTCCGTCCGGAGCGTCTGGTTGACCCGGAGGATTGGGCAAAAATGTTGCAGGCCGGGCAGACGGTTATCGACAGCGGGGAGATGATGTATATTGCGCCGGATGTTTCCCAAGGATTGCTGGAACCGGGGGCGCTGCTGCCTCTTCAGGTCCGCGACCGGAAACTGGGCGTGCTGGCCATTATTGGTTCCCAGGAAAGCACCTTTACGACCGACCAATTAGCCCTATTTAAATCGATTGCGGATCAATTGAGTGTGGCAATTGAAAACGCTTATTTATTTGAGAAAGTTGAGGATGTGGCCATCGCAGCGGAACGCAATCGCCTGGCGCGGGATTTGCATGACGCGGTGACGCAGACTTTGTTTTCGGCCAGTCTGATTGCCGATGTGCTGCCGCGGATTTGGGAGCGTGATGTTGAGCAGGGGAAGGCGCGTCTGGAAGAGCTGCGGGAATTGACGCGGGGGGCGTTGGCTGAAATGCGCACTTTGCTGTTGGAACTGCGTCCGGCGACGCTGACCGAATCGAGCCTTGCGGAGCTGCTGCGTCAATTGACGCAGGCGATTGGCGGCCGGTCACGGATGCACATTGCCTTGCATATTGAGGGGGAACGGCCGTTACCGCCTGAAACCCAGGTTGCGCTGTACCGCATCACCCAGGAAGCGCTCAATAACATCACCAAATACGCCGGGGCCAGCCAGGTGGTCATCACCTTAACCTTTCAAACCGAGGCCGTGCGCTTATCTGTTGGGGATAACGGCCGTGGGTTTAACCCTGCAGACATCCGACCCCATTCGTTGGGGCTGGGCATTATGCGCGAACGCGCGCAGAAAATTGGAGCCGTTTTTACGATTGAAAGCCGTATTGGCGAAGGGACAGTGGTTACAGTAGATTGTCCTATGGGCAACGGCCGTGAGGAAACTTATGCGTGAAGAAAAATCGATTCGGGTCTTGATTGTAGATGATCATGCCGTGGTACGCAGCGGCCTGGCCGCTTTTTTAACCATCTTTGACGATTTGCAGTTGGTAGGCGAAGCTAGTGGCGGCAGTGAGGCCGTCAAGGTGTGCCGGGAAACGGCCGTTGACGTCGTCCTGATGGATTTGATGATGCCGGAAATGGACGGAGCAGAGGCAACCCGCCTTATTCGCCAGCAGTGCCCAAACGTGCAAGTGATTGCCCTGACCAGTTTCCGCGAGGAAAAGCTGGTGCAAAACGTCTTGCAAGCCGGAGCGATCAGCTATCTGCTTAAAAATGTGACGGCCGATGAGCTGGCGACGGCGATCCGGGCTGCTTATGCCGGCCGCTCGACGTTATCGCCGGAAGCGACGGCCGCGCTTATTCAGGCCGCCACTCGCCCCACACCGCCGCACTACGACCTGACGCCGCGCGAATTAGAAGTGCTGGCCCTGATGGTGCAGGGTCTCAACAACCCTGAAATTGCTGAAAAACTGGTTATCAGCCGCTCGACGGCCAAGTTTCATGTGAGCAGTGTGTTGTCTAAGCTGGGGGTAAACGGCCGTACCGAAGCCGTCGCCCTCGCCTTGCAAGAAAACCTGATCAACTGACCAGATTATCTGTAAGCGCCTGGCTTCACTCTAGGAAAGTTAATAGTCAAGATGAAGATCACATTATTCGCCGCCGGCTCACGGGGCGACATTCAACCTTGCGTCGCCTTGGGCAAAGCCCTCCAACAGACCGGGTATCGCGTCTCTTTAGCTGCCCCCGAAGACTTTGCCGGTTTTATTCAGCAACACGACCTGGACATTTACCCCTTACGCGGCGATGTCCAACAGATTATGGCCAGCGACACCGGGCGAAAATTCATGGAAACAGGCGGCGCCAATCCGCTGAAATCAATTCGCGCCGTCAGAAAAATGATTGGCCCGGTGGTGATGGAAATGGCCGCCGATGCCTACGCCGCTTGCCGCGACGCGGATGCCATCATCTGTTTGGGGGTATTTAGCGCCTTTGGAAAAGCCATTTCCGACGCCCTCCACATTCCCATGATGCATATCGAGCCGACGCCGCTGCTGCCCACCAGAGCATTTCCGGCGCCATCCTGGCCCATCCAAAAAGATTGGGGCGGATTGCACAACTATGTCTCCGGCAGGGCGATGCTTCAGGTGATTTGGCTGTGGTATCGTCCCTTTGTCAATGAATTCAGGCAAAGCCTGGGATTGTCACCGGTGACGGCGGCCGGTTTTTACCGCACCTTAACGTCAACACCCATGTTGAGCGCGTACAGCCCCCGCATTATTCCGCACCCCGCGGATTGGCCGGATACTGTCCATATCACCGGTAATTTCTGGCTGGATGCAACGGCCGTATGGCAGCCAACACCTGAGCTAACAGCGTTTTTAGAAGCCGGCGATCCGCCCGTCTACATTGGATTTGGCAGCATGGCCGGCCGTAAGCCAGAACAACTGGCCGCCCTCATCCTTGAGGCTTTGCAAAAAAGCGGGCAACGCGGGGTAATGGTCACCGGTTGGGGCGGGCTACAGGCCGAGCAGACGGCGGACAATGTGTTCGTTTTGGATGCCGCGCCTCACAATTGGCTGTTTCCGCGGATGGCGGCCGTGGTGCATCATGGCGGCGCAGGCACCACAGCGGAAGGATTGCGCGCCGGCATCCCCACCATTGTCGTGCCGTTTGTGCTCGATCAACCATTCTGGGGCGCGCGGATCAAAGCGTTGGGTCTGGGACCAGACCCAATACCGCAGAAGGCTCTGACTGCTGACCGACTGGCTGAGGCAATGGTGACGGCCGTTTCCAACCCCGCCATAAAACAACGCGCCAATTCATATGGCGCAGCCATACGCGCCGAAGATGGCCTCCATAATGCCCTGAAAATCATCAAACAATATCTTGGCGAACCAAACCCGGGCACGAGTAAATATCAGGCATGAAAACAAAACACGAAAAACCAACGATTCTCCCCTATCCACGCTCCCGACAATTGATGGCTGATGGCGGCCGGATGGGACTCCGCAAACATACCGTGCATGGGCTGACAGAGTTCGATGTTACCCGGATTCGTGAAGCCATGCGCCAGCACAAAAACCAAACCGGCGAGACGTTATCTTTCTCGGCGTTTATTTTGGCCTGCCTGGGCAAAGCCATCGATTCGGACAAACACATGCACGCTTACCGGAACTGGCGCAACCAGTTGGTCATTTTTGCCGACGTGGATGTCAATATGTTGTTCGAGGTCGAAGTGGCAGGCAAAAAGAGCATCAGACCGCATATCATCAGAGCGGTAAACAAAAAGGATTTTCGCGCGCTTCATGATGAAATTCGGGCGTTCCAAAATCAACACGCAAGCAGCCAGGAGTCGAAATTCATCGATTGGTTTGTCCGGCTGCCTGGATTTCTCAGGCGATTATTCCTTTGGGCGCTTTTTAAGAATCCAAATCTGCTCAAGGATTATTACGGCACGGTGCTGGTGTCTTCTATTGGCATGTTTGGCAAAGGAAACGGGTGGGGAATTCCGGTTCCCAACCATTCGCTCCAACTCACATTGGGCGGAATCGGTGAAAAACCCGGGGTGGTTAATCATCGGGTAGAAGTGCGCGAATACCTGAGTGTGACCATCAGTTTTGATCATGATGTGATCGATGGCGCCCCCGCAGCGCGGTTTGTCGATCGGCTAAAGAACCTGATAGAAAGCGGCTATGGGCTTTGTGACTAAATAACATCTGTTACGTGTTTCCTCTGGTGGAAACCCTGAGGGTTTTATTGAATCAGGAACTTTTCCAGAGGCCAAATAAACTCTCCGAGTTTTAGGCGCACACCATCTGGCAAATCACCGCCGCACCTGATTGCCTGACAACGCGCCGCGCAATCAGCAGATAACCCGTCTCAAAGCCTTCGACTCGCCAATGCGTCCGAAGGATTTTTCTTCTATCTGTGCCTGGTCATTTGACCAGTAAAAACGCTCTCCAGATACCCGATGTGTCTGGAGAGCATTTGTTTTAGACTGAGACCTATCAGCTACACCTAAAGATTCCGGCAAAAGGAAACTGCTGAGGCCACAAGTGTCATTGTCGGTGCTTTGTTTATTGAAGCAGCTTTTGTAGCCAGTTGTATGATCACAAAATCGAACCGGGAAAAGGCCAAAAGCTCCTTGCGTATTGGCGTATTGGCCGTTTTTTTGCTCCTCACGCTGGTCTCGGTGATCGAGTGGAGCTTTTGTTGGTAAGGGGTTGGCGTGCTGCTGTTTGTGTGGGCAGGGATGGGAACGTGGGCGTTCATCGGCAAGAAAGGTGAGGGGAAAACGTTCCGAAACGGCCGTATTATCGTGGGAGGCAGCGTCAATCTGCTGCTGGTCGTTATCGCGGTTTTACCTGCCCTCATTTTCCCGCAGCGGACCTTACTACACAACCCATGCCGGCGGCCTGACCGTGCCGCCCCCAGGCGTAATATTGGCGGTAGAAGCCATTCGAGCGCCGCTGATTGTCCTGTCTGTGGGCCTGTTTGTCCTCTCATTTCAGGCTTCGAATAGGCGGGTAATGGGAACAACCGGGCTGAAGCTTTTCTGGATTGGCGGCATCGCCCCGTTGCTGCTCCAGGTAAGTACGTTACCCCTGATTTTGCTGGCCGCCAGGGCGGTGGAAATCTTCTTTCAGAACTTTTTGACTGGCATGGTGGCCGCCGGATTGTGATGGACACCTTTTAGCCTGGTTCCAACCTCAATCGGTCCTGTACACAGCCCTCGCCCGGGAGAAAACCTGGCCATCTGACCAGGCGAGAATCTCCACTGCTGACCAGCATTTAAGCTCTCCAGATACCCGATGTGTCTGGGGAGCTTTTGATTTAAGCTGAATAGCATCATTAAGTACATACCTGGTCTGCCACAACGTATGGGGCAGACGGATCGAAGAGGAAATTATGTTGCGCATTGCTTATTTTGTGGCCGTTGGCCTTGTTGCCATTCACGGCTTGATTCATCTGCTGGGGTTTGTGGCATACTGGCCCCTGGCAGAAATCGCCGAATTACCCTACAAAACGGCCGTTTTGGGCGGCCGCCTGGAATTGGGGCAGACAGGGATGCGGGTTTTTAGCCTATTCTGGCTGCTGGCTGCTGTGGGGCTGGCCGGGTCGGCCATTGGTTTGGCGGCCGGCCAGACGTGGTGGCTGCCTGTGATGTTTGCGGCGGCTGTGTTGTCGCTGGTGGTTACGGCGCTGGACTGGAGCAATGCTTTTCGCGGCACACTTATCAGTCTGGTTTTATTGGTTCCCCTGCTGCTGGCAGCGGGCTTGCGCATACAGCCACGGCCGTTTGCCGCCTACCCCAAATCCTCCCAGCTCCTGATCAGCACGGCCGTGCCCGCCGATTTACCTGCTCCTGCAGCCCGTTATTACGAAACTGTACTGGGTGCAGAAGCGCCGGTGGTGGAAACGGCCGTGATTACCGGCCGTGGCGACTTACGCTTTATGGGCGTCACCTTCCCCGCGCGACTGCGCTTCACCCACAATGCCGGGCAAGGCTACCGTCATTACATCGAGACCACCATTTTTGGCCTTCCGCTGATGAAGGTAAACGAGCGCTACCTGGATGGGCAGGCGCGGATGCAGCTACCTGTGGGCACCATCGAAAACGAACCCAAGGTAAACATGGCCGCCAATCTGGGCCTATGGGGCGAATCGATCTGGCTGCCCTCCATCTATCTGACCGATTCGCGGGTGCGCTGGGAAGCCATCGACGACACATCGGCCCGGCTGATCGTTCCTTTTGAGACGGGGGAAGATATGTTCACCGTCTATTTTGACCCCACAACGAACCTGATCACGCACATGCAAGCCATGCGCTACCGGGGCGCCGACGACACAGAAAAAATTTCGTGGCAAATGGATGTCTTGAGTTGGGATACTTTCCACGGCATCCTGATTCCAGCGCGGTCCTCCGTGACCTGGGCAGACGAGGGCACGCCCTGGCTGATCACCGAAGTGGAAGACATCGCTTACAACGTCGATGTCCGCGAGTATATTCGCGCCGAAGGACCATAAATCCATAAGGAAGGAAAATAGACCATGACGAAAAATTCAATCAGACGATTCGCCAAACCGGCGACAACCAGACATTTCATCATGCTGTTAGCCATGCTGTCTGTTTTGATTCTGTTCGCGGTCGGCTGCAATGCCGGACAGACAGGGCTGACGCCGCCGCCGGATTTTCAGCCGGTAGCGATGGTTGATCTCTCAGCTCAACCGCATGACGGAGCCGAGGTGGGGCAATTTACGCTGACGGAAACGGCCGTTGTCAACATCTTCTACACCCTGCCCAACATCGACACGACCTATTTCGACCTCAGCCTGAGCGGGCCGAATGGCGACGATCTGGTCATTCTGCGCAGCGAAACCTTTCGCACCGACGAGAATGGGGGCGGTTCGTGGGAACAGCGGCTGTCGCCTGGCGAATATCGGCTGCTGCTCACTGCTCCCCAAACGCCTGGCACTTTATCGGTTTATGGGAATTATCAATAACCCATTTCAGGGGTAGTGGCCGCAGCATTCATACCGCGCTCTGGAAAATACGCGGCAAGCATACGCGGCTACAAATTCCACGAACACGGCTTGAAATGATTTTTGTAGTAATGCCCTCAGGGTCTAGGAAAGGAAAAATGGCACAAAAACCAACGAATCAGGGAAAAGCGACAGCCGCAATTTATCGTGGCCGGGGCATGGCAATGGGCGCAGGCCTGGGCTTGATCATGGGGCTGCTTATGTTCGACCAAATTGCGGTAGGCTTGGTCTTGGGCGTGGCCGCCGGTTTAGGCATTGGGAGCATGGTCGATATACAGGCCGGCAAACGGAGGGAATAGTGGAAATGAAAGAAACGGATACGGCCGTTATCCAAACCGACGGCCTCAGCAAGCAATACGATGGCGTTTCCGTCCTCAATGGGCTGAATTTAAACGTACCCCAACATTCGATTTTTGGCTTTTTAGGACCAAACGGCGCGGGTAAAACCACAACCATGAAGCTGTTGTTGGGGCTGATTAAACCCAGCGGCGGCCACGGAACCGTGTTCGGGTACGATATTGTGGAGGACAGTCTGGCCATTCGCGCACGCATTGGCTACATGCCACAGCAGCCTCTTTTTTACCCATCCATGACCGCCCGTGAAACAGTCCACTTTACAGCGCGCTTCTTCTTCAAAGGCCCACAAACCAAAATCGAAGAGCGCGTCAACGAAGTGCTTCATCTGGTCGGGTTGACCGACAAAGCCGACCGGCCGATTAAAAGCTTTTCAGGCGGCGAACGGCAGCGGCTGGGCCTGGCTCAGGCGCAAGTCAATTACCCGGATTTGCTCATTCTGGATGAACCGGCTGCCGCCCTCGATCCCATTGGGCGGCACGATGTGCTGGTTATCATGGAAAAGCTGCGCAAATACGCCACCGTGTTCTACTCCACCCACATTCTGGACGACGTGCAGCAGGTCAGCGATACGGTGGCCATTCTGAACGAGGGTAAATTGATCTCCCAAGGACCCATCGAACACCTGCTGAACGGCGAAGGCCAGACGATTTATACCGTAGCCCTGCACGGTAATCTGGCGGCGGCGCGGGCGCGGGTGGAGCAAGAACCCTGGGTTGAGCAGGTGACGACGCTAGCCCAAAATGGTCAGACGATCTGGCAGGTGGCCGTGGCGGATGAGGCGGTGGCCGAAGCAAAGCTGCTGCGCCTGCTGCTGGCAGACGATCACACCGTCGTGACCGCCTTTGGGCGCAAAAAAGTGGAGTTAGAAGAGGCGTTCATGGCGTTGGTAAAAGGAGATAACCATGACCAGTAATGCTGAGTTTGAGATGGTGGAGGGAAACGGCCGTTTCCGGGGCTTCACCAATTTACTAGAACGAGAAAACCAGAAATGGTGGCCTGCACGCCGCGCCCTGGCTCGAGCTGCCCTGTGGGTCATTTTGCTCAATGGCATCCTGGCCGTGTCACTCTTTGTTTTCCCTACCCTCACGGATCCCAACGGCAATTCGGTGATGGACGAAGACCCATTACAAATGAGCAGCCAGCTTTTTACAGGGCTTGCGGCCGTCGGCCTGGCCATCGGCGTCATTGTCGCCATGCAAGATAGCATCATCGAAGAAATCCAGTTGGGGACGGCCGCCTGGGTACTGTCCAAACCTATCTCGCGCATGGCTTTTGTGTCGGCCAAGCTCATGGCCAATGTGGTCGGGCTGTTGTTCCTGATGGTTTTACCGTCAGGGCTGGCGGCATATGGCTTGTTTTGGCTGTATGAGCCGGGCGCTTACACCTGGAGCCAATTTGCCGGCATGATGGCCGTGATCACGCTTCACGCCTTCTTTTATCTGACGCTGGCGCTGCTGTTAGGCACGCTAACCACAAAACGTAGCGTATTGTTGGCGGTGACTTTAGGCTCGCTGCTGGGCGGCGGCATGGTGCCGGTGAAGACGCTGGTGCAAATTTCGCCCTGGCAACTACAGCAGGTAGGGCTGATGCTGCTGTTTGACATGCCCCTTGACAGTCTGGCGTGGACGATGCTTGGGGCAACGGCCGTTTGGTGCCTCCTTTTCCTGTTCGCCGCCGTGTGGCAGTTTGAACGGGCGGAATTCTAAGCAGCCGTTGACGCTTAACTCCGCAAGATTTGTCGAATCTGAAAACCACCAATGAATCCTTGCCTGGTTACTAATGACCTTGAGCGAATTAACCAATTCAACCCAGACTTTCAACAGGTGACAAACATGAACCAAAACACAATGACCCTAACCCAAGCTTTTCAAGAAGTTAGCGCGAACTCGGCCGGCGGAACGCCCTTTTTAATTGCCTACGGCGCAACCTTTATCGTCTGTGGCATTTTATCCTATGTGCTGCCAGCAGAAACGGCCGCTCTGCTCGTCATGTTTCAGGGTGGGCTGGCGCTGCCGGCCGCCTTCTGGCTGGAACATAAAATTGGTTGGGGGCGCATGGCCGTAGACAACCCGCTGCGGAGCCTGTCTGGCTTGCTGGCGGCGTCGCAGGCCCTGTGGCTGCCAGCTCTTTTCGTGGCCTACACCCTCAACCCACGATCCCTGCCCGTCATCATGGCCGGATTGGGCGGAGCACATTTCTTGCCCTACGTCTGGCTGCACCGCACCCGTCTTTATGGGGCGCTGGCTGTGGCCCTTTCTCTAGGGGCATTTGGGCTACAGCTTGTTTTAGGACCAGCGGCGTTTCACATCATTTTGTTTTACGTCGGCCTCATTTACTGGCTGGCAGCGCCGCTGATGTACCGACACGCCGCGCAGCTCGTGAACAATGGGGAGAATACGGCCGTTCTCTCCCACACACTCTGATTCAATTTTATATTTACAACCTACAACAAAAGGATTTGTCAGCATGGACCACATTCTATTTCCCGAACGTCATCCTTATGGGGCGTCTGTCTTGCTCTTCCTGGTGGCTATCATCATTTTTTTGGCGGCAGGTGCCATTGTTGCCTTGTTGGAGCTGCCACCGGCCGCTCTGCATATCCTCGCCTTTGGCGCGCTTGCAGCCGTATGCGCCGTCTTGCTAACCAAAAACAGGTGGTGGCGAGACGTTGGATTTCGGGCGCCGTATGAGCGACGGCTGCTGTGGCTCTTTTGGCTGCCATTTGTGCCGGTAATTGGAAACCTGCTCGACGGCCTCAGCGTAACAGACCCAAAACAAATCATGCTCTTTTTTGTGATGGCCGTCCTCTCCGGTTTTGTAGAAGAAATATTGTTTCGTGGTCTGATTTTGCACGCGCTGCTGCCCACCGGCATCTGGCGGGCAGCGCTGCTCTCGGCGGCTTTATTTGGCGGGATGCATATGCTCAATGCCCTGTCCTTTCCTAGCCCGGCCTATGCCCTGCTGCAGGTTGGCTACGCGGCGGCCATCGGCTTTACCTACGCGGCGCTGGTCATTCGCACCGGAGCCATCTGGCCGCTGATTTTGGCGCACTTTCTCACAAATTTTGCCGGATTTCTGGCGGTCGGCGGCGCAGGATCTGACGGCCCGGTAGCTGTGCGCGAATTCGCGTTTGCGGCGGCCTACATCATTCTTTTTGGCGCTTACGGCGTTTTTCTGCTGCGCGTTGGGCGAGCCGAGGCAAGTCCGGCCGTGTCCTGAAGTCCCTGAAGCGACTGGCCATCTGACCAGGTGATTGTCTCCTAAGATGGCCAGGGCAAACGCTCTCCAACTGCCTGATGTGTCTGAAGGGCGTCGGGTTTATAGTTCAGGCATTGAGGTGATAACAGCGATGAACACAAAGGTATTATTAGCCGATGATCAGATGAAAGTTCGTTCAGCTTTACGCTTGTTGCTGGAGCAAGAATCTGATTTTGTGGTCTCTGGCGAAACGGCCGATGCCACCGGTCTGCTGCTGGCAGTGACGGAAAAGGAACCGGATTTACTGCTGCTAGATTGGGAGCTGCCAGGATTACCTACCGCGCAACTGCTGCGGCTGCTGAAATACGAACGGCCGTCTCTCAAAATCATCGCCATGAGCAGCCACCCGGAAGTAGAAAAGCAGGTAATCAACGCAGGCGCGCAAGCATTTTTGAATAAGAGCGCGACCCCAGAATCTGTGTTAGCCGTTATCAGAAGTTTAGGATAACCGATAAGGGAGTGAAGATCATGAAACTTTTTGCCACCGAGACGGCCGAGAAACGGCCGTTCTCCGCCACAATCCTGGTTAATTTTTTAGCCGCGCTGGCCCTCATCCTTATTGTGGGCGCCAACCTGTTCGTTTGGCAAAGTCCGATCGGTCAGGCGGTGTGGGTTGTGGGCAAAGTGTTTTTCCATCTTGTCTCGCCCATCGTTTGGCTGGGTGGCTTCCTGGTGGCGGCTTTTTGGTTGGCGCTGCTCACAAGCTTATGGCGCAAAGCAACCCCGTAGGCGTCAACCAGCCGCCCATATTATTGTCCCTGGTTAAGCGGGAGGCGGTGAAACCAGTCATCGTCTGTTTGTGGAGTGGAACGGCCGTCTTCCCCCTCCGGCCCTAAATCCTGAACCCAATAAAAAGGCTGGCCCATCATCTCCGCCAACCGCTCGTTGGCCGTGCTGGCCATTGGCCCTTGTTCGCCCGTAGGCAAACAAGCCGCCGACAACTCGTCTGGCGCACATTCACGGGGCGGTGGCGAACCAAAAGATAGAAAGTACACCTGCCAGGCCGCATCGTGACGGCACACCTGATCCAGAGAACTGCAAAATTCCGGCGCCAATTCAGCAAAGACAATCTGGGCTTGAAACTGGGGGACATCTTCGCCGCGCAGCGTTTCTGCGGTCAGCAAGGAAGAATGGTACCACTCCACGATAACGTCACGCGGCAATAATTTTTGCTGAATTTCCTGCCGGATCACTGTGCCCGTTTCCTGACCGTCCAGATACGATTTGGGAAACGGGGACCAGAACGGATCGAGCAAAGTCAGCCGCGACGGCAGCAAATTGGGGGAAATATCGCCGGCTTCGATGCCATCGACCAGTTGGAGAGCCAGGCGCACAGCCATCTGATTGCCCAGAGAATGTCCGGCCAGTCTAATTTCAGGGCCGGAATATTCGCGCAGCGCGTCTACGTAGGCTTCGTAAAAAAGCTGCGCGGCGCTGACTGTCGGCATCCCTTCGGTGTGGTAATTGCCGGCCGCATCCCGGTAACGCATTGCCGCTTCCTGGTCGGCCGTCCAGATTTTGTCTTCGGCCACCCAAACCAGGTCTTCATCGGCAAATGGATGCCAATAAAAGATGCCCACATTCCAGCCTGCTTCAACCCAGGCGGCGGCCAAATCCAGATGGTAGTCGATGCCTCGGGCTTCATCGGTTAGCTCCATCATAAACGTGGGCGGCGAGGCGACCTGGTTCGGCAGCCAGCCGTGAACAAAGATGATGGTTGGCTGGCGGGGATCGTAGTAGGAATTTGACTGGCCGGAAATTGCTTTTTGGGAACGGCCGTCAACCCCAAACCAGACCAGTCCATCATCCGGGCCACTCGTTGGGGCGGCCTCGCCTGGAGGCTGGTCGCGCAGAAATAGCGCCCACAACGTCAAGCCAAAGGCTAGCGCCAGCACAACAAAGACGCTGCGCGTGTGTTGTTTTAGGAAAGCGTTCATTCTCAGCCAACTATCCTGGGGCACATAAAACAACATGAGGAACGGCCGTCCCCCTGCCTGCTGCTGCCCACCGAGACGATAAATTCCGAATTTGCGCAAACCCGGGCTAATTATTCCAGGGGGGCTTCGCCCAACAGCTCCAACATGATGGCGTAAACCGCATCCGCCTCCGGGTTAGAGGTGCGATCTATGGAGTTGTGCGGGTAGCCTAATTCTTTGGCAAAAACAAAGCGTACCGGCGCTGCCCCAGCTGCCTGCCACAGATCGGTCAATTCATCTGTGCGCCTATTGTTGACGGTGGTGTCGTTGTCGTTGGTGATGACGATGATGTTGGGAACGGCCGTTCCCCCTGCCGCCGCTTGTGCAAAAAGCGACTTCCCAAACAGCATGGCATTGGCCACGCCCCTAGTGGACTGCCCCCGGTACACATGCTCCCGCTGCGGTTCCGATGGAGCCGTCAAACTCATATTCGGCGCTCTGGAAGCAAAATTTAGCAGGAGATAATCTACAAATTTTGGCAGCCGGCCAATGCCATACATGGGCGATATGGACATCACACGGGTCACATCCGGCCGGTTCTGCGCGATCCAGGAGGCAACCGATCCCCCAACAGACAGGCCAACGACATCTACTTCATCTCCCAACCCGGCGGCAATGTCGATGGCATCGTCGGCGTAATCGCGCATCAGTTCTGGGGTAGCGTAACGCAGTTCACCAACGGACCCGCTTGCCAGGCCATGATAGGGCATGCGCAAAATAAGGACATTGTAACCACGATCGTAAAGCATTTGCCCAAAATCGACCCATTGGAAAGGCGAATTGGTCCAGCCATGAATCAAGACATAGACCTTTTCGGTGGGTTTGCCATGCGCCATCAGCACAGACGCAGATTTGGGACTCATTAGAATGCCTTGTTCGGCGGCCACGGCCGTTTCAAAGCGAGTTATCGCCTCATCATAACTGGCTGCCGGATTTGGAGACGAAGGCAATTCAGGCACAGAAACCGGAATCAGTCCCACTACCAGGAAGATGCCCAATAAAACAACCAGGACAATGCCAATGATTTTCAATACTTTTTTAACCATCATATTCCTCGTTTATTTGCCATTCAGCGGCGGACCTTGCTTGTTTGTAAATGCTTTGTGTAATTGATAAATAGCGGTAGACAATCGCTCATTATTGTAGTATCGAACAAACCACACGACGACTACACGCCATTTTTTGAAAATTAAAATCCAACCTGCGATAGTTATTTTCCCGACGACCTGACACATTCAGATTTAGGGGTGATGAGAAGTCCTGTTACCACTGTTACCAGAGTACTATTTTCTAAGGCGCAATTATATCACCGGAATGGTTAAGCAACGCCTTGGTTTTGGGAGTTTAGGGGAGAATACGTATAATGTGCTTCATGCGCGAGAAAGAATCCTGTGGCCGATATTCTTTGAACAAGGAACGCGGATTGAATAACTTTTTGGAGGCTGGAGCCTCCAATCAGTTCCTTAAGCAATTTTATGCTCGTTCCTTAGGACCAATCTCTTGCCCGCCAGGCAACAACCCGCTGGGCAAGAGCGCTGAAACAAATCAACTGACCAGCCCGATTATTAACGATGAGTCTACAAAAAAAACAAGCTGCAAACTCAGGCGGGGCAGATGCCGAAGTCCAAGACTTTTACGAGCGATATCCGTATCCTCGGCCGGTAGAAAGCCTCGAAAAATATCGCCAGCTCTGGCAGGATGCGCAAAAACGTCGTGCCGATTATCACCTGCTTTGGCCTGCAAAAAGTTACCGTGAGGACCAGACTATCCTGATAGCGGGCTGCGGCACTTCTCAGGCGGCCAAACATGCCTTGCGCTGGCCAAAGGCGCGGGTGATTGGCGTTGACTTTAGCGCTACCAGTGTGCGCCACACCCAGGTTCTGAAAGCGAAATACAGCCTGGACAACCTTCAGGTTTATCAACTTCCCCTTGAGCGGGTCAACGAGTTGGCGACGAGCTTCGACCAGATCGTCTGCACCGGCGTGCTGCATCATCTGGCGGATCCGGCCGCCGGGTTAAAAGCGTTACGCGAGGCGCTCAAACCAGATGGCGCGATGCATTTAATGGTGTATGCGCCTTACGGCCGTACCGGCATTTACATGCTGCAAGAGTTCTGCCGCCGACTCAATCTCCCGGCGACCGATGAAGTCATTCGCGAACTCGTCGCGGCGCTAAGCGCCTTGCCCCCTGGTCATCCGCTGGAAAATCTGTTACGCCAGGCCCCTGACTTTCGGCACGAAGCAGCGCTGGCCGACGCGCTGCTGCACCCGCAAGATCGAGCCTATTCCGTGCCCGAACTCTTCGATTTTATTCAGGAAGGCGGGTTGACTTTTGGCCGCTGGGTAAAACAAGCGCCCTACTCGCCCCAATGCGGCGTGATCGCCAACATTCCCCAGGCGGCCCGACTGGCCCAACTACCGCCAACCGAGCAATATGCCGCCGTTGAGCTTTTTCGCGGGACGATGGTGCGTCATAGCGCCGTTGTTTACCGCGACGACAATCCCAGCCCGCAAACGATCCAATTTACCGACGACGCCTGGCTAAGGTATGTGCCTATTCGCCTGGCCAACACAATTTGTGTGGAAGAGCGATTACCGGTGGGGGCAACGGCCGTTCTCATTAACCGCACACACACCTACACAGATATATTTTTACCCATCAATGCAGCGGAAAAGCGGTTGTTGGACGCAATCGACGGGAAACGCAGTCTTACTGAAATTATGGCTAAGACGGAAATATCGTCACCGAAAAAATCATGGGGCGAATTGGCGCGATCTTTCTTTGAACGGCTCTGGTGGTATGATCAGGTACTGTTCGATGCCTCAAAACAAAACGAGTAGCAAATAACAACTGACTGCACGCCGTGAGGCCCCGTCACCAGCGACAGTGCATTTTAGCGATCGTTAAATCGCCATTTCCAAAATTTCGGTTAGTTCGGCGTTGGTAAGGGGAATAGGATTGCCCTTCATGCTGCTGGCCTGCTGAGATTGAGCCACCACTTCAGCAAAGGCATCTTCTTCAAGGCCGTAATCGCACAGCGGCGGCACGGCGAGGTCGGCGCACAAAGTTTCGATCCAGGCCACACCATTGGCGGCCGTGGCGGTTGGCCGTCCGGTAAGAATTTGGGCCACCTCGTCATAACGGGCCAGGGCGGGATGCTCCGGGGCGCGAGCGAGCAGGGCGCGCACGTTGGCGGCCATCACATGCGGCAGCAGGCGGGCGCAGATGATGCCATGGGGCGCATGGTACATGCCACCCAACACGCCGGCAAACCCATGCACTGCGCCTAATTTGGCATTCGCCAGAGCTAACCCGCCAAACAGACTGGTGAGGGCCATATCTTCACGCGCGGCCGTGTCACGGCCGTTTCGCACCACCCGTCGCAATGAACGCGCCCCACGCGCCAACCCTTCGCGGCACAGGGCGTCAGTTACGGGATTGGCCTTGTTGCTGACAAACGGCTCCAACACCTGGGTCAGGGCGTCCAGACCAGTACTGGTCGTCACGTCGGGCGGCAGGGCATAGGTCAGTTCCGGGTCGAGAATGGCCAGATTGGGCAGCATGTGGGGGCTGCGCAAGCTGACCTTTACGCGGTGGCTCGGCGAGGCCAGGACCGCGTTGCGCGTGACCTCCGCGCCGGTTCCGGCGGTGGTGGGGATGGCGATCATGGGGGCGGAAGGCTGGGTTAACGGCCGTCCACGCCCTATCACCTCCAGATAATCCAGCGGCTCGCCGCCGTTGGTCAGCAAGGCAGCAATCGCCTTACCTGTGTCGATGGCGCTGCCGCCGCCCAGCCCAATCACCAACTGGCAGCCAGCCTGACGCGCCAGGGAAACGCCGGCGGCAATCGTCTGTATGGTCGGCTCGTCGGACACCGTAAAGCGGGTAACGGCGACGTTGTGTTGGGCGAGGGCACCGAGGAGAACGGCCGTTACCTCTTCCGGCGCGCCCACAGCCACCAACGCCCGAGCGCCCATTTGGGCCGCCGCCGGTCCGGCCTGCGCCGCAGTCCCCGCGCCAAAGAGGATCCGTCCTGAAGTTGCAAACTCAAAGTTCATAGTCGGAATCCCAGCCGTTGTCATTAGGGAAAATGTTGTCGTATTTGATGGCGTACCGCGGTTCGGCCATCATGTCGTTGACGGTATCGCGCCAGCGGGCGTAATGGGCGGTTTCTTTATGATGGGTGGGGGCAACGGCCGTGCGGTACACCTCCACCAACACAAAACGCGCCGGGTCGTCTTGCTGCTGAATCACATCAAACCGAGCGATACCGGGTTCTTGCACGCTGTTGCGGGCATTGTCTAGACTGGCAGCCTTAAAGGCGTCTATTTTGTCTTCTTTCACATGCACAAACACAAGGACAACAAGCATCATTCCTCCAAAAATATTGCGCGTCAATCAGGTAATAAAAACTCGAAAGGTTTGCCGAATCAGCATCATTTTGCAGAGTTGAGACAAACCCTTACGGTTTTGGGCACTACACAACCATTTGTACATCGAGATGGACTGCCAGCTAACACGTCAGGCTTTCGCCGACAATGCCCGCCACCGCCTGATAAACCGGCGAGTCGCTGCTTAATTGGATTAACGGCCGTCCGCTAAACTCCAACGCCATCATCGCCTCATTCTCCGGCACAACCCCCAGCAGCGGAATCCCCAATTCGTCGATGCGCGCCTGAAGCGCCGGGTGCATATCGCCACGCAGCCGATTCAAAATCAGGCCGGTGTGGGCTATGTGAATGTCCAGCTCTTGCCGGAAGGCGGCAATGCGTTCGGCCGCTGCCAACCCGCGCTGGGTGGGGTCCGAGACGATAAAGAGGTGCTGCACATCGCGGGTGGTCCGGCGGCTGAGGTGCTCCATGCCGGCTTCGTTGTCGATGACCACGTAGCGGTAATTTTTGCTGATGGCGTCGATAACCTGGCGTAAATTGTGGTTGACGGCGCAGTAACAGCCCTGCCCTTCCGGCTGCCCCATGGCGATGAGGTCGAAGCGGTCTCCTTCAGCCAGGGCAGAGCGGACCTGATAATCGAGATATTCTTGCTTACTGACACCGCCGCCTATGGTTCCCATCGCCGCACCGCCAGCGGTAAGCGACTGCTTGACCTGCGCCAGCAAATCCTCGCGGATGTCGCCGACGGTCCAGTCTAATGCCAGTCCCAAGACCATGTTCAGGTTGCTGCTGGGGTCGGCGTCGATGGCCAGGACTGCGCCAGGCTGGGTTTCGATGAGATATTTGATGATCATGGCGGCGATGGTTGTTTTACCAACGCCGCCTTTTCCGGCTAAGGCAATGGTTGTGGTCATAATTTTTTCACGGTCCGAGATTGGCTAAACGCCGCGCTCTAGCTGGTTGACGATATTTTCCGCTTGTTCTTTCAAGGCGGGGACGTGGTCGTAAACGGCCGTGCCCAACCTATCCGCCTCTTGCACCCTTAAATCCGCCGGCAGCAGACCCAAAATGGGCATACCCGGCGTGTTTTCCTGCAAAAACACGGCCTCGTCCTGGTTGCGAATCTTGTTACCCACCAGCCACAGCCGCGTCAGGCCAATGTCGGCGGCCAATTTCTTGATCTGGGCGGCGGTCCCCAGACTTCGCCGCGTCGGCTCCACCACGACGATCAAGGCATCGACAAAGTCCACCGTCGCCCGCCCCAGATGCTCTACGCCGGCATACATATCCAAAATGAGAATGTCATCCCGGCGGAAAAGCAGATGCGTGAACAGGGTTTTGAGCATGGCGCTCTCCGGGCAAATGCAGCCCGAGCTGCCAATGTCTACCGCGCCCATTTCCAACAAACGCACGCCGCGATGGGTGACGCTAAACCGTTCGGGAATGTCGTCTACGCGAGGGTTTAACGTGAAAAATCCACCCACGGCGCCCGGTTTTGCCCCTGTTCGTTCCTCGATCAGGGCGTCCATTTCCGAGATGGGGCGCAGTTGGGCGCGCAGTTCATCCGGGAAGCCCAACGCGCCTGCCAGACAGGGCGACGGATCGGCGTCTACGGCCAATACCTGCCGCCCCCGGTCGGCCAACGCCTGCGCCAGAAGCGCCGTTAGCGTCGTTTTGCCCACGCCCCCTTTGCCACTAATTGCCAGTTTCATGGTTTATGCCTTTGCCGTTAACAAGCGTCCTGTCATCATGCTCCCAATAATAGCACAAGCGTCGGTTGGCAGGTGATGGTTGACGCGGGCGTCGAACAACACTTTGTAAGAAGGTAGGAAATCGTCGTCGCCGGGCCAGCAGGCGACGAGCAGGAGAACGCGCGGCAGCACCTGGAATTGGAAAGCGGCTCCGGCAAAGGCGACGGCCTGCCCACCGAGGGCCACGGCCGTTTCCTCGAACCATCCCACGTCATTTCCAAACACCTGCGCCAGTTTGTGACCGGTGTAAGACTGGAAAGCCTGGGTATAAAAACGGCCGTTTGCCAATTCCGTAAAAGCGATCCATTCCCCGGCAATCGGCGCGCCGTCTGTGGTGTGCAGGTAGTAGGCCAGCAGCGCCTGGGTAAGGGGGTCCAGTGCCTGGCCGGTCGCCGGGCTGCGGGCCACAAAGTCGGGCAAGGTGATGTGAACGGCCGTTCCCCACACCACCAACGCCAGTCTACTTACTGCCAGAACTGCGCCGGATTGGGCGGCGAGAACGGCCGTGTCTCGCTGCGCCAGATCGCGCCGCAATTCTTCCACCCGGCGCAGCAAGCCGGTTTTTGCCTGTTCAACAGCCATCAAATTAACCGTTCGTCGTGGATCACGCTTACGCCGCCAAAGGCAACTTTTCGTCAGCCGGTGGCCGCGCTGGGACTAAACCCGCCTCCGCCACAATACGCGGCACAATCTCTTCCCAGCCCACAGCCATCAGGTGGATGCCGCTCACGCCCTGCTTGTTTTTAATCGCCTCAATGATTTCCAGAGCGATTTGCACGCCTTCCTCGGCTGCGCCAGCGCCCGCATCTTCCAATCGCCGCAGCAAATGGCCGGGGATGGTCACGCCGGGAATCTCGTGGTGCATGTATTGGGCCATTTCCAGGGTTTTGAGGGGCGTCACGCCGATCAAGATATAAACCTTGTCTAAAATGTTTCGTTTCGCCAGTTCGTTGAGCCAAATTTCCAGGCCGTCGGGGTCATAAACCAGATTGGTTTGGAAGAACTGAGCGCCGGCATTGATTTTTTTATGCTCGCGAATCGCCTGGAATTCCGGGCGTGAGGCGAACGGAGCAGCGGCAGCGCCTAAAAAGTATTGCGGCCGAAATTTGATGTCACGGCCGTCCAGATATTTCCCATCATCCCGCATCCGGCGCAAAATCCACAACATCTGGATCGAGTCGATGTCGATGATGTCGGCGCGGGCGCGTGGGATTGGCCCCATGCGAAAACTGTCGCCAGAGAGGCAGAGGATGTTGCGGATGCCCAGGGCGCTGGCTCCCAAGACCTCCGCCTGCAAGCCGGTTCGCGTGCGATCGCGGGCGGCGATTTGCAGCACAGGCTCCGCGCCGTGTTGCAAAGCCATCAGAGAACAAGCCAAAGACGACATACGCGGCGTGGCTGAGGGACAATCGGTGAAGTTAACGGCCGTTACATACGGCTCCACCATTTCCACATTACGGCACATTTTGCCCGTCGCCGCACTCATGGGCGGCGCGACTTCGGCCGTCACCACAAATTCACCGGCGCGGAGGCGGCGCTCCAGATCAGACGCCGGCGCGTCGTAAGCCGGCGCATGGTACGCCGCATCGCCGCCCCACCAATCCGGCTGACGAACGGGGCGAAACACAGCATCGGCCGTGACCGCTCGCTCTTGTTTATCGCCGGAGAGCAGCCCTACGGCCACTTTTTTCGCCCCTACAGTTCGAACCTGCTGCACCACATCACCCCAGGTTTCGCCGCCAACTTTGTCCCAATCCAGCGGTGGCATCACTTCTAGCAGCAATTCCTCGCGCCCCAGGCGAAAGGCGCGGTCATAAATGGCATACCAGATGCAGGGCCGCGTGGGATCGACGTAACAAGACGCTTCGGTAGAACCGCCGCAAGGCCCATTTCGCGCTCCTTTCGGGCATTCCATCGGGCAAATAAACGCGGTTTCTTGCAGCAAGCAGTTGCCGCACATGCGGCAGCCAAACAAGGGACCTTTAGTGATTCTTTCGACAAAGGCCAGGGCGCGATTCCCGGCAGTCTCTTTCTTGAAGGGGAGATACGCGGGTTGCCACCGTCTCCCCGGCGTAAAAATTGGCATGGTTCCCTCCGTCAACGCGGGAAGATGGGGCGAGAGCGAAAGACTTTTCTCTCGCTCTCGCTCTTTTTCCCGCTACAACTTCGGCAGCAGGTATTCGTAGGCGCTCAAGGCAGCTTTCACGCCTTCGCCTACAGCTACCAAAACCTGCTCGGCATAGATATTGGTTACATCGCCGGCCGCAAAGATGCCGGGCATGGTGGTGCGGCTGTAAGAATCCACCACGATGAAACCTCGCTCATCCAGGTCTACAAGGTTGGCCACGGGCTGGGAATTGGGCCGCAGCCCAACTTCGACGAAGGTGCCATCGGCGGCGATTGTCATCTCTTCGCCGCGCACGTTTTCAACGACAACCGCGTTGCAGTAGCCATTGCCCTCCACGCGCTTAACTTTGTAATCGGAGAGGATGGTAACGTTAACGGCCGTTGCCAGCTTCTTCCCCAGCGGCGTCTCCAGCGCCTTTTCCGACGCGCCAACCACATGCACATGATGCGCCACCGTCGCCAGTTCCGCCGCTGACCGCAGCGCCAAATCATCCTCGCCAATCACCACCGTATTCTTCTCAATAAACAACGGCGCATAACTCAACGCCGAATAACAAAGCCCTTTGGACAAAAACTCGCGTTCGCCGGGCACATTCAGCCACTGCTGCCGGGTTCCGGTAGCCACAATGATCGCTCTGGCCAGCAGTTCGCCGCCACCCACCGTATGCACCACAAAACCATCGTCACTCTTCTCTACCCGCGCCACCCGTTCCAAATGCCGGGCAAAATCCAGGTATTCCAGCTCATTCTTAAACCGGTTCACCACCTCCACGCCGCGAATCACCTGATAACTATCCATCTCCGGCAAATCCAGGTGGTAATTCGTTTTGCCGCCCAGGTCCTCAGACACCAGCAGCACATTCAAACGTTTACGTATGGCATACATCGCGGCCGTCAGTCCGGCCGGACCACCACCGATGATAATTAAGTCGTACATCTTTACTCCTCCGGCGCTGCCGCAATAAACCCTTCCGTCATCATCATTTTCGTCATGTTTCGCGAGCGGCTGATCATTTCAAAAGCGTGTTGGTACAGCTCGTCATAACTCAGCGTCAGACGCGCCACCCCCTGCTCCTGAGCCTTCATGCCCACCGCCGCCGCTTCCCTGGCAAACACCTGCCAATCTTCCATGCTCGGCAGGATGTGTTCCTCGTCCAAACCATCCCCGATAAAATCTGCCAGCGCCTCGGCGGCAGCAAAACACATCTCGTCTGTGATGGTACGGGCGCGCACATCCAGCGCCCCTCGGAAAATGCCAGGAAAGCCCAGAGAATTGTTCACCTGGTTAGGGAAATCCGACCGGCCGGTAGCCACAATCCGCGCGCCTGCCTCCAACGCCTCCCAGGGCCAGATTTCCGGCACCGGATTAGCGCAGGCGAACAGGATGGCATCCTGGTTCATGCGCTTCACCCATTCCGGCAAAATTGTGCCCGGGCCGGGTTTGGAAAGCGCAATCACGACATCCACGCCCTCCATCGCTTCGGGAATGCCGCCTTCACGCATATCGCCGTTGGTGATCTGGCACAGCCGCCACTTATCGACGTATTCGTGACGCCGCTTTTCCAAATCTTTGCGGTGCGGGCCAAGAATTCCTTTGCTGTCGACCATATAACACTTGGTGGGATCAGCTCCCCTGCCAAAGATGAGGCGCGAGCAGGCCACGTTGGACGCGCCGCTGCCCACGAAGGTGATGCTCACCTCATTCATCTTTTTGCCCACAATTTTGAGCGCGTTCATCAGCCCGGCCAGAGTAACGGTGGCTGTGCCTTGCTGGTCGTCGTGCCAGATAGGGATTTCCGCTTTTTCGCGCAGGGTGTCGAGGATGCGGAAACATTTGGGCTGCGAGATGTCCTCCAGGTTGATGCCGCCGAAGGAAGGCTGGAGCATGAGGACGGTTTCGATGATTTTGTCCGGGTCTTTGGTATCTAGCATGATAGCCACGCCATCAACGCCGCCGAGGTATTTATACAGCAGCGCTTTGCCTTCCATCACCGGCAGGCCCGCTTTGGGTCCAATGTCGCCCAGGCCCAACACGCGGGTTCCGTCGCTGACGACGGCGACGGTATTCCACTTGTTGGTATGGTCATAAATGCGTTCGGGGTTGGCCTGAATGTCGCGGCAGGGCGCGGCAACGCCGGGTGTGTACCAGATGGCAAAGTCGTTCAGGTCACGCACGACGCATTTGAGCGCCGTTTCCACTTTACCCCGATAAAATGGATGCAGTTTCATGGCATCCGCGGAAGGTTTTTGCGCTTTTTTCAACAGCGCATCAATGTCTACGTCTTTCTTGTCAACGAACATGATAGGCCCCCTTACATACGATACACGATGCGTGATGCGCGCCGAATCTCTGCACGCATTACGCATCATTGGTCAGGCAAATGCCTCTTGTTGCAGATAGGCATCTGCATAAATGACTTTGTTTAATAAAATTTGCACGGTTTTCCAGATGGCTACCTGATGGGGATCGGTGGCATCGACGTCATTCATGTCGGGTTCTTCCATGTTGGCGATGTGGTCATGGATGGCGAGGTAGAGGCGGTTAACGGCCGTTCCCCCATCCCGCGTCTCAATCGCCTGTACCACCTGTTTTAAGGCTGCGTCAAAGGGATCGGCGATCATCATTTGCAAGCCCGCGCCCATGAGCATGGCGCAGTACACGCGATTGATCAACGGCCGGTTGGCGTGAGGTACAGCATTGGACACGTTGGAAAGGCCCACAGAAATCGGCGGCGGCGGGTCCCAGGCAAATTGCAGCGTGCGCACGGCTTCAATCAGTTCTGGGCAGTACTCCTGGCAGCCAGAAACCGTCAACACCAGCGGATCGATGATTAGATCATGGATGGGAAAGTCGATTTCTATGGCGCGCGGGATCAGGTGTTCCAGGGCGATGTTGACCCGTTCGTCAGAGGCAACGGGGATGCCGCTTTTGCCCATGGTAAGAGCGATCAGCCGGGCGTTGTATCGTTTGGCGAGTAGGGGCACTTTTTCCAGGCGCTCCGGCTCGGCGGACGTGGAGTTGATGATGGGCTGAGCTTTGGTCACTTTTTTTAGGCCGGCCTCGATACCTAAAATGTTGGTGCTGTCGAAGCAGAGCGGCACGTCAACAACTTCTTCCAGCAGTTCCACCATCCAGGGGAAAACTTCTTCGCCATCTTTTTTGCGCGGCCCGAGGTTCATGTCGAGGCAGTCGGCCCCGGCCTCTACCTGCTGTACGGCAAGGTCCTGAAAGAAACGGCCGTTCCCCTCATTCAACGCGTCTTTCACTTTTTGGGAAATGATATGAATGTTTTCACCGATAACGTACATAAAACTCTCCTTTATGGGGGACACCGGCGACCAACAAATCGCCGGTCTCTAATCTCCAATCTCTCATTCACCTGTTAACGCCTGTGCCACACTTGGAAAAAATCCCATATCGGTGTGGGGCAAGAATAGTGCAGAAGTGAAGGCATCATAAAAGCTGTTGTCGGCTGACAGCTCAATGTAAGTCATGCGCCGGGCTATGTCGTCGATGCGCTGCCGGGCGGTTTGGCTGAGCAAGGCAGCATATGCGCCGAGAACGGCCGTGTTGCCCAAAAAGCGAAACTGCTCCCACGGTTTATCCGGCAGCAGGCCGATCTGAATCGCCTTCTCCACGTTAATGTACTTGCCAAACGCGCCACCGATCAGCACCTGAGATGCCAATTCCAGCGGCACGCCTACACTGTCGGCCAAAACCTGCATTCCGGCGTAAATGGCGGCCTTGGCTCGCAGCAAATTGTCGATATCTGTGCGCGTAATGGCGATGACTTGGCCATGCCACGATTCATTGGGCCAGGCCAGTACATATTCCAGCCCATTTTCGCCCTGGTGAAGGCGGTTTGTCGCCAGATGCGTGTCAAAATTCCCGCCCCGGTCGATCACGCCGGTCAGGAACAGTTCGGCCAACAGGGAGATGAGGCCGCTGCCGCAGATGCCACGCGGCTGGGTATTGCCGATGATGCGCAGCGAGGGTTCGTAGGTACGGCCGTCTATCCACACCTCTTCGATTGCGCCTCTGGTGGCGCGCATCCCATCACGCACGCCGGCCCCTTCAAACGCCGGTCCGGCCGAACAGGCGCAGGTCACCAGCCAGTCGCGGCCGCCCAGCACCATTTCGCCGTTGGTGCCAATGTCCAGAAACAATGCGGTGTCGTCGGCGTCATCCAGGCCAGAGGATAAAACCCCGGCGGTAATATCCGCGCCAACGTAGC
The DNA here is from genome assembly GCA_017993775.1 of Chloroflexota bacterium. Classification (GTDB taxonomy): domain Bacteria; phylum Chloroflexota; class Anaerolineae; order Promineifilales; family Promineifilaceae; genus Leptovillus. The sequence goes on along the minus strand of JAGOMA010000006.1, from coordinate 143,585 downwards.
TGGCGATACCCGGCAGGCAGATCACCGGCGCTTCAGGATGGATGTCCAGGCCGATTTCTTGCGCGGTGAAGAGCGGGAGGTGGTTAACGGCCGTGACAAACGGCGCCAACCGAATGCTTTCGGCGGGAATCCCCAACAGCAGGTGCATCATAATGCTGTTACCGGCGATAACTGCTTTGTATATTCGTGGATTGGGGAGCGGAGAGCGCGAGTCTCCAGTCTCCGGTCTCTGATCTTTGCCTGTTTTTTGCCCCACGCGCTCAATCAGATTGTTGATGCTTTGCAACACGAGCGCGCGCAGTTCCCCCTGCCCGCTGTTTTTACTGGCGTAAATGATGCGCGAAATGACATCTTCGCCGCGCTGAATTTGGCGATTGTATTCCGCCGCCTGGGCGACAACCTGCCCGCTGAGCAAATCCACCAGCCAAACCGTGACCGTGGTCGTGCCGATGTCGATGGCCAGGCCGTAAAGCGGCGCGTCGGCGGCGGCGTGCCCGGGTTGCAGGTCTACGAGTGTATGGACAGGCAATTGGGAACTTTCGGATGGCGCGCTGTGGGTTTCGGCATGGAGCACGGCCGTTACCCGCCACGCGCCCGCCCGCAAAATACCGCCTATTTTGCGCACCAGCGGCAGGGAGATTTGCAGGGTGGCGCTGTCGATTTGTTGGCGCACGGCCGTTTGCAGGCGGCTCCAATCATCTCGCTGGTCGTCCATGCTGGGCGGGGACAAGGTGAGGCAAAGACGCTGGAGCGACTGGTCGCGCTGCGGATCATAGCCGGGCGGCGGCTGCACTTCCGCGGCCACACGGTCCGTCGTCAGATGCCGGTCCAGCATTTCTTGCTCCGGCACTGTCACCAAAACGTCGCCTTCCACCACTGTCTGGCAGGCCAGGGCAAACCCCTGCGCCACATCCTCAGCCGACAGCCGTAAGGTGCTGCGCCGCCGCACGCCGCCGTTTTGCACACGCACCGCGCAGCGGCCACAACGCCCCTGTCCCCCACACGGCTGAGCAATCTGCACCCCGGCGCGAACGGCCGCTTCCGTTAGCAAGGCGCCGCTGGGGACCAACACAGGATCGACATACTCGAAGGTGACGCGATAATCAGTCATAGTTCCGGATCGAGTGGTTGGTATTCAGTTTTCAATGAACAGGCGGTGGGGAACTTACCTGTTCATTGTTGACTGCTTACGAATCACTGGTTTGGGGCAGCCGTCCCATTGCCCCCAAAACCCATTTCATGCATTTGTGGAAGGGATCGAAAAACATCATCGGACACCCGCCATCGATGACAACGATGTTATTTTCACGGCAAACGGCCGTGGCCTTATCGGACACACTCGATGGCATAAACGTATTGTTATGCATCCAGACGCGTGGCACACCCGCCGTCACACAATCCTGCACCACCTGTTCTGTCACTGTTGGGCTGGTAACAATCATTGCCCCATCCACCCCGCCAGGGATAGCCTGCATGTTGGGGTAACACGGGTCGCCATAACTGGTGACTTCCAGATTGGGGTTAACGGCAAAAACCTCGTACCCCTTATCGCGGAAGATTTTGTAAATGCCATTCGCTGTCTGTTTTTCATCATGCGAGACACCGGCAACGGCTATACGTTTTTGGGCTAAAAACTCACTGGCTAAATCGTTAAAATGGCTCATCTTTTCTTGAAGTTTCCTTACTGAACTGGGATTTATTTGTTACAAAAATAATTTCAAGTTTTGTTCATGGAATTTGTAACCGCAGTATCCTTACCGCGGCTGCGAGGCTACAAGGCGCAAATTTCATAAAGCTCTTGTTAGGAAGTAGGTAAAGAGTAAATTTTTTCCGCCACCGCCATTACGCATCACAGCAAAACCTGTTTCATAAACGCCGGTAAATCTACCGCCTCGCGGGGACCAACTTTAATGTCCCAGCCGGGCAGCTCTTCTTCCAATTCGCCGGAAAGAATAGCCACGTGGCCGGGAAGCACCAACCGCTTGGTGGCCACTTTTTCAGACACGCCAAAGCGCTTCACGTCTTTGGCGATGCGCTCCGCGTCGAATTTTCCGGCCGCCCAGGCGGTAAGCACGCTCATCCCTTCGGCGTCGCAAACTAGCAGCCAGGCTGGCAGACCTGCGCTTTCCACCTCATTGGCTACGCTGAAATAGGTAATGGAGAAATTCGTCGTCACCAGTACCGGCGATTCCGGGCCGGGATTGTTGATTTCGTAGACATCGGGCTGCACTTGAATGGGCTTTTGTGGGTCGGTGTAGATGTTTTGGCGCAGCACCAGCAGCGAGTAGGCCGTTTCCGGGCTGAAATGGTCCAGCACCACAAAGCCGCCATATTTGCCAATGGCCTGAGCCGCCAGCATGATTTCCAGGTCGGGGCTTTCCCCATCACCTGGGAAATTGAGGATGGGATAACCCAGATTGCGGAAGTTCTTTTTGAGGGCCATACGCCGGGCGGTGGTGTTGGCTGCCAGGGTTCCACCCAGGCTGCGCTGCGCCGGAGCCAGGACAATGTCGTCGACGCCGGCCGTTTTGATTTTTTCGGCCAGGTCTACCATTTCATCCACGGTGGCGGCTTGCACGGCAAGGGCGGCATTGGCGGATTTGGCCAGCGCGGCCATAGCCTGCCAGTTGTCGGCCGTAGCCTGAGCCAGCAGCAGTTTGCCATCGTCCAGTTTGTCTATGGCGGTTTTGAGCGTGTCTGGCTGGCCGATGAGAATGAGGGGCAAGTGTGTGACGGCCCGCACGGCCGTTACCGCCTCCACAAAATCGCCACCCGCCGCCTGCACCGCAATGCCGTCCAGCCGCAAATTAATGCCCACATAATCGACAACGTAATCGGCAACGGCCGTTACCTTCTGCCGGATCACCTCTAACGCTTCGTTGTCGTACACCCGCACAAAAAGACCGGCCGGGCTAAAAAATCGCTTTTCGTGGCGGAACAAAACCACCTCGTTGCCCGACAAAACCTCGTACCCATTCGACTTGAGCGCGATCGGGCGCACAGGCGGCGCGGCCGCCTCCGACAACTGCGCCTTCGACTCCTCGCTGACGGTCGGACAGAGGGCCAATTCCACCTGCTTTTGCGCCAGTTTCATGGCAAACGCCAGACAGGTCGGGAACCCGCACTCTTTGCAGTTGGTCTGGGGGAGCATTTTGTAAATTTGGATGCCTGAGAGAGCCATTATTTTTTCTCCATGAAACGTGATGCGTGATGCCGTTTTTTACGCCTCACGCATCACGCCTCACGCATTACGCCTTCGTCATCAAATCGTCAATCGCCAGCCGCACCCGGCGCGCGCTTTCGGGATGCCGCAGCACAACGATGTTCGCGCCAGATTCGATGAGCATGGTAGCTGTCAACGTTTCCCAGGTGATGGCCCGTTCGCGCCAATCACCCCACGCGCCGGGCACGCCGCTGCCCACTTTGGCCTCTTTTGTCTTCCAGCATTCTTCGCCGGGCGTTACCAGCATCGGCAGTTGGGTCATGCTGTCGCCTTGCAGCGCCGCCAGCCGCAGCCGCTCCATCACCGAGTAACCGTACTCGAAGCCATAACCTAACGCGCCGGTGGTAGGGTCCATGATGACACGATCTAATGGCAGTCCCATATCGCTGATGAGAATGTTGAGCTGTTTGGCCAGGTTGACATCCATGGCGGTGCGAGCCGTGACCAGGTGGCCATTGGCCATGGCTCCGGCGACGATGGTGCGGTAGTTTTTGTCTTCGCACACGCCCAGCAGCAAGCGCTCGCCTTTGCAGGCTTCAGCGATGGGCAGCAGCAGCGCATTATCTTTTTCAGCCTGTCCGGGACCAATGACGATGAGCGGCAGGCCGGTCGCCTGGAGGACGGATTTGACGGTGGATACGGCCGTTGCCGCCTCACTCGTCAGCGAAAAGGAAAGTTGAATCAGACTTGCGCCCGCCTGTTCGGCTGCCTGCGCCCAACGGGCCGGGTCATCCATTACCTCGCCCCAGGCTTCCAGCAGCAGCGGCGACCAATCCGCCGGTTTCTGGTCTTTAATTTCGATGGCCACCACCGGCGCATGGGGGAAATCGCCTTCAAAGTGCATAAACGGCATCGCCGTTTCGCCGCCAACGGTAACTGTGTGAGAGCGCGTGCCGCCGTCGGCCGCCGTCGCCCCCAGGGTGATTTCGCGCACTTTACCGGCCCATTTTTCTTTGAGTACGGCCGTTTTCGTGCCAGGAGCCAGCCAGGGTTGATCCGGGGCTAATTTGGCTTTGGCGGCCGGGAGTTGGGGCCGGGGAGCAGGAACCGGGGTGGGTATTTCAATCTTGGGCGCGACGGGAACGGGAACCGGGGGTTCCGGGGGCGCCGGCGCGGCAATTGGCGCGCCTTCCTTTGCTGTCGGCGGGGTGGGCGATGGCGCGGCTACAGGCTGCCCGCCCAACACACTCAAAGCCGCCTCCAACGCCTGCCGCAAATGGTCCACAGCCTCGGTGGGCGTGGTGGGTTTGGCGGCCATCTCTCGCGCTTTGCCCAGAAATTCGGCCTGTCGCAGCGCTTCGGCAGCCGCTTGCTGCAGCGCCAACGCCTGCCGCAAAGCCGCTTCGTGGGCCTGCTGAAGCATGTCGGCCTGCGTAGTTGGCATGGAAACGGGCATGGGCTGCGCGGGAGCCGGCTGCACTGTTTCGGTCAGTATAGGCTTGATAGGTTTGGTTTCCTGCACAAATGTCGGCATGGCTGGTTTTTCCGCTGGCTGCTCAACAACCTTTGTCTCTTTGGCGGCGACCTCTTCTGGAGCCGCGCGTTCAGCGGCTGTTTTTTCGCTTTTGGCCATGGCTTCTTCGACAACGGCCGTTGCCTGATCCAGCACCTCCGCCCGTTCCTGCGGTAGACGCGCTGGTTTTCCCTCGCGCGGGGCGCTCATCGGCGGCATCTCCAACACCGGATGACGCACTTCCTCCACCCAATCCTCCAACTGCTCCACCGTGGCGATTTTGTCGCCATCGGCAATGCGGTCAATCAGGTCTGGGATGCCCTCGCGCTCGGCGACGTGCTGCAGCTCGTCGGCCATCGTCTCCTTGAGCACCTTGCTCATCCAGACCACGCGCTTAAAGCCGCCATCGGCGGAAATAAATTTAGGGCTGACCAGATAATATTTGCCCACGCCCATGACGCCGGGCGTCTGCACGCCGCCGCCGGCCATGCCCGCCAGTGTGCTAAACTTCATGCCGGCGGGTGTCATGCCCACATCCTCGCGGCTGACCACCATCACGCCCTCCACTTCCGGGATGTACATGACGATGCACTCGAAGCAGCCGCAGGCGGTCATCGGGTTTTCCATAATGGAGTACATGGAGACTTCTTCCACCGCGCCATGTGACCCTTTTTTGGCGTAATCAATCGTGCCTTGCCAGTAGCCCATGTCCCGATCTAGCATTTTGCCCAGTTTGATGGGCTGGTTGGGGCCGGTGGGATTAATGCTGAAGCTGGCTTTGCAGTCGAGCCAGTTGTACGCGCCGCACAGGCCTAATCGCTCTGGGCTGACAATACAGACATGGTCGGGGGCGAACGATTGGCAGAGGGTGCAGGAGTAAAATTCGTGAACGGCCGTGTCCGTCAAATCCGCCAGGCGTTGGTTGCGGAAACTGTACGACTCCCGCGCCTCCTCCAGCCATTTAGCCAGCGGTTCCGGTTTGGTAAACAGCGTCACCTGCACCTTATCGACGATGGCGCCAAAATCGGCATGGAAACGCGCGTGCAAAATTTTGCCGAAATGCTCCAGCGTGAACCCCTTGTCCGACGCGCTGCTGGCCATGCGAATCCAGGCAATATCCCGCTGGCCGATGTGCTGAATGCCCGACGCGCCATTGATGAAATAATGGATTTGCCGTTCCAGCACCGGCTCGAAATCTTTTTGCATCTCGCGGCCGGCCACCTCCACCACAATGCCCAGGTCCATTGCTCCCTGCCCGGGCACATCGGTAAAATCAGGCCCAATCACCTCAATTTTGCCGTCAGTGATGGTTTCCATGTCGGCCATGCGCAGGTATTCAAAGCAGCGCGAATGTTTGCCGCCAAATTCCACGCGCATGTCGGACTTGCGGACCACTTCGCCCTCGAAGGCGGAGCCGTAGGGAACGGGCACAGGCACGTCGGTGAGCTTAATTTTGATGCCGCGAATCTCGATGCATTTTTGCACCAACCGTTCTGCCCGTTCCAGGTCATCGCCGCCTTCGATTTCGTTGAAGGGCATGGAAACGACATGTTCGTAGGTGGTAACGCCGGTAGGTAGAATTTCCGGGATGATCGTGTCGGCGATGACCGGGAAACCAAAGTTGATGGCTCCCGCCGCCGCCGCATATTTCAGGTCGTCGACTTCGCCCAGAGCCAGGACGAAGGCATAGACGCGCTCTTTGTTGTAGAGCAAAATGTCGCGGGCCTGGCCGGGTTTGAGGCCGCCGAAGGTGAGCGCGGAGCGGGTGGCGAAGCCAAGGGCGTAAATGGCGCTGAGCGTATCGGTGCCGAAGGGGACGGTGTAGGTGTCATAGCCCAGTTCGACGCCTTCTTCATGGAGCTGGTGGATGATGGAACGGCCGTTCACGTTCCCCGACAAAAAGGTGAGGATGTTGCGCTTTTGCAGTTCGCGCACCAGTTTCACGGCCACTTCGTTGGACTTGGCGCAGCCGACGATGGCGGCAAAGCCAGGCATACGGCCGTCAACCAGCGAAATGCCCCAGGAACGCAGTTGGATGTCGTCGATGGGACCGTTGAGATGGCCGGAACGGCCGTTGCCGTTGCTGCCATAAGACGTGCCGCCGGCCAGGGCAAACCCAGGCAGCGGTTCCGGCTGCTTGCCGTATACAAACCGGATGGCCTCCACCACTTCAGCGGCAATTAACGTAGCCATCCCGCTGTCCAACGTCTCGCCCAAATAGGGCGTCCAATGGTCCGAGGAAGGCATGGGGTGCAGTAAATCATGGGCGCGGCTTAACGCCGGGCGCAAATCGCCCAGGGTTTCCACTTTTTCGCCAGTCATGCCATAAATCAGGGGAAGATAGTAGGCGGTATTGGGAAAGGCAACGGCCGTGTCCGCCCCTTTCTCGGCAACGGCTTTCTTTAACATCAACTCAGCTTCATGAACCAGGGCATTGGCCCCGCGAATAGCCCTCGTAGCAATGTATCGTGACATGAAATCCTCCTGGTGATGGGTGGAGTATGATGCGTGAGTGGGTTCACGCACCACGCTTCACGTGTCACGCTGGTACGCCGTATAACGCCGCTCGCCGTTCAGAAATCGGCAGTTCTTCTAATGCCAACATGCGATCATCGCCGCTGCGGCCGAAGTTTTCCGGTTTATAGAGCTTCAGGCCAAGCGCCGCCCGCTTTTTATCGATGTGGTCCAGCGTGCGCCGCACCATTTCGTCCGGATCGGCCACAAATTCCAGTTTGCCGCCGTACATCTTTTCCCAGCCTTCGCTGATGTAATGCAAGACAACGTCGCTGTCGCTTACTTTGTCGGGCATGCCGCTGACCGGCGAGGCGCCGCCAAACATGACATACGCGCCGGAGGCGACGCAGTATGTGCCGATAGCCAGCGCTTTTTCGCTCATCCATTCCGGGGCCAGGCCGACGGCCGGAATCTGGTCGATGTCGTCGCCCAGGCCGCCTTCTTCAACCATTTGCGTCAGGACGGTGAGGATGCGGGTATTGTCCACGCAGGAACCCATATGCAGTACCGGCGGGATACCAATCGTTTCGCATACTTCGCGCAGGCCGGGGCCGACCTGATCAAGCCCTGCCTCGCCCAGCAGCAGGCCGAGTTTGGCGGCGGCGATGGCCCCGCAGCCTGTTTCCACAACCAGCACGTCTTTCTTGAGCAGCGCTCTGGTCACTTTGGTGTGCAGGTAATCTTGCTGGCTGCGCGGATTGTTGCAGCCGACGATGGCCGCTACGCCCCGGATACGGCCGTCGCGGATCGCATCATTCAAGGGCCGAAAAGAAGCCCGATAGCTGCCGCCGAGCATGTAGTTGATGTATTCGTGCGAAAAACCGGGGATCAGCCTCTCTTTTACTTGCGGGATTTTTGTCTGGCCGCGATTGGCATAATTGTCGATAGCCACCTTGAGAATATTTTTAGCCACCGAGAGGGCATGGTGTTCGTCGAATTCGATGTGCGTGGCTCCCTTGATTTTGACCTTGGGCGAAGTGGTGATGATTTTGGTGTGGAAATTTTCCGCCAGCCCCACCAACGCTTGCATGATGCACTGCACATCGACAACCATCGCTTCCACCGAGCCAGTGAGAATCGACAATTCTTGATGCAGAAAATTACCGGCGGCCGGAATGCCCTGGCGCATCAAAATTTCGTTGGCCGTGCAGCAAATCCCGGCCAGATTGACGCCGTTGGAGCCTGCCTGCCGGGCATAGTCGATGATTTCCGGGTCTTGCGATGCGGCGACAATCATCTGGCTCAGCGTGGGTTCGTGGCCGTGAACGATAACGTTGACCATATCGTCCTTTAAGACGCCCAGATTGGCCTCCCCCAAAATAGGAGCCGGCGTGCCAAAGAGAATGTCGGAAATATCGGTGGCGATCATGCTGCCGCCCCAGCCATCGGCCAGCGCGGTGCGCACAGCGTGGTTGAGGATGTGCTCCGGGTCCTGGTCATCGCCGATGTGGGTGCGGTGCAGCGCCTCGACCACCTCGCGGTCAATGCCGCGCGGCACGACGTTGAGGTCGCGCCACAGTTGGAGCCGTTTGGGTGGGGCGTTTCGGGTGACGACCACTTCGCCTTTTTGCTGGCCGAATTGGGCCAGGTAAAGATCGGCCAGATCGTTGGCGATTTCTTCCGGCGCACGGCCGTCGATTTCGATGTCGTATCGCTGGGCGACAAGCCGTAGTTTGGCGATATCGCGGATGGTGTAGCCTTCAGTTTGGCCATTGGCGACTGCTTTGAGGGTGAAAGCCATGTCACGGCCGTGATCGGAATGGGCGGCCGCGCCAGCGGCTATGGCCCGAATGAGATTGCGCGCCTGGATGGTGTCGATGGTCGCGCCGCAGACGCCGGTATCCCCTTCTTTGGTTAAACGACAGGGACCCATGCCGCAGATTTTGCAGCACATACCGGCGGAGCCGATGTTGCAGGGCGACATTTTGTCGGCGCGGCTAAATGCGGTGCCTATTTTGAGTTCATCGGCGCGGATAAGCATTTGTTGAGCGGCAGGATCTATGGTGTGCTCTTCAGGGCTGCGGGTTTGTTTGGCCATAAGAAATCTCCTTGGGGGCAGAGACCGTTGGGGCAGCGAGGTGTGAACAGTAATGGACGAACGGTCGCGGCTGACTGTTACTAATCGTTAGGGATGACGCCGACGCTGGGACAGGGCCACAACGGCCGTCCTTCGTAAGGCGCTTTCTGGGCAAAACTGACAACCTGGCCGGTTTGGGGGGTAACGGCCGTATGCCGAAAAAAGGGTTTACGGCCGTCTTGTTTCTGGGTAGTACCCGTTTCCACCGGCAAGGCCAATTCGCCCAAATACCCAGCAGCGCCGAGTTTTGCGCGGATCTCGTCGCCCTTCACCTGCAATTCATCATATTGGACTTCAACTTCGTGGAAACTGCTACTGGCATAAATTTGCTGCACACCGGGGAGCGATGCCAACAACCCGCGAACCTCTATCACATGATGGTCGCCATACATCATGGGCACCTCAAACATAATCGTCGCCATAATTAATTTCTCCAATTCCTCGAGCAAGGAATATCCATGAACGATCGCTGCTGAGTAGACGGGGTAAATCGCAAACCTGATACACCACATCATCCCTTGCATTGAGAGTAATAGGCAAGTGATGATTACAATTGATTTCATGTGACAGATGTCATCAAGTTGTGATAAGGGACAAAAACCAGACAACTTGTAGAACTCAGATTGGAGACCAAAGACTAGAGACTGCTTCTATCTCCAGTCTTTAGTCGCCAATCTCCTGTAAGTTTTTTTTCCGCGCTCCTCAGGTGGCGGAAACGGCCGTGCCAAATTTGGCCTTCATCTGGCAACAACCCAGCCCCGTCCCACCCTTGCGTCCGAACCAAAACGCCCATTGACAAGGCAAAACAGCTTCGATATACTACGTAAAACGTTTGCGCAAACGTTTTACATCAGGTTGGAGGTGCTCACCATTACCACAATACGTGATGTCGCCCGGCAAGCAGGCGTCTCTATTTCCACCGTCTCCCATGTAGTAAACAATTCCCGCGCTGTCAGCAAAGAATCTCGGAGCCGCGTCTTGGAAGCCATGCACCAATTGGACTACAAACCCAACGCGCTGGCCCAAAATTTGCGCCGCCAACAAACCTTTAGCATCGGCATGATTGTGCCCGACAGCGCCAACCCCTTTTTTGCCGAAGTAGCCCGGGGCATCGAAGACACCAGTTTTGAACAAAACCACAGCGTTATTTTGTGCAATACAGATGGCGATGTGGACAAACAAGCTGCGCACACCGACTTGCTAATCAAAAACCAGGTGGCGGGGATTTTGTTTGTCGCCGCTGGCATCAGCACAGAACTGGTAGAAGATTTGCAGGCCCGGCGCGTCCCGGTGGTAGTCGTCGATCGTGCAGTGCCAGGCGTTAGCGTAGACACCGTGCTGACCAATCATTTGCAGGGCGGCCGTTTGGCCACGCAGCACCTTTGGGATTTGGGCCACCAGCGTATTGCCTGCATTTCCGGCGGTTCTGATTTGTCGCCTAGCGCCGAGCGGCTCACCGGTTACCAGCAAATTTTGCAAGAGAATGGCATCTTATTTGATGAATCGCTGGTTGTGCGCGGTGATTTTCAGTATGTGAGCGGATATGAAGCGGCGCGGCAGTTACTGGCACTGGCGGACCCGCCAACGGCCGTATTTGCCTGCAACGACCTCATGGCCGTAGGTGTCATCAGCGCGGTAACGGAACTAGGCTTGCGGGTTCCGCAAGATTTATCGGTCGTGGGTTTCGACGACGTGCGCCTCGCCTCGTTTACCAATCCTCCCCTAACAACCGTAGCCCAACCCAAATATGAAATCGGCGTCATCGCCACAGAGATGCTGCTGGCTCGCGTGCAAAACATCGACGCCCCAACCCGCCTGAAGCGGTTGGACACAGAATTGGTTATTCGCCAGTCAACAGCGCCGCTTTTAAAAGAGTGACCAGGAAAACAAGATAGTATGACAGCAAAAATTACCGTCATTGGCAGTTTGAACATGGATTTAGTCACCAGAGCGGCCAAAATTCCCGCCCCCGGCGAAACGGTCATTGGCGGCGATTTGCACACGCTGCCCGGCGGCAAAGGCGCGAATCAGGCCGTAGCCGCCGCCCGTTTGGGCGCAGATGTTGCGATGGTTGGCCGCGTGGGGCACGATCTATTTGCGCAGCAGTTGCTGGACAATTTAACGGCCGTTCAGGTTGACCACACATACGTTACCCAAGACCCACAAGCCGCTTCCGGCGTGGCTCTGATCGTCATCGACGCCGCCGGAGAAAATGTCATCGTGGTAGCGCCAGGGGCCAACGGCCGTCTTTCCCCCGCCGACGTAGACGCCGCCGAAGCCGCCATCCAAGCCGCCGACGCCATACTGCTGCAATTGGAAATCCCGCTAACGGCCGTACTCCGCGCCGCCCAATTAGCCCACAAACACGGCGTAAAAGTCATTCTCAACCCTGCGCCCGCCCAACCGCTCCCCGACGAGCTGCTTGCCCTGGTGGATATTCTTATCCCCAACGAAACCGAAACCGCCCTATTAACCGGCATGCCCGCCCACACCCCGGCCGAAATTGAAGCAGCCGCCGCCAAACTACGCCAATCCGGCGTGGGAACCATCATCATGACTCTGGGCGAGCGGGGCGCGCTGCTAACCAACGAAGCCGGAACCATCCATTTTCCACCCTATGTACCGCAAAAAGTAGTCGACACCACCGCCGCCGGCGATGCCTTTGTGGGGGGTCTGGCTACCGCACTGGCCGAAGGCAAATCGCTGGCCGAAGCTGTGCCCTGGGGCAACGCGACCGGTTCGTTGGCCGTCACGCGCATGGGCGCGCAGCCTTCTCTGCCCACCCGCGCCGAAGTAGAAGCGCTGTTGGCGCGAACCTGACGCGCCACCCACATCGGAGGAATGCACCATGAAAAAAGGACAATTGCTTAACCAACCGATTTCTGCCGTCATTGCCGGCATGGGCCATACAGATGAATTGGTCATTGGCGATGCCGGGCTGCCTATTCCCGCTGGACCGCAGCGGATTGATCTGGCGCTGACAGGCGGGATTCCGGCGTTTTTGGATACGCTGGACGCAGTGTTGAGTGAATTGGCGGTGGAAACGGCCGTTATCGCCACAGAAATGATCACCACCAGCCCCGACCTCTACGCCGCCATTCAAGGACGCCTGGGCACGATTCGCATCATTCACGTCCCCCATGAGGCGTTTAAAGTGCGTACTCAATTCGCCAAAGCCATCATCCGCACCGGCGAATTTACACCCTACGCCAACATCATCTTATTGTCCGGAGTCGTTTTTGGATAACGTTATGGTTGCACAATCTTCCAAATTTCGTGATTACTTGCGGCGGTATGGCCTTATCCTATCCTTCCTGTTGCTGTGTCTGGCGCTGACCCTGCTGTCAGATCGGTTTCTCACGGTCAACAACATGGTGAACGTCTTGCGCCAATCCACCATCAACGGCATCATCGCCATTGGTATGACCTATGTCATCCTGACGGCCGGGATCGACCTCTCAGTGGGCGCGATTCTGGCCCTGTCGGCTGTGGTGACGGCCGATTTGCTGCAAGGGGGAACGGCCGTACCGCTGGCCATCCTGATCGGGCTGGGCATCGGCGGCACGATGGGACTAATCAACGGCCTCATCATCACCAAAGCCAAAGTGCCGCCCTTCGTGGCCACACTGGGCATGATGACAATCGCCCGTGGCCTGACACTCACCTACACCGCAGGCCGTCCCATCACCGGCCTGCCCGATGCCTTCCGCACCCTGGGAACCGGCTCCATCGGCCCCGTGCCTGTGCCCATTCTGTTAGCCGCAGCCGCTTTCATCATTGGCGCCATCTTGCTCACGCGCACCGCGTTAGGGCAGTTTATTTTTGCCATCGGCAACAATCCCACCGCCGCCCGTTTTGCCGGAATTTCCGTGAACCGCACCATTACCTTTGTGTACGTGCTGGCCGGAGCATTATCCGCCCTGGCCGGGATGATCCTGATCGCTCGCCTGGATTCGGCCCAACCGACAGCCGGAACCGCCTATGAATTTGACGCGATTGCGGCCGTTGTCGTCGGCGGAACCAGTTTTGCCGGCGGGCAAGGCGGATTGGGCGGCACGCTGGTGGGCGTCTTGATCATCGCCGTGCTGAACAATGGGCTTAATTTGCTCAACGTATCCTCGTTTTACCAACCGGTTGTCACCGGTGTCGTTATTGCGGTGGCCTTGCTGCTGCACCGCGCATTACGCTAATTTCAGGGCATGGTCCAGACCCAAAAGGAGTAAGAGTATGCTTGGACTACCGGAAAATTTTATCGAGTCAAATAAATTACAGGTTTATCTAAAGGAGACTGGAGAAGAAAATGAAACACATTAGCAAATTGGTCGTTATTTTATTGGTTATGCTCCTGGTTGCTTGTGGCGGCACGGCCACCACACCCGACGCCACCGAAGCCCCGGCCGCAGCGGCAACTGAAGCGCCCGCAGCATCTGACAGCCTGACCTTAGGTATCTCTCTATCCACCCTGAACAATCCCTTCTTTGTTACATTGGGCGAAGGCGCGCAAGCCGCCGCCGATGCCGCAGGCGTCACTCTGATCACCGTCGATGCTCAGGACGATTCGGCCAAAGAAGCCACTAACATCGAAGATTTAATCCAACAAAAAGTTGACGCCATCCTCATCAATCCCACCGATGCCGACGCCATTGTGCCCTCCATCCAAAAAGCCAACGACGCCGGTATCCCCGTCTTCACCATTGATCGCGGCGCATCTAGCGGCACGGTTGTGGCCCACATCGCTTCCGACAATATCGCCGGTGGCCGCATGGCCGCCGAATTCCTGTGCGCGCAGCTTGGCGGCGCAGGCAAAGTGGTGGAATTGGAAGGCATCGCCGGTACGTCGGCGGCGCGAGATCGCGGCCAGGGTTTTAATGATTACATGGCCAGCGACTGCTCCGGCGTAGAAATCATCGCCAAGCAGACGGCCAATTTTAACCGCGCCGAGGGTCTGAGCGTTTTCGAGAATATTCTGCAAGCCGAGCCGGAAATCAATGGCGTATTTGCCCACAACGACGAGATGATTTTGGGCGCGATTGAAGCGGCGAAAGCCGCCGGCCGCGCCGGAGACATTGTGTTTGTCGGGTTTGACGCTGTGGATGATGCCGTAACGGCCGTAAATGCCGGTGATCTGGCCGCAACCGTAGCGCAGCAGCCCGCTCTGATGGGACAGTTGGGCGTGGAAACAGCCCTGAGCGTCCTCAAGGGCGGCACGGTGGAAGCGTTCATTCCGGTTGACCTGGCTCTGGTTACCAATGAAGGCGCAGCAGCCCCGGCGGCCGGCAGTTTGACCATCGGTTTGTCCCTGTCCACTCTGAACAATCCCTTTTTCGTCACCCTGAGCGAAGGCGCCCAGGCAGCCGCTGACGCCGCCGGCGTCGAATTGATTGTGGTAGATGCCCAGGACGATCCGGCGAAAGAAGCCACCAACATGGAAGACCTGATCCAACGCGGTGTGGACGCCATTCTGGTGAACCCCACCGATGCCGACGCCATTGTGCCCTCCATCCAAAAAGCCAACGACGCCGGTATCCCTGTCTTCACCATTGATCGCGGCGCGAGCGCTGGCACAGTTATCGCCCACATCGCCTCCGACAACGTGGCCGGTGGCCGCATGGCCGCCGAATTCCTGTGCGCGCAGCTTGGCGGCGCAGGCAAAGTGGTGGAATTGGAAGGCATCGCCGGTACGTCGGCGGCGCGAGATCGCGGCCAGGGTTTTAATGAATACATCGCCAGCGACTGCTACGGCATAGAAATCATCGCCAAGCAGACGGCCAATTTTAACCGCGCCGAGGGTCTGAGCGTGTTCGAGAATATTCTGCAAGCTGAGCCGGAAATCAATGGCGTATTTGCCCACAACGACGAGATGATTTTGGGCGCGATTGAAGCGGCGAAAGCCGCCGGCCGCGCCGGAGACATTGTGTTTGTCGGGTTTGACGCTGTGGATGATGCCGTAACGGCCGTAAATGCCGGCGATCTGGCGGCAACCGTAGCGCAGCAGCCCGCTCTGATGGGACAGTTGGGTCTGGAAACGGCCGTAACCTACCTCACCGGCGGCACTGTAGACGCTTACATCCCGGTTGACCTTTCCCTGGTAACACCGTAATCCTATACCCATGAGAGATTGGAGATTGGAGATGGGCAATGTTGCCACCTCCAATCTCTAATTTCTAATCGATCCAAACTATGTCTGAAACCACTCCCATTCTGCGCATGTCGGGCATTTCCAAGTCCTTTCCGGGCGTCAAGGCGCTGCAAGAGGTTCATTTTGAGGTGGCGCGCGGCGAAATCCATGCCCTGGTCGGCGAAAATGGGGCCGGTAAAAGCACCCTCATGAAAATTCTTACCGGCGCTTACCGGCCCGACAGCGGGCAAATCGCCTGGCACGGCCGTCCCGTCACCATCGCCAGCCCTGCCGACTCCCAAACCCTGGGCATCAGCATGATCCATCAGGAATTATCGCTGCTGCCCTACCTCACCGTGGGACAAAACATCTTTCTGGGGCGCGAACCCCAGGGGCCAATCCCCGGATTTATTAATTGGAAAGCGCTGTACGCCCAAACGCAAGAACTGCTGGAGCGGCTGAGCCTGGACGTGAAACCCCGGGCCGAAGCGCGGGAACTAAGCATTGCCCAACAGCAAATGGTCGAAGTTGCCAAAGCGCTTTCGCTGCAAGCCGACCTCATCGCCATGGACGAGCCGACCTCATCGCTGACAGATGTGGAAACGGAGGTGCTGTTTACCATGATGCGCGCGCTGAAAGCGCAGGGAGTGGCGATTGTGTTTATTTCTCACCGGCTGGAAGAGGTGTTTGAAATTACGGATAAGGTGACGGTGCTGCGCGACGGCCGTCACATCGACACCCGCCCCACCGCCGACCTCACCCGCGACAAAATTGTCGAATTGATGGTCGGCCGCGAACTAGGCGACATCTACCCCTACCACCCCACCGAACAACGCGACCTGGTCTTAGAAGTGAGCGATTTGGGCGACGGCCGTGAACTGAAAAACGTCTCCTTCCAACTCCATGGCGGCGAAATCCTGGGCATCGCCGGCCTCATTGGCGCCGGGCGCACGGCCCTGGCCGAAACCCTATTCGGCATTCGCCCCGCCACCAGCGGCCACATCAAACTCGCCGGCCAGCCCAGCAAAATCCGCTCGCCCAAACAAGCCATCCAACACGGACTTGGCTTTGTGCCCGAAGACCGCAAACTTCAAGGCTTATTTCTGAATATGGCCGTGCGCGAAAATATCACCATGAGCGGCATGGGGCTTGTCACCAACGCCGGATTTGTAGACAACAAAAAGGCCAACGGATTGGCGCAAAAATTCGTGGAAAAATTAGACGTGCGCACGCCCAACCTACGCCAAAACATACGCAACTTATCCGGCGGCAACCAGCAAAAAGTGATTATCGCCCGCTGGTTAACCCTTTCGCCGCGTATTCTCATCCTCGATGAGCCAACGCGCGGCGTAGACGTCGGCGCAAAAGCCGAAATCCATGCCCTCATGCGCCAACTAGCCGAACAAGGTGTCGGGGTTTTGATGATCTCGTCCGAACTGCCGGAAGTGCTGGGCGTCAGCGACCGCATTCTGGTCATGCATGAGGGCCGCATCACCGGCGAATTAAGCCGCGACGAAGCCACCCAAGACCGAATTATGGTTGCCGCTACCGGCGGAGTAGAAAATGTCGTCGAATAATCACACCCCGTCCCCATTTGTTGAACTCTTGCGCCGTTACAGCGTCTTCATTATTTTGGTCGGCATTGCCGCCATATTTGCGCTTGGCTCCGAAAAATTTCTCACCGCTTCCAACCTGGTCAACATTGCTTTGCAAACTTCCATTATCGCCATTGTGGCCATTGGCATGACATTTACCATTTTGACAGCCGGCATTGACCTGTCCGTTGGATCGGTGATGGCTTTAAGTGGGGCGTTGGCCGCCGGATTGGCTGTGCGTCAGGAGCTAGGCACGTATACCGCCATCACGCTGGCCCTGGGCGGCGGCGGCTTATTGGGATTGGTCAATGGATTGTTGATTGTGAGGGGCAAGATGCCCCCCTTTGTGGCCACGCTGGCAATGCTGGCTGTGGCGCGTGGGCTGACGCTGGTTTACACAGACGGCCGTCCCATTTCCGGTATTGATGAGCGGTTTATATTTCTGGGCAACGGCGAGGTTATGGGCGTGCCCCTGCCGGTCATTTTTATGATCCTGGTCTTCATTCTCGCCTTCATCGCTTTGCGCTATACGCGGTTTGGCATGTACGTCTACGCCACCGGCGGCAACGAAGAAATCAGCCGTTTGGCCGGTATCAAAACAGCGCGCATCACCTTAGGCGTCTACGTGATCAGCGGGTTGACGGCCGCCCTGGGCGGCATCTTGCTGGCGGCTCGTCTGTGGTCGGCGCAGCCAAACGCTGCCGCTGGCTGGGAATTGGACGCTATCGCTGCGCCTGTGTTGGGCGGGATTAGTTTATTTGGCGGCGTTGGCAGCGTAACCGGCACAGTGATGGGCGCATTTATTCTCGGTATCCTCTCCAATGGCCTGAATTTAATGGGCGTGCAGTCGTTTTACCAGCAGATCATCAAAGGCGTGGTTCTCATTTTGGCTGTGATGCTGGATCTGTTCACCAAACGGCGGCGCTGATGATCCGTCGGCTTCCCCGCGAGAGGTTAGGATTGGTGCGCCACGGCCGTTGCCAGTAAATCTTCCAAAAATACGCCTTCGGCAAAAATCTGCGCTTTCCAGTCTGGCAGCAAGCGGTCTAACAAAGTTGCCTGAGCCATGCCGCTGTAATAGAAACGGCCGTCCCCCTCATTCCCGGCCATACGCCCAATCTGGCTAACTTCTTGCCGCCAACGCGCGGCAAAAGTCCGGTAGCCGTCAAACTCCGGGTCCTCGGCCATCCCGGCTGCCGGTTGATAATCGTCGGCGGACCCCGCCTGGCGCAGGATATTCAATTCATTGTAGAGAGCCAGCCCTTCGGCCCATTCCCGCTGACGCTCATAATCAACCAGCGGAGCGGATAGATTGGCGGCTGCGCGCCGCGCCGCCCGCTGATCCAGGAATTGCTGCGCCAGAACGGCCGTTTCCGCCTTATCCTCCGCCCGCACCGCAGCCATCAACAAATCCAGCTCTACCTGCCAATCCGCCACAAAGGCCTCGTCGTCATGGGGATAATCTTCCTGGTGGCGGATATTGGCCCACTCGGCGGCCGCCAGCCGCCCTGGGACCGCCATGCCCTGATACGCATGAAATGATTCGTGCAGCATGGCCGCGATATAACTGTCGCTGTTACGCACAAAGAGATCGGCCGCCAGCGCATATGGCAGCATCTCGCGGATGCCGCCCGGCAGCATATCCCGAAACTGATAGGCCAGTGTCACGCGCATCGCCGAGCGCGTATGGAGGGAGGCTGTCCAGCGGTCGCCCACCAGTACTGTGAATGCCTGGGGCGTACGGCCGTCAGCCGGCAGCGGCGCGCGATAATATGTCTGGCCCTGGAACAGGTCATCGGCCACCGGCTGCCAGGGCGCGCCGTATGGCGTCTCTTGCGGCACGGTGCGCCAACCGGGCGGCGGGTCGGCCAGCCCGATCAAAAAAGCGTAAGCGCCGTTATACACAATAATTGGAATATCGGCGTCACCCAAACCCGGCCAGGATGCATTTCCCAGCGTTTCGCGCAGGTGTAAAATCTCGGCCAGACGGGCTTTATCCAGGTCTGTTAGCTGTGCTGTGTGCATCTGGTCGGTGGGCAAACGGCGGTTGGTGATGAAGGTAACGGCCGTTCCGGCCACGCACAAGACCAACAGCAGACCGACTAATAGCCCCACCACGCGTCTGCTTCGTCGCCCGCTTTTAGCGTTCATATTGCTGTCTCCCACCCGTCGCCGGCCAATTCCGCGCCCGGATATACAAAAAGAGGTTCATGCTCCCAGTATAATAGCCAATCGGCCCCGCCACACCCGGCAACCGGAGAGGCTGCGCCCTGGTCGGTTGGCCAGTTTGGGTAATACTATCCACGGCTGACGAGCTACAAAAGTCTACGGCCGTTCAGCAATGCCCCCGACAGTTTAACCTTCTTCAGCGATAAGAATTTGAACGCCTTGCGCACGCATGGCGGCGATGAGTTGTGCAGGCGTTCCTTCATTAGTCACAATTTTAGAGATTGCCAACAAGGGCACAATGGTCGCCAGCGACGGCCGTCCAAATTTACTGCCATCCACCACCGCGATCACTTCCTGGCAGCGCGGGATAACCGTTTGTTTAATTTCAACCTCGATCAAGGGCGAATCCATCAAACCGCCCTCCAAAGTAAGCCCCCACCCGCCCAAAAATGCTTTATGAAAATGAAAGCGGCTCAACACATCATTGGCGATCAACCCGGCAATAGAGCCGGTAGAACTGCGCACCCGGCCGCCCGTCAATACGACTTCAAGGTGGGCCGCGCCCAACATTTCCAGCGCCGTCCAAATGCCCGTGGTAATAACGGTCACGTTGTCCAAATCCGTGCGCTGTTTAAGCGCCAGCCCCACGGCAATCGCCGTCGTGCTGGCATCCAGCAAAATGGACTCGCCCGACTGGACCAGCGACGCCGCCAGTTTGCCAATCCACTGCTTTTCGGCGGCGTTGAGGCGCTGGCGGATATTGATGGAATATTCCTGGCGGGTGCGTTCATCCCCCAGGCGCGCGCCGCCGTGCGTGCGCACCACTTTCCCCTTCTCGGCCAACTGGTTTAAATCGCTCCGAATGGTTACCGGAGAGACGGAAAAGCGCTCGCTCAACTCGGTGACTGTAACAATTTGCTGCTGCAACATGAGTTGAATGATTTGTTCGTGCCTTTCTTCCATTGCCATCCGTTAACTCCTTGTTTGGGCGACTTTTCCTTTTGCGGCCTCATTATAAATCAATTTCAACCAACTTTCAATTATTTTCATTTGCCTTTCGTTTGATTGTGATTTATTATAGTGTCAGCAAGTTGGGTGGTCGATTTTAGTTTGGAAGGAAGAGCGTACGCATGAGCGACAAGACCGTTCTCTCAGTGGATTTAGGGGCCGAATCCGGGCGGGTGATGGCGGTGAAGTTTAACGGCCGTTCCTTCACCCAGGAAGAACTCCACCGATTCCCCAACACCACAGTCACCATCAACGGCACACTGCATTGGGATTTTTTGCGTCTGTGGCGCGACATCCAGATCGGCATCGAAAAAGGCAAGGCGCAAAATCCGGCCAGCATCGGCGTCGACACCTGGGGCGTCGATTTTGGCCTGCTGGACAAACAGGGGCATCTGATCGGCAATCCGGTGCATTACCGTGACGGCCGTACCGATGGCGTGATGGCGCGTGTGCTCAACAAAATACCGCGCGCCGAAATCTTCGCCCAAACCGGCGTCCAGTTCATGCAAATCAACACCCTTTACCAGCTCATCAGCCTCGTAGAAAGCCGCTCACCCCAGCTAGACATCGCCGACACGCTGCTGCTGTCGCCCGATTTACTCAACTACTGGCTGACCGGGCAAAAGGTAAGCGAATTCAGCATCGCCTCCACCACCCAGATGATGGACCCCCAAACCGGCGCGTGGGCGGTTGAT
Source organism: Chloroflexota bacterium (assembly GCA_017993775.1). Taxonomy (GTDB): domain Bacteria; phylum Chloroflexota; class Anaerolineae; order Promineifilales; family Promineifilaceae; genus Leptovillus. Next base: position 122,733 of record JAGOMA010000006.1, on the reverse strand, counting down.
TTGCTCCACAAACTTGGCATCCCCCAACACATCCTGCCGGAAATCGTGCCATCAGGAACACGCCTGGGGCAATATGACGGCATTCCGGTCATCGCGCCTGCCTGCCACGACACCGGCAGCGCGGTGGCGGCGGTGCCGGCAGCCACGGCCGATTTTGCCTATATCAGCAGCGGCACCTGGAGCCTGCTGGGGCTGGAACTACCGCAGCCGGTTTTGTCCGCTGCGGCTCTGGCCGCCAATGTCACCAACGAAGGCGGCGTGTATGGCTCCGTGCGCCTGCTGAAAAATTTGATGGGATTGTGGCTGCTGCAGCAAAGCCGGGCCGCCTGGACCGCGCAGAACGAGCCTTTTTCTTATGGCGAACTGGTGGAAATGGCCCAAACAGCCCCGCCGTTCCGTTCATTCATCAATGTCAACGACCCGCTTTTTATTAAACACGGCGACATGCCGGAACGGATTCAAGCGTTTTGCAGACAAACAGGCCAGCCGGTTCCCCAAAACAAGGGGGAAATCGTGCGCGTCATTCTGGAAAGCCTGGCTATGGCCTACCGGGCTTCGCTGGAACAGTTAACGGCCGTTACCCCCCACCCCGTTCGCGTCATCCATATCGTTGGCGGCGGCACGCAAAACAAACTGCTCAACCAGATGACGGCCAATGCCACCGGACTGCCGGTTATCACGGGGCCGATTGAAGCTACCGTCATCGGCAACGCCAGCGTGCAGTTCATTGCGCTGGGCGAAATCGCCGACCTCAACCAGGCGCGCGCCATCGTCGCAGACATGGCTGAATTAGCCCGTTATGAACCGCAAGAAACGGCCGTGTGGTCTGAAATGTACGGCCGTTACCAGAAAATTATCGCATAGGGCAAGACAGGAGATTGGAGATTGGAGATTGGAGATTTATTCAACCGACAATCTCCAATCTCCAATCTCCAATCGCAAACAAACAACTATGAACTTTCAACTCCTTCACCCCCGCGACCAACTGGTCGCCATTATGAACCGCATTTACCACAACGGCATGACCACCCTCAGCGGCGGCAACCTGTCCATCAAAGACGACAACGGCGACATCTGGATCACCCCCTCCGGCATCGACAAAGGCACACTGACACCCAAAGACATCATGTGCGTGCAGGCAAACGGACCCATCATCGGGCCGCACAAACCATCCATTGAATATCCCTTTCACCGGAAAATCTACGAACTGCGCCCCGATTTCCAGGCCATCGTCCATGCCCATCCCCCGGCGCTGGTCTCCTTTAGCATTGTGCGTGAAGTGCCGGACACGCGCATCATTCCGCAGGCCAACCGCCTGTGCGGACCGGTGGGGTATGCGCCCTACGCCCTACCCGGCAGCGAAAAGCTGGGCGAAAACATCGCCGCCACCTTCGCCGAAGGTTACAACATCATCATCCTGGAAAATCACGGCATGGCGGCGGGCGGCGCGAACCTGCTCGACGCCTTCCACCGCCTGGAGACGCTGGACTTTTGCGCCCGCACTCTCATTCGAGCCAAAGTGCTAGGCTCGGTGCAAACCCTCAGCGAACCGTCGCTGAACCTATTTGACCATCGCCACAATTTACTGCCAGAATTTGTGCCCACGACCCACAGCAGCCGCGAACGGGAGCTGCGCCAGCAAATTGTAGACATCGTCGCCCGCGCCTATGACCGGCAGTTGATGATCAGCACCGAAGGCGTTGTTTCGGCGCGGCTGGACGCGAACAGCTTTCTCATTACGCCGACGGGCCTGGACCGGCGCACGCTGGACATTGCGGATGTGGTGCTGGTGCGTAACGGCGTACGCGAGGCGGGCAAGCTGCCCAGCCGCGCCGTGCGCCTGCACGAAGCCATTTATGCCAAACATCCAGACATCCACAGCGTCATGTCGGCGCAGTGTCCCAACGCCACCGCCTACACCATCACGGCTTCGCGGTTCGATTCGCGCACCATCCCGGAGAGTTTTATTCTGCTGCGCGACATTCCGCTGATTCCCTTCAAGACGCTCTACACCCAGGCCGACACCGTGGCGGCAACGGTTTCTCTGAGTACGCCGGTGCTGCTGGTGCAAAACGACTGCGTGCTGACGGTGGGCACGGACATTTTGAACGCTTTTGACCGGTTGGAGGTGGCGGAATTCAGTGCGCGATCGTTGATTGACACGGCCGTTCTCGGCCAGCTCGTACCCATCGGCGACGCCGAAATCCACGATTTGGAAGTGGCTTTTTCGCTCACGTAACGCTGCGCAAGATTGGGCCAATCTGGGAAATGGGTCCGATCTGGGAGCGGACCGCGCATGATCATCAAGCTGTTTGGCGGCCTGCGCCAGAAAGCCGGCGGCGCAGAACAAGAAAGCACCGGCGCGACCTTGCGAGAAGCGCTGGCAGCCCTCTGCCGCGAAAACGAGCCGTTACGGAAGGCAATTTTTGACGGTGATACTTTGCAGCCCTACGTGCGCGTCATGGTCAACGGCCGTGATTGCGAACTGCTGCAGGGGTTGGACACGGCCGTTTCCCACCAGGACCAGATCGCCGTCTTCCCACCCATCGCCGGTGGTTAAAATCAGTAAATGTGTTCAGTAAACAGTGTTCAGTACGCCCTCTACACTCTACACTTCAATAGGAGATTCTTATGCAAGGTTGGGCTGGAAAAATATTGGATATCAACCTGACCGACGGCCGTATCAACACATTGCCGTTGGACAAGGACATGGCGCGTCTCTTTTTGGGTGGGCGCGGCCTGGGCGCAAGACTGTTGTGGGATCTGGTGGGACCGGGCGTAGAACCCCTTTCCCCCGAAAACGTGCTGATCTTTAGCACCGGCCCTATCACCGCCAGCGCCTCACAGACAAGCAACCGCTTCAACGTAAGCACTAAAAGTCCGCTCACCGACGCCATTCTACATGCCAACAGCGGCGGCTGGTGGGGAATGCAGTTCAAGCGCACCGGCTATGACGCCCTGATTGTGCGCGGCAAGGCGGCCAGTCCAGTCATGATCGAAATCACGCCGGACGGGGTTGCCATTCAAGACGCCGCCCATCTCTGGGGCAAGAGCGTGTTTGAAACAACCGCAGCCCTGGGGCAAAATCGCCACAAGCGCAATGTCCTGTGCATTGGTCCGGCCGGTGAAAATCTGGTGCGCATCGCCGCCATCATGAACGACAAAGAACGCGCCCTGGCGCGCGGCGGCGCCGGCGCAGTGATGGGCAGCAAGAACCTGAAGGCGATTGTGGTGGAAGGCATGGAGAAAAATCAGCCTGCCGACCCCGACCAGTTCAAGTTTATGCTCTACGAAACGGGCAAGCTGCTCAAAGCCAGCCCACTTACCTCGCAGGCGCTGCCGGAATTTGGCACGGCCGTTGTCATGAACGTGGTCAATGAGATTGGCGCACTGCCTACGCGCAACTTCCAACAATCCCAGTTTGCACAAGCCGACGCCATCAGCGGCGAAGCCATCACCGACACCATCCTGGTTAAAAACCAGGCGTGTTGGGCCTGCCCCATCACCTGTACGCGCATCAGCAAAACCAGCAGCGGCAAAGAAGGCGAAGGGCCGGAATATGAATCGGCCTGGGCCTTTGGCGCACAGTGCGGCATAGACGACCTGGATGTGATTACCGAGGCCAACTTTCTGTGCAACGACCTGGGACTGGACACCATTTCCATGGGCAACATCATCGGCTGCGCCATGGAACTGGCCGAAAAAGGGCTGATGGACAGCGAGTTGGGGTTTGGGCAGGCGGAAAAACTGCTGGGCCTGATTCGGGACACCGCTTACCGAACCGGCCTGGGCGACGAGATGGCCGAAGGCAGCTACCGGTTGGCGCTAAACTATGGCGCGCCGGAACTCTCTATGAGCGCGAAAAAGCTGGAACTGCCGGCCTATGATCCGCGCGGAATGCAGGGGCAGGGACTTGTTTTTGCCACGGGCAACCGGGGCGGCTGCCACGAAACCGGCAATATGCTGGGACCAGAGGTATTGTCATTGCCGCGTTTGCTGGACCGCTTTGCCACGCAGGGCAAGGCCGGCATCGTCTCCGTGCACCAAAATTCGGCGGCGGTGATCGACAGTCTGGTTTACTGCAAGTTTGCCAATATGGCGGTGGCGGAAGAGTTTTTTGCCAGGACGTTAACGGCCGTTACCGGCCAACACTTCACCGCCGACGACCTGATGATGGTGGGTGAACGAGTATGGACCCTAGAACGGCTCTACAACCTGCGCGAAGGCTTCACCAAAGACGACGACACCCTTCCCGCCCGCCTGCTGAACGAACCCGTCGCCACCGGACCCAGCGCAGGCTTCACCGTCAAACTCGCCCCCATGCTGGCCGAGTATTACGCTTTCCGTGGCTGGGACAAAAACGGCGTGCCCACGCCCGCAAAATTAAAAGAATTGGGATTAGATACGCTTCTGGAAGCAAAATTAGCCTAGAGGTTCTTGTAATGCGAGATGCGTGATGGATCTCACGCATCCCGCATCACCCATCACCTGACACGAGAAAAACCATGATAGATCAACGACTGTACGAAGAATTCCGCGACATTGGGCGCGACATTTTTGTAACCGGCATGACCAGTTCACACGGCGGCAACATGAGTGTGCGCGTGGGCGACAAAATCATTATCAAGCGGCGCGGGGCGCAGTTTGGGCGGCTTAAGCCCACCGACTTTGTGGAAACCAGCTTCAAAGGCAAAGACAGCGGCATCGTGCGCGCCAGCACGGAGCTGATTGTACACCGCGCCATCTACGAAAAAACGTCGGCGCTGGCGGTGGTCCACGCTCATCCACGCACGGCCATCGTACTCAGCCTGAGCCGCGACGAGATCATCCCCATCGACAACGAAGGCTCTTACCTGCTGCGTAAAATTCCGGTAGTCACTGTGGAATTGGCCTCCGGTTCCAAGGAGATGGCCGAAAAAGTATCCAACGCTCTGCAAGGCTACAAAGTTGTTATGCAGCGCGGGCATGGCTGCTTTGCCATCGGGCAAACGCTGGAAGAAGCGTATAATTGGGTTTCGGCGCTGGAGGAAGTGAGCGATATTATCCTGGAACACAAACTGTTGGGTGAAGAGATGATTGAGTACCGCAAACACAGTGAATCGTACAGCAAGTGGTAACAGGTTTTTTGCCCGGCAAGCAGGCCACTCACACGCAATGCGCTTGGAGGGTCTAGACGATGAATATATTCGATCTGGTTTTGCTCTTTTCTGTTGTCGTGGTCTTGCTGGGTTTAGTGGGGATATTGCTGTCGCTTGTGACCCGCCGGTGGATGATGCTGCGCCGTTTTAGCTGGGGCTTGGTCAGTTTTCTCGGCGTGTATGCGTTGGTATTGGCCAGCGTTTCTTTGTTCAGTCCGCAGCGGGTTTTGGCCATGCGCGAGGTGCGTTGTTTTGATGATTGGTGCCTTTCGGTGGAGCGGGTCGAAAAACAGCCAGCCATTGGCGCAGCGCAGGCGCACGGGGATTTTTATCTGGTTACGCTGCAAGTCAGCAACCGGGCCAGGGGGATCCGGCAGCGGGCGAACGAGGTGGCCGTTTACCTCATTGATGAGCGCGGCGTGCGTATCGACCCCTCGCCAGAGGGGGAGCAAGCTCTGGCAGAGGCTGGCCTGGCAGGACGGCCGTTAACCACTATGATGGAAGTCGGCGGCGGGTTTGAGCATACGGCCGTGTTCGACATCCCCCGCGAAATAACCCAACTCGATCTGATAACCGACCATGGCGCATTTCCCGGCCGCATCATCATTGGCAGCGACCAAAGCTGGCTGCACAAGCAAACCATCGTCCACCTCTCCATGCCCTAACCTGCCAAACACCCGCGGCCCAACCCCACAACTATCGTAAACTGGGGGTATCTCGTGGTATACTTCGGCATTAGAAATATACTCACGCATTCATGGAAACAGATAGCAACTCGCTCTTTGTACTGGACTGATTCCGATGAATATGGCAAAAACTGGAAGCGTATCAAGGCAAACCTCTACAACACAGGCGGTCGCTTGTATACCAGATATCCAGAGGCAAAACCTTCATTTTCCAATAACACACAACGCCCCTGATATAAATGGCTACAGCGGTCTGGCTCTTGCCTGTAGCCATAAACCAAACAAACTTTTTCCTCTTAAATCTCAATCATCCGCCAAAAGCTTACTTTTCCCCACCAACTGCTCTCCGCACGTTCTAGCTCAGGCCAAAAAGTTGGTTGATAACCCATTCGAGCTTTTTGTGAACGGCCGTCAGCAGCAATCGCCTCACTGCAACCAGCAGCCCCCAATAAAAAGTGACAGTTGGAGAAAAGATTGTACGAGAACTATCATTCTCTTACCTCACTAATTTTACACAAACGTCATTACAGGATTTTCTAAATGGAACCCACCACAATTGACCCAAGGAACGCAGAAGCACAGAGAAAGCTAGCCGCTTTTTCGCGGCGCTTCTGGTTTAAATTCTGAGGAGCCAGGAAATGCAACCGATAAGTATTCTGTTAATAGAAGATAATCCAGGCGACGTGCGCTTAACCATGGAAGCGCTAAAAGAGGGAAAAATCCTCAATCAGATGTCCGTTGTGGCAGACGGTATCGAGGCCATAGACCTCCTTAAAAATTCCGACAACCAGACGAGGCCAGACCTGATCATGTTAGACCTGAGCCTGCCGCGGATGAGCGGGCTAGAAGTGTTGGCGGCCATCAAGGGGGATGATGCACTAAGACCCATACCAGTTGTTATACTAACGACGTCAGATTCCGAACAAGATATTTTGGATTCATACAACATGCATGCCAACTGCTACGTAACCAAACCGGTGGATTTAGACCAGTTCATAAAAGTTGTGCGCTCTATCGAGGAGTTTTGGTTGACAGTTGTCCAGCTGCCTACAACGAACGGCCGTTAATTCTGGACACCGGGAAGGACACAAACGCGTGTTGAAACGAGCGATTACAATTAAAAGCCTGCTTCTCATAGTTTTCCTGATGGTAAATCTTGCAGCTTGCGCCGCGGAAAGCAAGACCCAACAGGCCATCCCGGTAGCCATCAAACTGCGCTGGACCCACAACGCGCAGTTTGGCGGCCTTTACGCCGCCGATCAGGAAGGGTATTTCGCCGCCGAAGGGGTCGAGGCAACCTTTCTTGAAGGGGGACCGGGTACCGATCCCATTGCAGCGGTTCTGGATGGCGAGGCGCAGTTTGGCGTCGCCGGCGCCGATGTGATCTTGCTGGCGCGTTCCCAGGGGAAGCCTGTGCGAGCCGTAGCCACCATTTACCAGCGCAACCCGGTGGTGTTTTTCGCCCTGGCGGAAACAGGCATCACGTCGCCGCAGCAATTTGCGGGCAAAACCATACGCGCCACGCTCGACATGCTGCCGACGCTGCACGCCATGATGACGTTCATCAATGTTCCACCTGACACTTATCAGATCATTGAGCTGCCTTCCGATATTGCCCAGTTCGCTTCGGGGGAGGTTCCAATTTGGGGGGGATTTGTAACCGGCATGGCCTTGGATTTACAGCAAGCCGGTTACGAAATCAATGTGATCTACCCGGACAATTATGGGGTGCATTTTTACGCCGATACGCTGTTTACCACAGATGCGTTTATGGCTGAATCGCCAGATGTCGTGACACGAGTTGTAAAAGCCACCAGTGACGGGTTGACCTTTGCAATTACCCAGCCGGAGGCCATTGGGCCAATGGTGGCCCTGTATAACGACCAGGCGGACCTGTCGGCGGAGTCTCTGCGGATGATGGCCAGCATTCCGCTTATACAATCCGGCACCACCAGGATTGGCTGGATGGATCAGACTAAGTGGCAGGAAATGCATGACATTTTACTGGCGCAAGGCATGCTGCCGAATGAAGTAGATGTGTCTACGGTGTTTACGTTGGAGTTTCTGGAAAAGTCGATTGGAGAAGGGGAATGAACCTTTCTAGTAAATTGGCGGGGCTGTTTATTGCCATCTCCATCCTGACCGCTGCAGGCGTTGGGGTGCTGGCGTTTCAGAACAGCCGGCGCAGTCTTGAGGCAAAGGTATTTGAAGACCTGAACAAGACCACGCTGCTTAAACAGGCGGAGCTGGAACGCTGGCTGCACAATAATGAGCAAGACCTGGAGAAACTGGCGCAACGGCCGTTAGTCAAACAATATGCGGCGGCCTTAGTCTCGCTCCAACCCGATGACCCCGCCTACCAGCAGGCCCATGAACAACTCGACATTGATCATTTGCCCCTCTTAATCGGATCCGGCGGGTTTTTGACCATCTCTATTCTCCACCCCAGCGATGGAAAAATTTTAATTTCCACAGATAAAACCCTCGAAGGCTATTTCCGCGAAAACGAAGAGTATTTTATTGCAGGCCAAAAACAGACATACACCCAAACGCCAGCCTATTCCCTGGTAGACAATGGCGTTGTGATGCACACCAGCACGCCAATCAGGAGCAAGAATGGCGACTTGATAGCAGTCCTAATCGGCCACCAGGACCTGGTGGAGATGGCACGAATCATGGCCCAGGGGCGTGAGCTAACGGCAACCGAAGAAACGTATCTGGTGGACCAATTTGGTTTCTTGATAACTGAGAGCCGCTTTAGATCCACATCCCCGCTGCAAGCGATAGTCAATTCGCCAGGCGTTGACGATTGTTTAACCGGAACAAGCGCTACGACGATGTACAATGATTACCGTGGCGTACCTGTTTTGGGAGCGTACCGCTGGATTTCCGATCTGCGCATGTGTATTCTGACTGAAATCGATCAAGAAGAGGCGTTCGCCCCTGTTGTCAGCCTGCGCCAACAAATGCTGTGGGTGGGCATTGTGGCCATTGTCGTCGCCAGCGGTGCCGGGATCTTCTTTTCCCGTTCATTGATAAAATCGCTGCGGCAGCTGACTGCTGGCACGCAAATCATGTCAGCAGGCAACCTGGAACATCGGGTGCAGGTGGATCGGCAAGACGAGTTGGGCACACTGGCCGATGGGTTCAATCAAATGGCCGCCAGCCTGGAAACAATTCAGGCGGCATTGACAGACAGCGAAAGAAAATACCGCGCCGTGGTGGAAGGCGCAGACGCAGCCATTTCGACGATTACGCAGGACGGCACTTTTCTATTTCTGAACACAAATGCGGCCCGGCAGCTTGGCGGCAAGCCAGCTGATTTTATCGGTCAGTCGATGGCCGATCTGTTTCCGCCGCTGGTCGCCGAACGCCAATTACAGAGCATACAACAGGCTATCTCTGAGAGGGTCAACCTTGTTATCGAGGCGCCATCTGTGGTCGCTGGTGAAACGCGCTGGTATAACTCGCGCATCCAACCTGTTCGTGACGGCGACGATCAAAAATACGCCGCTTTGTTGATCGCCTACGACATCACACCGCAAAAAGAAGCCGAGATAGCGTTGATGGAAGAACGCGGCTTCGTCGACGCTATCATGGACACAGCCCAGGCATTGATTATTGGACTGGATACCGAAGGGCGCATCATGCGCTTTAACTGGGCGTGTGAAGCGCTGACAGGATATTCCTTTGACGAGGTGGCGGGACGGCCGTTTTGGGATTTTTTGCTCCTGGAAGAAGAAAAAGCTAACGTCGTGCAAGTTTTCAACCAAATGCAAGCTGGCGATTTTCCCAACACCCATGAAAACTACTGGCTTACCAAAAGCGGCGAGCGGCGAGCGATTGCCTGGGCCAACACCTGCCAACTCGATGCCCAGGGACAAGTCAAATTTGTCATCGGCACGGGCATAGACATTACAGAACAAAAACAAATCGAAGCAGAACTCATACAACTCAACCAGACCCTGGAACAGCGGGTCGCCGAACGAACCGAAGATGTACGGCAAAGCGAAAAACGGTTCCGCCAGGCGATTACAGATTCTCCCTTCCCCATCATGATGCACGCTGAAGATGGCGAGGTGCTGCATATCAGTAATTCTTGGAGCGAAATCACCGGCTATGCGATTGAAGAGATTGCCACAATCGAAGCCTGGACGCAAAAAGCTTACGGCCAGGAAATGGCCACAACGAAAGCGTACATTGAGCAATTATACGCAGGCCAGACAAAAGTGAACGAAGGCGAATTTACCATTATCACCAAATCGGGCGACCAGGTGGTGTGGGATTTCAGTTCATCACCACTGGGACAACTTCCAGACGGCCGTCGCCTCGTTATCAGCATGGCCATGGACGTAACAGTCCGCAGGCAAACATTAAGAAAACTCCGCGAAAGCGAAGAAAGATTCCGCGCCGCGTTTCACCTTGCCGCAATTGGTCGAGCACTAGCGACGCCCGAAGGACAATTCCTCCAGATAAATCAGGCATTATGCGAGATGACAGGGTACAACGAAGAGGAATTGATGCAGAAAAACTGGTGGGATATCACTCATCCGGATTTCAGAGAACCAAGCAACAAATACATGCAGCAACTCACCGAAAGGAGGATACCCTCTTACAATCAGGAACTCATGATCACCCACAAAACCGGGGATACTATATGGATTCGCTTAAATCGGATCTTACTTCTCGATACAGACAATCACCCGCTCTACCTTGTGAGCGACATCGAAAACATTACCCAACGCAAAACCGCAGAGGCAGAACTAAATCGCATCCTCGCCGAACTCGAACGATCAAATATCGAATTACAACAATTCGCGTACGTAGCCTCGCATGATCTGCAAGAGCCCCTGCGAATGGTCACCAGTTACCTGCAACTGCTCCAACGCCGCTACGGCGGCAAGCTAGACAGCGACGCCGACGAATTTATCGGTTACGCTGTCGATGGCGCCAACCGCATGAAACAACTCATTCAGGATTTACTCGCCTTCTCCCGAGTAGGCACCCGGGGCAAACCATTCATGCCGATCGAGGTAGATGTTGTCCTGGAAGAAGTGCTGACAAACCTGGAAACAAGCATCGAAGAAACGGCCGCTCAAATCAGCCACGATCCCCTGCCAACAATCTCAGGTGATGCCAGCCAACTGGTGCAGGTATTCCAAAACCTGCTCAGCAATGCCATCAAGTTTCGCGGCGAAGCGCCCCCCCAAATTCATATTGGGGTCCAGAAACAAGATGGTGTGTGGCAATTCTCCATACGCGATAACGGCATTGGCTTCGACCCCCAATTCTCCGAGCGCATTTTCATCATTTTCCAGCGCCTGCACACCCGCGCCAACTATGGCGGCACAGGAATTGGGTTAGCCATTTGCAAAAAAATTGTGGAACGGCACGGCGGCAAAATATGGGTCCATTCCCAACCTGGCGTGGGAACCACTTTCTACTTCACCATTCCCTCAGACATTCAGCAAGAGGAAGAAAACTAACGATTCACATAGGCCGATTAACAGCTTCCCAAAAACCTGGCATACCAACAAAGACCTCACGAGTGCTTTGCAAGGTAAGTTTTTTGAAATTTACCCCTCGTAGCTGCGGTATCCCTACCACGTTCTGGGAAATACGCGGTGAGAATACCGCAGTTACAAATTCCACGAACAAAACTTAAAATTATTTTTGTAACAAAGCACGTGCTTTGCATTTTTTAAAACGATAGGAGAATGCTGCGAACATGCCATTTTGAGCGGAATCCGCAGAGCGAAGAATCCCCATGATCGGGTCACCCAAGCTGAACGGGATGCTTCAGGGGCCTCAGCATGACACAAAGCAAGAAAATCGTGTTAAAGACCTTACTTAGGATTCGTGCATCATTAACTTTTGAGTTTGCAGATTGGCCCAATCTGGGAGATTGGACCAATCTTACCAGGTAAAAAACCTACGGATCCTTAGGCAAATCCTGACTCAATCATGGAGACAATAAGCGAGATAACCTGCTGAAGAACTATGAAAACACAACTAAATGGAAACCCGGTAAAAATCCTACTGGTTGAAGACAATCCTGGTGACATACGCCTGACACAAGAAGCCTTGAGAGAAGGCAAAGTGAATAACGAGATGTACATCGCCACAAACGGGCTAGAAGCACTTGATTTTCTTAGCCAAAAAGGGCAATATGTTCATGCGCCACGTCCCGATGTCATTTTACTGGATTTGAATCTGCCGTTGATGAACGGCGTCGAGATATTAGCCAACATCAAAGCAGATTCTCACCTGAAACGCATTCCAGTCATCGTCCTGACGACATCGGAGGATGAACAAGACATCTTGAAAAGTTATGACCTCCATGCCAATGCCTATGTCACCAAACCCGTTGATCTGGAACGCTTCATTGATATTATTGGGCAGATCGAAGGATTCTGGCTCACCATTGTCAAACTGCCGCCAACCGAACAATCATGATAATACCAACCATCGAAATCCTGCTCATCGAAGACAATCCGGGCGACGTACGGCTCATTCGCGAACTGCTAAAAGAGGCTGAAAGTGTACGATTCGTCGTGGCTCACGCCGAGCGGCTTGACGCCGCTCTCGACCACATCGTCAATAAACATTTTGATGTGGCTTTGCTTGATCTCGGATTACCCGATGTAAAAGGACTTGACGGACTGGTAACCCTTCATCAGGTCGCTCCCAGCATGCCCGTCGTTGTGCTGACGGGGCTGGATGATGAAGAAACGGCCTTTCTAGCGGTGAGCATTGGCGCGCAAGATTACCTCGTCAAAGGACACGTAGAAAGCCGTCTGCTGACGCGCGTGCTGCGTTATGCCATCGAACGTAAGCTGGCGGAAGATGAGATCCGTTCTTCGCAACACTTGGCCCAATCAACGATCAACTCCCTAAACGCCAACATCTGTGTTCTCGACGAAAAGGGCGCGATCATCGCCGTGAATAAATCTTGGGAAGAATACGCCGTTTCCAATTTCGGTGAGTTGGCCAAAGTTGGCATCGGAACCAATTATCTGGCTGTTTGTGACGCCGCGAAAGGCAAAGATGCGGCGTTTGCCGCTCATGTAGGCGCCGGCATTCGGGCCGTGATGCGCGGCGATTCCACCATGTTCGAGGTAGAATACCCCTGCCATTCCCCAGAAGATAATTATTGGTTCTTAGAACGAGTGACCCCTTTCCCCAGCTCTAATTTAGGAAAGCGGAAGGTTGTTGTCGCTCATGAAAACATCACTGAGCGGGTCAAGGCTCAAGCAACACTGCGCCGCCAGCATGAATATTTACAATCTCTGCAAGAAACCTCGATCGACCTTGTGTCCGAACTCGATACGGATCAGCTCTTGAAGAATATCGTCCAGCGCGCAGGCAGCATCGTCGGCACTTCAGATGGTTTTTTGGATTTGATCGATCCGAATACCGGCCAACTTATCCCCAAAGTTGGCCTAGGGCTGATGAAAGAATCTCTGAAATTTGTTGTCCAACCCGGCGAAGGGCTGGCAGGCATTGTTTGGCAAACCGGGAAACCCCTGGTGATTAATGATTACGATAACTGGCCAGGGCGTATTGAAGATTTTACGAAAAACCTGATTCACGCCATCATTGGCGTGCCGCTGCTATCAGATTCGAAGGTGATCGGCGTATTGGGTCTGGCTCATGCAAACGGGGCTGTAGACACCCAATTTGAACAAGAGGCTGTCGAGGTAATGAACCAGTTCGCTCGTCTGGCTGCCGTGGCATTGCAAAATGCCGACTTGTTTTTCAGGCTCGAACAAGAGCTACGCGAACGCAAACAAGCTGAGGCGGCGCTGCGTTTGCAGGGCGCGGCGCTGGAAGCGGCCGCCAATGCCATCATGATTACCAATACGGAAGGGGACATCCAGTGGATTAATCCAGCTTTTACATTCCTCACTGGCTATGCAGAGGCCGAAGCCGTAGGTAAAAACCCTCGTGAGCTGATTAAGTCTGGCATGCACGAGGAGGCATTTTACAAAAATATGTGGGAAACAATACTGGCAGGCCAGGTTTGGCATGGGGAATTGATTAACCACCGCAAAGACGGCAGTTTGTACACCGAAGAGCAAACCATTACCCCTCTCCCGGGTGCCGATGGCACAATCAGCAGCTTCATCGCGATTAAACAAGATATAACCGAACGCAAACGCGCAGACGATGATCGCATTCGCCTATTAACCCAGGTGCGAGAACAGGCGCAGCGCATCCGGCGGATTATGGATACGGTGCCTTTAGGTATTCTTTTCATGGATAGTTTGGGGCGTGTGATGCTGGCCAACCCTGTCGCTGAGGACAATTTGGTTAAACTGACCGGGGGCAAAGGGGATGAGGCTATTACGCGTTTTGGGGATCACCCGTTGTCTGAGCTGCTGGCGCTGCCAGCGAACAGCAAATGGCATGAAGTACAGGCTGGCGGGCATACCTTCGTTATTATTGCCAGTGCGTTACAAGAGGCGCTTGATGCGGAGAATTGGGTTTTGGTTATTGATGATGTGACCGAACAAAGAACCACACAGCGATATCAGCAAGCTCAGGAAAGGCTGGCTACTGTGGGGCAGTTGGCAGCGGGTATCGCCCACGATTTTAACAATGTGATGGGTGTAATTACGCTTTATACGCAAATTTTGCAAGATGCGCCTGATATTTCGCCTAAGAACAAGCAGCGTTTGGGGCAAATTAATGATCAGGCGCTTCATGCGGCTAATTTGATTTCGCGAATTTTGGACTTTAGCCGGCGGTCTGACATGGAAAAGACGGCCGTTGACCTGCTGCCCATGACCAAGGAATTCATGAAGTTGTTGGAGCATACTCTGCCAGAGAGCATTTCTTTAAAGTTGGAGTATGCGCAGACGGAATACATGTTGCACGCAGACCCAACTCGTTTGCAGCAAACATTGATGAATTTAGCGCTCAATGCCCGTGACGCCATGCCAAACGGCGGTGTGCTGCGGTTTGCCTTGTCCACTCTGGTATTAACCGCGACGGAATCATCGCCTTTGCCCGATATGGCGGAGGGAGATTGGGTCCATCTGGCGGTTTCTGATACTGGCACAGGCATCGAACCAACTAATCTACCGCACATTTTCGATCCGTTTTTTACCACAAAGCAGGTGGGGCAAGGCACTGGCCTGGGGCTGGCTCAAGTGTATGGCATTATTAAACAGCATAGTGGGTTTATTGATGTGCAGAGCCGGGTGGGAACTGGAACCGTTTTTGATATTTATTTGCCGCTGATTGATGATCAGGCGGGTAAACGGCCGTCTACCACCACAACCAACAAAAAAATAACTGGGACAGAGTGCATATTACTGGTGGAAGACAATCTGGCCATGCGCCTTTCGGTGGCCGAAGTGCTAATGGGCCTGGGGTATGAAGTAAAATCCGTAGCCGAGGCGAATGGCGCGCTGACGCTTCTAAAGTCCGCAGAAAAAATGATAAACTTGATTCTGACCGATTTGGTAATGCCGGGCATGGATGGATTGGAACTGTCTAAAGCTGTTCGACTGTTGTATCCTGAAATTAAAGTCCTGATCATGACAGGCCATTCGTTGGAGGAAGGGCGTTTGCAAACATTGCAGCAAACGGCCGTTCCCTGGATCCAAAAACCCTTCTCCCTTCAAGAATTATCAAAAAAAATCAGAGAGGTTCTGGGCGCGACCTCAAAGTAAGCAACCGTCTAAAAATTACGTGGCAGAGATTAGACCCGTCTCCAAGCATGGTCCAATCTTCCCAAGTTAAATCATAGAAACCGTCAGACAGACATCATCTTTTCCCAGGCAACCAGGATTTCCTGGCGCCAGGGCACGTTTTCACTGAAAGAGCGTCGGAAATCCTCGTCTTGTATCTGGCTTTTTTGCTCCTGCATCTGATCATAGGCCATCTTCAGGACCATTCGGCTCTCTTGGTTTGCATTTGCCTGCAAAACGCGGTAACAGACAAGATGGTTATGCAGGTCATACTCGGTGCCGTCAAATTTGCCGCCGGAATCCAAATAATCCAATACTTCGGCCAAAGTTTCCAGAGCCGCGGCCGGCTGGCTCTGCGCCAGCAATAAATCGGCCCTTATCGTCAAGGCTTCCACAAGTAAATTATGGTTGTGCAGATCACGGCTCAGGGCAATCGCAGCCTGCAAGTTGCCGGCCGCCTGATCAAACTGCCCAAGGCGCGTTTGGGTAAGGCCCAGGCTGGTCAACGCCAGACATTCACCCGCTCGGTCGCCAATTTCCTGCCGAATGATCAGGCTTTGTTGGTGATAGCGCCCTGCCTGGGGGTAGCGGCCCTGAGCATAGGCCACAATCCCCAGATTACCCAATGTATTCCCTTCACCTTCCTGGTCGCCAATCCCCTGCCGAATGGCCAGGCTCTGTTCGTAATAGGCAATGGCCTGCTCATATTGACCCAGGCTGGCGGCGACGACGCCCAAATTGTTGAGGGTTCGGGCATTGCCCAGCTGGTCCCCAACTTCCTGAGAGATGGCTAAACTTTGCTCGTGGTAATGGATGGCCAGCTCGTACTTCCCCTGAGCACGCGCGACGATACCCAAATTGCCATAGGTTATTCCAGCCTTCGAGCGTTCGCCAATCTCATGCTTGATCATCAGGCTTTGTTCATAATACCGGGCCGATTGCTCGTAGTCGGCCTGGTTCCAGGCTACCAGGCCCATGTTATTCAGAATGGAGCTTTCTCCGGTTCGATCCCCGATTTCCTTATAAATTGTCAGGCTTCGCTCGTAGTAAGGAAGCGCTTGGTCAGATTTCCCCTGGAACCAGCCCACGATGCCCAAATTTTTCAAGATGTCGGCCTCGATTTGACGATCGCCAATGGCCTGAACGATGGCCAAACCCTGATGCAGATAGGTTTGGGCGTCCTCATATTCCCCCTGCCGCCAATCGACCGCGCCGAGTTCGTTAAGCAGCCAGGCCTCATCAGAACGGCTGCCTACCTTTTGCACCAGCGTTAATGCCTGCTGGTAATACTGCCGGGCAGCGTCATGGGCGCCGCGATTGGTGGCGATCCGTCCAAGGTTACGTAAGGCGTTGGCCTGTTGTCGTTGCAGCTTGTCGTTGCCTGCGGCCAGGGCTAAACCCAGATGGCTGTGTTCTTCGCTCTTGAGAATGCTGCCTTCTTCAAACAAAATGGCGGCTATATGCACATGCCCGACTGTTTGCAAATAAGTGTCGTTTAAGTTCTGGCCGATGAGCAGCGTTTTCTGAGCCAAAAGCAGGGCTTCGTTTAGATTGACGATGCGCCCCACGAAGTAAGATTGCTCGGCGTAGAGCTGGCCGAGCAGGAATTGAATCGGGGGGGCGGGCGGGGTTTTTTCGAGCGAGCTGATGGCTTGAGCGAATGCGTCTAAGGCTTCACGATAGAAGCCAACCAGGCGGTAGAATCGGGACAAGCCGGTTACGGCTTTGTGCAAGGCGTCGGTCTGCGGCTGAAGGACCGCCCACTGCCAGGCGGCGCGGATGTTGTTGATGTCGGTTTGTATTTCGCGCAGCACGGCCGTTTCGTTTTCCAATCGGTCTTGTCGTTGGTGCAGAAAATCGACAAAATAGGCGCAATGGCCTGCTTGCACGGGGGTGTCGTCTGTTTGCAAATGGGCCAGCTTTTCGGCGGCAAAGTGACGAATCAATTCATGCATGTCGAAACGGCCGTTCCCCAACGGCCGTAACAATGATTTTTGCGCCAACGACGCCAAACGGGCAAAAGGAACGCCGGTAACTGCCTGAACGGCCGTGGCCGCAAACCCGCCCAGAAAAACCGAACACTGCGCCAGCGTCAACGCATCCTCCACCGATAAGCGCTGCCAGGAATACTCAAAAACCGCCTGCAAACTTTGATGCCGCGACGGCAGATCATGCCACGAAGCAGTTAGCGCATCATAATTTGCCGTTAATGCCTGGACAATGTCCGCACAAGATTGATATTGCGTCAGCACAGCCGCCAGTTCAATACCCAACGGCAAGCCCTCCACCAGTTGGCAAATACGAACCACATCGGCAAGATTGTTGTCGTCCAAAATAAAATCTGGCGTAATCCGGCTCGCTCGCTCGGTGAACAATTGCAAACTACTCATGGTAATAAGCGCCGGCATATCAATCGCAGCCATATCTTCCGGAACCGGCAAACCCTGCAAACGAATCACAGCCTCCGCCTGAGCATTCAAACGCTCGCGCGACGTAACCAGAACTGCCAGATTCGGGCAGGCGGCCAGTAAATCCAACACAACAGCCCTGCCGGCAATCAAATGCTCAAAATTATCCAGGATCAACAATATGTGGCGGCGATAAAGCTGATTTTGTACATAAGCAAACGGTGACGAAATGCCAGGCGGAATTGTTAAGCCAAGCGCGTTATCGATAGCGCTAACCAGATGATCTGCGGCCATTTGCGGTTCAGATGTCTCCTCGACAGAAGACAGCGGCACAAACCAGACGCCATCCTTAAAATCAGCGCTGATTTGTTGCGCGGCGGCAATGGCCAGCCGCGTTTTGCCAATGCCACCCTCCCCCATAATGGTAACCAGAGGGTAATCAGGGTTACATAACAATCGCACCGTCTGCGCCAACTCTTTTTGGCGGCCAAAAAACGGGGTCAAGGAGCGAGGTATATTGTGCAAACGAGGCACAGCGCCGGCCGTTGACGACGCCGATCTGCCAATTTCGCCAGACACAATCTGCTCATATAACAGTTGGGTCTGCGGCGTGGGCCGAATGCCGAATTCATCATCCAGGGTTTGGCGGCACAGCTCATACTGGGTCAGCGCGGCGCTTCGATTGTTGGTGAAAGCAAACAACAACATGCGTTGGTAATGAGCCGATTCGCGCCAGGGTTCCAGCTCGAGCAATCGTTGGGTAAGCTCCAGGCCCATCTCCCATTTTTGCTGCTGGATCGCTTGCTCAACCAGCAAGTCCATCTGCTGCAGCGCCAACTCATGCAGCCGTTCGCGCCACATAATTTGCCACTCTTCAAATGGTCCGGCCTGGGGAACGGAAAAACCGGCTAAAAATTCACCTTTGTACAGGTCGATTACTTCCCGGCGCTGTTCGAGTGACTGCGTCTCAATTTGCAGCCGTGCCTGAAAAGCTTCTACATCCAGGAAATACGGCCGTTCCCCACTAAACATCAACGTCTGCCGGGTAATCAGCAAATGCTCGCCAACCGTAGCCCGCAGCACCGGCAAAATATCGCGCAGGTTTTTTAATGCCCGGCTGTCTTCCACATCCGGCCAAAGCATAGAAGCCAACCAAAGCCGCGTCTGAGGCTGCGCCGTCACCGCCAGGTAAGCCAAAATCGCCTGCCCTTTCAGAGGCAGGATTTCCGTGAGAGTTTGCGCATCCAACGTAATTTGTGGCGTGCCTAACAGGTGTAAAAACAATTTGCTCATACGCTGGGCCATCCATCGCTCTGTCCAAACCACTGCACCGACGCTGGGTCGGCGTTCTATCGGCGTTGGTTCGGCGTTGAGTTGCTATTGTACTGTAATCAAGAGGAGACGACATGAGCGCAGGCTCAACACCATAAATGAAAAAGACACGGATGAACACAAAATTTCACGGATTCTTCCCCGTGTTCATCCGCATAAATCTGTGTCCAATTTTCGATGGAGATGGCTGAAACAAGTATGGCTACATCAGAACACCCGTATCGTGTGTATATTGTCCGCTGTTGGGAAGATCGTGAAGCGCCAAGGGACAATGCTTCCCGTTTTGTCTTAGAAATCCCTCGTACCGGCGAACGGTATGGGTTTACATCTTCAGAAAGATTGCTAAGCGCTCTCAAAAACCAATTGGACATCACCCAAATCGCTACCGATTCGCTAACGTAAGCAGGCAAATTTCAGACTGTGGCAAATGGCACGCAGACAATTTATGGCAAACTGCTTGTGTCTGCTCAGGTTTCGCTGGTAAGACGCCAGGGTTTGCTACCCAACTAATTCCAAATTCTCAGGAACAAACCCTTGGGGTCTGCATAGTTACAACCGCTTTCAGAAAGGAAAATATGACACGACGAATATGGCTTATTTTTATCACGCTGGTTTTGGCTCTGGCGGCGGCAACGGCCGTAGCCATTGCCTTCGACGAACCGATTTCTATTTCTCAATCTGGCGGCCCTCAGACGCCCGACCCAGACGCGTCTCCCAGAACTGGCAATCCCCTAAAACAAGCCCTGCGCGATTTACCCCAACCAGATACCTACATTGTCACGTTGGCCGACGCGCCGCTGGCCAGCTATAAAGGGGGCGTCACGGGCCTGGCGGCCACCAACCCCAGAGCCACAGGCGCCGACCGGCTGGATATGGCCAGCGCCGCGGCCACAACTTACCGCGCCTATCTGATGGCCAAACAAAACAACCTGCTTCGCACCATGAGCAGCACGTACGGCCGTCCCGTCAACGCTTTCTACCATTACACCACCGCCCTAAACGGCGTCGCCGTGCAGCTCAGCGAGAAAGAGGCGGAAATCGCCAACAACATGCCAGGGGTAACGGCCGTTACCCGCGACCAATGGTATTTCCCCACCACCGACGCCACGCCCACCTTCATTGGGGCCACCGCCCTCTGGGATGGCACGGCCACCGGCGGCATCCCCGGCACAAAAGGAGATGGCGTCATCGTCGGCGTCATCGACACCGGCATCTGGCCGGAACATCCGTCCTTCGCCGACAACGGAACCTATCCGGCGCCGCCTGCTTATTGGGGCGGCATTTGCCAACCCCCCAGCGACGGGCAAAACTACCTGGTTTGTAACCACAAGTTAATTGGCGCGCAGCACTTTTTAGCCGGTTATGTCCTCGCGGTTGGCGAATACAACGGCGATTTTTACTCCGCCCGCGATGACAACGGTCATGGAACTCACACGGCTTCTACCACGGCCGGCAATGAAGGCGTTAACGCCACGATGCTGGGCGTGCCGCGCGGCACGGTTTCCGGCATTGCGCCGCGAGCCTATGTGGCCGCCTACAAGGCGCTCGGTCCCTGGGGCGGCCTTTCTTCCGACCTGCTGTCGGCCATTGACAAAGCAGTAGCCGATGGCGTGGACGTCATCAATTATTCGATTGGCGGCCCCAGCAACGATCCGTGGCAAGATGTAACCGCGCTGGCCTTCATGAATGCCCGCGAAGCAGGCGTATTCGCCGCCGTTTCCGCCGGTAACAGCGGCCCCGGCCCCTCCACACTCGGTTCTCCTGGCGACGCGCCCTGGGTAACGACCGTGGGGGCCAGCAACAGCAACCGCCACTTCCTCAGCGACATTGTGGTGACGCCCAGTTTGACGATGCCCATCCAGTTATATGGCTCCACATTGACCGCCGGCGTGACCGATTTTGAATTTGTAGACGCGGCCAATTACACCGATTCGACGGGTGTAAACGGCCGTTTATGCCTCAACCCCTTCAGCCCCGGCACCTTCAATAATCATCAAGTCGTGTTATGCGAACGCGGCGTCAATGCCCGTGTGGCCAAAGGGGATAACGTCCAAGCAGGCGGCGCCGGCGGCATCATCCTCGCCAACGCTACCCAGGGCGACCTGGGCACAGATCATTTCACTTTGCCCGCTGTCCATGTAAATGCCGACGTGGGCGCAGCCCTGCGCAGCCACATTGCCGCGAACAGCCCTGTTACCATCTCGTTTACCAGCAGCCAGGCTGTCTACGCGCCGGACTCCCGCATTCCCGTGGATGAAATGGCCGGATTCAGTTCGCGTGGTCCGGTGCTGCAGGGCGACAGCAACTACGTTAAGCCCAACGTGACCGGTCCTGGCGTACAAATTTTGGCCGGACAAACCGCCTTTGCCGATGGACAGGCCACCGGCGAACTGTTCCAGGCGATTGCCGGCACGTCTATGTCCAGCCCGCATGTGGCCGGGGCAGGCGCTTTGCTCGTCGCGCTGCACCCCGATTGGACACCCGCCGAAATCGAATCGGCGCTGATGACCACGGCCAATGACACCCATCTAAAAGAAGATAGCCTGACGCCAGCCAACGCATTTGACATGGGCGCGGGACGCATTGATTTGTTTGTCGCCAGCAAAGCGGGCTTGGTGCTAAACGAAGTTCGGGCCAATTATCTGGCGGCCAACCCGGATGGCGGTGGCGACCCATCAACCTTAAATATCGCGTCGCTGGCCAATGGGCAATGCCTGGCGGAATGCTCCTGGCAGCGCACGGTGCGCAGCACGCTGGCTTACACGGTGACGTGGACGGCCGTTACCACCCAAATCAATGGCCTCAACCTCACCATCACCCCGGTTCAGTTCGTACTAGGGCCAGGAACCACGCAAACCGTCACGGTCACGGCCAATGTCGAAGGGTTCGAGCCAGACGGCGGCTGGCATTTTGTCGGCTTTACCTTAGAGCCAGACTCCACGCAGGTTCCCGCAGCCCATTTCCCCATCGCTCTGCTCCCCACCAGCTCGCTGATGGCCGACAAAGTGATCGATGACACGACCAGCAAATCGGGCAGCGTGTCCGTCAACATCATTTCCCGGCAGATCGCCGATTTAAGCCTGACTCCCAAGGGTCTGGCTGTAGGCACCGTTCTGACGACGACTTTGTTTGAAGACCCAACACCTGACAACCCTTACGACAACTTAAATGACGGCGCAACCCACGTCATTACCGTAACGGTTCCGGCCGGCGCGACCCGCCTGGTGGCCGAAACCACCGAATCCACAGCGATGGACGTGGATTTGTATGTTGGAATGGGGGAAATTCCTTCCTCCGCCACCCAGGTGTGCAACAGCACCACGCCTTACCCAATCGAATATTGCAACATCAACACCCCGGCTGAAGGCGTCTGGTGGATTCTGGTCCAAAACTGGCGTGAAGGGACTGCCGCGCCCGACCTGGTGAACCTGGTATATGCCGTGACCGCCGATGATACCGGCGAGGTGACGGCTGCCGGACCAACGGGGCTTATTCCGGCCGGGCAGCCGTTTGACGTTACCGTCAATTGGCAGCAGGAGCAGATTGTCCCTGGCGAACGTGTTTACGGTTCCGTAACGCTGGGCGCGGACGCCGCGCATCCGGACAATGTGGGCATCATTAACCTGAACGTGATTTATCGCGGGGCTGCGGCCCTGCAATTGAGCGACACGGCCGTTTCTGTTATCCAGGCGCCAAACAGTGCCCAAACGCATACGCTAACCATTGCCAACCCCGGTGATATTGACCTGGTGTGGTCGGTTACGCGGGAAACGGCCGTTTCCCGCATCACCCTGGACATCGCTAACGAGGAACCGGCGGCCAATCCCGCCAGCTTCACCGCCTGGGGCGATTTCTCGCTCTTCCGTTGGATGCCGCGGCCAGAAACCACGCTGCCCACCACCACGCCCAATCAAATTAGTGGCGGCCAGATCATCTCTCTGGTATTAGACGATGGCGCGCCGGAAGAAAATTTTGGGGCTTACGGCCGTCAATTCATCTGGCTCAACCGCTTCACACCCCGGTCAACCGATTACCCATTCTCCCTGACCGAAGTCCAGGTGCTGTTTGACAATTTCGCCTTCAGTGGTGTGAATGTTGGCGAATTGGTCGACATCTATGTATATGAAGACGCCGACGGCGACCCCAACACAGGCGCCAACCCTGTAGGCGCGATAAAAAATGCGGCCGTCCAGGCAGCCGATGGAACGACTTTTTCCACCTACACCTTCGACCAACCGATCCAACTGACAGGCCCCGGCGATGTGCTCATTGCCGTCGTTAACCGCACGGCCGCCATTGGCAGCAGCGGGTATCCGGCCGCAGTAGATTTATCTACCAGCAGGGTTCGTTCCTGGATTGGCATGTACCAGGCTGGCGCTCCGTCTGATCCGCCAACGATTCCGGCCGATACCTCCTGGGGCCTTTTAGATTCTTTTGGCGCGCCCGGAAACTGGCTAATTCGTGGTTTTGGCGAAAAATGCGGCGCGCAAGAAATTCCCTGGCTAACCGTTACCCCGCAGCAGGGCACAACCCCTGCCGGCGGCAGCAGTGGCATCCAATTGCAGATCAACACAAACGGCCTGGCTTATGGGCCACATACCGCAGTTCTCTGTTTGGATAGCAATGCTTCTGATCTGCCCGACGTTTTTGTCCGCGTGCCGGTTACGGTGGATGTGCAAGATATTGTCTACGAGACTTTTCTGCCCCGGATAACCAAATAAATTGTTTACCGATAGATCGTCGGAAGAATTTCCTTCCGGCGATTTATGTTTTTAGATCAGATTTAGAGAGAGAAGGAGAATAAGGATGCATAAGAAACGAGGAATTTTTATTGCTACGGCCGTTCTTGCTCTGGCAGCCGTGCTGTTTTGGGCCTCATCTGGCGTAACACGCGCCGATGACCAAACCGGTCGTCTGACGCCGCCGGAAATTTGCAGCGAGCTAACAGACCCCGAATCGACCCTCAGCGGGATGCCGCGCATCTGGCTGCAAAATTTATGCGGCGTTACGGTGGAGATTGGGAAAACGGCAACGGCCGTGACCAACCAGGCTGTCATCCAACAGGCGTTGGCCGTTGATGTACTCGTCAATGACCCAACAAAAGATGGCGGCCAGGCGAGTGTTCAAAGCACCACCTCAACCACAATCAACCAGACGACAGGCACTGTCTGCGCCGCCTACATCGACGCTTATCATGGTCAGGTTGAAAACACAGGCTACATCGGGTTCAGCCGGTCCATCGACGGCGGAGCCACCTTCGACGATAAAGACCACATCGACGCCACGAAGATCAATTACGGCAATCCCAGCCTTGTCTGGCGGGCAAGCGATGGTAACTTCTACCTGTCTGCTTTGCTTGGCGGATCAGACGGTGTGGGCATCTGGCAATCCACCGATGACTGCCAGACGTTTGATTTTGTGGCCACTTTAGATAAGCGGCTCGACTATGGCGTAGACGACATGGCAATCATGGCCGTGGATAACAACACAAGCAGTTCGTTTTACGGCCGTCTCTATCTGGTCTGGTACGGCGAATACGACGCCATTCAGTTCAGCGCCTCCGACGACGGTCTGGTCTGGCAAAGCCGCATTACCATCAGCAGCGGCATCGATTACAACTATAAAGCCAGAACCCCATGGCTCACAGTTGGACCCAATGGCGATCTGGTTGTTGCCTGGAACAAAGTCATCTTCCCCTGGGATGCCGATTGGACCTACTCAATCGAAGGGGTGCGTTCTACCGACGGCGGCGGCTCTTTTACGCCTATCACCTCGCCCATCACCAATGCGGTGATGCCGCGTCATGCGGGGACAACTTGCGGATACAATCAACCCGGGCTTTTGGGAGGGATTGGGTATTATCCGGCCCCGCCACAAATTACCACCGGCAGCGACGGTGTACTGCACATGGTTTACGCCTATGATCCCGATGGCTACAACGCTGGCGATGTCGTCGATGTGTTTTACCGCCGCTCGCTGGACAATGGAACGAGCTGGGAACCAGAAATTCGCCTGAATGACGATGTAACCCTGACCGACCAGTTTTTCCCCACCATCAGCGTGAACGAAAACGGCCGTGTCGTGGCCACCTGGTACGATCGGCGCAATGATCCGACCAACAATTACTTGTTTGAAACCTTCATGCGCACCTCGTTCGACAATGGACAAACCTGGGAAACCAGCGTCAAAATCAGCGACGCCCAATCGCCTGTGTTTGTGGACCCCACCATCGACACGTGTTATCACGGCTTTTACGATCAACAATTCCAAGACACGGACAGCGCCTACATTTTCTGGTCTGATGACCGAAATCTGACCAACGCCGTGCAAGACCCGGATGTCTTTTTTGAAAAAGTGACTTTCCCCGCCGATTTTGTGATCAGCGCCACGCCGGCTTCTCAGGCTGTCTGCACCAGCGACAGCCCGGTGTACGACGTGAACCTGGCCTCGGTAAGCGGGTATAACAACAGCGTCACTCTCAGCGTCAGCGGCGCGCCGGCCGGCGCCAATGCGGCCTTTGCCGCCAACCCTGTTACCCCCAATGCCGCCACCACCCTGACTCTTTCCAATTTAGGCGGGGCGACGGCCGGCAGTTATTCGTTGGGTATCGTCGGCACGGAAGGCAGCAAGGTACATACCGCTACAGTTGCTCTGGATTTAGCCAGCGCCGTTCCGGGCAGTCTCACGCTGTCGTCGCCAGCGGATACGGCCGTTAACGTTCCGGTCACCACCAGCTTTACCTGGACACCGGCAGCCGGCGCAGGTGAATACACCCTGGAAATCGCCACCGACAGCGGTTTTGCCAGCGTGGTTTACAGCGAAACCACCACCCATATCACCCTGATGCCCTCCACTTATTTGGCCGCCGGGACACTGTACTATTGGCGCGTCACGGCCGACAATGGCTGCGGCAGCGCCGTTTCGGCAACATCCAGCTTCACCACGGCCGTTTCGCCGATGGTCCTGCTGGTAGACGATGACGACGACGGCCCGGATGTCCGCGCCTTTTACACCGATGCGCTGGACGCGATGGGCACGGCTTACGACATTTGGGACACATCCGCCGGCTTGAACCTACCCGTCGCGGCGGATTTAGCCCCCTACGGCATGGTGATCTGGTTCACCGGAGCCAGATACGGCGCTGGCCCCACAGAGGCGACTGAGGCAATGTTGAGCCAATGGCTGCCTCAAGACAACTGCCTGTTTTTGTCCAGCCCCAGCTATCTGAATACCATCACCGCGTTTCGCAGCCAATTCTTAGGGTTGCGCAGCTACTTTTCCAAATACCCTGAGTATGCAAATGTAACCGGGGATTGGGTTGTGTATGGCGGACTTGGTCCTTATAACCTGGTTTACCCATACTATGCCGACACGAGAGGGCTTGTGCTAAATGGTAGTGGCCAGCCGGCTTTTGTCGAGGCAGTCGACACAGCGGGGTCTTCGGTATACGGCCGTTCCTTCCGCAGCACCTACCTCGGTTTCCCCTTCGAAGCCATCGACCTTCTGGCCGATCGTCAGGATGTGCTGACAACCGCCTTAAATTGGTGCAGCAATGGGGTTTTGTACGGCTCGTTGGCCGGCACAGTAACCGACACCGATTACAGTTGGCCGATTAAAAACGCCTCCGTCACGGCCGATGATGGAAGCAATCAAGTAGTCTTCACAACCGATTTGCTGGGTAATTTCAGCGGCGATCTGCGTACCGGCACGTATACCGTCACGGTTACGGCCGTCCATTATGCCAGCTTCACCACGCAGGTAACCATCAATGATGGCGCAACGACGCCGCTGGATGCCAATCTGCAAGGTGGGTCATTGGGCTACACTCCGCCCAATATCGAAGACACCGTAGCCCTGGGTGATGTTGTTACCCACACCATCACCCTGACGGCAAGCGGATCACTACCTGTGGACGTGAGCCTGACGCCTTACAGCACCTTGTTGGATCGCGTCTATGGCATTTATGCCAGCTTTGATCCGCAGCCCACCATTGCTTATTTTAACCGCCAGGATCCTGCAACCCTGACCAGCCTCGGCAGTTTTGCTAAGGGCGGCTCGGTCGGCGGCGACTTCTTTGGCGACGATTTCACCGTGGTCTATGCCCTGGGCGATCTGAATGATTATGATGCGTCGAATGATGAGCTGCTGAAAATTGATACGACCAGCGGCGCTGTTACCGTCGTGGGCACATTGCCCCAACCACCTGGATGGGAGCAATACAGCGCGATGGGGTATGATCCCGCAACGCAGCAAATGTACGTGGTGAGCAGTTACGTCGATTTCTTTAGCACCGGCGGAAAAAGCTTGTTTACCATCGACGTGACCACCGGCCAAACGACACTGCTCGGCGCTATTCTCAGCCAGAATCAGTTAGAAATTGATTCGATTGCGTTTGATGATCAGGGCACGATGTATGCCCACGATACCTGGGGCCAACAGCTCCTGACCATCGATAAGACCACGCGGCAGGCTACTGCCATTGGGCCGGTGCTGCCGTATACAAACTTCAACGGCGGCATGGATTGGGATCCGGTTACAAAGCAAATGTATATTACCACCTGGAATAACGATGGTGGGCAGCTGCATACGATTGACCTGGCAACGGCCGAAACGACATTTGTTGAGTCGTTGGGCAGCACCGCGCCGGGCAACTTTAGCGAAATTGCTTTTACCTGGATTGCTTTTGCTTCGGCGCCGCTGCCATGGGCCACGGCCGTTCCTGACCAGATCACCATTCCGGCCAACAGCTCGGTGAATGCGGATGTTGTTTTTGATACGCGCGGTTTGTATGCGCTGGAAGATTACAAAGGCGCGGTCGCCTTCAGCGGCTCATTTGTAAACAATGTCACCGCCCAGCCTTTGCTGATGCACGTACCTTGCGCCGATTGCGGCGTGCTTGATGGGTCCATATTGGATGACTGGTTTAACACGGCCGTTAAAGCCAATGTCACCATCACCAGCGCCAACGGCATGAACATCCATCTGGTAAGCGTAGACGCCTACAACGTCACTGTTCCGGCTGGCGAATACACCCTGACGGCCGCTGCTCCTGGTTATCTGGATGCCACGACGACGGTAACGGCCGTGTCTGCCACAACCGTCACCACCGACATCATCCTGACTCCCCAGGCCAGTTTCTTAAGCTACAGCCCGGCGAACATCGACGTCAACGCTCAAATTGGCGACCTGATGACCAAAACCGTCACCGTCTCCAATACCGGCACCGTTCCCATGCGCTTCACCGTGCGCATGGACAACTTCGACGTGCCCATCGCCGTGCGCAACGCTGCCCTGACCGCCATCAACGAACAGAGTCCGAACACCACCGACGCGCCCCTTGCCATTACCGCCTATGGCATCCTCGAAGAAGGCATCGGCGGATCCTTGGGCTGGTTTAACCTGAATGATTCCACCAACATATTTAGCAGCGGGCAGCATATCGATCATGGCTCTTTGCGCGGCGGCGATTTCTGGGCGAACGATTTCTCCACGTTGTACGCCTTTGAAGAAAGCAAACTGATCGCCTTAGACGCAGCCACCGGCAGCAAGAGAATCGTTGGCGCGCTGCCCATGATTTCTACCTACAGCGTCTACGATGGCATGGCCTATGATCCGGTCACCGAAACCATGTACATCCTCCATGCCTTTAATTGCTACATGGGGCAATCGCTCTACGCCGTTGATGTCCACACGGCGGCAACCTCACAAAATGTGCCTATTGCCGGCAGCGGGTGTCTCAATTCGCTGACTTTTGCGGACAACGGAACCTTGTACAGTGTCGACATCGACAACGACATTCTGGTAACCATCGATCCAACAACGGGGCAGGTTACAGTGGTCGGCAGTCTGGGTTTTGACGCCAATACCTTTACCCAAGGTCTGGCCTGGGATTCGGCTACCAATCAACTGTTTTACACGTCAACCGACCCCAACACTTTTCCCTTTACCCAAAAATTCTACCGGATTAACGTGACTACCGGCGCAGCAGAGTACCTTAGCGACATGGGCTTTTCTTCCCTGTCTGGGTTGTCTATCGCCTCTGAGGCAGTACGGTGGGCCACCTTACCGACAGACGAAATTGTTGTTCCGGCGGGGATGCAGGCAACGTTTGATATTGTCTTCGACCTGCGAAGTATGGTAACGACCGGCGATTTTCTGTCTGACGTGGTGTTTGAGGGTGGTTTTATCAACAATCCCCCCGATATGCCTGTCAGCCTGGCATTGGGCTGCACGGATTGCGCTACGCTAGACGGCCGTATCACCGATGCCGCGACGAGCGATGCGTTACCGGCTACCTTGCACATCACCGCTCCCAATGGGTTCGATAAGCTGGTGCATAACAAAGACGCTTACAACCTGACTGTGCAGCCGGGTGAATACACGATCACGGTGAGCCGGAGAGGGTTTGTGAGCCAGGTAACGTCGGTAACGGCCGTTTCCAACGCCGCCACCACCACAGACTTCAATCTAGTCCCCGAAATCGCCAACATCGCCCACGATCCGACCGCCTTCAATGAAGTCGTCACCGTTGGCACAACCGTAACCAAGAGCTTCACCATCAGCAATACCGGCGCTTCGGCCTTCGACTTTGCGGTACGGGATACCGATTGGTCCCTGACCATGCTGCCAACCGTGCCATACACCTCCTGCGGTGATGCCGATGCCTTCGGCTATTCGTGCATCGACTCCAACGTGCCCGGCAGCCCAGTCACCTACAATTGGATCGACATCTCCACCACCGGCCAGAGTTTAGGCCTTAGCGGGGCCAACGATTTCTATGCCCCGCTGGAGATCCCCTTCAACTTCAGCTACTATGGCCAGGAATACAACCAGCTTTCTATCCACTCCTACGGCCAGGTTTACTTTGAAGATCGGCAACCTGACCCCACCTTCGCCGGTAACCAACCCATTCCGAGTACCATAGATGACGGCGTACAGGCTTATATCGCGCCGCTGTGGGACAGCCATAATTACACGGCCGCCAGCAAAACCTATTACGAAGTTCAGGGTATTGCACCGCACCGGCGATTAATTATCCAATGGGAGAATATCGATTCCAGCGGTTGGCCATCATCGAGTATGACCTTCCAGGTAGTGTTGTTTGAAAATGGGAACATCCTAAGCCAGTACAAATCGCTCAACGATTTCACCGGCGACCGGGCAACCATTGGTATTCAGGGCGATCCGCAGACAGGTTTGCAATATGGATACAATCAGGCCGTTTTATCGGATGAACTGGCAGTTTGCTTTGTTCATCCCAGTTCAAACAATTATGATTGCAGTTTGCAGCCGCCGGATGCGCCCTGGTTGTTTGCACTGCCGGACAGTGGCACAGTCAATGCGAACGGGTCGGTGACGGTGGATGTGGTGTTCGACGCCACGGCCGTTACCCCCGGCATCTATCTGGGCGAAATCTATTACGGCGGCGCTTTCAACGCTCCATTGGTCATCCCGGTTGAAATGCAGGTGGTCAATGTGTCTGTTGATGCCACCCCAAGTGAGCAGCTCATCTCGCTGTTTGAAACCGCGCGGTACACGGTCTCTATTGTCAATACCGGCGATTTCACCGACACCTTTGACCTGAATGTTCAGGCAAATTGGGACACAAGGCTACTGTTTGGCGGTCGGGCCAGCGATTATGGCCTAAGCGTGACCTTAGCGCCCCAGGAAAGTGTGACCTTTGACGTGATCGTCACCCCGCCGGCCAACGCCAGCGGTGGGTCGGACACGGCCGTGATCACTGCCGCCTCCCAAACCTACAGCGGCTCCTATGCCTCCGTTGCGCTAAAAACAACGGTCAAGCATATGGTTCTCTTACCGTTTATGATTCGTAATTAGTACGCAGCAGAGATAAAGGTCAGCGATCTGACCTTTGTCTTGGGATAAAAAACGGCCGTTGCCTGAAACTGGGCAACGGCCGTTTTGCATTAATTCGCTTCAACCAGCCTGTTCTTCAATGGGATATAAATTAAACTGCCCTCTATACCCCTGGTTCACTCACCCAATCAGCACAATCCGTTCCCGATTGTACAACCGGATAGCCACCGCCAAAGCCACCAACCCGACCAGCAGAGTAACGGCCGTTGCCATCACCACATCTCCAACCGGCAGCGCCTCGCCGCGCATCACCTTGTTGATCATAAAAGTTTGGGTGATGGTTGGCACAAGGTTCATCCACGGCTGCGCCTTGATGGGCAAGATCGCCAGAAAAAGCGCCGGCATAAAACCGGCCAGCGAAAGCAACTGGGTATAGGTCTGCGCCTCTTTCACGTTGCGCGTGTAGGAAGCAATCAGCATTTGCAAGGCCACAGCCATAAAGATGACCGGGATGATAACGAGAACGGCCGTCACCATCGCCGACCCTTTCACATCCACTTGAATGGCGGTAAACGATTGCACCGCCGGAATGCCTAACAAAACCAAAAAGAGGACCGTCGCCAGAGCAGTAGCCAGAATTGTGAAAGCAAACGCCGTGAAATACTTACCAAGTACAAACGCCGCCCGCGGAACCGGATTGATCAACAGCGGCTCCAAAGATTCGCGCTCCCGCTCCCCGGCAGTCATGTCTACCACCATGTAAAATCCACCCAGAAAAGCAGCCGTGAGCATGATGATGGGCAGCAGCCCCAGCACAGTCCCCGATGCGCCACGCGCAGCTGGCGAAACATCCACAGCAATGACAGGCACGGCCGTCATCACCGCCGGATTTATCCCCCGAGCCAACAACCGCAGCGCCGCCATCCGGTCGCTGTACTGTTCCAACAAATTCTTTACCCGCTGCCCAGCCACGCTCGTCCCCTGGTTCGATTCGTCCTGAATCAGCTCAACCGACGCCGGTTCGCCCTGGCTAAAAGCAGCCGCATAGGTGTCCGGAATAACCAGCACAACATCAACCTCGCCATTTTGCACCGCCGCGCGCGGATCAGCCGGCGGCGGCAAAATATCCACGTTGTATTGGTCCAAAAAGGCGACCAGGTTTGGCGCATTTTGCGCTCCTACCACCGGCAGTTGCAGCGTTTGCTCCACCTGATCGACGAAAGAACGGTTGAGGAAGCCAAACAGCACAATGTACAGCAGCGGATTGAGCAGCACGCTGAGCAGGGCGTTAAACACCGAGCGGCGATCGCGTAAATTATCTACCATCTCTTTCCGGCTGATAATGCCAACCAGTTTCCAAAAATTAGGGCGCATTATTCCAAGCCCTCCGTGGTGCCGATAAGCCGAACAAATGCTTCTTCCAGATCCGGCTGACCGGCGCGCTGGCGTAAATCGTCGGCCGAACCCTGAGCCGCGACACGGCCGTGCGCAATAATGACAATGTTGTCGCACAATGAAGCCACTTCTTGCATGATATGGCTGGAAAACAGAACCGTCTGCCCGGCATCGCGCAGGCGGCGAATCACCTGGCGCATCGCGCGGGTACTCATCACGTCCAATCCGACCGTTGGTTCGTCCAACATGATATTGGGCGGATTGTGAACCAGGGCGCGGGCGATGGCTACCTTTACTTTTTGGCCGGTAGAGAAACCTTCGGTGATCCGGTCGGCAATATCATCCATCTCCAGAAGAACCATCAGCTCATCAATACGTGCCTCCAGAGCTGAGCCGCGCAGGCCGTGTAAACGGCCGTAATACCGCACATTTTCCCGCGATGTCAGCCGTTGATACACACCCCGTTTATCCGGCAGCACGCCAAGGCGCTGCTGCGCCGCCACCCGCTGCCGGTACGCATCCAGATCGTCCACAGTTACGCCGCCTTCATCCGGCTCCAACACCCCGGCAATCAGCCGCATGGTGGTGCTTTTACCCGCTCCGTTGGGGCCAAGCAGTCCGGTTATTTTGCCGTTTGGCGCGCTAAAAGAAACGGCCTGCACCGCCTGCACCGCGCCAAACGCCTTCGATAGATTGGTCACTGCAATCATAAAAATCCTCACAAAAGAACGAGTCCAAAATCACTTACGGAACTGAGATTGGAGACGGGAGATTGGACCAATCTCTAATCTCCAATCTCTAGCAAAGTATTCAATCCGTGGTCCTAAACGGGAGCGCGGATGGCCTGCCCCTAGCCCGGCCATAGACCTGCGCTCCCAGATATTTTTACGGCGGCGGACCCGCCGGGCTGACAAAAAATGGCGGGGCTTGTATTTCTGCCAGGCAGCTGGTGTCCAGTCCATCCACACTGCCGCGGCCAATGAAGGCATCGACCACCAAGGGCATACATCCCGTCAGCAAAACATCGTGGCCGTAATCGGGGACGATCAGGTGCAGGCTTTGCGGCAGGGCGGCGGCGACCGCTTCGGCGTATTGGGGCGGGGTAATCGGGTCGGCAGCGCCAGAGAGGAGCAAGGTGGGGATAACGGCCGTTACCGGCTGTCGTAATCCCTCTGGCACAGCCGCGCGCGGCCAATTGGCGCAAGTCGCCACAAAATCGGCCGCCCTCAGGCTAAATTGTGACCCCGCCTGCATTTGCTCGGCCGTCGCCAGATCAATAAAGGCTGCATCCTCATTGCACGCCACAGCATAAAACATCCCTTGTTCCAGTCCCACGCTGCCAGAAATTGCCAGCATTTGCACCAACAGCGGCGCAAAATCGCCGGTCTCGGCCGCATTGTGGATAAGCAGTGGCAGCAGCGAGACAATGTCGGTGCTGTAGAGCATGGTGAAAATGCTCTGCGTGAACTCATCCCGGTTAAGCGTAATCTCCATCACTTCGCCGCTGAGTGGATGGACAAGCCGCACGTCGACGCCGGTTTCTGCCTGCGCCACCAGCGCCGCAAAATCAGCCTCCAACTCCGGAAAAGCGGTCTGGCAGGCGGCGTCAGCCGCGCAGCGGGCAAAGAAAAGCACGAGGGCGCGCTGGCCGTCGCGGGGCGCTTGCAGTTGCAGCACCAGTTCTGGCCCCACGACAGCATTCAACACCACGCTGCGCGTGCGCTCCGGGAATAAGCGCATATATTCCAGAGCGGCCCGGGTGCCGTAAGAAGTGCCAATCAGGTTGATTTGGTCATAACCCAGCGCGGCGCGTACTTCGTCCAGATCTGTCATGGCAATGGTGGTGTGGTATTGGGTCAGGTCATGGGTGGCAGATAATTCCTGGCGACAGCTTTCCAAGGCAGCACTGACCACGTCCTGGCTGCTGTCCAGCGGCAGGTCGTTGACGTTTGGGCAGGATAGCGGGGACGACTTGCCGGTTCCGCGTTGATCCACCAGAACAATATCCCGGCTCTGATTCATTTTTTGCAGGGCGGGCAAAATACGCGGGTAAACAGTCATAGCTGCCTGCCCCGGGCCTCCGGCGAGCAGAAAAATGGGGTCGGCTTGCGGCAGGCTGTTGGTGGCCGGGATAACTGCATAGTGGATGTCGATGGTACGGCCGTCTGCCGGGCCATCCCGGTTTTCCAAGACCGTCAGCGCGCCACACTGCGCCTCCACCCCGCCCGCAAGCTGGCAGTCAGCCAGCGTAGAAGATGTGACCGGTGTGGGTTCACGGCCGTTCAAGCAGCCGGTCAGCCAAAACAAGGAAGCTGTTATGAGCAGAAAAACCTGTTTCATAGAATTCCCTTCCAAATCAACACAGCGAAGATGTGTAGGTCTGCAACGTGCAAAGACAAATAAGTAGGACGCCTGTTGTTAATGCGGGTGATACTCATGCGGTTATGGGCAGGCAAGGCGATCGAAACAAATTAAGTCCCAATCTTGTCGGACCTTATTGTAAAGCCGTTCGCCAGATAAAAAAAGAAGCGGTATATTTTTGGTTGTAGAGCAGGCAAACCAGCACGAAAAAAACGGCCGTTCACTGTTTTTAAAATGGAAGTAGCCTTATCTGTGCTCATCCGCGCCCTATTCTTACAGGAACTTCATGACCCAATCGCTGCCTCACACACTTAAACCACTGTGGCAAACATTAAACCCGCGCCGCAGTTTGCGGGCACGTATTGCCCTGACCTTTGCTTTATCGGTTATCGTTTCCACAGTGGCTCTGACCGTCTCGTTGGAGTTAATGGTCGCCAACGACCCCCTCAGCCCCAACGATCTTATTGTCCAACTCGAGCGGCAAATCTGGCTGTCTGGCCTGGTGATCGCCTTGATTTTCATCGTCATAGCCTGGCTAACGGCCGGCCGCATCGCCAAACCCCTGAAAATCATAGCCGAGGTGGCGCAAGCATTACACGAAAATGGGCAAGACCATGTCATTCCCACGTTCCCCGGCCAGGATGAAATTGCCAGCCTTTCCCGGTCGTTGAACATTTTGGTGGCCAGCTTACGGGCAAAGGAAAAAATGCTGCGCGAAGCCAATGACCGGCTGGAGCAGCGCGTGGCCGAGCGCACAAACCAGCTAGCCACCCTGTATGACGTGCTGGAAATTAGCAGCGACATCGAGGAACTGCCTGTTTTGCTGGAACGCGCCCTGACGCGTGTGCTTCAGGCGTCGCGCAGCAGCGTCGGCTGTGTCCATCTGATTGATCGGGACCAGCAGCAGATGACGATGGCGGCTCAATTCCAGATGGCGGCAACGGCCGTAACCGCCTACACCCACATCCCCCTCAGCCATCCCCTCGTCCAGCAAACGCTGCGGCAAGAATCCCACCTGCTTCTGGCTGATTTGCCAAACGACCCTTACCTGTTGAACATGCCCCCGCTTACCAACAGCCGCCAGGCGCTTTGTCTGCCCATCCGCAAAACCGGGCGCAACCTCGGGGTTCTAACCATTCTGACCCCGGAGCCTGATTTTTTTGCCGACGCGGAAGACGAAATTGCTTTGCTGTCGTCACTGGCAGACCAGTTGGGGATGACCATTGAAAACGCGCGCTTGCGGCAGCAGGCGGAGCAGTTGGCCATTCTGGACGAGCGCAACCGGCTGGCGCGAGAGCTGCATGATTCGGTAACGCAGGCATTATACAGCGCGACTCTTTTTGCCGAAGCGGGCCAAAAACAGGCGCGCGCCGGTAACATCGAAAAGGCGCTGGCGTATCTGGACGAATTGTTGGACGCCAGTCGTCAGGCGTTGAAGGAAATGCGGCTGCTGGTGCATAAATTACGGCCGTCCACCCTGGAAAATGAAGGTCTCATCCACGCCCTGGAGCAACGGCTCAAAGCCGTTGAAGGCCGCGCCGGTATCGATCAGACGCTGGTGGTAAACGGCTACCAGTTTTATGCCACGGAAATGGAAGAAACGCTATATCATATAACAGTTGAAGCCCTGAATAATGCGCTCAAACATGCGCGCGCCACGGCCGTAACCGTGACGATTAACCAGACGCCAACGGCCGTTACCCTGCACATCGCCGACAATGGCCAGGGGTTTGAAATGGAAACGGCCGTGTCCGGCGGCGGCCTCGGCCTCACCAGCATGCAAGAGCGGGCAGCAAAACTAGATGGCGACCTGACAATCGAGACAACACCCGGCAAAGGAACAACCATCACGGCCGTACTGCCCCTAAATCGGTAGCCACCGCCGGCATGGAGCAAATAATATGACCCCCAAAATCCGCGTATTCCTGGCCGACGACCACGACGTGGTGCGCCGAGGGCTGCAAGCCCTCATCGAGTCCGAAGACGACATGGAAGTCGTAGGCATGGCCAAAAACGGCGCAGAAGCCGTGCAGCGGGCAGCCATTTATCAGCCAGACGTGATTCTGCTGGACATGAAGATGCCCCTTAAAAACGGCCTGGAAGCCCTGGTAGAGATCATGGCCCAACGCCCAGACAGCCGCGTGATGATGTTAACCAGCTTCAGCGACGACGCCACCCTCTTCGCGGCCATCAAAGCCGGAGCGTTGGGCTACTTGCTCAAAGAGGCCCAGGGCAGCGAACTGGTGCGCGCCATCCGCAACACCTACGAAGGCAAATCCGCCCTTTCACCGGACATTGCCCTGAAAGTCATTCAGGAAATCAACAAACCACCCAAACCCGAAGCCCCCATGACCGACGAACCGCTAACGGAACGCGAGGAAGAGATATTGCGCCATGTGGCTCGCGGCCTGAGCAACCAGGAAATTGCCGATTTGCTGGTTGTCAGCGAGCGCACCGTGCGCACGCATATCAGCAACATTTTGGGCAAACTCCACCTGGCCAACCGCACGCAGGCCACGCTCTACGCCCTGCGCGAAGGTATCGCCGACCTGAACGAATAACCCGCGCGTTTAGATGGGTCCCATCTCAGAAGATTGGTCCAATCTTCCCCAGCATACGTCAATTGTCTTAGCTTGTTTTAGATAGATACGGTCATCTGGCCGATACGGCCGTTTCCCCCCTCCTATACACTCTTAGAAACGCAGAATAAATACCCTGTTTTCGATTTACGATTGGCGATTTTCGATTGGACCAATCTCCAATCGCATTTCCATAAATCGCCGCCGACCCGATCATGAAATCATTGCGCTTATTTCTCCATCGTTTCCCCATCACCCTGGGCCTGCTGCTAACACTGGCGCTGGTTGCCCTGACCACCAACAGCCACGCCAGCCGTCTGGAACCCGACTGGCTCACCCAACTCGGCTTCGCCTCCCGCGACTTTTGGGAAGTGCGCTGGGGCCGTTTGTTCACCTCCGCGCTGGTGACGCTGGGCGGCAGCGTGTTCTGGCAGGCCATCGGCATGGTCTCGCTGGCGGTGGGAGCAGCCGAATACCTGACCGGCAGCAAACAAACCTTTGCCGTATTTTGGGGCGTGCATTTGACCACTTTGCTCACAACGGGCCTCATTGTCAACCCAATCTTGCACTGGTTGGTTTTTAATGGCGACAGCCTGCTGCTGTGGTCCCGCGATGTGGGGCCATCGGCTGGGTATTTTGGGGCGCTGGGTTTTGCCGTGGCCGCGCTGCCCGTGCGGCGGCGCTGGCGGTGGCTGCTGGCGGCGGCCATTTTTGCCGGATTGGTTCTCACGGTGTGGCAAACGTTTGGGATTGGTGAAGACGGCACACTAAAGTTGTTGGCCGACATCGCCCACCTGATCGCTTTTCCCCTGGGGGCGGCAGCCTGGCCAATCATCCGCTATTTTGGGCGTCGCCGGCAGGCAGCGCCGCCCAAACTGATGAAAGGAATCCAATGACACTTACCCATCGGCTTTCGATCCAGGCGTGGCTGGCGCTGGCGGCGCTGATTTTGCTGGTCTGGCTGGTTGGCAGCCAGGCGGCGGCGCTGTTGGAGATTGGGTTTGTGGTGTTGGGGGCGCTGTTGTTGGCCTTGGGAATACGGCCGTTTGCCGATTATCTCGCCCGCTACCACATCCCACGCGCCCTCACTACCCTGCTCGTTTACGCTGCTTTGCTGCTGGGGCTGGCCGCGTTGGGCAATTCGCTCGTCCCGTTGGTGCAGGCAGAGGTCGCCCAGGTACAGCAAAACGCGCCGCAGTTGTGGAAAAACATCCAGACCCAGTTGGCGACCACGCCCCTCAGCCAGATCGCGCCATCGGCAGATACCATTGCGCAAAATCTGACCCAGCAGATGAACGTTTTGTTTAGCTCGGCCGTCGGCACGGTGACCGGCCTGGGCGGACTGCTGGTGAATGGGTTTGTGCTGCTCATTCTGGCTTACTTCTTCACCGCCGACACCGGGTGGAACGGCCGTCTTGTCTTTTGGTTTCCGCCGGACCAACAACCCCGTTTAGGTCAGATGTTGACGCGCATCCAGGAACGACTGACACGCTGGGTGTGGGCACAGCTTGTGGTTAGTTTGTTTTTTGCCCTGGCCTTTGGTCTGGGTCTGGCGCTGCTGCACGTGCCGTTTGCCCTGACCATTGGCGTCGTCAGCGCGGTTTTGGGCTTGCTGCCGTATTTGGGCAGTCTGTTGGCGCTGCTGCTGGCGGTGATCAGTGCGCTCACCATCAGCCCGGCGCTGGCCTTGTGGGTGGTGGCGCTCAATCTGGTTGTGTCTAACGTGGTCGCCCATATGCTGGCTCCCTGGCTCTACGGCCGTACGATGGGACTGCGTTCGGCCTGGGTGCTGGTGGCGCTGCTGTTTGGCGCTAAAGCCGCCGGGATGTTGGGCGTTTTCTTCGCCGTGCCGGTAGCAGTGATCGTGACGGCCGTTTTGCAGGAAATCCAGCCCCGCAGCCAGGCAACGGAATCTAAATCACCATGAAACGACGCATTCTCCTCTGGGTTTTGATCATCGCCTTTGGCTGGGTCTTCATTGCCCGGTACAACGAGATTGAAAAACTGGCCCAAACCCTGCGCAGTGGGCGCTGGCAGTGGGTGGCCCTGGCGGCCATCTTGCAAATTGGCTACTATGCGGTGACGGCGCTGTTGTATCAGGTATCGTTTACGGCCGTTGGCGTCCAATCCCGCTGGCGCAACCTGCTGCCCCTCACCTTTGCCGCCGTTTTCGTCAATTCCACCGCCCCATCCGGCGGCGCGGCCGGCGTGGCGCTTTACGTCGACGAAGCAGCGCGGCGCGGCCAATCCGGAGCCAAAGCCACCGTCGGCGCCCTGCTGGTTCTCGTCGCCGACTTTGGCGCTTTTTTGCTGCTGCTTACCACCGCGTTTATTTCCCTGTTCACGCGCCACGACCTGCTGCCCTACGAAATCGCCACCGGAGCCATCATGTATTTGTACGTCGGCGGCATCGCCGCCTTGTTGGGATTGGGCCTGTGGCGGCCCGTGGGACTGCTGCGCTTATTACAAAAGGTCCAAAGCGGCATCAACCGCGTGGGCGGCTGGTTTCGCAATCCAACGTTGATGCGCGACGGTTGGGCCGAACACAACGCCGATGAATTTGCCGCCTCGGCGCGCGCCATGACCGCCCAGCCAAGACAAATGCTGCTGGTGCTAACCGTGGCTTTGCTGGTTCATACGCTGGATATCGCCAGTCTCTGCGCTTTGTTTCGGGCGT
This sequence comes from Chloroflexota bacterium, assembly GCA_017993775.1. Classification (GTDB taxonomy): domain Bacteria; phylum Chloroflexota; class Anaerolineae; order Promineifilales; family Promineifilaceae; genus Leptovillus. The sequence continues at coordinate 82,642 of JAGOMA010000006.1, read as the reverse complement.
TCAACGTCATTGCGCCCGCAGGCGTGGTCATCGCCGGTTATTCCATGACGCTGCTCTTTTGGATTGTCTCGCCCACCCCCAACGGCATCGGCGTGGTTGAAGGGTTGATGCCCTTGGTGTACACCTCGCTGGGGCTGCCAGTGGCCGAAGCCACCATCATCACACTCGCCTTTCGTGGACTAACGTTTTGGATTCCGTTTTTACTGGGCTTTGCGCTGCTGCGGCGGCTGCCAGTATTTACGCCGCCGCAGCGCGGGCTGGCGCGGTTGGGTCAGGTACGGCTCATCGCCATCCTCACCGGAGCGATGGGGCTGCTGAACGTGTTGTCGGCATCCACGCCGGCGCTGGCTGATCGCGCGGCCGTTTTGGAGCGTTATTCGCCGCTGGCGGTGACACGCGGCGGCAATGTTACGGCCGTTCTCGCCGGTTTTGCTCTGATTGTATTGGCCTATGGCCTGACCCAACGCAAACAGGCCGCCTGGGCAGGCACGCTAATTGTGCTGCTGGTATCGGCCGTCAGCCATATGGTTAAAGGTCTGGATTACGAAGAAGCCACGCTGGCAATTTTGCTGGCAGTGTACCTGTTCTGGCAGCGGGCACAGTTCCAGGCGCGCTCTGATCCCCCTTCGCTGCGGCGGGGCATGGTGGCAATTATCAGCGCGCTGGCGTTTACCCTGGTCTATGGCACGACCGGCTTTTACCTGCTAGACCGTCATTACAGCGTCAACTTTGGCCTGGGGGCGGCGCTGCGGCAAACGGTGGTGATGTTTACCCAATTTTATGACCCCGGTTTGCAGCCCATCACCGGGTTTGGCCGCTATTTTGCGGCCTCGATCTATGTGGTGGGCGGCGTATCGCTGGCTTATGGACTAATCCAACTGCTGCGCCCGGTGATTCAACGTCATCCGGCCACACTGGTGGAATGGGAACGGGCGCGGCAGATTGTGGAACGTTACGGCCGTTCCACCCTGGCCCGGTTTGTGCTTTTCCATGACAAAGCCTATTGGTTCAGTCCGGGTGGTTCGGTGGTGGGCTATGCGACGCGGGCGAAAACGGCCGTAGCCCTGGGCGATCCCATCGGTCCGCCAGAAGACGCCGCCGCCGCCATCACCGGCTTCCGCGACTTTTGCCACCGGCAAGGGTGGCAGCCCGCCTTCTACCAAACCCTGCCCGACAATCTGGCGGCCTATCAATCCGCTGGATTCGACGCCGTGCGCACCGGCCATGAAGCCATCGTGGATTTACCCAGCTTCACCCTCGACGGCAAAACAGGCAAACCATTCCGCACGCCCATCAACAAACTAAATCGCCTGAATTACCGCGCCGACATTGTGCCGCCACCCCTGACCCACACCCTGCTGCACGAACTGCGCGAAGTCAGCGACGAGTGGCTGGTAATGATGCACGGCAAAGAAATGCGCTTTTCCTTGGGCTGGTTCGACAACGACTACATTGGCAGCAGCGCGGTGATTGTGGTGCGCGATGAGACCGGGCGGGTGACCGCCTTTGCCAACATCGTGCCCGAATATGCCCGCCGCGAGGTCAGTATTGATTTGATGCGCCGGCGGCAGGAAGTAGAAAACGGCACGATGGAATTTCTGTTTGGCAATTTGCTGCTGTGGAGCAAAGAGCAGGGCTACGATACGTTTAATTTGGGCTTAAGTTCGTTGTCCGGCGTTGGCGAAGCGGCCGACGACCCGACGGTCGAGAAAGCCATGCATTATGTTTACGACCACATCAACCAGTTTTACAACTTTCAAGGGCTGCATACCTTCAAAGAAAAGTTCAACCCGACCTGGGAACCGCGCTTTATCGTGTTTCCAGGTTACGCCAGTTTGCCGGCCGTCTGGTTGACGCTGGCGCAGGCTGGCGGCGGCGAGGGGTTCTGGCGTGGGTATGTGCGCGAACTGCCGCCCGCGCTGCGGCAAATGGCGCGATTGGTCAATGAACGGTATGCCCGGCAGCAAAACGGCAGCGGCGAGACCCGAAAGGTTTGATGGCCCACCCGCCAGCCTTTCACCGAAAAACCCTTCGGGTCTTGAGCGCTCTACGTCAAATGACGGGCATGTGGCTAAAAACCTGCGGCAAACGGCATACGGCCGTTGAACCATTCCGCCGATATGCTTTGACCACAACCAGGTAAACTGATCACCAACCTATCAACACTCTGGCGCGAATTGCTGCCAGATAGATGACAGGAGTAGAGACATGAATATCAACCTGAAAATCATATGGAGCAAGGAAAACATTCCCCATGACAAATTCACCCACCACTCTGGCTCCCGGCTGGCCAGGAATCTCGCCGCGCTGGACATCTAGCGCCAAAAGCGGCGTGGGCACGGCCCTGAACCCCGCCAGCCGCGTCTGGTTCAGCCTCAGCCACGGCATCTTCAACGAAATTTATTATCCGCGCCTGGATCACGCCTGCATACGCGACATGGGGTTGATTGTCACCGATGGCGACACTTTCTTTTCCGAAGAAAAGCGCCACTGCCAGCATGACATCGCCTTTCTCGCGCCGGCCGTGCCCGCTTACCGGCTGACCAATACGTGCCAGAACGGCCGTTACCGCATCACCAAAGAAATCCTGGCCGACCCCCGGCGGGATGTGGTCTGGCAGCACACCCAGTTCACACCCACCCTCGGCCCCATGAGCACATACCGGCTCCACGTGCTGCTTGCGCCCCACCTGGGCAATCGGGGCGCAGACAACACCGCCTGGGTGGGCAACTACAAAGGGATTCCCATGCTTTTTGCCCAACGAGATGGGCAGGCGCTGGCGCTGGCCGCCGATATGCCCTGGCGCGGACGTTCGGTCGGATTTGTCGGCGTGTCCGATGGCTGGCAAGATTTGAGCCAGCACAAAATGATGACCTGGTTCTATGACCGGGCCGAGCAGGGCAATGTGGCCCTGACCGGCGAAATCGATCTGGGGGCGGGCAACGGCCGTTTCGACCTGGTGATCGGTTTTGGCCTCAACGCCGATGAAGCGGGACACCGCGCCCGCGCCGCCTTGTTAGACGGCTTCGCCGCCGCCCGCCAGAGCGCCATCGCCGAATGGCAAGCCTGGCAAGACAGTCTGCCGGCCGTCGGCGAAGCGGTTGACAGTGGGCACGGACTCTACCGCATCAGCACGGCCGTAATGCGCACCCACGGCGGCAAACGGTTCCCCGGCGGCATCATTGCCAGCCTGTCCATCCCCTGGGGTTTTGCCAAAGGAGACGACGATTTAGGCGGCTACCACCTCGTCTGGCCGCGCGATCTGGTAGAAACGGCCGGCGGCTTACTGGCTGCCGGCGCGCTGGCCGACACACGCCAGGTCCTCGAATTTTTACACATCACCCAAGAAGCCGACGGCCATTGGCCGCAAAATATGTGGCTGGACGGGTCGCCCTACTGGAGCGGCCTGCAAATGGACGAAACTGCTTTCCCCATCCTCTTGGTGGACCTGGCGCTGCGGGAAGGGGCCTTAACGGAAACCGATCTGGACCGTTACTGGCCGATGGCGCGCCAGGCGGCGCAATTTGTGGTGCAACATGGACCGGTCAGCCAACAAGATCGGTGGGAAGAAGACCCCGGCTATTCGCCCTTCACGCTGGCCGTGGAGATTGCCGGGCTGCTGGTGGCCGCCGATCTGGCCGAGCGAAACGGGGAGAGGGATACGGCCGTTTACCTCCGCCAAACAGCCGACGCCTGGAACGCAGACATTGAACGCTGGACATACGTCACCGGCACGGGCCTGGCTGCACAGGTGGGCGTGGATGGGTATTATGTGCGCCTCGCCCCGCCCGAAACAGCCGACGCCGCCTCGCCCGTTGACGGTTTTGTACCCATCAAAAACCGGCCGCCCGGGCAAAGTCTGGAACCGGCCGGACACATCATCAGCCCCGATGCGTTGGCGCTGGTGCGTTTTGGCCTGCGGTCAGCCACAGATCCGCGCATCCGCAACACCGTCAAAGTGATTGATGCCCTGCTGAAAACAGACCTGCCTGCCGGTCCCATCTGGCGGCGCTATAACGAGGATGGGTATGGCGAACATGAAACCGGCGAGCCTTTCGACGGCGCCGGCATTGGCCGCCCCTGGCCGCTGCTAACCGGGGAACGCGGCCATTACGAATTAGCCGCCGGAAACGGCCAGCGCGCTCACCAACTGTTGGCCACGATGGCGGCTCTGGCCAACGACGGCGGCCTTCTGCCGGAACAAATCTGGGATGCAGAGGATATACCGGAAAAGGAACTTTTCTTTGGCCGGGCCACCGGCTCGGCAATGCCGTTGGTTTGGGCGCACGCCGAATATGTGAAATTGTGCCGGTCGCTGGCCGATGGCGTTCTGTTCGATATGCCGCCCCAAACCGTCAAACGATACGTTGCAGGAAAGTCCCCATCACCCTTCACAACCTGGCGCTTCAATCATAAACGCCGCGCCATTCCCGCCGGGAAAATTTTGCGTTTGGAACTTTTGAACACGGCCGTTATCCACTGGACCACCGACAACTGGCAAACAACGCACCAAACCCACACCCAAGACACCGGTCTGGGCGTACACACCGCCGATTTGGCCACGGCCGTCTGCCCCGCCCAAACCGAAATCCAATTTGTGATCGATCAGTCGAGCAGCAAATCACAACGCGGAGAGAAATTTATCATTCAAGTAGCTACAGCGACAGACCCTTAACCGCCCCTTTTGAATCACGGACTACGATTCACGGACTACGAATCACGAACTCCCCCGGCCATCCGCCGCATCATGCCCAACGCCATCATTGTGATGGCCTGAAAATCGGATTGACCGGCTTCCCATTCTCCCACGGCCGTTTCCTCTGCCGTAAACACCTGCCGCATTGCCGCAAATTGGGCCACAGCCGCGCTGCGTGTTTCGGCAAACAGTTCCGGCTGCTGCAAAGCAAACGCCATGATCAGAAGCGAACGGCCGTCGCGCATCTGCTCCGCGCCCAGCACCGCCATCCGCGTCAACAATTCCAGCATAATCGGGCGGTCGCCAATCTCGGCCGCCACTTCCAGCCCTTCCGTCAAATACCGCACAGCCCCAGCCACATCGCCCAGCTCGTAGCTGGTCTTGCCCAAGTTACTCAACGTATGCGCCAGGCTGGATTGGATGCCCAGGCCCCGGTAAATTTGCGCCGCTTGCTGCAAAAGCGTTTGCGCCTGCATGGGACGGCCGTCTTCCAGCGCAATCTGGCCTAAATTGTTGTACGCAATCGCCACACCCCACAAATCCCCCACTTCACGGTATAAATCCTGCGCTTCACGCTGCATTTCGGCCGCGCGGGCATACGCTTTGGCATCCACAAACACATGGCACAGGCTCGTCAGGGCATTGGCCACGCCCACCGTATGCCCAATTTCCCGACAAATGGCAACCGACTCCTGCAGCGCCGCCTCAGCCGCCGCATACTCGCCCAAGGCGCAATAAATCAGCCCCAAATTATTCTGCGACGACGCGATCCCCCGCCAATCTCCAATTTCACGGCGAATGACCAGACTTTCACGCCCCGCCCGGCCGGCATCCGCAAACGCGCCTTGCCGCCGCAACGTCAGGCACAAGCTGCTGTGCACATTGGCCATGCCCCACCGGTTACCGGCCGCCTGATAGCGTGTCAGGCTTTCGATAAAATAACGCCGCGAGGCTTCATAATCGCCGCGAATATGAGCCATGTAGCCCAGCCCATACAGCGGCAAAGCCGCCGCCTGCTCCGCCCCGATCGCACGGAAACAAGCCAAACTTGCCTCGTAGAGGGTGATGGCCTCCTCGGGCGGCGCGGTAAATTCCAGGCAGCGCGCCTGCCGCGCCAACAGTTCGCCGCGCAGCAGCAGGTCGTTGGGAATGGCCGGGGACACGGCCGTTTCCGCCCGCGCAAACACCCCTGCCCCTTCCTGGTACCAACTGCGCAGCGCGTAAAACAGGAAAAGCGCTTCCAGAGCAGTATGGAGCAAATCAGCCGCCGCCAAATTATGTCCAGCCGTCTCATCCACTGCCCAATCCCACGCCTGGCGCACATTGGCAATATCGCGGTAGATAGCGGCCAGCGCCTCTTCCTGGCCCGCGCCTTTCAGCGCAGGTTCCTGCCCGGCTAGAAAACCGAGGTAATGGTTTGCATGTTGCGCAGCCACCGTCTCTGTTTCTCCGACCAACGCTGCCAGTTTGATGGCTCCAAACTGGCGCAGAAGTTCGTGGAGTTGGTAACGGCCGTTGCCCACCCGCCGCACCAACGATTTAGCCGCCAACTGCGCCAGCGCCGTCGCCGCCACCCCGGCCACTGGCGCCGCCGCCTGCCCGGCAAACCCGCCGCGAAAAACGGCCAGCCGCGCAAAAAACAAACGCTCGTCCTCCGACAGCAGCGCCCACGAATGCTCAAACGTCGCCTGCACGCTGCGCTGCCGCTCCGGCGCATTCTGCCACGAAGCGGTCAGCAGTTCACTATCAGCCGCCAACCCGCGGGCAATGTCGGCGCAGCTAAGATCAGGAACCCAGGCCGCCGCCAACTCTAAGGCCAGCGGCATCCCCTCCACCAGTCGGCAAATATCGGCCACGGCCGTCCAATCGGTTGGCGTGGGCGCAAATTTACGGTCTGCGCGCCGCACACTTTGCACAAACAACTGCGCCGCTTCATGAGGAGTGGCGTTGGCGGCAACGGCCGTCGCTACAAACGCCAGCCCTTCCACGGCAAACAACCACTCCTCGCGCAAAGCCAGCCGCTCGCGGGATGTAACCATCACGGTCACATGCGGCGCCTGCTGCAGCACAGCGGCAATCACCCCCGCCGCTTCCGGCAAGTGTTCCACATTGTCCAGCGCCAACAAGGCCCGTTTTTCACGTAAAAAGGCCAGCAGTTGGCTTTCCGGCGGCTCCTTGCCATACAACGCCAGCCCCACAGCCTGGGCGATGGTGGGAATGATCAATGCGGCGGCGTGGACGGCCGCCAACCCGATCCAATACACGCCGTCCGGGTACAGCCCCATCTGAGCCTCGGCGGCTTGCATGGCTAACCGGGTTTTGCCAATACCGCCCGGCCCCACCAGGGTAATGAGACGGCCGTCCGGGTCGGCCAACCAATCCGCCAGCTCCGCGCTTTCCGCCACCCGCCCCACAAACGGCGTGGGAGATTGGGGCAGCCCGGCAACGGCCGTATGTTTGGCCGCCACCGCCAAAGCAGCGCCTTCACGGACGGCCGTATACAGGTTGATGGTTTCGGCCGTCGGCCCAACGCCCAACTCGTGGGCCAATGCCCGGCGGCAGGTTTCAAACTGCGCCAGGGCCGCGCTGCGCTGGCCATCGGCAGCCAACAAGCGCATCAACTGGCGGTGCGCTTCTTCGCGCCACGGCTCCAGCCGCACCTGCCGCTGCGCAAAACGACGGGCTGCGGCCATATCGCCGCGCCGCTCGTAATAATCGGCCAATTGGGCCAGCGCTTCTACCGCCTGGCAGTGCAGCCATTCCCGCTTCAACATCGCCCACTCTTCAAATACGGCGCTGTCGTTGAGTGAAAACCCGACCAAAAAATCGCCGGGATACAACGCCAGCAGCGCTTCCTGCCGCTGCAAGCAGGGCAGGCACTCGCCAATCTGGCGGTGGCGATGATGATCACAGGCGTTGGCCAGAGCGGAAAATTCGGCCACGTCCAGCCAGACTTCGGCCTGGGGATTTAATTGGACTTCGTGGCGGTCGATCAACAAGAAGGGGGTTGGGGTGTCGTCGGTATCGCCCAGCGCCTGGCGCAAATTGGAGAGCGCCTGGCGCAAATTTTGCCGGGCGCGGGCGTCGGGCTGGTCGGGCCACAGCAGGGCGGCCAGGCTTTCGCGGCGGTGGGGGTGCTGGCGCTCTACGGCCAGATAAGCCAACAGGGCGCGGGCTTTGTCGGTGGCAAAATCGGTGACGGAACGGCCGTTTAGAGCAACCTGGAACGAGGCAAATAACGTGATTTTGAGCGAAGCTTGGACACCTATCACTATCTGTAACACCTTACCACAACCGATACACTTGCAAGATTTTACCGGTTTCACGGCGAACCACAAAGCCACACTGTCGGCAGATTTATGAATGGGACGCAGATAAACGCAGATAAAGCGGATTTTCGCGGCTAAACCGGTATAAAATCGGCGTTTATCCGCCGCATCGCCAAAATCCGCGTCCTATTTCTAAAAAGTGCACAGGTAGAGAAAGCGATCCGCCGTTTTCTTTGACGATTTTTTGACGACGCACAACTACACTGCAAAAGTCGTTATTCGTATCTGTTGGGCCTCAGAAACCCAGTCAGATTAAACAATTGGCGTTTTGCACAGGTGGGAGCCGCCCAACGTGTGCCAACCGTCCGCCAACAACCAAAAAGGAGATTTTCATGAAAGCGATACGCGCCTTGTTGTTTGGGGTAATGGGTACGGCCGTACTCTTTGCCCTGTTTTCGTCTAATTTGTGGCCGAAAACGGCCGTGGCCGCCCCCGACACCACCCCCGTCACCACCATCACCGTCAACAGCGGCAAAGACCTGGATACCAGCAACAGCACCACCTGCGCCACCCAGCCCTGCACCCTGCGCCGCGCCGTCATTCAGGCGCGCAATCTGCCCACGAATCAAAGACCGGTCCTCATCGCCTTCAACATCCCCGCCACCGCCGAAGAGGGCTACAACAGCACCCTGCAAATCTGGAAAATCCAGTTCATTGGCATCTCCACCGACCTGGCTACATTGCGCTACCTCAACGGCAGCATCATCATCGACGGCAGCACCCAGCCCGGCGGTCGCACCACCGGTCCCAAAATCATCCTCGTCGGTGCGGGAACCGGCCAAAACGACGGGTTAAAACTCGGCTCCACGGCCATTGAAAACGCCAACGAAATTCGCGGGCTGGGTTTCCAAATGTTCAAAACCCACATCTACGTCAATTCCAGCAGCAACATCATCGAGAACAACTGGTTTGGCCTCAGCGATGACGGGACGAACATTGTCCTGCGCGGCGGCGGTGAGGATGATGGCAGCGGCAACACCGGCATTTCGGTCGCCGCCAGCATCAGCAACAACGTCATCCAGAACAACGTTTTCACCGGACTGGCGGGCGTAGCGGCGGCCATCAACGGCAACACGACCACCTTCGCCAACAACTTCATCGGCACCATTGCCAATGGCACAGTGCCCGACAAAGAAACCGACCCCAACCTGGTCTGTTTGCAGTGGGACTGGTTGGGCGGCAGCGGCATCAGCATCAGCGGCAATGGCAACCTCATCGAAAACAATACCTTTGCCGGATTACGCATCGCCGTTTTGCCTCCCACCATTCAGGCCGACACCATCCGCGTCAGCGGCGACAACCACATTATCCGCAACAACAAAATTGGGCTGGATGCAGCCAATGCGGAAATTGGGGTTTGCGGGCGCGGCATCTACCTTCAGGGCGGCACAGAGTTTAACCAGATCACCACCAACCGCATCGTTAAACCGGGGTTGTCGGCTATTTCGCTCAACGACACGCCGGTGGTTTCTACGTCCGACGCCAACACAATGCGCGGCAATGTGATTAAAAAGTTGACGCCCTGGGGGGAAATTGAAGGCAATAACAGCCCAGAAGACGCTATCCAGATCACCAAAAGTTTGCCCGACGCCTTCCGCAACTTTAAACCGGCGTCCGTGACAAACATAGACGGCACGGCCGTTACCGGCACAGCCGGCGCCGCCAGCCCATGTCCTAACTGCATCGTCGAGCTATTCTTAGACGACACCGACGCCATCACCGAAACGCTGCAATCGCTGGCCGTGGTTACCGCCAACGCCAGCGGCAACTGGTCGGCCACCCTGCCCGCGCCGCTGGCAGCGGGTCAGGCGCTGCGCACCACCAGCACCACAGCGCAAAACAACACCATCACCGGCATGAGCCTGGGCACAACGACGGGTCTTTCGGTCCTGTACCGGGCGGCCTACGAAGTGTTCTTGCCGACGCTGCCGAAGTGATCGGCTACCAAAACCAGACCGGACACAGCCGACCTGCTGGGTTTTCCCAAATGTTCAGTGCGCCAACCGGCGGCGCAGCGATTGCCCAAAGGGTTCGTGTGTAAATATCGTTGGGGTTTGCAGATTGGTCCAATCTGGCAGATTGGACCAATCTCCACACACACACAATGGAGCCAAACATGTTCATTTTTAGACGCATTGGTTTAATTTTTCTTCTCATAGGTTTGGTGTGGTTGATGGGGTGCGGCGGCAAAGAGGAGCCAACCGCAGAGGCAACGGCCGTTCCCCAACCCACGGCCGTCTCAGCTGCCACCATTTCCGCAAGCGTGGCGGCTGACCCCACAAAAGCGCCAGCAGCAACGGCCGTTCCCCAACCTACCACAGCCGCGCCAACGGCCGTTTCCCTTCCGCTAGGCGAACCCGCGCGGAACGAAGAAGGCGGCTTCACCTACCAGCCCATCCCCGATTACGAAGTCACGGCCTTTTCCGGCATGACCAACATGCTCGCTCCCGGCGCGGACCCCGACGTGGGGCCAATGGTCCTGCTGCTGGGCGGCCTAACCGCCGAAACGACCAACGAAGCGCTGTATGAGCTGCTTAAAAGTGGCACACCCATGACCGTCGGACCGGCAGAACCCATTACCCTGGCCGGGCTGAACGGTCTGGCGGCCGACATTACCGGCGACAACAATGGCAAAGCGATGCAGGGGCGCGTGGCGCTGCTGATGGTTACGCCAACGCAGCAGTTCACCTTGCTCATCGGCGCGCCGGCCGAACAGTGGGCAGCGGTGGAACCTTATTTCGAGGGTTTGTTAACGGCCGTGACCTTCTTCGACCCCATCATCCCACCGCCAACCTCCAGCCTGGAACCTGGTTCGTACAGCTACGTCAACAGCAACACCGTGCGCGACCTGGTTGTCGCGGGCGATTGGGCTTACGCCGCCACCCTCGGCGGCATGGTCGCCTGGGACCTGACCACCGGGCAGGGGCTGCTGGATGGCGATTCCGACCCCTACACACCGCGATTCTCCGCCGCCACGCCGCTGCAAGGCATGAGCCACGTAAACGCTTACGCTATCACCACCTGTAAATTAGCGAATGGCGAGCCGCGCGTCCTTGTTGGCACAATGGCCGGCTTGAGCCAGTTTGACCCGTACAAAGGCGAATGGGAAGCGCCGCCGGTCACCCCAGCCGACAGCTTCATCACCACCAGCCAGATCGACCGTTTGTTTTGTGATCAGGCCAATGGGCGGCTGCTCATTGGCTACAGCGGGCTGGGCGTGCTGGATTTAACCACCGGCGATTTTGTCCGCTACACCAAAGACAACGGCCTGTCCTGGAATCAGGTATTTGACACGGCCGTCAACGGCAGCGACATCTGGGTAGCCTCCGGGTACAACGGCCTGTCGCAAATCAGCGCCGGGCAGGTGACCATTCACAACGCCGCCTCCGGCATGCCCGATGAACGCGCCTATTCGCTGGCCTTTGCCCCTGACAGCACGTTGTGGGTCGGCGGCTCCACCGGGTTGATGCGCTATAGCGGCGGACAATGGACCTTCTATGACGTGTTGGCAGACATCAACGAGATTGAACTGGCCGCCGACGGCACGTTGTGGCTGGCGCAGGCCGCCATGGGCGGCGGCAGGTTGTGCCACTTCGATCCGCGCACCGAGGCATGTGCGGTTGAATTCCCCACCCCGGACAACGAGGCCATTCTGGCCCTCACGCTAGATGAGCAGGGACGGCCGTTGTTTGGCACCAACAAAGGGGTTTATCTGTTTGATGAGACGGCGGGAACGGCCGTGCCCTTCATCAATGAAACCGACATGCTGCTTAGCAACAGCGTGGACGCCCTGGCCATCGCCCCAGACGGCCTCTTGTGGCTGGGCACAACGGCCGGAATCCAGACACTGGACCCCGCCTTCCCCGACATGCTCTGGACCACCTACACCAAAGCAGCTACCCCCGGAATAGGCGGCAATTGGGGGCAAGACATCGCCTTCGCGCCAGATGGCTCCGCCTGGATCGCCATGACCAACGGCAACGCCAGCCGCTACCAGAACGGCGCATGGCAGTCGTTCGACACGATCTACTCTTACGACAGCGTGGCCGTCGATGCCCAAAACCGCGCCTGGTTCGGCAAAAAAGGCAAGGGCATCATCGTCTTAAATGCCGACGGCTCCACCGCCATGCAGCTCACCACCGCCGAAGGGCTGCCCAGCAACGAAGTCATGGCCCTGCTGGCCGACGGCGAGACGATGTGGATAGCCCTGGACAACGGGGTAGCCCGGTATGCCGATGGCCAGGTGACGCTGGCGTTGGACAAAAACAGCTTGCCGCATCCTTATGTGCGGGCGCTGGCCCTGGACACCGCCGGGAATCTGCTGGTTGGCGCGAATTTGAGCATTGTGCGCTACGATGGCGTGCAGCCTGAGGTGCTGATCAATTTCCAGCAAGAAAAGTATATGGATTGGCTGACGACACTGGCGGTTGCGCCAAACGGCCGTATCTGGGCCGGCACGGCCAACGGGTTGTTTTACTCCGACGATGGGAGCGATTGGACCCGGATGACAATTGCCGATGGCCTGCTCACCAATACCATTGCCTCCCTGAAAGTAGACCCCTTTGGCGCGTTATGGATCGGCGGCGGCGGTTTGCTGCACATCGTCCCCTAAGCGACCGGTTTGGAGACTGGAGATTGGGGCCGTTTCGGTTTCAATCTCCAGTTTTTCTGACCAATGGGTGGAGGAGAACATGAGCCGGAACAAGAAAAAGCCGCGGTATCTCTCTTACCTGCTGCGCCTATGGGAAACAGATGATGGCGGCCGGCGCGTCTGGCGGGCCTCGATAGAATTTCCGGCTAATGGGGAACGGCGCGGGTTTGCGTCCCTCGCCGAATTGTTCCTGTACCTGGAGCACGAAACAGACCCGGAGGATAATCAGCCTGCTTCCGCCAGGACTGAGCCGCCACCAGGCCAAACGCAAGCTGATGGGCCCTGACACTCACGGCGTTTCCACTCTACCAAGGCCATGCATCATCAGCCAGCCCAAATCCGTGATCATCTGAGGATTTTGCCGGAACGGATAGTGCAGCTCTGGCCGAATAAACATATCCATAAACATCTTGAAATAGATGATCAACACTTCATCCGATAAATTCGGATTGACCCGCCCCTGCTGTTTGCCCTCAGCAAAGAGTTCCAGCAGCAAATTGGTTGTTCTTTCCTGCGCCGCTTCACGAATTTGTCTGATATCGGGATCGTTTTGCAGGTCAACGCTGCTGGTGAAAATGGGACTTTCAGCCATTGACCTGTTGTCAACCAACATCTCGGAAATAAATTGAAAGAAAGCGGTCATCTTTTGGTCGAATTGTTTATTCGGCGCCAATATTTCCTGGATTTTGTCCACAAGGTGTTCCACCATGGCCGTAACAAATTCCCGAACAAGCACTTCTTTGCTGCCGAAGTTGTTATAGATTGTGGCATGAGAAACATTCGCTTTTCGCGCGATGTCGTTTACGCTCACCTTTTCGACCCCAAACTGGCCAAACAGCTCCCAGGCTGCTTTCCGAATGTCTTCTTTGCTTTGTTCCTTTCGTCGCGCAAACCCATCCATCGTTCTTGAGTTCCTTTGTTTGATTTGGTGGTCGGTGGATACGGCCGTTCCCCGTCCCGCGCATCATGTACCAGCCTAATTTTGCCGGCTGATCTGAACCCCTGCGTCGAAACAAATCGTCCAAAACCTCAACGCCGTGCCCACCAAAAAAAGTACAGCCTCAACCGCTCGCTTCTAACTATCATTCATTGAATGTTTATAATTATTATACTGATATCCATTGACAATTATAAAATTGTGCCTAAAATTTTGTATTCATTATACATCTTCATTACAAAATTATACAGGATTCGACAATGGAATGGATTTTACCCTTCAAAACTACAACCACGGCACAGCCCAAAATCGATCAGGTCGGCGGCAAAGCGCTCTCGCTAATCGAAATGACCCGGCAAAACATGCCTGTGCCGCCTGGGTTTGTACTGACTGTAAAATTTTTTGAACCGTGGCTGACAACGCTGCAAGCCACCCCCGAAATGCAGCGGATACGCCAGGGCCAGCCAGAGGAATTAGGACCGGCAACACGCGCAATCAAGGCGCAATGCCTCACGCTTGAATACACAGAGCGGCAGCAAACCGAGCTAGACAAAGCGTTTGCCGCTTTTCAAGCAGCCAACCAGGCCGCTTTGTTTGCCGTTCGCTCATCCTCCCCGGAAGAAGATCTGGAAGGGGCTTCATTTGCCGGCAGTTATGAATCCACGCTGGGCGTGACGCCCCAAAACCTGCAAGCCGCCATTCGGCGCTCCTTTGCCTCTTGCCTGAACGAGCGAGTTTTTGTCTACAAAAAAGAACAAGGGCTTCCCATTCAGCAGCCGCGTATTGCCGTCATCGTGCAGCAGCAAATTGATGCTGACAGCGCCGGCGTGGCCTTCTCCCTCAACCCCCTGAACAATTGTTACGACGAGATCGTCATCAATGCAAATTATGGCCTCGGCGAATCAGTCGTCGCCGGTGAAGTCCAGCCTGATTTGTTTGTAATCGACAAAATTAGCCATCAAATCATCGAAACGCAAATCGGCAAAAAAGAAACGGCCGTCACCCTCCTCGCAAATGGAGGCACTACCCAAACCACACGCGAGCCTGACCAGCAGCCCTGCCTGACCCCCGCGCAGGTATTGGACCTCGCCACTCTGGTGGCAAGCATAGAAGCGCAACAAAACAAACCAGTAGATATTGAATGGGCCATTGGCGATGAGAAAATTTACCTCTTGCAAGTTCGTCCAATCACCACCTATCTTCCGCTAGCCGATGAAATGCTAACGCCTCCTGGCAGCCCCAAATACCTTTATGCCGATTCGACGCTCATTGAGCAAGGGGTAGAGAAGCCATTGTCGGTTTTAGGGATCGATCTGGTGCGGTATATTTTAAAGGTGATGGGGGCATCTTTGGGCGGAGACATAGGCGGTGTGGAGGGCATCACGTTTACCGCTGGCGGCCGATATTACATGAACTTGTCCCATTCCCTAAAAATGATGGGGCGGAATGGGGCTTTGGCCCCAGGAAGCATGGGGGATGCCGGTGTGATGGGCATTCTGGACAGCATCGACCTCGGCCCATATCTGCCCGAAAAATTGCCGCCAAAATTGGTAGCCAACAAACGCAAAATGCCGCTAAAAATTGCCCCATTCATGATGCCAATCGTGAAGGCGTCCATAAGGCCGGAGTTATTTTTGCGGCAATACGAAAAAAATTTGTCGGACCATTTGCAGCGCTTTGCAAACGTCATGGACAACAACCTGTCATTGGCGCAGCAAGCGGTCAACCTGACCGAGTTGTTGAATTTTTTCTTTGTTGACTATGGCATTCCCATCGTTTTCGCGCCGCAGTTGGCGCAAATGCGCCTCAAGAAAATGTTTGCGGCGGAAGCGTCTGAGGAAGTGAATGCCCATCTCCTGAGTCTGGGCACGTCGTTACCGGGAAACAACACGGCCGTTATGGGCGCCGCCATGGTTGCATTAGCCGCCTCTGAAACCATCAAAACACACACATCTGCAGAAACCTTCGTCACACACCTGGAACAACGAACATTAGACCCGGAATTTCTGCAAGCCTGGGACAAATTTATGGCCGAATTTGGGGCGAGATGTCCACGAGAAATTGACGTGGCGACGCCACGGCCGTATGAACAACCAGCCCTACTATTTGCCCAGTTGAAACAAATGGCCCTGGCCTTCGATAACCATGAGGACGCCCAGGCAGTTTTCCTGGCGGCACAAGCCAAACGCCAAGCCGCTTATCTGGCGCTGCGCGAGAAAGCCGGGCAAATGGGAAAGCGCCAGGCGAAAGCGTTCGACAGCTATTACAGAACGTGGGTTACACTGGGCGGGTATCGAGAAACAAGCAAACATTATGTGGTTAAAATCGTGGCGATGTTTAGGAGGCGGGCGCTGGAGGTTGGGGAAACGTTGGCGGAGAACGGCCGTTTAGACCACCCCTCCCAAATCTTCGACCTCACCATCGACGACATCGACCAGGCCCTCGCCAATCCCACACTGGATTTACGAGCGCTCGCCCAGGAACGCACCCAGCTCATCAAGCGGATCAAGCAAAGCCACCTCGTCGCCCGCGTCATCGACTCGCGCGGCAAAATCTATTACCCACCACGTCCCAAAGCGGCCGAAGGCGAGTTGGTCGGCGTGGCAATCTCCCCAGGCCTCGTTCGCGGCCGAGTCAAAATCCTGCGCAGCGCTGATGAAAAAAAGCTGCTTCCCGGCGAAATCCTGGTCACCCGCGCCACCGATCCTGGCTGGACCCCTTTGTTCATCAACGCCGGCGGCATCATTCTGGAAATTGGCGGCGCGTTACAACATGGGGCCGTCGTTGCGCGGGAATATGGCCTGCCCTGCGTTTCCAATGTCGATGGCGCCACCGACATCCTGCACGATGGACAATGGGTTGAAGTTGATGGCTCGCACGGGATGGTACGTATCCTCGAAACCGCGGCTACGTACACTCCTTATTGAGAAGAAAGATTGGCCCAATCGAAGAAGGTTGGCCCAATCTGCGGCGGCGGCCCAACCTTAAGAACTTGTAAACAGAACGTGATGCAGGGGTGAGAAACGGCCGTTCCCCCTTCCCCTTCGCCCACATTTGCCAGTACAATCCCTCCTCGACTCGAGATTGGTCCAATCCTGAAGATTGGACCAATCTGGCCCAACACAAAGGATGACAAAACCGATGAAACGAACTTATTTCTTCATGCTCAGCCTCATGGCCCTGCTGCTTTTGGCCGCCTGCCAGCAGCAGCCCGCCCCCACCGCCGCGCCCACGGAAACCGCGCCCGCAGAGGCCACGGCCGTTCCCCAACCCACCGATACGGCCGTGCCCACCAGTCAACCCACCGACGAACCGGCCGCCCCGCCCGAACCCACCAGCGAACCCGAAACCGCCCAGCCCACCACCGCCCAATTCCCCCGCGCGCCCATCGTCAACGACGAAGGCGGCGTGGTCAGCATCACCGGCGTCGTCACCTACACCAACCCCTTCTTCACCCTCGGCGTCGCCGAGCCGGTCGTTATTTTGGAAGATCAGGCTGGCTTTGTGGATCGCAACCAGCATTTCCTCATGCCCGTCGAATCCCAGGCGTTAGGCCAGATCACCTCTGATTTCTTCGAGTCCCCCTTTAGCTACAGTCTCGCCCTGCCCATCGAGCCGCAAGGCAGCCTGCGCGACGTCGACAACGACGGCGAAACCGATACCGGCGTGCAGGTCTTTGCCGTCGCCTACTGGACCAATACCTTCGGCGACCCATACCTGGAAGAGCGCGACCTCAGCGGCGGCGGCTGGTCCACGGCCTACGCCTCCACGCGCATCAGCGAAGACGCCGCCAAAGACCGCGAAGTGGTCGGCGGCGAATACCTGGTTTACGCTCCCGATGATCAGCAGGGCTTCCCCGGCGGCTTTGGTCCCGATGGCCTCTTGTTCACCGCCGATGATCCCATCGTCGCCCTGCCGCAAGGGTACACGGTAGTCAACATGGACACCGATCCCTTCGTCTTCGACCGGGCGCGCCATCAGGCCATCGACCTCAGCGAGCCAGAAGGCGCGGCCCTGGACGATTATTCCGCCCTTAGCTACACCGACGCCTTCGACGCGCTCATCGACCAGTTGAAAAACGAATACGCCTTCACCGATTACAAAGGCATCGACTGGGAAGCGCTGCGCGACCGGCTGCGCCCCCAATTCGAAGAAGCCGACCAGAAAAGCAGCCCAGATTTGTATCGCACGGCGCTGCGCGATCTGGCCTGGTCCATCCCTGATGGCCACGTCAGCGGCCCGTTCATTCAGGACGAATTTAGCTTCATGAACGCCAACGGCATCGGGCTGGTGGTGAAGGAATTGGACGACGGCCGTTTCCTGACCACCTGGCTTCTAGAAGACGGTCCCGCTGCCCAGGCCGGTATCGAAAAAGGCGCGGAAATCGTCGCCCTGGACGGCGTAGACATGGACACGGCCGTGCAAAACACCGTCGGCTGGACCGGCCCCTACAGCACCGCCCACACCGAGCGCCTGGCCCAAACCGCCTTCGTCACCCGCTTCCCGGTCAGCGCCAACAGCGTGGCCGTCACCTTCATCAACCCCGACGGCAGTGAAGAAACGGCCGACGTGCCCACCGCCTTCGAGCAAGACAGCCTGTTCGCCGCCCTGCAAGACGCCATCCCCACCGGCTTCGAACTCCCTCTAGACTACAAAATCTTGGAAGACAGCGGCCTGGGCTACGTGCAAATCTACAGCTTCTCCGATAACGCCCTGCTCACCGTGCAGTTGTGGGAGCGCCTCATGCGCGACCTGAACGACAACGGCGTGCCCGGCCTGATCATCGACATGCGCCAGAACGGCGGCGGCAGCGGCTTTCTGGCCGACCAGATGGCCGCTTACTTCTTTAACGAGGCCTTTTCGCTGGGCAACACCGGCCGTTATGACGAGGATCGCGGTGAGTTTTATTTTGACCCGCGCGGTGAAGGCCACTTTTTCCTGCCCACAGAAGATTTGCGCTACAACGGCAAAATCGCCGTCCTGGTCGGCCCAGACTGCGCCAGCGCCTGCGAATTTTTCTCCTACGACATGACCATCAACGACCGGGCGACCATCTTTGGGCAGTATCCCACAGCCGGTTTGGGCGGCAGCATCAAGCAGGTACAGATGCCCGAAAATGAGCGCTTCACCTTCACGGCCGGCCGCGCCGTAGACGGCGAGGGCAACATTCATATCGAGGGAATCGGCGTCGTGCCAAACGTGCGCGTGCCGGTGACGGCCGAATCGATGCGGGAAGCGGACACGGTGCTGGATACGGCCGTTGCCGCCCTGCAAGGCACAACCACCGGCAGCACCCGCGAAGGCGGCGCGCTGGCGATCGGCGACAGCGTGGACGGCGAATTGGCTGCCGGGGAACGCGTGCGCTACACCCTGGATGCCAAAGAAGGCGACCTGATGAGCATTTTCCTGGAAGGACAAACGGCCACAGGCGCGCCGCTGGACACCCTGCTCAACATCTACGACACCGACGGCAATCTGCTCCTCAGCAACGACGACCTGGACAACAACACCACAAGCTCCGGCTTCGAGCAGATGCAAATCCCGTTTGACCTAACCCTGGTGCTGGAAGTCAGCACCCCCGGCGACCTGGGCAGCGGCAGCTATACCCTGCGCATCGAGCCAAACTAAGGAATAGGCCGCGGATGACGCGGATGGAGCGGATTTTCGCGGATGAATTTCAAAAGAGTCCGCGTCAATCCGCTGTACCCGCGAAAATCCGCGTCCCATTTCCCCTTGCCTTGTCTTTCAACCAATAAAGTCCTGTCTATGCCACGAAAAACATCCCTTCTCTTACTCCTGGTCCTGCTGCTGGCTGCCTGTGGGCTGGCCGAGCCTAACAATCAACAGATAACAGTTAACGATGAACCGCCAACGGCCGTGCCGCCATCGGCCGTACCGCCATCGGCCGTGCCGCCAACGGCCCTGCCGCCATCTCCAATCCCCAGTCTCCAGTCTCCAGTCCCCAGCCCCCAGCCCCCAGCCCCCAACCCCCAATCTCCAGAAACCCTCACGGCCATCGAACTCACCACCAACTTACCGCTCGACCGCGACCCGGAGGCATTGGCGCGAGCCTATTATGGCCTGACGGCCGTACCCACCCAGGTCGCCCCCACAGACACACCCCTCATGGTCGGCGCGCGGCAGCAGTTCAAAGTCCTCAACGTCGACAGCATCACCATCGAAACCATCGACGCCGAAATAGCCGCCGTAGGCGAGCACGCCTACCTCTGGTTTGAACAATCGCCCACCCTGCCGCCGCCCAGCGCCGCCGATCTCCAGTGGACGGTCGATTCGTTTGACCAGATTTATGGCCAGGTCACCAGCATCTTCGGCAGCGAAGACAATCCTGGCATCGACGGCGACCCACGCGTCCACATCCTCGCCGCCTCCCCGCTGACCATTTGCAACGCAGAACCGTGCGGCATTCTGGGCTTTTTCAGCAGCAGCGACATCGTGCCGACCAGCGTCGATCCACAGTCCAACGAGCGCGAGATGTTTGTGATGAACGGCCGTTACTTTGGCACAGGCGGCTTTCTGGAAACCCTCACCCACGAATTCCGCCACATGGTCGAGGCCAACTACGATAACAGCGACATCGATTGGTCGGTGGAAGGCTCGGCCATGCTGGCCGAAGATTTGCTCGGCTACAGCAGCGATGCCATCAGCCGCGCCAACCTGTTCCTGAGCAGCCCTGACCAGCAGCTTAACATGTGGCCGGAAGACAACCCCATCCCCCACTACGGTCAGGGCTATCTGCTCAACCGCTACATCTACAACCGCCTGGGACCCGACCTCTACCGTGAATTTGCCACCAGCACCGAAACCGGATTGGACGCAGTAACGGCCGTAGCCGCCGCCCACAACCTCGGCTTCGACGGCGAAACGCTGTGGCTGGATTGGCAGGCCGCCCTGGCCATCCACGACCAACCGGGCGCAGGCAAACAGTACAGCCTGCGTGATGGCGTGGCGACGGCGGCGCTGACGGCCGTTACCAGCCTCCCCTTCACCACGGCCACCACCGTCAGCCAATATGCCGCCGATTATTACCAGCTCCCGGCCGATGGCAGCAACCTGACCATCACGTTTGACGGCCGTGCCCAAACGCCGCTCATCCCTGTGCAGCCCGTTTCCGGGGCGCATATGTGGCTGGCTAACCGCGCCAACTTCAGCCAGGCGCAGCTCACCCGCGCCTTCGATTTGCGCGGCGTGGGCCAAGCCACCCTGCAATATGCGATTTATTACGACATCGAACTGGGGTATGATTTTGCTTACGTTTCAGCCTCCACCGACGGCGGGCAGACATGGCAGGGGCTGCGCGCGCCCAACATGCAAGGCTCCGACCCCGCCCACGACCCCAGCGAAGCGGCCTTCACCGACTACTTTTACTCCGACAACAGCGGCGGCTGGCTGAAAGAAAGCATCGACCTGACACCTTACGCCGGGCAAGAAATCCTGCTGCGCTTCGAATACGTCACCGACCCCATTCTCACCCACAACGGCCTGGCCCTCGACGACCTGCGCATACCGGAAATCGGCTTTAGCGACGACGCGGAAAGCGACCAGGGCTGGCAGGCGAACGGCTTTGTGCGAGCCACAGGTTATATTCCACAAACCTGGCATGTTTTGTTGATTCAGTCCGTGGACGGCAACCTGATCGTAGAAGAATTAAATTTGGCAGACGGCCGTTCCCTCCCAGCTTACACCATTACCACCCAATCGGGCGCGCCTGCGCCCAGCCTCATCATCGCCGCCTCCGCCCCCATGACACTCACCCCGGCGAGCTACCAACTAACCATCAACAACTGAAAGCGAACCAACCCCAGAAAACAAGCAGCGAATAACGGCCGTTCACCGATTAGCCGTTATTCGCTGCTTGCTATTTGTTATCTGTTGACTGTTGGTTGACAGGCGCAAACGGCCGTGGTATCATTTTTAACCGACCAACTGGTCGGTTTGGTGACGAGAAGGACACATGCATGACCGAACAAGACGCCCGCGCCCAAATTTTAGCCGCCGCCATGACCCTATTTGCCCGGCAAGGATTCGCCAACACCAGCATGAACGACATCGTGCGCGAATCTGGCCTGAGTAAAGGCGGCGTCTACTGGCATTTCAAAAGCAAAGATGACCTCATCGCCGCCATTTTCGACAGCTTTTTTGGCGGGCAAGAGCTGATTCTGGCCAGCACGCTGGCCAGCCAGGCCAACGCCGCCGAAAAGCTCACGCAGTTGGGCCAACTGGCCGTCGCCGATCTGGAATCGGTATTTGCCCAGCTTCCCACGTCGCTGGAATTTTACAGCCTGGCCGCCCACAGCGAGACGCTGCGCGAGCGCCTGCGCCATTTTTATGCTGCGTACCACGAGCAGATTTGCGCCCTGCTGCAAGAAGGCATCGACGAGGGGATTTGGGCGGCAGACACGGCCGTTTCCCCCACCGCCCACGTCATCATCAGCCTGTTCGAGGGCGTGGTCCTGCTCTGGAGCCTGTTCCCGGAAACCATGCGCAGCGGCGAACAGATGGGAACGGCCGTAACCTTGCTGCTGCGCGGCCTGGAAAATAGAGAGATTGGAGATTAGAGACTGGCGAAACTCCAATCCCCTATCCCCAATCTCCAATCTCGATTCAGGACTACACCGTGAAAACGATACTTTTTGCTGCCGAAACCCTGAATCTGGCGGCGCAGGTGCGCAGCGAAATAGCCTATTCTCAGGCAAACATTCTTGGCGACGGCGTCGCCAGAGGAGACAACTGTGAGTAACGAATTTCAACAACAAGATGCCGGTTTTCTGACCTATCCTGCCGGTGGCTGGCGCAAAGCCATGTTCAAATGGCCGGTGCAGTTGTGGCGACTGGGCCTGGGACCGATCATGGGCCAATTGTTTGTGCTGATAACCACCACCGGGCGCAAATCGGGCCTGCCGCGCCGCACACTCACCGAATACCACGCCCTGAACGGCAAGCTCTATGCGCCCAGCGGATTTGGCCGCCGATCACAGTGGTATCGCAATATCGAAGCCGACCCGCGTGTGACCATCCAGACGGCCGCGGGCACGCAAAGCGTAACGGCCGTGCGCGTCGCCGACGACCAGGAAATCCTGGATTTGGTACACATCATGGCCAAAAAAGACGGCAAAATGCTGCGCGATATATACCTGGACGCCCTGGACATTGCGTTCGACGAGGCCGACATCCTGGCGAAAAAGGACCGCATCTACTGGCTGCGCTTCGACCCCACCGACGAACCCACCCCGCCGCCCTTAAAGGCCGATCTGGTCTGGGTGTGGCCGGTGGTGGCCGTAATCGGCCTGATCAAGCTGGCTGTTTGGCGGGCATGGAGAAAACGCCATGCAAATTGAATGGAACCCACCCGAACCACGCGCCGGATTGGCCGGCGAATGGGATCGCTTTATGGGGCCGGGTTTGCGCCCGGCCGAATTTTGGCTGATAGTGCTGCCGTCGCTGCTCATGACCTTTGGTGTCTTACTCTATGCCTACACGCAAAATTTGGGCTGGACGGCCGTGCAAACCATCATCGCCGCCCTCATCGCCTTCGACCTGACCGGCGGGGTCATTACCAACGCCACCAGCACAGCCAAACGCTGGTATCACCGGACAGGACAAGGCGTGAAGGAACATGTGGGCTTTACGGCCGTGCATTTTATGCACCTGCTGCTGGTAGCCTGGCTGTTTCGCGACGGCGATTGGCTGTATTTGGCGGTGACGTATGGGTATTTGCTGGTGACGGCCGTATTCATTACGCGGGCGAACTGGGGGCTGCAACGGCCGTTGGCCATGCTGTGCTGGATGGGCGGTCTGCTGCTCAGTCTGTACGCCTTTACCCCCACGCCAGGGCTGGAATGGTTGCTGCCCTTCTTCTATGCTAAACTGCTGGTCAGCCATCTGGTAAAAGAAGCGCCTTTCGCGCTGTGAAGCAGCCCGGATTGGTCCAATCTTGCAATAGCGGAGGAAAAATGAAGAAACGGCCGTACATCTTCAGCGGCTTGATCGGTCTGGCCGTGATTGTCATGAGTCTGGTGACCATGACTGTATTTCCCCAGGAATCGCCGGGGCAAATTGAGGGGATCGGTTCGCCGATTATCGCCTTTGAATTTGCCGAGACGCCAGAGGAAATCTATACACTGCTTGGGGCCAACGGCACGCCGGAGCAGGCGGCGATGGCGGCGGCGATGGACCAGGGCAACCGGATAGATTACCTGTACATGCTGCTGTACAGCGGCTTTTTGTTCACGTTTGCTATGACGGCCGTGCGCCAGACCAAACAGCGCTGGCTGTATGTGACGGCCGTGCTGGCCCTGCTGGCCTTCGTTGGCGATGCACTGGAAAATATGCAGCTTTTCGGCATCACAGCCGGGCTGGCTTCGGGCGATTTTGCCGTCGAACTGGCGCGGCTGCACTGGTTGACGTGGTTAAAATGGGGCAGTCTGGCGACTTATTTTGTATTGATCGGCGTAGGGCTGTGGCGGGGGAACGGCCGTTTCGCCAAATTCATCACCATCACGGCCGTCGTCACCTTCTTGCTGGGTCTGGTCTCCTTCATCCAGCGCGGCCCCGCCACCGAGCCATTCACTCTGGCGATTGCTTTAATGTTTGTACTGCTGATTGGTTTCTCGTTTGTGCCAAGAAGGAAAGAGGCAGAAATAGCCCACGGATGACGTGAATTAGACGGATTTACGCAGATTAACCCTCAAAACAATCCGCCTAATCCGCCGCACCCATGAAAATTTGCGTGCTATTTTTGCAACGGCCGTATCCCCACCTTCTTGCGCAAATCTTCCCGGTGTTTCCAGACCAGGATAACAAAATTGCCCAGCCAGACGGCCAGCAGCGGCATGCCGCCGGGCAAAAAAACCGGCACAACCAAAAAAGTGAGCATACCGGCGATCACTGCCCAACCTTCTACCGTCAGCAGCCACAGCCAGAAGGCAAAAGACAGCCCCAAAGCCGTTGGGCCTATCCAGGAAGTCAGCCCCAGCCAGACGCCAAAGGTAACGGCCAGCGCCTTGCCGCCGCGAAAGCGCAAAAACGGGGAAAAAGCATGGCCGAGAATGGGAGCAAGGGCAACGGCCGTTAACCCCCACCCATCCAACCCCACCACATAATGCGCGATCCCCACCGGAATCGCCCCCTTAAATCCATCCAACAAAATCGCCAGCACGCCCCACTTTTTGTTGCCTGCCCGAAACACATTGGCCGCGCCCGGATTGCCATCGCCATACGTGCGAATGTCGCGCCGCAACGCCAACTGCCCCACCCAGACCGAAAACGGGAGCGCGCCGCAAAAGAACGAAACTATCATCCAGAATATCGTTGTCATGAGCATATTGTATAAGGTTTGTGCGCCTAAAGCCGTTCTGAATTATGATTGCCGCCACGCAATTCACAAATACCAATGTCACAATCAGAGGAACAATTAACCATGATCCCTATTAAGCTTGCCCAAGACCTGAACGACGCCGGCCTTCGTTGGAAACCAACCTACAATGACTTTTTTGCTATTCCCGGCAGCGATCTGGACGACCGAATTTTTGTGCTGGCCGATATGCTGGCCTCCCAAACCCTGCTGCGCGGCTGGCCAGCCATCACCTTTCATGGCACGTCGGAATGGGCCATGGATTATGTGATGTTGCAAGAGGTTGTTTGGGTTCCTACCGAGGAGCAACTGCGGCAGGAGGTGATTTTTACGCTGGATCAGGTTGAACCGGAAACACATCTATCGCTGGCGCTGCAACGAGACGGCCGTTACCTTCTCAGTATCACCTTTCAACAGCAGCCTATCACCTTCAACGCTCCCACCGCCGGCGAAACCTACGGACAAGCCCTGCTCCACCTGCTGCGTCACGCGCCCGAAAGCCAGAACCGCTAACCGCGATTCGCTTCCCGCCGCCGTTTATCCTCGCGCGACCGGCGATTGAGGAAAAACAAGGCCATGATTGGCCCGGCTAAGGCAAACAGGCACAATGCCGCAGTGGTTAGCAGTACGGCCGTAGACTCGCCATTGACAAAAAAATAGCCCAAAGCGCTCACGCCCACACACGGCGTCACCACGATCAAAAGGATCGCCAGGATCACGCTCCACTGCGTCGGACTTTCTTCCACTGATCGTTTTCGATTCCACATTTCGCCCATCACAAACCCCGTGTCCCTGGTTCAAAGCACTGCCCTTTGCCTGATTTGAGTATAACCCTTTTGCCGTGTTTTCACAGCAGGATATAATGCCACCATGAAACAGTTTCAGCGGCTCGGAATCTTACCCACACTTTTATTAGGCCTGGCCTTATTCATCATTGGCCTGCTGGCCATGCAGCACATTGTTAATAATTGGTGGCCGTTTGACGTCGTGCGGTTGGATCTGGTGCGCTCGACTGCCCAGGGCGAAGTCGAAGCGGCTTCCATACTCGAAGCAGCCAACAAAGAAATCATCCTGGCTTTTCTTGGCGCAGTTCTCATTGCCGTCACCGGCCTGATGCTCCCAATCGCTTACTTCATCAACAAACGCTTCAGCCGTTACCTGGATCATCGCTCCGGCCGTTCCATGCCGCCGCAATTTCATGTAACCCTGCGCCAGGCCATGTGGGCCGGCATTTGGGTCTCCTTTTGCACCTGGCTGCAGATGAATCGGGCGCTGGGATTGGCGGTAGCCGCATTGGTAGCCGCCGTGCTGGTATTGCTGGAGATAATGCTGCAAATTCGTGCCCGCGCTTCGACCATCACCCTGACCAAAGAGACATGATATTCAGCCAGCAAACACCGCCACATTTTAAATTGAGATTTTCCGCTTCGAGTCTTTTAGCCCCGATACCCGTGGGAGCCTGATAGCCAAAATATGAGCGAAAAAGTGACAGAACAGCAACAAGCGCTTCTCCGAGGACTCCCAAGTATCGATCGGCTGCTGCGCCTGCCGGTGACCATTGATTTGCAAGCCGAATACGGCCGTTCCCTCACCCTGGAAGCCCTCCGCGCAGCCATCGACGAACAGCGCACGGCCGTACTCGCCGGCACCACCTACCTGCCCATGACCGCCATGCTGGTTCAGGCAGCCCGAGAGTGGCTGGAAGCGTGGTTCATGCCCACCCTCACCCCAGTCATCAACGCCACCGGCGTCATTGTCCACACAAATTTGGGACGCGCCCCCCTTAGCGAAGCGGCGCTGGCGGCGGTAACGGCCGTCAGCCGTGGGTACGCCACACTGGAATACGATTTAGAAGCCGGTCAGCGCGGCTCCCGCTCCGTCCACGCCGAGAAACTCCTCACCCGCCTCACCAGCGCCGAAGCGGCCAGCGTGGTCAACAACAACGCGGCGGCCGTCCTGCTGATGCTCACCGCCCTCTGCCAGGGCCGCGAGGTAATCATCAGCCGGGGACAGCTGGTGGAAATTGGCGGCGGCTTCCGCGTGCCGGATGTGATGGCCCAATCGGGGGCCAAACTGGTAGAAGTGGGCACAACCAACCGCACCCACCTGCACGATTACGCAGCGGCCATCACCGAAAACACGGCCGCCATCCTGGTGGCCCATCACTCAAACTTCAAGATCATCGGCTTCACCACCGAGCCATCGCTGGCCGAGCTGGCCGAACTGGCCCACGCCCACAACCTGATGCTGCTCTACGATCAGGGCAGCGGCGCGCTGCTGGACGTGGCAGCCTATGGCCTGGAGTCCGAACCTACAGTGATCGATGGTCTGAGCGCCGGCTGCGATGTGATCGCCTTCAGCGGCGACAAACTGTTGGGCGGCCCGCAGGCGGGCATTTTGTGCGGCCGTGGCGATTTGCTGAGCGCCATCAAACGCCACCCATTGGCGCGAGCCGTCCGCGCCGACAAATTAGCGCTGGCAGCCCTGGCAGCTACGCTGACCCATTACTTAAAGGAAGAAGCCGAAACGGCCGTGCCCGTCTGGCAAATGATCGCCCGCGCCACCGATGAACTTGGCGACGTAGCCGATACCTGGGCGGCGCATTTGCAAGAGCAGGGCATCGCGGCTATGGTAGTCGATGGGTTTTCAACCGTGGGCGGCGGAAGTTTGCCCGGCACAACCCTGCCCACCCGCCTGGTCGCCATCGACGCCGCCAATCCCGACGCCCTGGCAGCCGCCTTGCGCGCGCAGTCACCGCCGGTAATTGGACGCATTCAAGACGGCCGTTACCTCCTAGACCCGCGCACAGTCTTACCCGATCAGTCTGGAACGCTCATTCGCCTGCTCATCCAAACCAGCAACAACGAACCAAACCGACAAAGTTAATGAACCAAACAACCCGAATTCTTGCGATTGAAACCTCTTGTGACGAAACGGCTGCGGCCGTCATTGAGAACGGCACAACCATCTTGAGCAACGTCATTGCCAGCCAGATCGATTTGCACGCGCAGTACGGCGGCGTCTTCCCTGAAGTCGCCTCCCGCCGCCATATCGAGGTCATTCACCCTGTGGTGATGCAGGCCATGAACGAAGCCCACATGGGCTTTGATGATCTGGATTGTCTGGCGGTGACCCAGGGGCCGGGATTGGTTGGCTCGCTGCTGGTGGGCGTAAACATGGCCAAAGGGATCGCCCTGGGCCGGAACAAGCCCCTGTTGGGCATCAACCACATCGAAGGGCACATTTACTCGTTGTGGTTGTCACGCAAGGCGGCCGAAATCGAGTTTCCCATCCTGACGTTGGTGGTGAGCGGCGGCCACACGGAACTCTATTTGATGACCGATCACGGCCGTTACAAACATCTCGGCGGCACATTGGACGACGCGGCCGGCGAGGCGTTCGACAAAGTAGGCCGTGTCCTGGGGCTGCCCTTTCCCGGCGGGCCGGCCATCGACAAAGCCGCCAGGCTGGGCAATCCCAAAGCCTACCAATTTCCGCGCGCCGTAATGGAAGATGGGTTTAATTTTAGTTTTAGCGGTCTAAAAACGGCCGTCTTGCGTGAAACGCAAAAACACCCCGGTTCCATGCGCCTCAATGATCTGGCGGCCAGTTTTCAGGCGGCAGTGATCGATGTGCTGGTGACCAAAACGGAACGCGCTGCCGCAGCGCATGGGGTAACGGCCGTTCACCTGGCCGGCGGCGTTTCGGCCAACAGCGGGTTGCGCCAGGCCATGAGCACGCAGATCTCCGTGCCTGTCTTTTACCCGCCGCCGATTCTCTGCACCGATAACGCTGCCATGATTGGGGCCGCCGCGCATTGGCATTACGTGAACGGCCGTCGAGATTCCCTGGATATCGACGTCATCCCCAGCCTGCAACTTGCTTAGGGTTCCAGAGTATTTAACCTGAGGAGATTGGCCCAGGCTTCAAGACTGGACCAATCTAAAAGCACCAAAGTTAATCACGAGCGAACTCTTAAAACTCAACGGAGAATGATATGCTTTCAAAGCCTAGCGTCAAAACAACCAGCCTAACAATCCTGCTAATTGGTTTGCTCTTCAGTCTGGTCGCCACATCCGCAGCCCAAACCACCCCCACCGCCGCACCAGACCCCAACAGCCGCATCGTTTCCCCGGCAGAATATGTCGTCTTGCGCAGCGACGATTGGGTGAGCAGCGCCAAACCCGTGCTGCCGCCCGCCCATTTCAATGCCCGCGACCCGGATTCAGCCGCCACCGCCACGATCATCGTCAATTACGTCGATGCCGCCACAACCTGGGACTTAAATCCTCAAGCCAAAACAGCTTTCCAATTCGCCGTCGATATTTGGGAAACGCTCATCAACTCCCCTGTGCCCATCGTAGTCAATGCCTATTGGACCCCCCTGAGTCCAGGCGTTCTTGGTTCGGCCGGTCCGTACACAGTTCATCGTAACAATGCCAGCTTCCCCCGCGCCTCGACGTGGTATCCCGGCGCTCTGGCCAATGCCCTGGCCGGCGCCGACCTGAATGGCGGCAGCCCTGAAGTAGTCGCCCAATTTAGCAGCGTCTACGCCAACTGGTATTTCGGCACAGGCAACACCACCCCCAGCACCGACTACAATTTCACGACGGTTGTCTTGCACGAACTTGGCCACGGCCTGGGCTTTTTAGGCTCGATGAGCGTATCCAGTGGCATTGGCTCCTGGGGCTACCCTGGTTCTCTGCCCACACCGATCAACCCAATGGTCTATGACCATTACACCGAAAATAATGCCGGCCAACCTTTGCTTTCTTTCCCCAATTTATCAACCAGTTTGGGCGATCAGCTCATCAGCAACGCCCTCTATTTTGACGGCCCGATTGCCAACATGGCCAATGGCGGCGCGCGCGTGGCTTTGTACGCTCCCACCACCTGGCGCTCCGGTTCCAGCTATTCCCACCTGGGCGAAATCTACAACAACACGCTAAACGCCCTGATGACCTATTCATTAGCCAAAGGGGAAACAAACTACAACCCCGGCCCGGTCGTTCTGGGCATCTTCCAAGATATGGGCTGGTCAACCGGGCCAATTTACACTCCGCCCACGTTTTTCACCTTGCCAGATCAATTGCTGCTAAAAAATGAAACTCGGCCGGACGCGCTTGATCTGACTCATTACACCATCTTGGGAACCAGCGGCCTGAACGATCTGACCTACGCCATTGTCAACACGCCTGATCCGGCCGCCGGTGTAACGCTAAACGGGGCAATGATCAGCATCAATCCTACGACCAATTGGTTGGGCAGTACGGTGGTGACGGTACAGGTTGGAGATGGAACCGCTTCGGACACGGCATCGTTCACGGTTCGGTCTGTTAACCAGATTTTATATACTTATTTGCCGTCTTTATCCCGGTAAATATACGGCCGTACAAATCAGGTAATGATTCGGCCTCAGACAAACAAGACCGCCGCGCATTTGGCGATTGGCGACCGAAAATCGTTGATTTTCTGGTCGCCAATCTGTGGTGGCACAAACCCTGGCCCGGGCCCAAAACAAGAGTTTACAGGCTTGCAGTTACCTAAAGCACTTCTTTTGTTTAAAATTAACGGTAGGCACGTCGAAGATATGGCGTATAATCGATAGAAGAACCATTTTCTAGAATTCAGAATAGTTATGGACATCTCGAACGTACAAATCATAGAAGACGAAGAGGCAAGCAAGAGATTACAGGCTCTGTATGATGTCAGCCATATTCTGACGCAAGTCGAGGCAGACGGCCGTGATCTCAGCGCGCTCTTACCCCGTGTCTTCATGATTGTAGTGCGGCAGCTAGAAGCAGCCGACGGCAGCATCATCCTGGTCAACGAACATCTACAAGTCGAACACATCTGGCCGGCCGGCGACAACCCCGTCGAAAACAACAGTGACCTGTTTTATAAGAATATCTTAGAAGAGGGCCTGGCCGGTCTGGTTGTGCGCCAGGGCGAGCCGGTGATCATTGATGATTCTTGCGCAGACCC
Source organism: Chloroflexota bacterium (assembly GCA_017993775.1). Taxonomy (GTDB): domain Bacteria; phylum Chloroflexota; class Anaerolineae; order Promineifilales; family Promineifilaceae; genus Leptovillus. Next base: position 51,673 of record JAGOMA010000006.1, on the reverse strand, counting down.
GCGTTGGCTGCCGCGCAGCGGGGAACATGTCACTGCGCGAGAATCCTGGTCGATCATGTGTACGCCTTTTAAGATTGGCGAACGCACAATTGGCGCGGCTACCATTCGCACGCCCGGCAAGAGGCAATTTAATCAACGCGATTTGGCATTGTTAACGGCCGTTTCCAACCAGGCCACCAACGCCATCGAAAACGCCCGCCTCCTGGAAGAATCTCGCCGCCAGCTGCGCATCTCCACCCTGCTCAACGACGCCAGCCGCACCATCAACTCCACCCTGGACATCAACGAAGTGATGCAGCTCATGCTGGCGCAGATGAACGATTTGCTCCACGCCGAAGCCATTTCCATCGCCCTTGTAGACAAACAAAGCAACGAACTCGTTTACCAGGTCGCCGAAGGCATTGGCAGCGAAAGTATTGTGGGGCTGCGCCTGCCATCCAATCACGGGCTATCTGGCTGGGTCATGGAAACCAGCACGCCGGCACACGTGCCCGATACCAGCGCCGATCTACGATTTAAACCAATGGGCGACGAACGGACCGGTTACCAGACCCGCGCCATGATTTGCGCGCCCATGACCTACAAAGGCGAAGTGCTGGGAACTATTCAGGCGATCAATCCGATTAACAGCGTCTTCACCAACGACGATCTGAACTTGTTGGTAAATCTGGCAAACATCGCCAGCAGTGCGATTGCCAACGCGCAGCAGTTCACCCTTACTCAGGCGGCTGAATCTCGTTACACCGGCCTGTTCCAAGACAGCATCGACCCCATCATTTTGGCTGATTTTTCGGGAAAAATCATCGAAGCAAACCGGCGCGCTTTTGCCTTTATCGGTTATTCGCGCCAGGAATTGCTGCAAATGAACATCAAAGATTTGCACATTCCGGAAGCCTCGCTGCCCAATGTGCGGCGGATGCAGCCCCATTCTGTGCGCGTCTTTAACAGCCAGATTGTGGCCAAAAACGGCCGTCGCATCCACGTCGAAATCTACACCAAACGCACGCCCTACGGAGACAGCGAACTCATCCAGTGGATCCACCACGACATTTCCAAACAAATCGAACTGGAAGAAATGCGCAAAGACCTGCAAGCCATGCTCTTCCACGACCTGCAAAGCCCTCTGGGAAACGTCATCTCCAGCCTGGAACTACTCACCTACGAACTGCCGGAAGACAGCAACCCCATCCTCATGGAGATGGTGGATATCGCCATGCGCAGCAGCAGCCGCCTGCAAACCCTCATTCGCTCCCTGCTGGATATCAACTCCCTGGAAGCAGGCCACCCCATCACCGAACAAAGCAGGGTGAACCTCGTCAAAATGATCGAAGACGTATGGGACACCGTGAAGCCCAGTTACGAGAGACGGGAAATCGAATTGATTCGCAACATCCCCGCAGCCTTACCAGACATTTACGCTCAGGAAGACATGATTCGGCGTGTCCTCATCAATTTGCTAGACAACGCCATCAAATACAGCCCAGACAGTCTGCAAATAACCTTCGACGCCCGACAAAACGATGCGGACTACATCCTCATCAGCATCAGCGATCAGGGCGAAGGGATTCCTGAAGCGCTCCGCGACACTATCTTTGAAAAGTTCCGCCGCATCAAAACAGATACCTATTCCAAAGGGCTGGGGCTTGGTTTGGCGTTTTGCCGCCTCGCAGTAGAAGCCCACGGCGGCAAAATATGGGTAGACGACGCCCTGGGCGGCGGCGCGCGGTTCAATTTTACCCTGCCAATCTGGATGGAAAGCAGACGACGTAATGAGAGCTAGACGCTATTATCGGGACGCGTACACCACAACCTTTTCCACAACCATTACCGAGAAATTCATAGAGGAAAAACGGGCCGCCATCGTCCTGGATTTCACCTATTTTTATCCGACATCTGGCGGGCAACCGGCGGATCGCGGCTGGATTGACCAGATTCCGGTTATCGACGTCACGGTGCGCGAAGCGGATGGGGCTGTTTTGCACTGGCTCCCCCAAACGCAGGCCGAGGGTTTAGCCAGTGGGCAAACAATCAGCGGAGCGGTTGATTGGAACCGGCGGCTGGACCATATGCAGCAGCACACCGGCCAACATATCCTTTCCCAGGCGTTTATCCGGCTGGCGGAGGCGGAGACGGTTGGCTTTCATTTAAGCGATAACAACGTGACGATTGATTTGGATACGACGGAGATGGCTACGGCCGTTCTAACCTCCGTCGAGCAGCTGGCCAACCAGATCATCTGGCAAAATCGTCCCGTCACCATTCAATTCGTCACCCGGTCGGAAGCCGAAACCCTGCCCATCCGCAAAATCCCGGCCACCAACGGCGATGAACTTCGCCTGGTTCACATCCAGGATTTTGACCTCACCGCCTGCGGCGGCACGCATGTCAGCCAAACCGGCGGCGTTGGCCTGCTCAAAATCATCAAAACCGAAAAGCGTGGCGAAAAACTACGCGTCGAATTTGCTTGCGGCGGCCGCGCGTTTCAAGATTATAGTCAAAAACACGAGATCGTCAGCGCGCTGACCGCCACGTTTACCACCGGCGCCGATCAAATCACCGAGGCGGTTTTGCGACTGCGCGAGGAAGCCCGCGAAACGCAGCGCAGCCTGAAAAAAGAGCAGCAAGAACGGCAGCGGCTGGCTGCGCTGCAATTCTTAAACGAAGGCGATAGACTGGGAGATGTAATCATCGTCAAGCAGCTCTTTGCCGACCAGGATTACACCGATTTGAAAAGCCTGGCTTTACAGTTAACCCAACATCCCGGCGTAATCGTTTTATTGGGACAGGTCGGAACGAAGACGCAGTTTGTGTTTGCCCGGTCTGAGACTGCGCCGGGAAACATGAAATCGCTGTTGTCTGCGGCTTTTGCCGCTTTAGGCCAGGGCGGCGGCGGCGGCAGCCCAACCTACGCCCAGGGCGGCGGACCGGCAGCCGCCAAAGAAACTGTCCAACACGCGCTGGATGAGGTGTATACGGCCGTTATCCAACACATACCCACCCACTCCAAATCTTCATGAACGAACTGGGAAAAAACATCTTCGTCGAAACTCATTACGCCGGCATCAATGTCGGCGCGATTCTGACCTACAAAGGCCCAATCGCCGTTGACGTGCCCACCTTCCCGCGTGAAGCGCGCGATTGGGCCATTCGGCTGCACCGCCTGAACCAATATCCCCTGCAATTTGTCATTCTCACAGACTACAGCGGCGACCGCACCCTGAACACCCGCTGGCTCAGCGCCCCCACCATTACCCACCAGCAAACGGCCGTGCGCCTGAACAGCTACGATAAACGCTACCCTCTCAACTTCAGCGAAAGCCTCAATGCCCGCTACCCGGATCGCGGCCGCGAACTCAACAATGCCACCGTCGAACGACCAGCCGTCAGCTTTAGTCAAAAATTGGCACTTTTCAGAGGCAATCGAGAAATTCGCCTCATCGCCGCGCCGGGACCAACCACCGGCAACATTTGCGTCTATGTTCCAGACGCAGGTGTACTCTTCACCGGCGATACCCTGGTCGTCAACACCTTCCCGCTGCTGGGAGACGGCCGTTGCCAACAATGGCTAGACAGCCTGGACATGCTCGCCAACTGGCCCGACGATATACAAACCATCGTCCCCGGGCGCGGCCCATTATGCGACCGGCAAGCCATCCAGCCCGTGCGCGATTTTCTCTGCAAATTACAAGATCGCGCCGCCCATCACTGGCAAAACCAGGAACCTCGCGACGAAATCGCCCGCTACGTCCCTGAATTCATCACCCAATTCCCACTTGGCGCCCTCCCCGAAGACTGGGTCAAACGACAAATCAAACAAAGTTTGGAACATGTCTACGATGAGATAAAATTAAGCCAGACAAAAACAACTTCTGTTGTCCCTTAAAAAATATAACACGGTATCTGTTCAGGTTCCTCTGGAAAGACCTTAACCAAAAGGTCTAGCTTATCGGGAGCAAACCCTTAGGGTTCGTACATCATTAACTTTTGAGTTTGCAGATTGGTCCAATCTCGGAGTTTGGTCCAATCTGGGAGATTGGACCAAACTTACCACGTTAAAAACATACGGACCCTTAGGGTCAGAATCGTCACAAAAATAATCGTTCAGATCACAAAAGCTTGCGCTTCTACAAAATCCCAAGGCATTCATCCTCTGGCGCGAACAGCATCATCGCCATAAAATTCTTTGGGCTATCTGGACGCCCACCTAAAAACCAAATCATAATTTCTCAGGATCGGGAAACCTTGAGAAAGCAGTGGAAGAGGGGAAAGTAATGCAACAAAATCGGCATATTGATGAGGCGCTGCGCCAGGTGCCATTTTTCGCCCAATTAAGCCAGGACGAACTCGCAGAATTGTCTGCTCGCCTGGTTGCCCGCCGTTTTAGCCCTGGCCAAATCATTTTCCATTACGGCGATCCTGGTGGGTTGCTGTACATCATCCAAAAAGGCAAAATCAAGATCACCACCGCCACCCCGGAAGGACAAGAAGCGCTGCTGGCCATTTTAGGCAAGGACGATTTCTTCGGCGAGTTTGCCCTGCTAGACGAAGCTCCCCGCTCTGCCTCAGCCGAGGCCATCGAGCCGACAGAAACCCTGACCCTGCACCGCGAAGATTTCATGCGCTTTTTGCGCAACAATCCCGATTTTGCCCTGCACGTCTTACGCACGCTCACGCAGCGGGTGCGTAATTTAAACAGCCAGATCAGCGACATTTTCTTTTTGGATTTGCCCGCTCGCCTGGCCAGGGTGCTGCTCAACCTCGCCGACCAGCACGGCATCCAAACGGCCGAAGGCATTCGCATCGATCTTTCCCTCACGCAAACCGATCTGGCGGAGATGACCGGAGCCACCCGCGTCAGCATCAACAAAGCGCTCGGACGTTTTCGGCGAGAAAAATGGATATCTGTCAAAGGCCGCCGCTTCACGATTTTAGACCAGGAAGCGATGCAATATCTCATCCAAATTTCCGGCGGAACCGTGTAATTTCTTCGTATCTATACAGACCCCAAGGGTTTGCTCTTGAGAATTTGGAGCATTTGGGTACCAAACCCTTGGGGTCTTGCCAGAGAAACCTGAACAGTTATTTTTTAACCCGCGAACTCAACATGAAGCTCTACGCCATTAGCGATTTGCACCTCTCCTCCCCGGAAAATCGGCAGGCGCTCAAAGAGCTGCCGCCCCACCCTGAGGATTGGCTCATTGTTGCAGGCGATGTCACCCGCAGTATTCCCCGTTTCCGGGCCGCTTTCACGTTGTTGGCCGACCGTTTTGCCAGGGTGTTTTGGACCCCTGGCAATCATGATCTCTGGACTGTTGATCCAGGTGGCCGTGAGGCGCGCGGTTTATTTAAGTACAACGAATTGGTAGCCGTTTGTCGTAGTTTGGGCGTCATTACCCCGGAAGACCCTTACGTGTTTTGGCCAGAATCAGACTCGCCGCTGTTCATTGCCCCGATTTTTACGCTGTATGATTACACCTTTAGCGCCGAAGGGGTAAGGCCGGACACGGCCGTTTCCTGGGCCGCCGCCGCTGGTCTGGAATGCGCCGATGAAAACCTGCTCTACGCCGACCCCTTCCCTTCACGAGCCGCCTGGAGCGCCGCCCGCTGCCGCTACACCGAACGCCGCCTGAACAAAACGGCCGTTCTCGGCCGCATGATCCTCGTCAACCATTTCCCGCTGCGCCAGGAGCTGGTAAACCTGCCGCGCATTCCCCGCTTCTCCATCTGGTGCGGCACTCAACAAACAGAAGATTGGCACATCCGGTTTCCGGTAACGGCCGTTATCTATGGCCACCTCCACACCCCCGACAGCCGCCTCATCGACGGCGTGCGCTTCGAAGAAGTCTCCCTGGGCTATCCACGCCACTGGGACCAATCCCTCGGCCTGAACGCCTACCTGCGGCAAATCCTCCCCACACCCGCCGACCCCGCCTCTCAACCATCCCGATTACCCCAAATGCAGCAATTCGGCTAGAATCCCCCCTTTGGCGGGCGGGGTGCCGCAGTTCGGCAGGAACCAGCGCCACAAATTACCAGCATTCATGAAAAATTCAGCAAAAAACTAAGGCTTTTTTACACTTCAGGTGTATAAAATCCAGACCTGACCGGGTGACACTCGGCAAAACGAAAACTGAAATTCTATGCACGCAGCAGAAGACAACAAACCACAACCCCAAGAACTTCCCGAACACCCACCCGCGCAAGAACGGCCGTCCGCCCGCAAGCCCTGGGATTGGGAACTCATCAGCTTCATCCTCTTGCTCCTGATCCTCCTGATAGGCGCTTATTTTCGCTTTACCGGTCTCAACTGGGACCAGGGAACCCATCTCCACCCCGATGAACGCTTCCTGACCACCGTCACCACCCAACTACAAACCGTCTCCAATCCCCTTGATTACCTGCGCACATCCACATCCACCCTCAACCCATACAACACCGGCAACGGCTTCTACGTCTACGGCAACTTCCCCATGACCGTGACCCGCTATGCCGCCGAATGGGCCACCGATCTGTGCGCCGCGTTCACATCCCCCGGCAGCCCGCCGCCCGCCCTATGCGCCTTCACCTACACCGCCTACGATGGCGTGCATCTTTTAGGCCGCTTTTTATCGGGCTTGATGGATCTGCTTTCCATTTTCTTTCTCTTTTTGATTGGGCGGCGGTTGTATGATTGGCGGGTGGGGCTATTAGCCGCTTTGCTGCTGGCCTTGGCCGTGCTGCCCATCCAATCAGCCCACTTTTACACAATGGACAGTTGGGCCGCCGCCCTGACGACACTGACAATTTACACGGCCGTACGCGCCGCCGGCCTGGGCGACAAAAAAGCGCGCTGGCAGTTACGCTGGTGGGTCTTCTTCGGCCTCGCGCTGGGGTTAACAGTCGCGTCGCGCATCAACATCGCGCCGCTGGCCGGCCTTGCGCCGCTGGCCGCCATCATTTGGCTCAACCGGCGCGGCCACAATTGGTCCGAGTGGCTCAATCTCAATATCATCATCCGGGTCACACCGGCGGCTACCGACGCGCAGCGCATGATTTTGGGGCTGGCTCTAGCCGCCTTTCTCTCGCTCATCACCTTCCGCGTAGCCCAACCTTACGCGTTTACCGACACTGCCCTGGCTCGCCAAGAAGCCATCGCCGCCACCGGCCAGGAGCCGGGCGCGCTGGAACTCGCCCTGCGCTCGATCATCGGTTTCAACCCGCAGTGGCGCAGCAATATGGAAGAAATCCAGCGCCTGCAAGCGCCGGAAGCCTCCTTCCCCCCGGCTCTGCAATGGACCAACCGCACGCCGATTTTGTTCCCCCTGACCAACATGGTGCTCTATGGCATGGGTCTTATTGCCGGTATCATGGCCTGGGTCGGTTTCTTTTGGGCCTTGTGGCGGATTGTGCGCCAGCGGCCCGATTGGGCGGCGCACGCCATCCCGGTTGCCTGGAGCGGCGTCTATTTCTTGTTCATGGCGACCCGTTGGGTTAAATCCATCCGCTATTTTCTGCCAATTTACCCCACGCTGCTCCTGTTGGCAGCCTGGGCGCTGATGGAATTGTGGCGGCTGGCGCGGCAAAGTGAGACGGGGCGCGTGTGGCGGCAAACGGCCGTTATCGCCCTCATTCTCCTCACCATCTTGCCCAGCTTCTTCTGGGCCAATACCTTCGTCAGCACCTACCAACGGCCGTTTACCCGCCTGGCCGCTTCTGAGTGGATGTATGAAAATGTGCCCACCGGAGCGACGCTGATCTACGACCTCGATGGGGAAACCCGCCAAATCCAGCTTCCGCTCAAAGGCTACAACTATTTTCAGGGCGCGCCGCCCCTGTTTCTGTCGTTTGAACTGCCGGAAGGGGGCACGGCAACGGCCGTGCGCCTTAACTACCTCACCGATTTAGACTACGAACAGAGTGGCAGCCTCGCCGACAGCGAATCGGTGCGCGTCAGCCTGCGCCCAATCAGCCCCACTGACCAACCAGCCGCTGCGCCAACCGAAATTTCCCTCAATCTCGATCAGACCCGCCAATCCGCCCTGGTTAACCTGCCGGAGACGCCCATTCCGGCCAACACACCCTGGCAGGTGGTTATTGAATTGGGTGATGGCGGCCCCATCGATTTTGGCACAAGCCTCATCGTGAACGAACATTGGGACGACTTACTACCGGCAAGTTATAACGGCCGTTCCGCCTACGGCAGCTACTACACCGAAGTCACCGGCGGGCAGCGGCCAGTCACCGGCGTCGACAACTTCGAGAAACGCGAAGAAGTCGTCGCCTGGCTGGACGAGGCCGACTATGTCGCCATCAGCAGCCAGCGGGCCATCTGGTCCTTGCCTCGTTTGCCGCTCACCTACCCGCTCATGATGCGCTACTACGAAGCCCTCTTCAGCGGCGAATTAGGCTACGAGTTAATCACCCAGTTCCACGCCGATTTTCACATCGGGCCGCTGTACCTCAGCGACACCACCGGGCAGATAAGCTGGGGCGCGCCGCCCGATGTCGGCTGGCCGCCGCCCGGCGATCTGGCCGCTGAAGAAGCCTTCAGCGTCTACGACCACCCGCCGGTCTGGATTTTCCAAAAAACCGACGCTTACAGCCACGAAAACACCATCAAAATTTTAGGCGGCGTAGACCTGACCCAGACAGTCTTCCAGACGCCTGATCAGGCCACGCTTTCCCCCAATGGCCTGCTGCTGTCCAAAACAGAACGCGCCATCCAGGCGGCGGGCGGCACCTTCAGCCAGATTTTCAACCCAGACGGCCTCTTGTCGCGTAATTCGTTCCTGGCGGCGGTGGTCTGGTGGCTGGCTGTGGTCGTGCTGGGCTGGCTGGCATTTCCGGTGGCGTTTATTGCTCTGGGCGGCCTGCCGGATAAAGGCTATGCGCTGGCGCGCATCCTTTCGCTGCTGCTGCTGTCTTATTTTGGCTGGTTGATGGCCAGCCTGGGCTGGCTGCCCAACACGCGAGGCACGCTGCTCATAGGCGTGCTGCTGCTGCTGGCAGTCAGCGGCCTGATTTTGTGGCGGCGGGGCGCGGAAGTGATGGCCTTTGTCCGGTCCAATCTGAAATTTATCCTGGTCGTGGAACTGCTGGGACTCGGTCTGTTTGTGCTGGCCCTGCTCATTCGTCTGGGCAACCCGGACGTGTGGGACATAATCTGGGGCGGTGAAAAGCCGATGGATCTGAGTTATTTTACGGCCGTTCTCAAATCCACCACCTTCCCCCCTTATGATCCCTGGTACGCAGGCGGCTACATCAACTATTACTACTACGGCTTTGTCTTTGTCGGCGTGCTGGCAAAACTTCTGGGCATCATCCCCACCGTCGCCTACAACCTGATTCTGCCCATGCTGTTTAGCTTTACAGGCGTGGGAGCGTTTGCGGTGGCTTATAATTTGGTGCAGTACCGTTACTGGAGAGCGGCGACTAAAGACTCAGCCGGTCTCCAGTCTGCCATCTTCAGCCGCAGGGCGCTCTTCGCCGGCCTCATTGCCGCCGCGCTGGCGGTGCTGGTGGGCAATCTGGCTCAGGTGGGCGTGATTTTGGACGCCTGGTACCGGGCGGGCAATGCCGCCATCCAAACTGGATTTGGGGCGGTGGACACGCTGCTGCGCACCTTCGACGGCGCGTTCAGCATTTTGAGCGGGCAGCCGTCGCCGCTGTATCCTGGCGATTGGTTCTGGACGGCCACGCGGGCCATCAACGCCAATGCGGGCGAAGTGGCCCCCATCACCGAATTCCCTTATTTCACCTTCCTGTACGCCGATTTGCACGCCCACATGATCAGCCTGCCGCTGCAACTGCTGGCGTTAGGCTGGGCGGTGGGGTTGGCGCTGCGGCCAAGCGTCAAGCGTCAAGCGTCAAGCGTCTATGGGGCGCTGCTGTGGTTTACGGGGGCGCTGGCGATTGGGGCGCTGCGAGCCACCAATACGTGGGATTGGCCGACGTATCTGGTGATTGGAGCGCTGGCGGTGACATTTTACGGCTATCGAGTACACGGCCGTTTCTCGCTTTCGATGATCGGGCAGGCGGTGGTGCAAACGGCCGTGCTTGCCGGCCTCTCCATACTCCTGTTTTGGCCCTTCGCCGCCAACTACGGCTCTGGCTACAACTCAGTCTCGCTCTGGCCCGGTTCCTACACCCACCTCAGCAACTACCTGACCATTTATGGGCTGTTCCTGTTCTTCATCATCCCTTACCTGTTCTTGGAATTCCGCGCCTGGAGCAAAACCTGGACCTACGCCCAATTACAAGGCTGGCGGTCATGGGGGGGTGCCTTTGTGCTGGCCCTGGCTATGTTTGTGCTGCTGATCCTGGTCTTGTTCGCCAAAAATTATTGGATCGCCCCATTTGTGCTGACGCTGGTCGTGGCGAGTGGGCTGTTGGGCTTGCGGCCCAACCTGCCTCCGGCGCGGCGGATTGTGCTGATCTTGATTTCGGCCGCCCTGGGGCTGACGCTGTTCGTAGAGATTTTTGTCTTGGACGGCGACATTGGGCGCATGAACACCGTATTTAAGATTTATATGCAGGTGTGGCTGCTGTTAAGTGTGGTGGGCGGCATAACGGCCGTGTGGGTCTACCAGGCCATCAAAGACAAAAAACGGGTGCGGCAGGTGTGGCAAATCGCTCTGGGTGTGTTGGTTTTTGCTGCGCTGCTTTATCCGCTGCTGGCGACGCCGGCCAAATGGGCCATCCGCATGAGCAAAGAAGCGCCGCATACGCTGGACGGCATGGCCTTCATGCCCTATGTCGAATACGGCGACACCAACAACTCCACCATCCCACTGGGCTACGATTATGAGGCCATCCGTTGGATGCAGCGCAATATTTCCGGTTCGCCGGTCATTGTGGAAGGGCACAGCCACAACAACGGCAACTTCAGCCCATACCGCTCCATCACCAACCGCATCGCCATGTACACCGGCCTGCCGGCTATTGTCGGCTGGGATTGGCACCAGCGGCAGCAGCGGGCCACGCTGCCCGGCAATCTGGTCAGCGACCGCATCAACGAGGTGAATCAGTTTTATAACACGCCGGATATGTATGCCGCCCAGGCATTTCTGAACAAATACAACGCCGAATACGTCTATGTTGGGCAGTTGGAACAGGTTTATTACAATCCGGCAGGCATCGCCAAATTTGCGCAGATGGTGCAGGCCGGGATGCTAACGGAAGTTTATCGGAATGATGGGGCGGTGATTTACCGCGTAATTCGTGGCGCGTGATGAATAAGGGACTTACGCATCACGCAGCTCGCATCATCTGTTTGGACCACAAACTGTATGCCACTTTCTGACATTTTTGCCGCTTTTCGCTGGTGGGTTGTGCTGATGGTTTTGGGCACGGCCGTTTTCCCGCTGGCGGCTCACTTTCTAAAATCTCTGCCCGACCGGGGCTACGCTTTCACCAAAATGTTGGGCCTGCTGCTCGTTACCTTTGTGTTTTGGTTGTCGGGCAGCCTTGGCTTTCTGCAAAACGACGTGGGTGGCATTGTGCTGGCTCTGGCTTTGGTGATAGGGCTGTCGGCATGGGCGGTGTATCGGGAACGACAGGTGGGAGGAACGGCCGTTCTCTCCTGGCTGCGCGCCAATTGGACCCAAATCCTCATCACCGAACTGGTCTTTGCCGGCATGTTTGCCCTGTGGGTATGGGTACGCGCCCAAAATCCGGCCATCACAGCCACCGAAAAGCCAATGGAATTTGCCTTTCTCAATTCGGCCGGCCGCAGCCCCACCATGCCGCCGCTCGATCCCTGGCTCTCCGGCTACGCCATCAGCTACTACTATTTTGGCTACGTGATGACTTCCGTGCTGGCGCGGCTGGCGGCCGTGCCGGAGGCGATTGCCTTTAATTTGGCGATTGCCTGGCTGGTGGCGGGAACGGCCGTAGGCGCTTTTGGCCTGGTCTACAATTTGATTGCCATGCGCGGCGCGCACACCATTGCGCGGCTGTTGGGCGTGGTCGCGGCCATTGCGCTGCCCATCGCCGGCAACCAGCAAATCACCCTGGAAGTGTTATACGCCAATCAGGTTGGTCCCACAGAATTTTGGGAGTGGCTGGACGTGCGCGACATCAACACCGCGTATGTGCCGGATCAGACGCCGCGTTACGAGGGCGGTGGCTGGTGGTGGTGGCGCTCCTCGCGCCCCATCCACGAATACCACCTTTCCGGCCGCGCCGAAGAAGGGCTGGAACCGATTGCTGAATTCCCTGGCTTCAGCTTCATTCTGGGCGATATGCATCCGCATGTGTTGGCCCTGCCGTTTGCCTTTCTTAGTCTGGCGGTGGCGTTGGCATGGTGGCGCAGAGAAGAGATTGGAGATTGGAAATTAGGGGATGAGCGCCAATCCTTAATCTCCAATCTCCAATCCTTTATCCCCGACCCTGCCTTTTTTCTGTTTACGGCGCTGGTTCTGGGTGGGCTGTCATTTCTAAATACCTGGGATGTGTTTATTCATTTGTTTGTGGTGGCCGGGGCGTTTGCGCTGGGACGGTGGCGAGCGGAAGGGTGGAACGGCCGTGTCCTCACGCAGGGCATTGTCATGGGCATATTGCTCATCGTGCCGGCTGTTCTGCTTTATTTGCCCTTTTACCTGGGCTTCAAATCGCAGGCCGGGCCGCCGTTTTTGCTGCCCATGCTCATGCAGGCGACCCGCTTACCGCAGTTTTTGGTTATTTTTGCCATGCCATTGTGGGCCATCACCCTTTGGCTGGCGGCGATGGCGATCCGGCAGCGCGGGCGGCATTGGCAAAAGGGAGCGGGTACGGCCGTCGCCCTCATCGCTGCTTTGTTCCTGCTCACTCTTTTGTTTAGCTGGGTTGTAGCCAGCAGCGCCGACGGCGGCTGGCGCGTCAGTTCGCTGGCCGACGAGCTGGGCATCACCCTGGCTGCCCGGCCGGAAAGCGGCGTGGCGTTGGGGTGGGGGTTAACGGCCGTTTTCGCCATCCTGCCCACCTACCTCGCCAACCGCCTGACCCACCCCGCCACGATCCTTTACCTGGCTGGCCTCATCGCCCTGGTGGTCATGATCTGGCACGAACAACTGGGCAAAGAGACACAGGAGCCAGGAGACGCAGAGATCAGCAAACCAGAAAACGCAGCAACGCTCCCCGTTTCCGCCGCGCCATTTGTGCTGCTGCTGGTCCTCACCGGCGCGCTCCTGACGCTGGGGCCAGAATTTGTCTATCTGCGCGATAATTTTGGCCAACGGCTGAACACCATCTTCAAATTTTATTATCAGGCGTGGGTGCTGTTTGGCGTGGCTGGCCTGTTTGGTCTGGATTATTTGCTCGCCCATTGGCGGCAGGGCATCCAGCGCATTGTTCCGCTGGCTGCGGTGGGCGGCTATGGCCTGATGCTGGCGTTTGCCGTTTTGTTTCCTTTTTATGGCGTACAGTCGCGGGCGATGGAATATCGCGGCCCGGCGACGCTGGGAAACCGCGCCCCGGCCACCCTGAATGGTCTGGCTTACGTCGAACGGTACAATTCAGACGAATACGCTGCGATCATGTGGCTTCGAGAAAATGTGACCGGGCCGGCGGTGATTTTGGAAGCGGTGGGCGGGCAGTATTCGGGATACGGCCGTGTTTCCGCTAACACCGGCATACCCACCCTGCTCGGCTGGGGCGGCCACGAATACCAGTGGCGCGGACCGAACACGCCGGAACCCGCCCTGCGTGATCCGGCCGTCAACAACATTTACACCCTGTCTGATTGGGCCATGACGGCCGCCCTGTTGGACCAATACAACATAGATTACATTTACGTGGGCGGTCTGGAACGCGACGCCTACGGTCCGCAAGTGGACGAAAAATTTGCCGGTCGGTTGGAAGTGGCCTTCCAAAACGGCAGTGTCACCATTTATCGCTGGCAATAATATATTCTGGAGTACCCTCACAGAGTTTGTGATTTCGGATTTTTGATGGCAATTGACGTATGGTAAATGATACGAGCAATGTGACGATGGAAACAAAGATAACCTGGCAGCCCCATTGGGCCGCGCGGCTGACAATTGCTGACGCGCTTTTTGCTCTGGTCGCGCTGGCGGCGGGCGTGCTGCGGCTGGTAAACCTGGGGAGCCTCCCGCTGTCGCCCAAGGAAGCGGAAGCGGCGTTGGCAGTGTGGCGCTTCTGGCAGCCCGGACACACGGCCGTCTTCCCCGGCAGCCCGGCCTACTTCACCCTCACAGCGCTGGCTACCCAGGTCTTGGGATTCAGCGACGCGGTGATGCGTCTGGTTCCGGCTTTGTTTGGGGTGGCGCTGGTGCTGCTGCCCTGGCTGCTGCGCCAACGAATGGGTCTGGTGGGCGCGTTGATTACGGCCGTTTTCCTGGCCGTCTCTCCCATCACCACCATCACCGCCCGCACGGCCGGCGGCGAGGCGATTGCCTTGTTTGCCATCTTGTTACTGCTGGCGGCGTGGGTGCGGTGGCAAGATTCGCGTGACGGCCGTTGGGCCATCACCCTGGCCGCCGCTTTGGGATTGGGCATCGCCAGCGCGCCCTTGTTTTACAGCGGGCTGGCCGCATTGGGCATCGCCTGGTTTTGGCAGACAACCATCGGCCCGCGCCTGAACCAGCCAGAAGAAGCCGATGTCGCAGACGAGGCAGCGGCGGCGGAAACAGAAACGGAAAGGGAAACGGCCGTTTGGCCTATAGCGGCGCTGACCGGCTTAATCGTTTTCCTGATGCTGACCACTACCTTTTTATTTAATCTGTCGGGCATTGGTGGAGGAACGGCCGTGTTTACCGCCTGGGTGCAACAATTCGGCCGTTCCAACCTGGAACCGGTGATCCAACCTTTCCTGGCCATCGCCCGCTATGATTTGACGTTGGTCATCGTTGGATTTGCGGCGTTTGTGTGGGCCAGTTGGAACCGTCAGGCGCTGCCCCGTTTATTCGTTTATTGGCTGCTCGGCGGATTGGCCATCATTCTGCTCCAGCAGGGCATCATCAGCAATGCCGCGCTGGCCCCTTTGGCGGGTTATTTGCTGCTGGGGAGCTTTGCCGCAGCCATCATCGGCGACAAAATCCATCGGCGCGGTTGGGGTCTAACCATTGGCTTGCTGATTGTTTGGGGGCTGATGTTTGTGAATATCAGCCGCTTTTTGCGCATCAGCGTCTTTAATCCAACCGACTTCTCACACATCTGGATTGCTCTTTTTGGCCTGACGCTGGCGCTGACAACCGTTTATTTTCTAATCACCTGGGATGTCCGCTCCACCTATCAAGGCGTTTTGCTCAGTGTATTGGTGATGCTTTTCCTCTACCAATGGGGCACAGCCTCGTGGTTGGGGCAGGTAGCGGCCAATGACCCGCGAGAAACATGGGTCACCACCGGAACCGACGACGATGTGCACGCGCTTATCAGGCAAATCGAGTTATTGTCCTGGCAAATGGTGGGCAGCGGCACAGACATAGACATTTACAGCGCCGTCAATTCGCCGGTGTTGGCCTGGTATCTGCGCGATTTTCCGCAGGCGCAGATCGGTGATTCGCTGCCCCCGGCGGCCACATTCAGCCTGATTCTGACGCCCGACGTGGCCGAACCGGCATTTGGCAGCGATTATATGGGGGCGGATTTTGGCTTGCTGCATACCGGCGTTGTTTCTTCTGGATTATCGGTATCGCCCATTATGGATACACTGCGCTGGTGGTTGTTTCAGGAGAGCACGGCCGTTCCCCAACAACAGCGCCTCGTTTTATGGCTGCGGGCAGATTTAACTCAATGAACGCATCGGACCCTAAGGCCCTACCCTGGCAGCCCGGCGAAACAACGCCCAATTATGCCGACCCACACATTCAGGCATTCATTGCTCGCTGCCTGGCCGGGGAAGAACTGGCCTACGTGGCCCTCTACAACGCCCACGCCGATATGATTTACCGGCTCACGTTTAGCCTGTTGCAGCACAAAGAAGACGCCGAAGAAGTCCTGCAAGATAGTTTTGAATACGCTTTTCGCAAACTGGCAGATTATGATCCGCATAAGGCGTCGTTTAAGACGTGGCTGTATCGCATTGCCATCAGCCGCTGCCGCAATAAGCGGCGGCGCAAGTGGCTGCCCACTTTTTCCCTGAATCAGGTGCTGCCGCAAGACGAAGTGGCCGATGAGCAAACGCCTGGCCCACCTGAATCTGCCAGCCTGAAGGCCGATCAACAAATGGTCTGGGAGGCGCTGACAAAATTATCGCCCAAACTGCGGGAAACGGCCGTTCTGCGCTACTACGAAAACCTTTCTTATCCGGAAATCGGGGCCGTGTTGGGCATCCCCACCAAAACAGCCGAATCGCGTATGAGGTTGGCCCACGCAGCCTTACGCGACCTGCTGGCGGAGCAGCCGTAATTCGTCCGCAGCGTACATCACGGACCCTACCATGAGGCTTTTCACACGTGAACGTGTATAGATAGATGATGAACCAAGAACACGTTTTACCCTTAATTTCCGATTATGTGTTGGATTTATTGCCCGGAAGCGAACGGCGGCGGGTAGAGCTGCATGCGGCCGAATGTACTGACTGCCGTCAGGCGTTAAAATCCGAACGGCAGCTTGGCGATCTGGTGCGCCGCACGGTGCAAGCCGCCACGGAGCCGGGTTACGGCCGTTTGCCCCAACTCCTGCCCGCCATTCCCACCCACCGCCCTGCCAAAGCCATCCACTGGCAGCCGCCGCAGCGACAGTTGGCGCTGGTTGGACTGCTGCTGTTGTTGCTGGTTGGCACGTTTGGCCTGCGTTACGGGCAAACGCGGCGCGCCTGGCAGCCGCCGCAGCCTACGGCCGTCGTCAGCACCGCCACCATCACCAGCACGGCCACGGCCACATTAGCCGAAATGGTCACAAGTACACGGGTGCTGGAAACGGCCGTGTCGGCCACCACTGCGCCATCCGGCCAGCCGGTCTTCCAAAGCCAGGCCAATCCCACGCCCGCCCCAATGCCAACGCCTTTGGCCCTTGCCCGACCACCCATTTCAACCAACTAAACCCACTCAGGAATAATGACAGTTATGAGCGAATTATCAACCCCCAGCAAATTCACCACTACCATCAACGAGATGCTCTCACGGCCGTTGCTGGCAGCCACGCGTCTGGACTGGGAAAAAACCATTTACATCACCTTCGCCATTTTGGCGATCATCAGCCGGTTTGTTGCCCTGGGCAGCCGCGTCATGAGCCACGACGAAAGCCTGCATACCCAATTTTCCTACCAATATTACAATGGCGATGGCTACCAACACACGCCGCTGATGCACGGCCCGTTCCTGTTCCACGTCACCGCCCTCACCTATTGGCTGCTGGGAGCCAATGATTTCACGGCCCGTCTGCCCGTGGCTATCCTGGGGGTGATTTTGGTGCTCATGCCCTATTTTCTCCGCAGCCAATTGGGCAAAGTGGGGGCGCTGTTCACCAGCTTCATCTTTTTGATTTCGCCCTATATCACCTATTACTCGCGCTATATCCGCCACGACATTTACGTCATCGTCTGGTCGATGATCGTCTTTATCGCCATTTGGCACTATTTTGGCGAACGCAAAGAAAAGTATTTATGGTGGTTTGCCGGCGGCCTGGCGCTGATGTTTTCCACCAAGGAAGTGGCCTTTATTTACGTGGCTATCTTTGGCAGCTTCCTGGTGGTGCGGTTGGCCGTGCAGGCCATCACCGCCGACTGGTTCCGTGAAAATCTGGGCCGCCTGCGCACACCCATCCTGATCATGATGCTGGCGGTGTTGTTGGTTGGCGGCGGCATGATTGGCAAGCGGCTGGTTAGCGAAACGCCTCAGGCAGCGGCCACGGCCACAGCCACTCAGGAAGGATTTGCCGCCAACCCCAACCCGGATTTAAGCGATACGGCCGTTCCCCAAACCCCCAACGATGCCATCTGGCGCTGGAGCCAGATTGCCGGCATCATGCTGCTGGGCGTGGCGCTGTTTTCAGGCGCCAATGCCTTCCGCCCACACCTGGACCAATACCCCGAATTTGACATCATCGTACTCTTTACAACACTCATCCTGCCGATGGCCTCGCCACTGTTCACCAAAATCGCCGGTTGGAACCCCACCGACTACACCTTAAACAAATGCATCCTGGAAGGCCAGGAAAGCATGAACGCGCTCGCTTTGTTAGCGGCTCGCATGGGCAACGCCACTTGCTGGAGTTCTTTAATGCAATCCGGACTGGTACGCTCCGGATTTTTCCTTATCCCCACTCTCATCGTTTCTGTACTGGTGGGCCTGTGGTGGGACAAAAAACGATGGGTGAAAACGGCCGTCATCTTCTACACCATCTTCACCGTCCTCTACACCTCCGTCTTTACCAATCCCAGCGGTTTAGCCAGCGGATTGGTCGGCTCCCTGGGTTATTGGCTGGAACAACAAGGCGTGCAGCGCGGCAGCCAACCTACTTTTTACTACTTCGTCGTTATGCCACTCTACGAATTTTTGCCCGTCATCTTCTCGACGGCGGCTATCTGGTTGTGGCACAAAAAACAGCGCCTGCATCAGATTCTCGCCTATTGGGTAACGCTTCTCCTGGCTGCCTTTCTCGCTTACAGCCTTTCCAACTGGTTATACACCCGCTCACTCACAGCCGGTGGGTTGATGGCGCCAGCGCAAGACGGCCGTAACAACCTCCTGGGCATCATCCTGGCCCTCATCATCTTCGGCGCAGGCATCCTATTTTGGTTATTTGTCTATCGCCAGCGGCTGGCCCGCCAATGGACGCCGGAAGGCAGCCTGCTATCTCTGTTTTCCGTCAACCAGATACTGGAATTTGTACCCTTCGTCACCTGGTGGCTGCTGCTTACCTGGGCTGCCTACTCTTACGCCGGCGAAAAAATGCCCTGGCTCAGTACACACTTTGTCATCCCCATGGGTTTGTTAACCGGCTGGTATTTCAACGAAAAACTGCGCCAGATAGACATAAAAACCTTGTTCTCGCGCCCAATCATCCTTCTATTTGGTCTCACGTTGCTGTTATTTGTCACCGGCTTTGGTCTCTTTAGCCAGCTTTGGCTGGGCAAAGTCCAGTTCGGCGACCAACAAATCAACGCTCTGAAAAACCTGGGGCTGTTTCTGGGCCTGTTGGTTGTGGCGCTGGTCGTCTTTTTCACCTGGCGACGATATGCCGCCGCCGCCGAAAAATCCATCCGCAGCCTGGTCGTCATTCTGGCAATTTTCGCCTTGCTCAGCCTGTTAACCATTCGCGCCACCTACATGTCCAGTTTCATCAACGCCGACTTCACCACCGAATTTATGGTCTACGCTCACGGCGCGCCGGCCACCAAACAAATTGTCATGTCGCAGCTGGAAGAATTGTCTATGCGTCTGTATGGCGACAAAAGCATCAAGGTAGCTTACGACAACGATGTTTCCTGGCCGTTTACCTGGTACTTGCGCGATTATCCCAACCGCGTTTATTACGGCGAAAACCCCGGCAACACATTGAACGAATCGCCCATCATCCTCGCCGGCAGCCAAAATTGGGGCAAAGTCGAACCATACCTGGGCACCAACTACGAACAACACACCTATACTTTCCTCTGGTGGCCCATGGAGGAATATCGCAAACTTTCCTGGGACGCCATTTTTGGCAATCCCAACGATCTAGAACGGCGCGGCTTGGGCAATGCCAACGTACGGCAGGCTTTGTGGGACATCTTCTTCTACCGCGACTATGAAAAGTATGGGCAAACATTTGGCGGAACCTACACCAGCCGGGAATGGCCGCTGCGCCACGAACTGAGGGTGTATACCCGCAAAGATGTGTTGGCGAATATGTGGGATTATGGCGTGGGCGCAACCAATGCGACCTCGCTCCAAGACCCCTATGCCGAAAACGATCTGCAAGTTGCGCCCTCGTTGATTTTGAACGAAAGCGGGCTGCCCGGCGTGGCGCAAGGCGAGTTTTCGACGCCGCGTAATGTGACGATTGGGCCAGACGGCCGTATCTACGTCGCGGACAGCGGCAACCATCGCATTCAGGTTTTCGATGCAGACGGCACCTTCCAGACCTCATGGGGCCAGTTTGGCGTCGAGCCGGGCAACTTCAACGAACCGTGGAATCTGGCCGTCGATGAATCCTACGTCTACGTAGCCGATACCTGGAACTACCGCATTCAAAAATTCACGTTGGATGGCGTGCTGGAAGCTGTATACGGCCGTAACGGCTCCCCCATCGACGAAAACGACCCCGGTCTGGGGTTGTTATACGGCCCGCGTGATATTTTGCTGCTCGATGACAACCGGCTGCTCGTCACCGACACCGGCAATCACCGCTTGCAAGTATTAGACCGCGACGGCAACTTCCTTCAGTCCATTGGCCAATTTGGCAGCCAGCCCGGGCAGTTTAACGAACCTGTCGGGCTGGCCAATGGGCCAGAAGGATCGGTTTACGTGGCAGATACGTGGAACGGCCGTATCCAACAATTTACATCCGACTTCGCCCCCGCGTATCAATGGAGCGTCAACGCCTGGTACAGCCAATCCATCGACAACAAGCCCTACCTGGCCACCGACAGCGCCGGCCGCATCTACGTCACCGACCCTGAAGGGTATCGCGTTCTCATTTTTAACGCTTTCGGCGATTACATTGGGCGCTTCGGCTCCTTTGGAACCGGGCCAACCCAGTTTGCCCTGCCGGTAGGCATCGCCATCGACGCCCAAGATAATGTTTATATTGCCGATGCTCACAACAACCGCATCGTCCAATACCCGGCTATTTTCGGCGCGCCTCTCCCGGACACAACCCAAGAACAGGGAAATGAGGCCGGCGGCGCCGGTGGCGGCGATACGGCCGTCGACGAACAGCCTGGTGATTTGCCCACGCCTACCCCGTAAAAGTGATGCGTGATGCGTGATACGTGAAAAATTATCACGCATCACGCATTATGTCCCTTACCCTTCTTCATCCATACCCAAGTTCTCAACTTTTTCTCGAGGTCTTTCAGCCATGAATTTTAAGAACAAAGTCGTTTTAGTCACCGGCGGTTCGCGCGGCATTGGGCGGGCAATTTGCCAGCAGTTCGCCGAACGGGGCGCGCAGGTCATTATCCATTACCACCAAAATCGCGCGGCGGCCGAAGAAACGCTGGCCTCTCTGCCCGGCGGCCCGCATTTGCTGGCGCAGGCGGCCATGGAAGATGCCACGGCCGTACAAACCATGATCGACACGGCCGTCGCCCATTACGGCCGTCTGGACATCCTGGTCAACAACGCCGGCATCTACGAAGAACACCCCCTGGCCGAGGTTTCTTACGACGAGTGGCAGGCGCGCTGGCGACACATTCTGGACGCCAACCTGATTGGTCCGGCTAACGCCATGTACTGCGCCGGCCAACACATGATTCGCCAGGGATACGGCCGTATCGTCAACATTTCCTCACGCGGCGCCTTTCGCGGCGAACCCACCGCCCCGGCTTACGGAGCCAGCAAAGCCGGCCTAAACGCCATGGGACAATCGCTGGCCAAATATCTCGCCCCTTTCCATGTCTTCGTAGGCACAGTCGCCCCCGGTTGGGTAGCCACCGACATGGCCCAGGAACACCTGGACAGCCCAGCCGGCGACGAAATTCGCGCCCAAAGCCCGCTCCACCGGGTGGCCACGCCAGACGAAGTTGCTTATACGGCCGTTTTCCTCGCCTCCGATGGCGCAGAATTCCTCACCGGCTGCATTGTAGACGTCAATGGGGCCTCTTATTTGCGAACGTGAGCGTGGAGATTGGGGATGATCGCGCAGAGCGAACATTGCGGTTAGGAAAGTAGTTTTCGGACGGTCAAAACTTCGTATTTCCCCTTCACAATTCCTGCATAACTGCCTCAACGGCCGTTACCAAATGTTGGCGCGATTCATGCAGCGCGTCATCGGTATCACGGCCGTATCCGCCAGATTTTGGCAGCCCGCCTATTTCCAGAATCGCCGGACCACGAAACCCACCGGCAAGAACCGCCCGACAAAATGCCTTCAGGTCCAGACTTCCCTGGCCCAGCGGCAAATGATGGTTCACATCCGGCCAGACCGTGTCGGAAATGTGCAGCAGGCTGAACCGAGAAGCCAACGCCGCAAACGCGGCAAACTCTTCTGGCCGCGTATGGTTAAAATCCCAAACAAACCCGAGGTTGGGCACGGCCGTTAACGCCTTGCGGCAGCTTTCCGGGTGATGGAAAATCGGCGCGTCAAACGCATTGTGCTCAAAACCAAACAGAAAGCCATGCGTTTTGGCCAGAGCCACCGCTTCGGCAAATTGCGGCCAAAGCGACATTTCCAGAGCCGCCACCTCAGCCGCCGGCAGCGGCTCTTTCAGCCCAATGTGCCAGTGAACCCGCCGGCAAGGCAGCGTGGTAATGGCTTGCAAATTGGCGCGCAGCACGTCCATGGGGGTGTGACCGGTCGTCGTACGGCCGTTGCCATACAGCGGCACCACTATTTCCATCACGGCCGTCATCCGCGCCCGCCGCAGCGCCATCGCCACCGTCTCCAGCGAATCGCCCAATCTTTCCAGCCCCAATCCCTCAAGCGGACCGGGAAATTGCAGGCAGTGAAAACCAGACAGACTGGCAAACACAATCTCATCGCGGGCCGGACGCCAATTTTCAGGGAAAAAACGGCCGTTCATGCCAATTTGAATAGGCAGCTCTGTCAACATATCCTTCACCACCAGGAAGACCCTAAGGAGTTGGTTCTCAAAAGGCTAACTACTCAAGGACAAACCCTTAGGGCCGCATGTTTTTAACCTGGAAAGATTGGACCAATCTGTAAACTCATAAGTTAAAGATACACGAACCCTTAGGGTCTGTATGGATACCACCATAAAACGTCACTTTAGCGGCGGCGCGCCCGCCTTGCCATGACATTTTTTATACTTCAGCCCACTGCCACAGGGGCAAAGATCATTGCGGCCAATTTTGGCCGACTTAGGCGCAGGCGCTATTTTGGCGCTCAGCCAATCGCCAACCCGCGTCTGAAACGGGCGAGCCTCCGGCGCTGGTGGTAAAAACCCTTGATCTTGCAGCAAACCATGGCGCAGGGCCTTGTGATCGGTGTGTTTCTGCAGTTCATGCAGATGCTGATAAAACGCGATCACGTCAAACTGCTCGTCCACATCGGCCAACAACCGCGCGCCCGGTTTCATCTGGTCCTGATAATCGGCCAGGGAAATAAAATCATTGGCCGCCAACTGCTGGCAGAAAAGAGCCTCAATCTGCGGGCGGCTCGCCTCATCTTTCAGGTCGCCTAAGGCTATCACCACGTTAATCCACTGCTCGTCAAAGTAGTCCGGCGGCGCATCGACGGAGCCATCGGCGTTGAGCGGCGGCAGTTGCGCGCTAAAGGCCGCGATGATGCCATCTCTTTCGTCGGGATGCCGGGCCGCGATGATGGTTAATGTTTCGGTAGCCAGGCTACGGCCGTAATGATACTCGCCATTGGTGTCTAGATTGATCACCTGCAAAAGCATGGGAACGGCCGTGCCGCCATAATAAGCCAGGTCCTTGCCAAACCACTCCAACTCGTCCTGTACCGCTTCAGCTATCGAAGCGTAAAACGGTTCAAAAATCGGCAGCGCCGCCGGTTCCCGAAACGCAATCAACAATTTACCCGCATGAACCAGCGCATACCGGCGCGGATCCTCGTCCTCACCTTCATCCCAGGCAGCCGCCAACCCGGCCTGTAACATCGCCAAAAGGCCGTCTGTCAGGCCCGCCTGCCGCCCCAGACAGGTCCGAATCAACGCCAGAGGCGGCGTTCTGCCGACTGTTTCCAGCAGGCGGAGAAGTTCTTCATCCGTTTTATTCGCGTAATCCATCAGGTCCTCGTCGCGGCAAGGGTTTCTTGCCGCGTGTGTAGGGGTCTATATTCCCCCGGGAAACGTCAATTAGAGACGTGATGCGTGACATGGAGATATTCACGCCAAACGCATTCCCCGTATTCCATAATTTTTTAATTCTGCCACGGCCGTTAACGGCCGTGCCGCGTCAAATAATTCGGCCAGCCAGACACTCCCAGGGCATGTCGCACGTCGATGGCGTGTTCGTGATCGTGCCCCATCCACACCAGCAGCCAGGTGTAGGCCGAGACGGTTGAACCCCAGGGAGCCTGAAACGGCCGTGCCAACGCCGGTTCCGGCAGCTCATCCAACAACGCCAGCAGCGACTGCCGTGTTGCCATAAAATCCGCCCACACCGCTTCCCACGATTGGTCCATGCGAGCCGCCGCGTTGGCGGCATTAAACAGGTCGAAATCGGAGATGGTTTGCTCGAATTCCGGCGTTTGCTCGTCGACCAGCTGCTGCAACCCTGCAACCCCCACTTTCTCCCAATCGGTCAGATGGCCGAGCAAATCCTTCATCGTCCAGACACCGCACACAGGCCGCTGGATGCGCTCGGCCAGCGGAATCACATCCACCAGCGATAATATCTCCCGCCGCGTGGCTTTTAGCTGCGCCCGCAGCCAGAATTTTGGCCCGATTTGGCGCAGCGCTTCTCGGGGTTGGGTTTGCCGCCAGGCCAGGATATCTTGGGCGTGCGCCGCGTCATGCTGAAACCGCCACCTCGCCCAGGTGCGCGGGTGAAGGCGCCGCCCGCCGGACAGCGCAAAGCGGCGGTGCAGCAAATCATCGGGCAAACGATCCAGGGCCGCCAAAAACCCGCTGCGTTCTTTGAGGCTGGCGGCCACAGCTTGCTCCAGCGGGATGGATTGGAAACGGCCGTACAGCTCTTCATTGGCCGCGTCCACATTGGCCACGGGTGGGATTTCACGGTGACGGCCGTCTAACGTCAGACTCAAACGCTCACTGTTCACCGCATCCCAGTTGGCGACATGCAAAAGCACATCTCTGGCCGTCATTTTCCCCGAAACAGGCACGCCGGTCAGCGTTTCCTCGCCCAAACCACGCATCTGAAAAAACAAATGGGCGCGTTCCGCCGCCAATCGGGCCAGCAGCCATAGCCGCCATTCTGCCGAAAACTCAGCCATTTTGCCTCCGCCTGAAGTCATTTTGCACCCACCACCTGAACAATTTCGGGTTATATCCGATGGGCTTTAGACTGTGAAATTACAGTTTCCTGCTGTTGGAAAAACTCTTCGGGTCTGCATCGCTGCGAACAAAGGTCAGCTGGAATAGTACACGAGGGGCAGCAGATGGGCAAAGGCGCAAAACAGGGCAAAGGCCGTTACTCCACCGGATTGTTATGCGCAGCTTGCGTCGCAGGCCGCAGAACTTTATGATACCATTCGCCCGCAAACGGGGTTGTGCAATAAAATCCAATCTCTAACCATGATGAACCGCCGACTAATTCTGCCGACACTCCTTACCCTGGCGCTGGCTGCGCTCATTTTTACCGACGCTCTACCCTGGCTGCGCGGACCTGCCCCGGAAACCAGCGAATGGTTTTGGGTCTATGGGTTACGGCCGTTTCTCCGCTGGTGGCTGCCGGTGCTAACGGCCGTGGGCATGGCAGCGCTCTGCGCCTGGTGGCTGCGCGCCAAACAGTGGCGGCTGGGGCTGGCTTTGCTGGTGATGGGCAATCTGCTGCTGCAAGGCGCGTTGGTTTACGCCGCCAAACCGGCCGTCCTCACCGAACTCATCGAACGCACCCTGGCCAACGAAACCAACGGCTACTTCCCCCTGGCCGCCGACACGGCCGATTTATCCGCCCTTCTCGCCGACTACCCGGCGCTCATGCCCACCTTCCCTTCTGAACATACCCGCACCCATCCGCCGGGTCTGGTGGCGGCAAACTGGCTGGCGCTGAAAGCCTTCGCCGCCTGGCCTGGCCTCTCGCAGCCCATCGCCGAGCGCATCTGGCCGCTGCGCTGCACCGACCTATGGCTGCTGGACAACCCGCCGGCGACAGCGGCCGCGCTGGCGGCGGTCACGCTGCTGACCGCCCTGGCCGGAGCACTGGTCACTTGGCCAACCTATGGCCTCGCGCGCCGCCTGCTGCCGGAAGAACCGGCGCGATTGGCAGCAGTTTTCACCGCCACGCTGCCCGCCCTGCTCATTTTCACGCCCACACCGGTACAAATAGATGCCCTGCTGGCGGTAACGGCCGTCTATCTCCTGCAAATTGGTCTGGACAAACAACAAAACCGCTGGTTTTTCCTCAGCGGCCTGATCGTTTCCCTGGCGACCTTTTTAAGCCTGGGAAACGCAGCGCTCCTGCTGTTGCTGGCCGCCTACGCCGGAGTGCATGGATGGCTGCGGCGAGCCGAACGGCCGTTTTCCCATCTGGTCCTTCAACTGGCGGTTTTGGGGCTGGGCGCGACGGCCGTGTGGCTGATCTATTGGGCCGGTTGGGGCGTGCCGCCCTGGACCATCGCCCAGGTTGGGCTGGCGCAGCACTACGATCTGGTCACCAGCCACCGGCGCTACGATTGGTGGCTGTTTTACAATTTGCTCGACCTGCTGATTTTTGCCGGTCCGGTCATCATCGTCGGGTATCTGGGCGCGCTCCTGAGCCGGCGGTTTGCCAGCCGCAGCCCGCTCGCCGCGCTGCTCATCCCCCTCACGCTCCTCATTTTCCTGCTCGATGTGTCCGGCTCGGCCAGAGGGGAAGTAGGCCGCCTGTGGCTGTTTCTCATGCCCTTTTTGGCGATTGGCAGCGCTGCTTTTTACACACCCACGCCGGAAAACCGGTCGGGAACGCATGGGCCGCTCGTGCTGATTGGGCTGCAACTGCTGCTGGTTTTGGCGCTGGGGTTAGCCTGGCGGCCCATTGAAGCGGTGATCGTGGTGGCCGAACGGCCGTCGCTGCCCATCAACCCCACGCCGCAAACGGCCGTCAACGCCCCCTTCTACGCCGCCGAGGCCACCGATCCGGCCATGACCCTGCGCGGCTACGACCTGACCCAAGGCCCAGACACTCTGCACCTGACGCTGTATTGGCAGGCGCATGGCGCAGCGCAACGGCCGTACACCGTCTTCACCCATCTGGTCAACATGCAAGGGGAACTGGCTGCCCAGCAGGATAACTGGCCGGTAAACGGCCGTTGGCCGCCCACCTGCTGGCAAAACGAAACCATTGTCACCGATAGCTACCAATTGTCGTTAGCCGGACTGACCCCTGGAGCATATACGCTGTACGTCGGCTGGTACGATGCCCGCGACAACACCCGCCTGCGCCTGCCCGACGGGCAGGATGCGCTGCCACTGACGACGATTATCAATGGTCAATAGCCAACTGCTAACAGATTCAAGCTAATACCTATTGGCTTTCTACAACGATTGGGTCGGCGAGGCGCTCCAGGGTGTCGGCATCGTACAGGCCGATGGCGAAGGCATGGATAACGGCCGTGTCCGGCACGGCAAACCGGTGAACCTGCACAAACACATCCCCCGGCTGCCAGCTTGTCGAATCCACGTCCAAACCATCCCACTGCCCGACGATCTGTCCCTGCTCGTCCAGGGCGTGGACGAAGATTTTTAACGGCCGTTCCGTCGCCTCCGCCACCTGCCAACCGGTCACCAGAGCAACCACCCCATCCACCCCGGAATTTGGGGCGATGTCGTAGCCGAGGAAAACGGCCGTTTCGCCCATTGGCTGCCCATCCGCCCAGGGCAACGGCGGCGGATAAGTTGGCCGCACCAGGACCTGCGCCCCATCTTCGGAAAATTGATGGGACGCAATGGCCGCCCACGGCCGCAGCAGCGGGTCCATCGGCTGATCCGTTCGGCTGATCCACCAGCCGCCGCCCTGCGGCCAAATCAGGCTCGTGGTCCCATCAAACCAGCGCACGCGCACATCGTTTGTCCCCAATTCGGCCAGCAGTTCAGGCGCCAGATCGGCAGGGCGCAGGCCGCTGAAGGCCGCATTTACCGGATCGCCGCGCACAGCCACCTCATACACAAAGATGCTGCCGCCCAATCGCGCCGCCGGCTCCCGCTCGCGGAACCAGGCGAAGGCGTCGGCCGCCTCGCCCAGGACTAGCCCTTGCAAATTGGTTACACTGATGGCGTACCAGCCGGGCGCGGGGTCGGCGGGATTAAATGTCTGGCGCGACGGCAGTAACTGCTCCGGGCCGGGTTCCCAGGTGGGCAAGGCGATAAAATCGAGACCGTACGCGCTGGGATGCGCCGTGCCAAAGTAGCTGAGGAACAACGGCCGTCCCGTCTCCTGCTGCCAATCGGCCAACGCCGGCAAATCTTGCCCCCAATCCACATTGCTGTCGGACAGCAGCCGCCAGCGGTTTTCGGCGCGGCCAGCGAGCACATTCATATAAGACAGATAATCGGGCCAGGCGATAAGCGTGGTCAGAAAGAGGAGCGCCAGCAAAACCCTGACCGGTTTTTGAAACCTGTCAGGGTGGTTGTTGGCGGTTGTTGGGGGCGACGCAAGGGTAACGGCCGTAAACAAATACAAAAACGGCAGCAGCGGCAGCAAATGCCGGTAGCCGATATTCAGCGGCGTCAACAGGCTGATGAGGATGTAGACGGCCGGCGGCGCGAGCAAAAACGGAAGCGCGGCCTGTCCGGCGGTCGTCTGGCGGCGCAGCAGCGATTGGCCCCATCGAATCAAAGCCATGCCGAAGAGAACCAGAGTGACCAGGGGTGTTTTGAGCAAAAAGGTGACCGGGAAATAATACCACCAGCCGGTCTGGGCATACTGGCCGAGCAGGTAAGCGCCGTGCGGTCGGCTGAAATAGTCAAACTGCCAGGCCAAATCTTGCCAGTAGGCGGCGGCGGGATACGGCCGTATCTGCCACCGATACACCCCCCACACCAGCAACAAACCAAGGCCGCCAGCCAGCAGCGCCAGCCCTATTGGCCGCCAGGAGCGATCGCGCACGGCCGTCCACACGGCCAGCAGCCCCACCATCGGCCCCAGGGCGGCCGCGCTAAATTTGGTCGCGGCCGCGCCACCCAGTCCCAGACCCATCAGCAAAACGGCCGTAACCAGCGACCAGCGCGACAAAACCCCAGCGGGCCGCCCCACCGCCAGCCAGAACCCATACACCGCCAACAGCATAAAAAACGTGACGGCAATGTCGCTGGTGATCAGGCCGCCATGCGCCAGAAAATTTGGGTCAAATGACAAGAGCGCCAGGGCGAACACGGCCGTTCTTTTGCCGCCCAACGCCCGCCCCCAACCAAACAAAAGCGCCCCCAACAACATCGTCAGCCAGATGGTTGGCAACCGGCCCAAAAAAATCAGGCGCAGCGGATTGTCGTTGAGCTGCCAGAGGAATTGATCGCCGGCTACCGCCCAACGGCCGTCTTGCCAGGCCGGTGAATCTGTAGGCAGCGTCAGGCTCTGCTCGGTCAGCAGCGGCAGCGCATTCAGGCTGCTGGCCAGCAGCGGATGCCCCCATAAAAACTGCGTGGCCCCAGTTTTTACATAGGCCACGCCGCGAAACAGATGGCCCTGTTCGTCAACGGTCATGCTTTTCTGGCTGACGCTGGTGAAAATGAGGCTGTACAGGAGCAATAGAAGGAGAACGGCCGTTCCCCGGCCCCCCATCCACCCGCGCCATGTCGAATCGTTCATGCCTTGTAACTATACAGACCCCAAGGGTTTGCCCTTAAGGATTTGGATTATTTGAGCATCAAACCCTTGGGGTCTGGCTAGAGAAACCTGAACAGTTACCATGCCGATATTCTATCTTCTTCTCTCCATCCCGAAAACTAACGGTATAATTGCCCACTTTGTAACGCAATAACAGGAAAACGATGTCTAAAGATCAACGCGATGCACGGCGCTATACGAATTTCTTGGCGGTAATCGGCCTGATTGGCCTGATTTTGCTTTTTATCGCCCCGGCTTTGTCGCCCAACAAGATACTCGCCCCACTGGACATCGTTGCCGAGGCGTGGCCGCCCTGGCAAAAAGCCAACCAAAGCATCACGGTGCATAATTTTGCCCTGCACGACGTGGTGAATTACATTCTGCCCGTCAAACAATTCATGACCGAATCCCTGCGCGGCGGCGAATATCCGCTTTGGAACCCGTATGTGTTCACTGGCTACCCGTTTACCTACAACACGCAGGCGGGTTTGTGGTATCCGCTCAGTTTGCTGTATTACGCCCTGCCGCTGGCCACGGCCGTCGACGCCACCGTGATCCTGCAAATGATTTTAGGCGCGCTGTTCATGGCCGCCTACCTGCGGCAAATTCGCTTATCCCCGGCGGCGGCCTTTGTGGGCGCGGTCATTTATACTTTTAACGGGCTGATGGTGGTCTGGTTGGAATGGCAGGTGGTGCAGTCGGCCGTTCTCTGGCTGCCGCTGCAATTGTGGCTGGTCGAGCGCATCGCCTGTCACCTGGCGGCGCAAGATGGGCATACGGCCGTTTCCCGCCGCCACATCCTCTCCCTCAGCATCATTTCCGGGCTGGTGTTCGCCCTGCCCTGGTTGGGCGGCCACTGGAATTGGACCCTATTTACCAGCCTGACGGTGGGCGTTTATTGGGTTTGGCGGCTTTGGCCGCTGGCCGCGCAAGCACGCGGCCGGCAGCGCGGGTTGGTCGCCCTGCCGCTGCTGCTGACAGTGGGCATCGGCACGGCCGTGGCTCTCATCCAGGCCCTGCCCGCCTTCAACTACCTCGCCCACACCCACCGCCAGCCCATGACCTACGCCCAGGCGCTCGATTTTGCCCTGTGGGGTCGGCTCGTGGTGATGGTTGTGCCCAATTTTTTCGGCAACCCGGCGCACAACAACTGGTGGGGACCACAAAACTACAATGAAACGGCGTTTTATCTGGGCCTCATGCCCTTGCTGCTGGCCGGTTTGGCCCTCTGGCTGCGCCGCGACCGCTGGACAGTTTTTTTCTCGATTTGGGCGACGGTCGGGTTGTTGTGGGCGCTGCGCACACCGGTCTATTGGCCGCTGAGCGTCTTGCCGGTGTTTAGCGGCCTGTTCCCCAGCCGCGCGATTTTTCTGACGGTGGTTGGCGTGGCGGTGCTGGCGGCGGTGAGTGTGGATCGGTTGCAGCAGGATGATGGCGTGCCGGGGAAACGGCCGTTCCTCCCCCTGCTGTTCCTGTGCCTGATCCTTATCGTGGTCGCTGGGATTTACTTTTGGGTCTACCGGGCCGACGTTGGCCGCACCTGGGCTTACTTGCGGCCGCAAACAATCGCCGCCGTCGCCTTCTTGCTGGCAGCCGCCAGCCTGATTGCCGCTCGCCTTGCCAACCGGATTTCGCCGCGCCTGTTTGTGACCCTGACGCTGGTGTGCGTGGTGGCAGATTTATTCTGGTTTGGCCACGACTACAATACCATCGCTTCCTTGGACGATTGGTTTGGCCAGACGGCCGTCGCCGATTTCTTACACGCCGACCCCACGGCTTACCGCATTGTCACCCCGGCAGAAAGCATTGTCTACTCACCCAACACATCGCTGGTTGATCAAATTGCCAATGTCAGCGGCTACGAGCCGGGCATCTGGCAGCGCACCGCCGATTATGTCAATCTTGCCGAAGGAGAAAGCGCCATCCGCTTTGGCCGCTTCCTGATGCCGCTGCGCGGCCTGAATTCGCCGCTGCTCGACGCCATCAACGCCCGCTACACCGTCACCACCAAAAATGCCTGGGCGACAGAACCGGCCGCCGGACCAGCCCAGGAAACGGCGACCCGCTGGCAGCTGCTCGCGCCGGACGCCCCTGCCCGCCAAAACTTGCCCATGCCGGATGCGGGGCTGTTTCGGCTGGATGTCTGGTTACGGCCGTCGCCAACCGCTGGGGGAGTCATCACCGGGCGCATTTTCACCGCCGATGGCGTACTGGAACTGGCGCACAGCGACCTGGAAGCCGCAACCGCTGTCGCCGACGCCTGGAACGCCTTCAACTTTGAAGCCTTTCCGTCTGAATGGGGGCGCGATTTTCTCTTGGAGCTGAGCTATGCGGGGGATGGGGAAATGCAAATAGGAACCGACGACAACGGCCGTATCGCCTTCCGCACCGCCTATCTGCCGCGCCCCAATCTGGCCTTCGAGGATGGCAAATCGCAGATTTACCGCAGTCCGGGGGCGTTTGAACGCGCCTACTTTGTGCCGCAAGCGCTGGTTGTGGAGAGTGTGGCGGGGGGACACACGGCCGTTCTCGCTCACGCCGACGACCTCGACCAGCTGGTCGTGCTGGAGCTGATGGGGCAAACTCCGCCGCCAAACCTGGGGCAGCCAGCCAAGGCAGCCGCCACCATCACCATCACCGACTATGCGCTCAATCAGGTGACGATCACGGCCGTCACCGACACCGATGGCTTTTTGGTGCTGTCGGACACCTACTACCCCGGCTGGCGTGCCACCCTCGACGGCCAGGCGACGCCGGTTTACCAGGCCAACACGCTGGTGCGCGCCATTTATTTACCGGCGGGGCAGCACACGGCCGTATTCACCTTCCGCCCCCCCGATTTCATCTTTGCTGCCGCTGTCAGCGCCCTCACCCTGCTCGCCAGCCTCATCGTGCTGGTCATCCTTTGGCGAAAATGAGATAGACCAGAACTCTCTATCTTGTCCACACCAGCAGATCAACCGCATCGGCCGGTGTGGGGGCAGCGGTGATGGAGAGACG
The DNA here is from genome assembly GCA_017993775.1 of Chloroflexota bacterium. Classification (GTDB taxonomy): domain Bacteria; phylum Chloroflexota; class Anaerolineae; order Promineifilales; family Promineifilaceae; genus Leptovillus. The sequence goes on along the minus strand of JAGOMA010000006.1, from coordinate 19,199 downwards.
GCCGTTTGCCTCCGTATACAGCCCCACCCGCACCCCATAGCGGCCCGGCGGCAGATCGGGCGGCAGCGAAATTTGATATGGGTCGCGCACCAAATCGCCCGGCTGCCAGCGCCATGTGGGCGCTAAGCCGTTCACCGGCAGGCGGTCTGTCTGGGCGATGATGTCGCCGTTTTCATTGGTGACGTGAATGAAAACCTTGTAATTTTCGGCCACGGCCGTCAGGCTCTCCCAATACAACGTCAGGTTTAAGCGGTCGGTTTCTAGCTGCCAATCATAACCACGCAGGCGGATCACCTCGCCCAGCACGGCCGTTTGGTCCACTTGCGGCGCAATTTCCCGGCGGTACGGCCAATCCATCTGGTAAACCACAGCCTCCTGCCCAAAAATGATGGAATGGGTGGCTGTGCTAAACCGCGCCACCGGCCGGGCAACAGCCGGATCACTCACCAACAACGGGTGCCAGCCGGGAAAAACGGCCAGATAGCCCACGCCTTGCCCCGCCAAAAACCGCAGCTCCGCCGTCGCCGGATCAGCGTCGTCCAGCACCGGCCACATCTCCGGCGACACCAGCCCGTGCAGGTCCACAATCGGGCGCGGCCCCAAAAAGACAATCGCCCCAATGTCGTCGATGGCCACAACCTCGTCGGCGGGAATGTTGGCCGCCAGCCACTCACCCAGAGCCACGTCGATGTCCAGAATTTCACGGCCGTTATACCCCAACATCCCGGCCCAATACGGCGCGCGCCACAAACCGGCGACCAGCAGCAGCCCGCCCACCCCCAGCCAGACGGCTCGCCGCGTTCGGCGCAGTTTGCCCGCCAGCCAATGCAGCCCCACCGCCGCCGCAATCATCTGGAAAGGGATGAGGGGCATGGTGTAACGGCCGTGATGCCACAAAAACGGCACAATAAACGGCAGCAGCAGAAACAGACCCACCAGCCAGCCGCCCACCAACCGATTGCGCCGCCACAACGTCGGCAGGGCAAAGGGCAGCAGCAGCAAGGCCAGGAAATTGTCTTGCCAATGGATGAGCAGCGTTTCCTTCAGGGTGCGCCAACTGTACCAATCCGCCTGACGCGCTTTGGCGTAGAAGGTGTTTGGCAGCGGCTGTCCGGTCACCGAAAGACTGAACAGGGCATAGGGAAGCTGGATCAGGCCATAGACGGCCGTAGCCGCCAACAAGCCGCGCCAGGAGGTAGACGGCCGTTTCGCCGCATACGGCCAGCGCCAGGCAAGCAGCGCATCCACCACCGCCAGAGCAAACAAGACGTGCCCTTCCGGCCGGGTCTGGCTGGCGAGAGCAAAGAGTACGGCCGTGCGCCCATCCAATCCCCGCCGCTGGTAGGCCCATACCGCGCCCACGCTCAGCGCCGTAAACAGGGTCACTTCCATGGCCGACCAACTGGCCCAGGCCATACGCCCGGTAACCGCCAAAGCCCCGGCGGCCAGCAGCGCCGCGCCCCAATCGTCGCTAATCGCCAGCGTCAACCGATACGTCAGCCAGATGGTCACTAAAAAGAACGCCGCGCTGAGCAGCAGCGCCGGCAGCATAAACGCCTGAGTGAACAAGCCAACAGCCGCCAAGAACAGCGTCCACAAGGGAGCCGTTGAACCGGGCGACGGCACGCCGGGCATATAGCTGAACCCATTACCCTGGCTGAGATTGCGGGCAAACTGGAAATGAATCCAGGCGTCGTCCAGCGGCGCGGTCCAGACGCCGCCGTTCAGGCGCTGGGCATAGGCCTGAACCCCGGCCAACAGCAGCGCCGCCATAACCAGCACCAGGACAATCCCCCAACGCCGCCCAAATTGGCTGAGTTTGTCGATGGTTAGTGGGGTCATGGCGTCCATGTCTCGGTTAACACGGCCGTTTCTCCCAGTGGAGCCAGCGTGGCCAGATCATAAAAACCGGTGGCCAGGGTGAAGGGGCCGGACGGCCGTTCCGCTGGCAGGGTAATGGCGAAGGTGTCCACCACCACTTCGCCGGGCCGCCAATCGGGTGTGGGATAACCGGCCGGCTGCCGGTCTAACTGGGCGACCATCTGCCCATTGGCATCCAGAACGTGAACGTAGGCGGTGTAAGCCAGGGACATTTCTGCCTGCGCCTGCCAGACCAGCGTCAGCCGCAGTTGGTCGCCGTCCATGACGGCCGTCCAGCCCAGCAGGTGGATGGTATCGGCGAAGGACACGGCCGTTGCGGTCGTGACTGCCGTTTGGCGAGCTTGCGCCACGCTGTCGGGAGCCAGCAGCGACCAAAAATCGGGGCGGGTCTGGTCGGCCTGATAATCGGGATAAAAATCAGTCAGCGCCTGCCAACTGGCCGCGTCCGTCGGGCGCACCAGATACAACGCCGACGCGCCCGGCAAACCGGCCGGAATCAACCCGCTGCCGCCGCTGTAACTACGCAGCCGTTCCGGGTCGGCCATGGCAAAGTAGATAGTAGCCATCTCTTCTTGCGTCGGGGTGAGGTAAACGGCCGTGTCCGGCGGCTGCGCGGCGGCATACCGGCCCATTTCCCAATCGGGCACGTAAAAGGCTTCGGCCAGTTGGGGATGGTGGGCATAGCGGAAGAAATAATCGCGCACGGTTAAAAACAACGAGCCACCCAGCAGCAGCGCCCAAGCCGCCCACACCAACCAGCGTTTGGCCCAGGGCGAACGGGCAGCCGCCCACCCAGCAGTCCATTGGGCGACTTGGACCAACCCCAAGGCGATAAAAATAGCGGCCACCGGGGCAATGCCAACCATGCGGCCAAAGTGCGGCGCGTCGCCGCTGAGGATGGTGGGCAGCAGCATGACGCCCAGCCAGATGAACAGGAAAACGAGATGCCGCTTGCGCCAGAAACGGCCGTTGCCTACCACTCCCACGCCAAACAACACTGCCTGCAAGGGATCGAGATACGGCCGTCCGGGCAAATTGTGGCGCAAATGGGTTTCCCCCTGCCAGAACAGGCCGCCGATCACGCGCCAGACGTTGTTGAGCCAGGTCAGCCAGGGGCGGCCTTCCACCGCGCCCAACCCTTTGTTGGCCACATATGCCAGACGGAACACAAAAAAGTAGGGGTAACGGGCAAAAAACAGCAGCAGCGGCAGCGCCGTCACCAGAGACGCGCCGGCCATCAGAGCCACATGTCGCCCATGACGCGCCAGCGCCGCCCGGTCTTGCCAGAACCACAGCGGCACAAAGGCCACGAACAGCAGCGGAAACAGCCGCGCGACCGCATAGGTGTAAATGCCCACTCCCAAAAAGAACCCGGCCCACAAAAATGACGGCGCGGCGCGCTCAGCGCGATGAATGCCGCGCCAGAAAAAATAAACAGTCAGGGTTTCCACCGGCACAAAAAGCATCGGGCGAATGCCGAAGCGGCTGAAATGGACGGCCGGGTACAAGATCGCCAGCGAAAAAGCGGCCAGCAGCGGCGCGTGGCGCAAATAGGGGGAAGCGGCCTCGTCCGCCAGAAGTTCTTTGGCCGCCAGGTAAGTGGTCAGAACGGCCAAAATTCCGGCCAGCGCCGGAACCAGACGGATGGCCTGCGGCGTCGCGCCAAACAGCCAGATTGACAAGGCCATGAGGTAAACGTGGAGGGGTTCACGGCCGTAATTGCCCTCAAAAAACACCGGCCAGCGGGTCGGCGCGGGTGGATGGTCGCCGTGCGCGTCCTGGGCGTACAACTCCCAGCCTTCATAAAATTGAGGGAAGCTCTTGCCCTGGACGAGCGAAAGCGCGTCCAGCCCGTTGTAAGCTTCGTCGTGGTAGAGGCCGGGCGGCAATTCGCTGAAACGCCACAGGCGCAAAAAGGCGGCCAACAGGATGGCTAACAGCAGAATATAACGGGGCGACCAGGTGAAAAATCGACGCAATGGGTTGGTTTACTCCAATACCGGATGCGGGTTCTTAGAATGTCAGGGTGCTGACTCGATGAGAACGTCACCCAATATAATGCTGTCTTGGCCTGCGGTGGTGAGCAGGCGACGGCCGTTTTCGGGATTATACAGCCCCAGGCGCACATCATAACGACCGGGCGGCAAATCGGCGGGCAAGGGGATGGCATGTGTCTGCAGCAGCAGGCTTGGCGGCCGCCAGCCCTGCCACTTCGCGCCCAGGCCATCCCACTGGGCGACAATGTTGCCGGCCTCGTCGGTAAGATGCAGAAAAATCTTGACCGGTTCCGGTGAGGACGTTTTGAACCATTGGGTTGTGACGGCGAGAGGCTGGCCGGGCACGGCCGTTTCGCCCACCACCCCATTCAGCAGGCCAACTGTGCCGCCGGATGCGGCAAATTCCACGCGGGGCTGCTTACGGCCGTCGTCCATGGGCGGCAGGCGGTAGAGCCGGTAGACGGCCGTTTGCGCCGCCAACTCCCAATCGGCCGTGTAGCCCCACGCATCGGCCAGAACGGGCTGCGACGGCAGCGCCACCCAGCGGTTGTCAGATTCCGGCAGCAGCACTGCCTGAGCCGGATCAAACCAGTGCAAAACCACCTGATTACTCTGGAAACGGGCGAAATCGGTCGGGTCCAGTTCATCGATTTGTATGCCGCCTAACGACACGTCAACCATGTCACCGTTCTCCTTTACGTCATAAATAAAAATGCTGTAACCAATTTTGGCCACCGGCGTTTGCGCCCGGAACCAGGCAAATTCGTCATGATCGGCGAAGTGGACGCCTTGCAAGTTGGTGGCGCTGATGGCGTAGATGCCGGGCGCAGGGTTTGGCGGGTAAAACGGCCGTGCGTCCGGGTCCATCAATCGCGGCGGCCAACTATCCAGGCCGATGGAGTTGATGCCGTAGTAAGACGGCCGTGCTTCGCCAAAGTAGCTCAACCACACCTGATCCACGTCGTGGTCGGTCATCCAGACCTTCAGATCGGCCAGGTCCTGGCCCCAGTCCAGATTGCTGTCCACCAGATAACGCCAGCCGCCAGACGGCCCGCCCGCCAAGACATTGAAATAGGCCAGGTAGTGGGGGTGAATCCAGAGCGCAATGAGGACAAGCCAGCCCATCAGGCCGCCGAGCGCCCATTTGTAGGCGGTGGGTGGCGGGAGATGGATGGCGGAAACGGCCGTGATCATAAACACAACCAAAAATGGCAGCGTCGGCAAAATGTGCCGGTAGCCCAGGTTAATGTCCGTTGTCAGGGCAATGGCAAAATACCCCAACGCCGGAACGAGCAGCGCCGCGTCATCCAGAAGCATGGTCCGCCGCCCGCTCGATTCGCCACGTTGCGCCGCTGCGCCTTCGCGCCCTGGCGTTACATAGCGCTTCACCCGCCAGATGGCCGCCCAGGCCAGCAAAATCAGGGTCGGCAGCGGCGTCTTGAGTACAAAAGCCACCAGAAAATAATACCACCAGCCGCTGTCGGAGTAACGGCCGTGCAAAAAAGAAGGAGTCGCCTGCTGCATTCGGCCGCCAATATCCAGGAGCTGCTCCAGATGATGAGACAACGGCACGGTCAGGCCGCTCAACTGCGGCAGCGTGGGCAAATCGGGCGGCAGCGTACCAATCTGGAAGCCATAGGCTGCCCACAACGTCAACGGAGCGATGAGGACGTAAGCCGCCACCAGCATGAGCAGGAGCCGCAAGGGATTGGGAGGCATGGACTGGGAGTTGGCGGTTGCTGAACGATTTTTTCTGTAATCTATCAGCCGAACGCCCAAATTTACCAGGATAACCACAGCAAACAGAGGGATAAACAGACCGGCGGTGAATTTGGTATTTTGCAGCAGGCCAAAGGTGACGCCAGCGAAAGTGGCGCGGAGGGGAGACGGCCGTTGCCAGAAGCGCCACAAACCATAACCCGCCAAAAAAGCAAACGCCGCCAGTCCTAAATCAGTTGTCGCCAGGCGGGTGTGGGCCAGGATGTTGGGATCGAAAGCCAGCAGCGTCATCGCCAGCCAGCCGGCCCACCGCTTGCGCGTCAGTTCCCAGGTCCAACGGCCGGCCACCGCCGCCAGCAGCAGCCCCAGCCAGATGGTTGGCAAACGGGCCAAAAACAGTACATGGGCCACATCGTTGCCAATCTCCCACAAAAACAACTCCGCCGGCCGGTGAAAACTGGTCTGCAGCCAGGATGGGTCATCGATGGGCAGCCGCACCGCAGCGTCAGACGCTAAAAGGGCCACATTGAGCGCATTCAGCCCCAATGGATGGCCTACACGCAGTGATTGGTTTTCGCCGCGCACATAAGCCAACCCACGTGTGATAAAGCCCTGCTCGTCAAACGTTGGCGCTAAATGGCCCAGACTGGTCAGGGCCAGCGCATACATCAGCAGCAAAATGCCTGCTTGCAACCAAATTTGCTGACGCCCAAACCCTTTCATGCGCGACAAGTTTTTCTCCTACATGAACAGCAAAACCTCGGAGGAAAACTTGCTTCCCTCCGAGGTTTTTTCGTATCCCGCTCGCCTCTGCCACAGGTCAGGCAACCAGGGTCACGGTCTACGGATTACACGTCACGAATCTTAGCTGTCCAACGGTGTAATTTTGAAGTATTCATACCGCCAGGTCGAGTTGCTGTACTCGTCGGTAGAGACAAATACCCCAAAATAGGGATCATTCACCCAGCGGGTGTCGGTGTAGGTAAAGCGTACAGAACCGTTGATGAAGAAGCGGATTTCGTTCTGGCGCACTTCGATGCGGTAATCGTTCCAATCGGAAGCGTTCAGGCTGAACCCAACCGCGCGAGTGTCGCCCAGGCGTTTCAGCGGGCTGCCGCCACAGCTTGGGCACCAGACCAAAAAGTCGATGCGTTCCCACAACAGCGTCATATCCTTATCCGAAGACCAGATCATGTTGTTGTTATAGAAATGGTTAAAGCAGTTTGTATGCGCGTACACGCCTTCCAGGCTGCTCCAATCCGGGCATAAGCCGCCGTTCCAGTCTGCGCCAAAGATAATGCCGTGCGACACTAAATTACCCAAATTGGCCGGTTTCGACCGGTATTCGATGACGTAAGGCACTTTGGGCGCGGGCTGCATGGGGCTGGCGATGAGCCAATCCCAAGAATCTTCCACACGGGCGATCAACCAATCGTTGTTTTCATACCAGGTGTCGCTTTTTTCGATGAATGTCAGGCGGCGCAGCGCTTCTTTGAGCGTGGGGCCAGACCAACCTGTCTGGTTGCTGGTGAAATTGTCCAGATACGCGCCGATAACCTGTACCGGGGCAGTCCACCCGCTGTTTTGGTCTTTGCCTAAAGCGCGAAGGCGGAAGTAATAGACATTTTGGTGGGTGGGTTCCACCGTGTTGATCAGCTGGCTGACGGCCGCGCTCGACAGGTTGTAGGTGGTGACGCCGGTGGCAAAGGAAGCGTCCTGGGACTGCTGTAGTTCGTAGCCCAAGACGTTTGTGCCATCGGCGATGGTCCAGTTCATCTGCCAGTCGTTGGCGCTGTTTGGATTGGTGGCTGTCAGGAGCGGCGTGGGCGGCGGGGGAACCGATTTGTAGACCATGGGGAAGAAATAGCGATTGTATTCTACCGTTGTGGTCAGGAGGACGGCCGCATTGACCAGGGAATCGGTTCGAGATGTGGCGGTGATAACGGCCGTATCCGCATCCCCTTCCATCGTGCCCATCGGAACCGTCACCGCCACCATAACCGGCGCGGACGTTCCATTCGTCAGGGAATAGGTGGTCGTGGGGATGGCGATATCCCAGACAGACGAGGCGGTAATGTCATACACATCGCTCACCACGCCGGTATTAGACAGCGTGAGGGTGTAGGTCACCACTTCGCCGGGCGCGCCCATACGTTCGCTGTCCGATAACAAGGCCACGCTGTAAGAAACCACCTCGGTTACCCCCAGCGGGGTCTGAGGGGCAACAACCGGCTCGGGCGCGGCCGGGGTCGGGCGAATATCACCCTGGATAATATGCGCGTTGATGTAAGCCTGAAGCTCTTCATCAAAGGTCGGCGTGGGCGTCACAACAGGCGCCTGAGCATAAGCCGTTCCCCGCGCCGACAATGACATCAGAACCATAACCATCAGGCTGGCCATCGCCAGAACAAACACCAGTAAAACACTTAGCCGATACTTAGAACCGGCCAAAAACTGCTTAACAGAACCCATTCTTACCTCCGAATCCTCGTTTTCTTGCAAATTTTCTTTGAAACTCATATCACAACCTTCTGCGCATTTGCGTTTTACACAGGGTCATTCCCTGAATAACCTATTTTTTCGCCCCTCTATAAACATTCGATCATGATGAAAGTGGGTTAAGCTGCCAGAGGAACACCTTCAAAAAGCGCAACCTGTATATTACCTATGCTGCTATTTTCCGTCAACGAATGTCCTGCGCCAGTACCACCATATCGTCCGGCGGACCGCCGTCTCGGCGCAGCCGCTGGCCATCGTGAGAAGTATAGAGGCCGATTTGCAGCGCCGCCGGACCGTCAATGGATGGCCAGGTGATGGTATGCAGCTGCACCACCAGGTCGCCCGGTTGTAATTCGGCCGGAGCGGCATCGAAGCCATCATGCTGCGCCGCCAGATTGCCCGCCGCATCAACCACATGACTGAACATGGTCAGATCGGCGGGCAGCGGTTGCACAACGCGCCAGACCGTGACCAACTGTAATGGCTCATCCGCTGCGGACGGCCGTATGGTAAACCCTACAAGGTCGATCACCCCCTCGAATGATATGGGTATAGGCAGGGACGGCACGGCCGTTTCCCTGGGTAGATCATACGCCGCAAACGACGGATACCCATCGCTGCGGTAAACCGGCTCGGCCGTGATGCCGGCCGCCGCCAGCAAGATGGGGTTCACCGGCGCAAATTCAGGCACGTAGAAACGGCCGTTCTCGCCCTCTTCGCGCTGTGGAATTACCACCGCCCCTGAAACCTGCGCGCCCGTCTGCACCCAACGCGCCGCCGGATTCTGCCCAAGATCGCGCCGGAAAGTGTCCCTATCAATCGGTTCATAAAAGCTGTCGGCCAATACCAGGGCGGCGGCTGGATTGGTTTTTACGTGGCGGCTGATATCCAGGAGGACCGATTGGTAATGGTCCAGCCGGGTTTCGTGCGCCTGAGGCCAGCGGATGAAGCCATCGCGGATGGTCAGCGCCATATTGAGCAGCAGCACGGCCGTTAACACCCCAGGAAGCAGCACACGCGCAAACAGAGGCGACGGCCTCTTCCGCGCCAACCGGACAACTTCGGCGGCGGCAAGGCCAGGCAGCACATAGACTGCCGACATGGCCCCAACCAGACGCACCGTGCTGGGCGCTTGCGGTGTGATGGCGCTGGGAAGCAGGCCGACGGCCAGCCAGATAAGGGTAAAAGCATAATTCGGCCGTTTTAGCCGCCAGAAAGCCACACCCAACCCGGCATAAAACAACATGGCTGTAACCCAATCGAATAACGGCCGTCCTGGCCAGGAATACGTCCAGCGCGGATCGCCGGTGAAACTAAATACGCCTATCGTTTGCAGCGTGTTTTGCAGCACCGGTTTCAGGTCGCCCTGGCGCAGCGCTGCCAGCGGTCCGGCCAACTGGTCTACCCGCTGCTGCAGCGTGGGATCGGCGCGCAGGGTCAGGAACAGCGGCAGGGAGACAAGCCCAGCCATGAGGAGAACGATGACGGCCGTTTTGAGCGGCGCATAGGGCGACGGGAACCGCGCCTGACCGCGCCTCCCCAGCAGCAGCCAGTAGGCGGCAAACAAAATCGGGATGAGGAAGACCACCCGCGCGCCGGTGTAGCTGTACAGGCTGAGGCCGAGGAACAACCCGGCCAGCCAGGGGCGGCGCGGCCAAAACCAGGCCATCATCACCAGCAGCACCGGCTCCAAAATGGGCCGAATGCCGAGACGGCTAAAAATGATGGGCCACCAACTGACCGCCAGACCGATACCGGCGACAACGGCCGTCACCCCACCAAATTCTCGTTTTGCCCAGCGCATCGTCAGCGCCACCAAGAGCAGCCCTAAAAACACCGACGGCAGCCGCACCGCCAGCACATTGTCACCCAGCAGCGGGGCAAAGGGCACGGCCAAATAATGGTACAACGGCTCGTGGCCGTATCCCTCACGAAAGAAAAAGGCGTTGTAGCCGCCGCGAATAAACAGAGCAATGTCGGCGTCCAGCACTTCGTCTTGCGCCAGGCCGGGCGGCACATCCTGCAGCGCTGCCAGCCGAAAGAGAGCCGCCAACAGCAAAACGGCCGTGGCCGCCCACAAAAACCGCGTCTTATCTACTGGGCCAGGGGCGTTAGCGTAAGTCATAGATGTTGATCGAGTAACCAATACGCGCATCGGGTTCGCGGGCGCGGAACCAGGGGTAGACGCTCTTTTCGCCCCAATGCGACTCCCACAAACTGCTCACGCTGATGGCGTAGACGCCCGGCTCCGGCGCCGCCGGGTTGAAGGGCGGATTGGTCCACAGGCCGTAAAATTCGGGCCGGGGGAAACCGGGCATCGGCTCATAATTCAAACCGTAATAGGCCGGATCGGCCGTGCCAAACCAGCCTAATTTCACTGTTTGCACATCGTTGTCGGCCATCCACTGCTGCAGACGGAGCAAATCCTGGCCCCAGTCGATGTTGCTGTCCACCAAAATACGCGCCCCGTTGGTTGGGCCGCCGGCCAGGACGTTGAAGTAGCTCAGGTAATGCGGGTGAATCCAGAGCGTAACGGCCAAAAGCCAAAGCGCGCCCATACGGAGCGCGTAAACCCTCAGGGTTTGAGAAATCTTCAGGGTCTGGACGGTTAAGCCGCTGATCAATACCAGCAAAAAGGGCAGCATGGGCAGCAGGTGGCGGTAACCAATGTTCAGGCCGCTTTGCAGGTTGAACAGAAAATAGAGCAGCGGCGGAACCAGGAAGAAAACGGCCGTTCCCCGCGTTCTTTTTTCCCACAGCAGCAGCCCGGCGGCCAGAGGCAGCAGCAGCAAAATCGGCAGCGGGGTTTTGGTTAGAAAGGCGATGGGGAAATATGCCGGGAAGCCCTCGGTGGAAAACTCGCCCAACAAGAAAGCGGCACGGCCGCCGCTGCCCAGATCAAATATTTTGGCGATGCCCGCCCAAAAGGTGGGCATGGGGCCGCTGAGATGGTTCAACTGGTCCCAGGGCGCGGCTGGAAACAGAAATGGTCCGTACTCAAAACCAAAAATCACCCAGACCATGCCAATCGACGCCAATCCGGCGGTCAGAAATTGCAGCAGGCGGCGCACGGCCGTGCGCCAGCCGCGCTTCGAATACAGCGGCAGCACCGCCATCAGGCCAAAAATTGGCACAAAAATGAGGGTGGACAGTTTGCTGCCAAAAGCCAATCCCAACCCCACGGAAGCCAGGAGCCAATTAACTATTGACCATTGACCAGTGATCATTGACCATCTCTTCCCGCGCCACATGCGCCAGAGCAGGTAAGCTGCCAGAAACAGGAAGGCTGTGCCGCCTAAATCGGTGGTGGTGTAACGGCCGTGTGCCAGCAAATTGGGTTCAAATAATAGGAAGACCAGCGCCGACAGGGCCGACGGCCGTCCCCACGCTTCCCGCGCAAACTGAAAGCCCACCAGCGCCAAGCCCAACGTTAAGAAGACAATGGGCAGGCGGGCCAAAAATATCATCCGCGTTACGTCGTGGTTGTACTGCCACACCAGCTTTTCGGCGAAAATATACCAGTAAATGTCGGGCGGCTGGCGCTGCCAACTGGGGTCGTCGGTGGGGAGCTGGATGTTGGGCAGGGTAAGCACCGGCAGCGCGCTGAGCGCATTCACCAGCGGCGGATGTTCCAGGCTGAGGCGCGGATCGCCGGTGCGCAAAAAGGCCAGCCCACGCGCCAGATGGTTTTGCTCGTCCATCGTCGGGCTGTCGCCCACCATGCTGCTGACGGCCAGCCAAAAGAACAAAAGCACCAGCGGCGTGATCAACCAGCTTACCGGAATGTGTCGCTCTTTCAATACCATAACAGGCCGATTATATGACAGGTGGCAAAGATGGGGCGAGTTCTTGAGAGGTGGCGTGGTGGAAACGGCCGTATCCCGTAGGTGGCGCGTTCGAATAAAAACTCTAGAATTCCCTCAAAACTTTATGGCAGACCCCAAGGGTTTTGCACCTATGGGGCAGAATGGCTCGATGTTAAACCCTTGGGGTCTAATTGGAGACCCCAAGGGTTTTGCACCGTATGGGGCAAAATGGCTCGATGTTAAACCCTTGGGGTCTAATTGGAGACCCCAAGGGTTTTGCAGCGTATGGAGTAAAATTACTCGATATCAAACCCTTGGGGTCTATTTATGCGCAAATACGCGACAAACTTATTAAAAATCGGCATCACCATTCTAGGACTGTACCTCGTCCTGCGGGAAGTTGACCTGGCCGCCATCGTCGATACGCTGCGCCGCGCCAACCTGTGGTGGGTGCTGGCCACTTTTTTGTTGATGAATGCCAGCCTGGTCCTGCGCGCTTTTCGCTGGCTGCTGCTGCTGCGCGGCCTGGGCGCGTCTATTCGCTTTGGCCGGTTGGTAGAGCTGTATTTCGTGGGCAACTTTTTCAACATGTTCCTGCTGTCCGGTTTTGGCGGCGATGTGGTGCGCGTTCTGGAAGTGGCCCGCGATGTGCCCGGCAGCGTGGCCACCGGCACAGTCATCCTCGACCGATTCACCGGCTTATTGATGTTGTTTGTGATGTCCTTGTTTGTGCTGCCCTTCCGACCCGCCGGTTTCCCTGATGTGGTGGTCGGGCTGACGGTTGGCGGCGCACTTGGCGGCGCGCTGCTGCTGCTTTTGCTCATGCAAGGCAAGCTACTGCGCCGCCTGGGCGGCTGGCTGCCCGGGCTGCTCTCGCCTGTGGGTGATGGCCCGATTGCCCGGCTGCTGCAAGCGGTGGAGGGCTGCGGCTGGCGGGCTGTGGGCAAAGCGCTGGGCGTCTCGCTGTTGTTTAATTTGATGTTGGCGCTGTGGTGGAAAACGGCCAGCCTGGCCCTGGGATTAGAGATTTCCTTTGGTTACATGCTGCTGGTGGTGCCGACGCTGTCGGTGCTGATGCTGGTACCGTCGGTGAGCGGGTTGGGACCACGCGAGGTGATGGCCCCGATGTTGTTTGCCGCCGCCGGAGCTGCGCCGGAAACGGCCGTTGCCCTTTCCTTTCTCGTCTTTGTGGTTTTGCGGCTGTCGGGCATCTTAGGCGCGCCGGTTTATGTGTGGAGTGTGGTGCGAGACGGCCGTCGCGCCAAAGCGCAGTCTGGTTGACGCTGCCTTATCAGCTCCCTATACTTACGTTATGTCCAAGCAGCCTGACTTATCCAGACTGGAAACAGTGTTTAGCCGCTACGAGGAGGTAATGGCCGTTTACCTATTCGGCTCCGTGGCGGATGGCAAGACCCATCCCGACAGCGACCTCGACCTGGCGATTGTTCCCCGCTCGGCCGCTCTGCGGCGGCAAAAACTAAACATCCAGACAGATTTGGTACGCGCCGGTTTTGATAACGTCGATTTGGTTCTGCTGGATACCAACGACATCACTCTGAAATTTGAAGCCGTCAGACGCAACCGGCTCATCTATGTCGCGCCGGAATTCGATCACGGCAGCTACTTCTCCAAAATTATCCGGCAGTACTTCGACTTCGAACCCTACCTGAAGGTCCAGCGCGAAGCCTACAAGAAGAGAATTCTCGATGGTCAAAAGACAAATTATTCACAAACGGCTACAAAAGCTGGATGAATATCTGGCAATCTTACAAGAGGCACAAAAATATTCCTATGAGGCGTTCATAGCCAGCCCGGAACGATACGGCAGCGTAGAACGCTTCTTGCAGTTGGCGCTAGAGGTCTTGATTGACCTGGGAAATCACATTGTCGCAGATGATGAGCTGGGAGAAGTGGGCTATCAGAGGGACATCCCCGCCCTGCTGGCCGAGAATGGTTACATCAGCCCCGAATTACGGGAAAAGTGGTTCCAGATGATCGGCTTTCGCAATATCCTGGTACATGACTACGCCGAAATTGACCACCAGATTGTCTACGACGTTTTACAGAATCAACTCGCCGATTTTCTGGCTCTGCGCGCCGTATTTGCGCAGTTTCTGTAGTAGAAATGATTTGAGACTGGAGACTGGAGACTAATCCAATCTCCAATCTCTAATCTCCAGTCCTCGGTCTCCAGTCTTCGGTCTTCGGTCTCCAGTCTCCTAAAACAGCCTGACCTCCACCCATGCCCCTGTTTCCAGGCCGGCTTTGTTGAGCGGCACTTTGATCAGGCCGTCGGCGTTTACCAGCGTGTAGATGAGGTTGCTCTTGCCAAAAACCGGGGTGGCGATGAGACCATCGGCGCTGTCGGCTAAACGAGCGGGCACGTAATCTTCGCGGCCGCTCTCGCTGGGTACGTTTTGGCTCAGCCGCGCCCACACGCGACCGCGCCGGGGCATGGTCTTTAACCCTTGCAGCCAGTAGATAGCCGGAATACCAAACATATCAAACTGGATCATGGCCGATACCGGATTGCCGGGCAGCCCCAACACCGGTTTGTGGATGATTTTGCCATTGCGTACCGACGAGATGGCCCCCACGATGGTCGGCTTGCCCGGGCGGGTGGCTACGCCGTGCAGCAGCGCGCCGGGTTTGCCCAAACCGTCGATCACCCGCGCCGTCATGTCGCGCGCGCTGACGGACGAACCGGCGGAAAATACCAGCATGTCGCATTCGGCCAGCAGTTTGGCGGCGGCTGTTTCCAGAGCCGCGTAATTGTCGGGAATGATGCCGCCGCGTATGGGGATGCCGCCCGCCTCGATTATCTGGCCGGAAACGGTGTAGCTGTTGATGTCGCGCACCTGGCCTGGCTGGGTGATGAGCGTGGGATGGACCACTTCGTCGCCGGTGGCCAGGATGCCCACACGCGGCTGGCGGGCAACCGGCAGTTCGGTGATGCCAATGGCGAGCAGGCCGCCCAAATCCTGGGGGCGCAGCCGATGGCCGGCGGGTAGGATTTCGTCGTCTTCGGCGACATCTTCGCCAATTTGCAGGACGTTTTGCCCGACGGCGACGGCTTTCAGGACTTCAATCTCGGAGATTGGCGAATGGGGATTGGGTGTTGGAGATTGGGGCAGAATGGACTGGGTGTGTTCGATTTGCACGACAGCGTCGGCGGAGTCGGGGATCATGCCGCCGGTGTGGACGAGGACGGCCTGGCCGGTTTGCAGGGTGATGGCGGCGTTCTGGCCCATCGGCACTTCGCCGATGACGGTGAGGAAGGCGGGCAGGCTTTCGGAGGCGCCGTAGGTGTCGGCGGCGCGCACGGCGTAGCCATCCATGGTGCTGCGGCGGAAGGCGGGCAGGTTGAGGGATGAGCGCAGCGGTTTGGCGGTGATGCGGCCAACGGCCGTTGCCGTGGGAATGGTTTCGCTGGGCAAAACGGCCGTCAGGTGACGCAGCAGCAGATCGCGCGCTTGATCAGGAGGGAGGACGTTGAAGAATTCAGACATGGGGATATTTTCAATGGTTAAGGGTCAATTGTCAATTGTGAATTATCGCTGGCGGGCGGGAAGCCGATGCCCAGGGCGGTGCCGAAGGTGATGACGGCCGTTTGCGCCTGACCGGCGAAAGGCATGGCCGCGGCCTGACCATCGTGGAGCAGGGTGACGCGGAGGGGGCGGTTCAGGCGCTGGCTGATTTGCTGGCTGAGGTAGGTTTGCAGGTGGGGGGCAAATTGTTGCAGACGGCCGTAACAGCCCCAATCTTCGGGGCGCGGCTGGCCGTTGAGCAGGTAGCAGGCCAGGACGATGGCCAGGCTGTCGGCCAGCGGGACGGCCTGGGCGGCAGCGGCGGTCCAGGTATCGGCGACGATGTCGATCAGGCGGTCGCGGAGGCGGGCGGCGGCGGGCGGGTCCGCGCTGAAGTGGGTGTTGGCGCAGGGCGTGGGCAGGCTGGGCAGCAGGTCCAGGTGGTGGGGTGATTGGGCGATGGCGCGTTTGACGGCCGTCTGGCCAAAATCAAATACCAGCATGGCGGCGTCTGGCGGGGTGAGGCGGGCCGCGCCGAACAGCGGCAGTTGGGCGGCGTGGGGCGGGACCGTGACACTGATATCGGGGAAGCCGTGGCGGCGGATGAAGTCCTGGGCTGTGGCGGCGGCTATTGGCCCCAGATGCCCGGCCATCAGGCCGCCGCCGGTGTAGATGGTGCGGATTTGCGCCCAATAGTCCCAATGTTCGGCGCGCCAGCCAGGGCGCACGACGCGGTTGATGGGGTCGCCGCGCAGGAGGGTGAGCAGGTGGAGGGCGATTTTGTGGCCGTATTCCTGGGCAATGGCGCGGGCGATGGGGGAAACGGCCGTACGGCCGTCGGTAAAACGGCCGTCGAATTGGCGGATGAGGTCGGCATCGGGTGTGTCGGCGGGGAGGGATAGCTGTTTAGCCTGCCGCCGAATCTGGGCGGCCAGCGCCGGGGTGCCGAGTAATTGGTAGCCGGTTTGGCTGCGCCAGGGCAGCGGAATGGGTATGCCGGGCAAATCCATGAGCCGCACCCGGTTCATGGAGGGTAGAACAAAATGAGGGCCGTCTAAAAAGGGGTTCATAATTGATGCAGCATATTTCCCAATTTGTAATTGTTCAGGTTTTGTGGGCAAGACCCCAAGGGTTTGATGCCTAACTATTCTAAATTCTCGAGAGCAAACCCTTGGGGTCAGTGGAGTCGGAGCGCGGTAAGGATACCGCATTTGTAATTGTTCAGGTTTCGTGGGCAAGACCCCAAGGGTTTGATGCCTAACTATTCTAATTTCTCGAGAGCAAACCCTTGGGGTCTGTGGAGTCGGGGCACGGTAAGGATACCGCATTCGTAATTGTTCAGGTTTTGTGGGCAAGACCCCAAGGGTTTGATGCCCAACTAATCTAAATTCTCGAGAGCAAACCCTTGGGGTCTGTGGAGTCAGAGCGCGGTAAGGATACCGCATTTGTAATTGTTCAGGTTTCGCTGGCAAGACCCCAAGGGTTTGATGCCTAACTATTCTAATTTCTCGAGAGCAAACCCTTGGGGTCTACGAATTCTTTTAGCCGGTAAGCATCTGGCGGAGGGCGGCTTCGTCGAGGATGGGGATGCTGAGTTGTTGGGCTTTGGTGAGTTTGCTGCCGGCTTTTTCGCCGGCGAGCAGGTAGTGGGTGCTGCCGCTGACGGAGCCGGTGACTTTGCCGCCGTGTTGTTCGATGAGGGCTTTGGCTTCGTCGCGGCTGAGGGTGGGCAGGGTGCCGGTGATGACGAAGGTGAGGCCGGTGAGGGGTTGGGGGGTGGTTTCGTGAACGGCCGTTTGGGGCATGGCAAATGGCAGCCCGGCGGCGCGCAGTTTGTCCAGCAGGCGGCGGTTGTGGGCGTCGGCAAACCAATCGGTAACGGAGACGGCCGTTTGCGGGCCGATGCCTTCGATGGTTTCCAGCCGCTCCTGGGAGGCGGCGGCAATTGCGTCGATGCCGCCCAGTTCGTCCAGAAGCAGACCGGCCACGACGCTGCCGACAAAACGAATGCCCAGCGCTGTCAGCAGGCGCGTGGGCGGCTGTGCCTTGCTGGCTTCTACGCCGGCCAATAGATTGTCTACCTTTTTATCTTTGAAGCCTTCCAGGGCCAGCAGGTCGTCGCGTTTCAGGGTGTAAATGTCGGCTACGTCGTGGATGAGGCCCTTCTCGTACAGCAGGACGCCTGTTTGCGAGCCGAAGTTGTCGATGTCCATCGCGCCACGGCTGACGAAGTACTCGACGCGGCGCACTAATTGTTCCGGGCAGGCGGGGTTGTCGCAGTAGATGGCTACTTCGCCGGGAAGGCGCACCACCGGCTCGCCGCAAAACGGGCAGCGTTCTGGCACGCTCACCACCTGCTCTGAGCCATCACGCAGGTCGACCACCGGTCCGACGATGTAGGGGATCACTTCTCCCGCCCGCTTGACGATGACTGTATCGCCGATGCGAATGTCTTTGCGGGCGATTTCGTCGTAGTTGTGGAGGGTGGCGTTGCGGACGATGACGCCACCGATTTCTACCGGTTGGAGGACGGCCGCCGGAGCCAGCACGCCGGTGCGCCCGACGCTGACCTGGACGTCGAGCAGTTTGGTGGTCTTTTCCTGGGCGGGATATTTCATGGCGATGGCGCCGCGCGGATCTTTGCCGACGAAGCCGAGGCTGTCGGCCAGGGGGCGGTCGTCGATTTTGACGACGATGCCGTCTACTTCGTAGTTGATGTGGCTGCGTTTGTCGGCCCAGGTCTGGTAGGCGGCGGCAACTTCGTCCAGATTTTGGCAGAAGAGGATGTCGGGGGATACGGGGAAGCCCATCTGGCGCAGGAAGTTGAGCCGCGCCCATTGGCTGGCGGGTGGTTCCCATCCGTCCCAGGCGACCAGATCGTAGACGAAGAGGGTTAACGGCCGTTCGGCGGTGATGGCGGAGTCTAACTGGCGCAGGGAACCGGACGCGGCGTTGCGCGGGTTCATGTAGGCGGGGTCGCCGGCTTCCATGCGGGCCAGGTTGAAGGACTCGAATTTGTCCAGGGGGAAGAAGGCTTCGCCGCGCACGACGAGATAACTTGGGGGTTGGGGGTTGGGGGTTGGGGATTGGGGATTGGCGATGGGGATGCGTTGGGGGAGGGCGCGGATGGTGCGGAGGTTGGGGGTGATGTTTTCGCCGATTTCGCCGTTGCCGCGGGTGGCGCCCTGGGTGAAACGGCCGTTGTGGTAGGTTAAGACGACGGATAGGCCGTCGATTTTCGGCTCGACTACGTATTGCAGCGGCATGTCGGGGTCGGGCAGAAGGCGGCCGATGCGGGCGCGCCAGGCGTAGAGATCTGCCGGGTCGAAGGCATTGGCCAGGCTGAGGATGGGGGCGGGGTGGGCGACCTTTTCGAAGACGTCCAGCGGGTCGGCTCCAGCCCGCTGGGTGGGTGAGTCTGGGGTGAGGAGTTGGGGATGGGCGGCTTCGAGGGCGACGAGCTGGCGGTATAGGGCGTCGTATTCGGCGTCGCTGATGACGGGGGCGTCGAGGACGTGGTAGCGGTAGAGGTGGTAGTTGATCTGGTCGCGCAGGTGGTTGATTTGGTCTGTTGGAGATGAAGCGTTCATAGGTAACGGCCGTTTCCTTTTGTTTGTATGGACTGTATTTTCTTATAGGCGACGGCCGTTGGCAAGTAGGAGATGGGGAGTGGGGAGTGGGGAGTGCGGAGTGCGGAGTGGGGAGGGCGGAGTGGGGAGTGGGGATGCGGTGGGGGAGGGCGGGGGGGGAAAAGGGGAGCAGGATGATGG
>JAGOMA010000077.1 GCA_017993775.1 Chloroflexota bacterium | reverse complement strand
GGAGAAAAGATGAACATCTTATTACGAGAACTAAGGGCAAATTTCAAATCTTTGCTCATCTGGAGCGGCATTTCGATCCTCTTCGTCATCATCGGGTTTTCGAAATTTTCCGCCTACGAAGGAAACCCGGAACTGTTGGCGATATTAAATGACCTACCCCCGGCAGCATTGGCGGCTTTTAACTTGAATGCCTTCAACCTGACCACGGTCACCGGCTTTTACGGCGTCATGTTTGTCTACTTTGCCCTCATCTTATCGATTTCGGCGGCCATGTGGGGCGCCGATATCATTACAAAAGAAGAGCGAGACAAAACCGTTGAATTTGCGCTCACCTTGCCGGTGACCAGGGAAAAACTCATCACCTTTAAGGTGTTGGCCATGGTCATAAATAGCATCGCCTTGCTGCTGGTCACCTGGGGCGCTGTTTTGGCCAACGCCACCGCCTACCAGACAGACAGCCAATTCTACAGCTTTGTCTCGCTGTCTATGTTGGCCTTATTTATGTTGCAGCTCATTTTCCTGGCGGTTGGCGTTTTCCTGGGCTGCGCCATGAGCCACTATAAGCGGGCCGGTTCGCTGGCCGTCTCCATTCTGTTGGGAACCTACTTCTTATCCATCATCTCGACTTTGGATCAGAACCTGGATTTTCTGCGGTACTTGACGCCCTTCAGGTATTTTGACCCGGCCGTGTTACTGCACGAGGCAAGAATTGAGATGGTTTATGTGGTGTTAACGGCCGTCATCATCGTCGTCAGCCTCGCGGGCGGCTATTTCACCTACGCCAGGCGGGATTTGTACATTTAACTTCTCAAGAAAGACCCCAAGGGTTTGGTGCCCAAATAATCTCATAAATCCTTGGGGTCTGTATAAGTACTCCTGACCGGCAAAAAATGGGGCAATCCGACGATTGCCCCATTTTTATTTCCGCCTCAGACGCCACATGCCAGCGCCTGCGCCAATTTTGTTTTACTCAGAACACAGGGCGATTACGCTCCAGGCCCGGTCACAGGTATAATCTTCAAAATTTTCATTTCCGACGGGGGTTTGTATGCAGATATTTGTGACCGGCGCGACTGGCTTTGCCGGTTCCCACTTAGTTGACCAACTGCTCGCCCAGGGGCATCGCGTGACTGCCCTGCTGCATCCGGCTACCAGTCACCAGGAACTGCCGGAGCATCCGGCGATGTCGGGCATCGAAGGCGATTTGCTCGATCCGCGTTCCTTGCAAACGGCCGTTGCCTCAGTCCAGCCCGACGTCATCTACCACCTGGCCGGGCAGGCATACCCGGCCCGCTCCTGGCACAACCCGGCGTTAACCATCGCCATCAACACCGGCGGCACAGCCAATTTGCTTGATGCCGCCGTCGCCGTTGGCCGCCCCAGGGTGGTGATTGTGACCAGCGCCGAAATTTATGGCTATGTGAGCCAGAGCGATTTGCCCCTGACAGAAGCCTCCATCCCCCAGCCGCGCCATCCGTATGGGGTGAGCAAGTGGGCCGCGGCCATGCTGACGGCCGTCTACTGGCAGCGGTATGGTCTGCCGGTGGTGGAAGCACGGCCGTTTAACCACATCGGCCCACGGCAAGCCCTGGGCTTTGTCGTGCCCGACTTCGCCAGCCAGCTGGCGGCCATCAAACTGGGCCAAAAACCGGCCCAACTCTCGGTCGGCAATCTGGATGCCCAGCGCGATTTCACCGACGTGCGCGACATTGCCCGCGCCTACATCGCCCTGGCCGAGCGTGGCGAACCCGGCGAAGGCTATATCATCTGCTCTGGCCAGCCCGTTTCCATCCATTATCTGCTGAACGTACTCATCGACACCGCCGGCGTTTCGGTGGACATTGCCTACGACCCGGCCCGGATGCGGCCGTCCGACACGCCCTGCCTCTACGGCAGCTACGCCAAAATCCAGCAAGCCACCGGCTGGCAGCCAGAGATTCATCTGCGGCAGGCGCTGGGCGATGCGCTGGACGACTGGTTAAATCGCTTGCAAAGTGGTGTGTAACGTTGCCGCATTTTATGGTAAACTAGAGCGCGTAAACATAAAGTAAGCCTGTTTGTAACTATATAGACCCCAAGGGTTTTATCCTGTGAAATTGGATTATTTGGGTACCAAACCCTTGGGGTCTTGCCAGAGAAACCTGAACAGTTATGCCTGTTTTATGTCTTTGTGAGGAGTGATAGGCCATGCGCACAATGCCGTCGCTTAAAACAAGAAAGCCGATTGCCGGAAAGCCAGGCTGGCGATCCTATCTTTTGTTGCTACTGTCCCTGGTTACAATGGTCGCTTGTAATGAAGCGGCCGTGGCTGTGCCCACCGAAGCCGCCGTTGCCATTGTGCCCAGCCTGACCCCCAGCCTGACTCCCTTGCCAACGTCCAACGCGACGCCAACCTGGACGCCTCGCGCCACGTTTACGCCTTATATCACGCCCACATTTGTGAACACAGCCCAGCCGCCGGAAGTTCGCACCCGGCAGGCTGCCGAAGGCGGTCTGATCAATAACCCAAGCGGCGGGTCAGGCAGTGGCGCGTTTCCCACCGTCACCCGGGCTGTGCCGCGTTCGACACAAACGGCCGTCGCCGCTACATCCACGGCCGTCATCTCCCAAACAAAAGAAGCCGCCACCGCCACCCAAATCGCCGCCACGGCTACTTCCTTTGCCGCCTCAGCCACCCCGCTGCCCAACAACTGGCGCGGTGAATACTTTGCCAACACCACGCTCTCCGGCACGCCAGCCTTCATTCGCAACGACACAGACATCAACTTCAACTGGGGTTCAGGCTCGCCCGACTCCCGCATCCCCAACGATAATTTCTCCATTCGCTGGCAGCGTTCCATAGATTTAGCCAGCGCTACCTACCTGTTTTATGCCTACAGCGATGACGGCATCCGCGTTTATCTGGACGACACATTGATAATTGATCAATGGAACCCTGCGGCCAACCGCGTGTTTTATGCGGTGCGCGCCGTAGGCGGCGGGTCGCATCGTCTGCGCGTAGAATATTTTGAAACCAGCGGAGATGCTTTCGTGGGCTTTTCCTGGCAGTTGGCCAATGAATCAGCCTGGGTGGGCGCCTATTACGCTAACGCTGCCCTGACAGGTCCACCGGCTTTTGTGCGCCAGGATACCAGCATCGGCTTCAACTGGGGCAGTGGGTCGCCCAATGGGCTGCCGGCCGATAATTTCTCTGTGCGCTGGCTGCGCGAATTCGATTTTAACAATCAGGCATATGAATTTTTGGCGCGCTCGGATGATGGGGTGCGTGTGTACGAAAACAACAACCTGCTCATTGATGAATGGCGGGCCAATGACGGTACGCAAACCTTCCGGCGCGAGGTGGTGTTATCTGGCCGCCGCCTCATTCAGGTAGATTATTTCGAGGGCGTGGGCAACGCTCTGATTTTCGTGGGGTTTAATGGCCTTTCCGGGACCAGCACACCCACGCCAACGGTGACGCCGACGCCATCTAGCACGCCCACACCCACATCGACGCCGACGAATACGCCGGGTCCATAGGCAGTATTTGCATGGCCAAGGGTAAGGAACGGTTAGACAGGCTCCTGGTGCAGCGGGGCCTTGTGCCGACACGGGCAAAAGGGCAGGCCTTAATTTTAGCTGGCGAGGTGTTTGTAGATGGCGAGCGGGCGGATAAGGCGGGTACGGCCGTTTCCATCACTGCAGAAATAAACTTAAAAACCCCTATGCCCTATGTGGGGCGTGGGGGTTTTAAATTGGCCGGGGCGTTGGCCGAATTTGGGCTGATGGCAGACGGCCGTATCTGCGCCGACGTGGGGGCGTGTACCGGTGGTTTTACCGACGTGCTTTTGCAGCAGGGCGCGGCGCGAGTGTATGCGTTAGACGTTGGCTATGGCCAACTGGATTGGAAACTGCGCCAGGATGAGCGCGTTGTGGTGATGGAACGCACCAACGCGCGGTACGTGGAGTCTTTGCCGGAACCTGTCTCATTTGTATGTATCGACGTTTCTTTTATTTCTCTGCGCTTGATTTTGCCGGCCGTGCAGCAGTGGCTCACCGCCGACGGAGAGGTAGTGGCGTTGATCAAACCGCAGTTTGAAGCCGGGCCGGAGCAGGTGGGCAAGGGCGGGATTGTGCGGGAAACGGCCGTTCACCGCCAGGTATTGCAAGATGTCTTAGATTGGTGTCGGGGCAATGGGTTTGTTCCACAAGGGCTGATGCGTTCGCCGGTAACCGGCTCAGATGGCAACGTGGAGTTTTTGGTCTGGCTGCGGCGGGCGGGGGAAGATGGTGTGGGAGAAACGGCCGTTACGCAAGCATTAACTGTTACATTACCCCAAAATTAAGCCACAATCATCCCTCTAATTCGTTTTTTACCCGGTCTAACAGCATTTGGGCGTTAAATGGCTTCCTTAAAATCGTTGGCAGCGGCTGGTCGCCTAACTGGCGCTCTACATCCCGTTCATCGTACCCCGAAGAAATAATCACTTTTACCTGCGGCTTAATCTGTCGCAGCAAGCGTAATACTTCCGCGCCATTCATCCCTGGCATGTGCATATCCAAAATGACCAGATCGATCGATTGATGATGCTTGCGAAAAATTTTCAGCCCGTCTTGCCCAGACATGGCCCCAATCGAAACCACTCCAATTGAGCCGAGGATGTCTTCCAGGGCTTCCAATACAAAAATTTCATTCTCCACAACCATAACTGTTGTCGACATATTATTTATTGAGGATTGTTTGGTGCCGTTTGACCTGGCAAAACAACCTTTGCCTCCCAGTGAGTAGTTAAATTAGATGTCTGCATTAGGCTGTGAGCGCCGGTTAGTGGATGGGTTGATAGATTATCGGGGAAGTGGACGAAGGCAAATAGACAGTAAAACAAGTTCCGTGACCAACTTCTGTTTTTAGTTCAATGGCTCCGGCGTGGTGCCGGACAATATCTAAAATTGTTGATAGCCCCAATCCGCGGCCTTGGGATTTTGTGGAAAAAAAAGGTTCGAAAAT
This sequence comes from Chloroflexota bacterium, assembly GCA_017993775.1. GTDB lineage: Bacteria > Chloroflexota > Anaerolineae > Promineifilales > Promineifilaceae > Leptovillus. The sequence continues at coordinate 13,657 of JAGOMA010000077.1, read as the reverse complement.
TCGGGCTAGAGTTGGTTCATCCATCCCCTTGCCCGAATCTGTAATTCTAAAGTAAGTGTAATCGCCGGCTAAAAGATTGTCGTCGACCACGACAGGAAGATTGCTGCGTGAAAACGTAATCCGACCCGTTTCAATCACAATTTTGCCATCGGGTTCACGAATTGCTTCGGCTGCGTTTAGCGTAAGATTCATAATGATCTGCTGAATTTGCGCAGGATTGGCTTCGATTGGCGCTAAATCAGGCGTTAGTTTTAAGGTGACGTTGACGTTGTGCAGTAGTACAGCCCCTAGCAGCGTGATGGTATCGGCCACAATCCGGTTGAGGTTTACCAGTTCTTTTTCCGGAAAACGTTGGTGGGAATAAGAAAGAAGTTGGGCGGTGAGGAGGGCGGCATATTCGGCCGTTTTAACAGCCTGTTCGATATGCGCCCGCGCATCGTCGTCTGGGGGAAGTTTTATGAGGGCCAAAGACGCATGACCCATAATGCTGGTTAGCAGGTTGTTAAAATCGTGGGCAATGCTGCTGGCCAGGTAGCCCAATTCCTCCATTTTCTGGCTCTGACTTTGGCACACTGGCAATGGTTTAAAGCTGTTTGTGCCTGTCGTGGCTGGTTCGGAGAAAAATGAACCGTTGGTAGCGTTCGGTGTTGTCATAAACGACATGCCTTTTGACGATGATAGGGATTTGAAGCGTATGTTGCGTTTCTTTTTATGAGGATAACATAGAAGTGAAGATACTGACTGTTAAACAGCTACAAAACAACTGCAAAACAGCTACAAATCACCTTTAAAGACCTGCAAATTATAGCGTGAGAGGGGATTATTTATTGGTTATGTTGAGTTTTTAGGCGGGAACTGAGGCTGAGAAGTAATTTTTGTTGGATGGGCGTTTGTTCGAGTGATTGCAATTGGGCAATGGCTTGCTGCAAAATTTGCTGGGAAACGGCCGTTTCTCCCCTCATCTCATACAGCTCTGCTAAGTTGTCTAACGCATTGGCTCCAAAAAACATATCCCCCATTTCCTGGTATGCTTTCACGGCTGCCAAAAGCATCGCTTCCGCTGCGTCCCATTCTGCCAGCTTTGTGTACACCATCCCTAAATTATTATACAAATTTGCTGTTTCGGATGGATTTTGCACCTGAGAATTTAGCCCTAAGGCATCTTGCCATACATGTTCAGCCCTGGCAAAATTGCCCTGGTTAAATGCCGCCACCCCTAAATTATTCTGTAGTAAACTCATCGACTGAATGTCGCCTGAAATCTCCAAATCTGCCACCAGCCCAGCGGATATGGCTTCGGCCTCTACCCAGTTTCCCAACTGCGCCTGAAAACTAACGATATTAATCAGGGCCATTGTCGCCGACTTTTTCTTGTTAATCCGCTTAAAGATGTCATAGGCTTCTACCGCAACTTGCAAGCCTTCCAGCCATTTTTGCGACTTCAGATACCCATTGGATAAATCCAGATACGCCAGCCCCACAGCCTCATCATCATGACTTGCCTGGGCAATAGCTAGCGCTTCCCGGCATAACCCTTCACTCTGCACCAGGTCGCCTTGCAGCGTATACACGTTGGACAGTTTTCCCAACGATTTCCCGTAATTTTGCTGGTCGCCAATCGCCGCGAACGTTGCTGCCCCATTCTGAAAATGCACCCTGGCACTATTGAGATCCCCCTTATACAAATAGACGCTGGCCAACATTACCGACAACTGCGCTTGGTCCTGTTCGCGTTGCAAAAGCGCACTTGTGTCTAGGGCTTTTTGGAGATATTGAAGCCATCGGTCCCAATCGGCATACCCCAATACAACCGGATTTAAGGCAATTATCAGTTTATAAGCCAGGTCAAAGGAGTCGTTTTTCTCCAATGACGTTTCCAAAGCGCGTAATAAATTATCATAATCGGTTTGTATGAAGGCGCTCAAATCGCTTTCTTGCTCCAGAAGTTTCAGCCAGCGTTGGACGTTGGCCAGCTTTTGCTGCCGTAAAATTTCGGTCCACGTTGGCTGATTGGGAATAGGCGAGGTCATGCGTCATCAAACATCTTGAGCAAAAACACCTCTGTCAGACGGTGCAGTCGATAGCGGCGCTCGAGGAGATTGCCGCCAATATCCACCAGCGACAGAAGAACGAGTTTTTCCAGAGAAGTATCCACTGCTTCTTCAGCCAGGCCAGAAACGGCGACCAGGTGTTCGAATGTGAAGCCGCTGGCTCCTGCCTGGGTCAATGCCAACAGGGTCATTTTGCTGTCGTTGTGCAGCGTTTCCCAGATTTCCCGATAGATGTATTCAAATAGTTCATCTCGATTTTGGTTGCCGCCGCCCAGATCAAACCGGTTAAGCACACGAGGTAGAGACCGGAATTTAAGTTGGCCGACGATTAATTTCAGTGCCAACGGATTGCCGCCAACAGCTTCGTAGATAGGTTGTAATTCGCTTTCCGCCGTTTGGGCGAGGGAGGTGAACCCGGTGCGGTTGGCTTCCAGGCGGATAAGTTCATAGGCGGCCTCGGCCGACAGCTCTTTTTGCGAGAACGAGAAGACGTCTGGCTCGTCTAATAGCCGAAAACGGGAGGTTAGCAGGAATTTGCTGGGGTTTTGCACTTTGCGCAGCGAGGGTAGGAGACTGCGATAATCAGCGACAGTTTCTAGATTATCAACAACGACGAGGCAGGTGCGTTCTTGCAGGTGTTGTTTGGTTAATTTTTGTCTTTGCAATTGGGAGCTGAAGGAGTTAAGGGGGATTTCGAATTGTTCGGCAAGCTTGTCCAGAAGGAGAGGGAATGTGAGTGACGGCCGTCCACTCTCCACCTTCAATCGTCCTAAAGATGATAGGTGCGTCTGCTTGGCTGTTGTCCAGGCAATATCGTCAAATTCCATCGATTCGATGACATCACGCGCCAATTGATCGGCTAACGCTGTTTTGCCCATGCCGCCCAAACCATCAATCGAAATAATAAAATGACCACTGTTTGGCGACAAAGTTTCGATAAGCGTTTCTCGGGCATCCTGAACCCCTACCAGCCGCGAATATGACGGAATCTCCAGGCGGTTCACCATGCGTTGACGCCAACTAATGCCGCTGCTTTCTTCGAGAGTGTTTAAAATATCCGTTAACTGGTTGATCGCTTGCCGCTGGCGGTAATAGATACTCGACTCCGATACATTCAAGCGATTTGCCACGGCCAAAACGTCACGGCGATGCTCAAACCGTTCGCGCAGCAGATCCTCTGCCTCTGGCGCAACCATGCGTAAAGCGGCCAGACCCCAACTCAATACTGCCCGATTTTGCGCGGCCGGCCCTCCTTCTGCCAGACTGCTAAAAGCGTCCTCGTTTCGGGTGGCCTCTAACCCAATTCGCAGGTGCGCCAACGGCCAATTTTGGGTGTCGTTGCCATGCCAAACCCGAAGCGCTTCGATAACATCGTCAGCTGTGATCAACCTTCCAACCATGAAACTTTTCCTTCCCAGCCAGATTTTGTGCCAATTCCACCCTCATTTTGCCCCAAGCACCGCTTTTCCTGGCTAGATCATAGAACAAATGCCGCCTTTAACGCAAGAAAAGGCGGCATTTGCAGCTTTTTGTAGTCTCTTTATAGGTAGTTTGCAGCTAGTTTGAAGATCAATTTGGCAAAAATCGGTTAAGGTGTTTATAGCTTTGCACATAGGTAAAGGCGAAGAAACGAGTCAAATTTTTTTAGAATGTGGAAGGTTTAAAAGGAGAAAACGATGTCTAAAAATACGAAATTGTTCTTGATGGTGTTGGTTCTGGTCGTTTTGGTAGCCGCTTTTGCAGCTATTTCTTATACCGGTCATACGGCCTTGGCTGGTGGGATGAGCATTAATGGATTTTGTGTCGGGAGCAGCGCCGGATCTTGTGGGGTCGGATAACACAACCAAAACATTCCTGTAAAACAATTTAGCTCAATGGGGATTCCTCCAGTGAGAAGTGAGCAACACGAGGAAAATTATGTCGTTACCGTATCGCAATAAAAAGAAAAAAAGGGTGCCGGCGTATATATTAATTGGGGATGGGTTTGATGAGCTTGAGGTAATCTACTTTCTGCATCAATTTCGGCAGGCTGGATTGCCCATAAAAAGCGTCAGCTTGTTTGATGGTCTGGTCTTTAGTCGGCAGGGTGTTGCTCTGAAAGCAGATTTTTCCTTGGCCGATAAGCCAATTGATTTGGAGCAAGATTGCTGGCTGATATTGCCATCTGGCGGACATAACGGAGATGCCCTTCGCCATGATGCCCGGGTTAAGACGATGCTTCGAACCATCAATGCTGGTAGTGGTATGGTTGTTGTTACAGATGGTGGCAGCGATCTGGCTGAGGATGTGTCACAGGTGGTAACGGAACGGCCGTCACTCCTCCGCAGCGCCAGCCAAAACCTCGAAGACTTCATCCAGGGGTTGACCGACAAGATGGTCTTCGCCTGAAAACATTGCAGAACAATCGCCGGACGGGAGCAAGGGAAGGAACGGCCGTTCCTTCCCTTGCTCCCGTTTTACCATTTACAACGCCAATTTGTTATACTTGGCCCCATGAATCAGAGTAACATTCGCAACTTTTGTATCATCGCCCATATCGACCATGGCAAGTCCACCCTTGCCGACCGCATGTTGCAGGCTACCGGAACCCTCTCCGACCGCGAAATGCAAGAACAGGTTCTCGACGACATGGACTTGGAGCGCGAAAAAGGCGTCACCATCAAAGCCTCCGCCGTGCGCATGAGCTACACCGCCCAAGACGGTCAGACCTATGAAATGAACCTCATCGACACACCCGGCCACGTAGACTTTGGCTACGAAGTCAGCCGGGCTTTGTTGTCTTGCGAAGGCGCCGTGTTGGTCGTCGATGCCACCCAGGGTATCGAAGCCCAAACCCTCGCCAACCTCTATCTGGCCATCGAAGCCGACCTGGAAATTATCCCCGTCGTCAACAAAATCGACCTACCCGCCGCTTTGCCCGACGAAGTAGCCGAAGAAGTCGAAAACATCACCGGCATTCCCGCCGAAGAAGTCATCCCCATCAGCGCCAAAATGGGCACCAACATCGAAGCTGTTCTCGAATCCATCGTTCGGCGCGTGCCGCCCCCTTCTGGCGAAACAGAAGCGCCCCTTCAGGCGCTCGTTTTCGATTCGCACTACGATTCTTACAAAGGCGTCATCGCCTACGTGCGCGTCTTCCAGGGCACGCTCAAAGATCGGCAGTGGATCAAAATGATGTCCAACGCCGTCACCACCGAACCCATCGAAATCGGCATCTTTAGCCCGGCCATGAAACCGGTCAAAGAACTAACGGCCGGTGAAGTAGGCTACGTGGCCACCGGCCTCAAAACGGTGCGCGAATGTCGCGTCGGCGACACCATCACCCTCAAAGATAAATCGGCCGAAAAACCCTTGCCCGGTTATGAAGCGGTCAAACCGATGGTCTTTGCCGGTTTTTACCCCACCGAGGGCGAAGATTACGCCTTGCTCAAAGAAGCGCTGGAACGCCTGCAGTTGAACGATGCCTCTCTGGTTTTTGATCCAGAAACCTCCGATGCCCTCAATTTCGGCTTTCGCTGTGGGTTCCTGGGCATGTTCCACATGGAAATTATCCAGGAAAGGTTGGAACGCGAATATGATCTCGACCTGGTGGCTACCGCGCCCAGCGTGCGGTATGAGGTTGTGCTGGCCCAGACAGGCGAAACAATCATCATCGAAAGCCCGGCCGATTTGCCTGACCCAGGCACAATCGAAGAAATTCGTGAGCCATGGATGCATGTGCAAATTTTCACCCCGGATGAGTACTACGGCGTAATTATGGACCTGGCAATCAAACGGCGCGGCGAATTTGTGGGCCAGGAATACCCTGCCCCAGGCCGCGTCATCTTAAAGTTCGATTTGCCGCTGGCCGAAATGATCGTCAATTTTTATGATCGCTTGAAGAGCGCCACGCGGGGTTACGCCTCTATGGATTATGATTTTGCCGGTTATCGGCCGTCGAAATTGGTCAAGCTGGATGTGTTGGTCAACAAGCAGGCCGTCGATGCTCTGGCGATGATTGTGCATGAAGATGATGCTTACCATCGCGGGCAGCGGCTGGTGACGCAGCTTAAAAAAGAAATCCCCCGCCAGATGTTTGAAGTGCCCATTCAAGCGGCCGTGGGTAATCGCGTAGTTAGCCGGGCCAACGTGAAGGCGCTGCGTAAAGACGTGCTGGCAAAATGTTATGGCGGCGACATCACGCGCAAGAAAAAACTGCTGGAAAAGCAGAAAAAGGGCAAGAAACGCATGAAAATGATCGGCAACGTGGAGGTGCCGCAGGAAGCTTTCCTCTCGGTCCTTCGCCTGGACGATGATTAACGAACAAATCCTTACGTTATCAGAAACACCCCGATTGGGGTGTTTTTATTTTTGAAAAGCACTTGGGTGTCTCGGGTTATGCATTTGGCGGCTATCGGGCAGGGGTTGAAATATTGTATGATAGATAAATCTGGAGCTGATTTTCAGCACACACTTCAGTTCAATCACCTGGTGAGCTTGTATGCGAATGAAGGATTTTGTGTAACTGTTCGGGTCTCACTGGCAAGACCCCAAGGGTTTGGTACCCCAATAATCCAAATTCTCAGGACTAAACCCTTGGGGTCTAATGAGTCTCACTGGCAAGACCCCAAGGGTTTGGTACCTCAATAAACCAAATTCTCAGGACTAAACCCTTGGGGTCTTCTAGATACGATTTTTATGTAATGGGAGCCAAGACGTACGCATAAAATCGCACAAAAATGCCAGTCTTGCACATGTATTGGCATGTACAATTTGTTTTCAGGAGGTAGCCTATGGTTTGCCCAAAATGTCAATCGGTTGAGTTTAGCACGGCCGTTTCCTGCCCGGATTGTGGCTTTACCGCAGACGGCCGTTCTCTCATCCACTTCGCCAACCTCACCTTCATCCTGGCCGAAATGGTCGATTGGGATATCCCCGCCGATTACCTCAATCCACTGCGCCAAACTTATGGCGACCGCTTGAAAAGCTGCGAAATCGACCTGGGGCTGCGCCTGCCACCGCCTGACGCTGCCGAAGTCCTGGCGCTGAACCAACGTCGTGCCCAACTCCTTGCCTTGGTTGCCGCGCTGGCCCGTTGGGCTGCGCAAGATTGGTTGGCCTCATCCATTGCCGACCAGATGCGCAACCAGATATATGGCGAAGTAGTCCTGATCGACCAGCTCCTTGCCGATGCGCCGCCAGTTTGGCCTTCCCAAACCACTCAGGAATACGCGCTAAGGCGGTTGGCCGAAGAACACGCCATTTTAGAAGCCGCGCAAGAACTCCACACTGCCGGACACCTCTCCGCCAGCAGCCTGGAAATCATTGCCGCCGAACAGCAGGCGGTAATTGAGCAGGCCGAAATTCGCGCCGGTTTACGCCCGCCTGAACCGATCAGCCAGACCCAAATACGCGAAAAACAGCCGCCAGTTGAGGAAGAATTCGTCGTTAAACCGCCCAAAGCGCCGCGTTGGCAACGGCCGTCGCTCTCTTGGGATCGCGTGTGGGAGAGCTTGCTGTCTGAGCGCACGCTGCATGTGGTGTTATTCCTGGGTGTGCTGCTGCTGCTGGCTTCCGGGGCTTCCTGGGTGGTGTGGAACTGGGACACCTTCCCACCGCTGGCGCAAATTGCCTTTTTGGGCAGCTTTACAGCCGGGTTTTATCTGCTCGGCTGGTATGTGCGCACACAACTTAAATTAGAAGGCTCCGGCATTGCCCTTATTGCCGTGGCCTCGCTGCTTATCCCCCTCGATTTTTATGCCTTCTACATTTCCGGCGGCCTTCCGGGCCAAAGTTGGCCGACGGTTTGGCTGGCGGCCTCGTTGGTGTGTTTGATAGCTTATGGGGTTACGGCCGTTCTCCTGCAGGCCACATTTTTCGGCTACCTGGTGGCCCTGGCCGGGGTTAGTCTGGCATTGGCCGGGCTAAATTTGCTGGGTTTACCGGTTGTATGGTGGCAAACGGCCGTCGCCGCCGCCGCTTTTGTCCTGGCGCTGCTCACCGAAGGAAGGCGATGGACCTCTGAGTGGCTGCGTTTTCTGCTTGTGCCTTTTGGCCAGATGGCGCTCATTCTAACCGCGCCAGTTTTGGCTGTTGGCCTGGTGTGGGGTGTGTGGGCCGGCAGCGCCAACATCGCCTTTTATGCCGCCCTGGCGGCCAGTTGGTGGATCGGCGGGTTGACGCTGCTGATCATGACGCGGCGCTACCGGATGCAGACGTTGGTCTGGGTGACAGCGCTCTGTTTTCCGGTGGCCGTGTGGCTCGCCCAACGCGTACTGCTAACGCTCTGGTTGGCGGATGTGGCCTGGTATGCTCTGGGTTGGCTGCTGCTCGCGCCGTTCTATTTGGGCGCGGCAGTGCTGCTGCCGCGATGGGACACCAGCCATGACGACGAATTTTTAGCGATGGCGCGCAAAACGGCCGTTACCCTCGGCGTGCTGCTGGCGATTCTGGCGGCCTTGTGGTCGCTGCAAGATGGATGGGCAGCAACGGCCGTGCACCTGCTGCTGGCTGTGGGCGCAGCTCTCGGAGCCTGGTTTAGCAAACAGAGCCGTCTGTGGTGGGCAATGTCGCTGTTCCTGACCATCGCCACCGCCGCCTGGCAAGCCAGCCGGGGCGCGGGTCCAGCCGAGCTGGCGCTGCCCTGGGCGCTGCTGGCCGTACTCCACCTCCTGGCCGCGCTCAGTTTACGTCCACGTCTCGCTCCGAAGCAAGGTGCGTTTTTGTCGCCGCTGTTTGGCGCGGCCGTGCTGCTGGCCGGATTGGCCATCGTGCCGCCGCTCATTTTGTTTGACCAGGCCCTGCTGGTTTATGCGTTGGGCAATTGGCTGGGGATCAACGCCTGGCTGGCCGCGCTCGACCATCAGCAAACGCCTGGTTTGTCCCACCTCTTAGCCGGGGCGCGTTGGCGGCTGCGTCCCGCGCTGTTCCATTGGCTGACGGCGCTGCCGCTGCCCGCCTGGGTCTGGCTGTTGTGGACCATGAGACGATCTCCTTCAGTGGAGTTGGGACTGCTGTTCACCGCTTTAGCCTTCGGATTGATGGTTTTGGCTGTTGCACTGCGCCGCCTGCGCTGGGCTTATGGGCTGCCATGGCGGATTGGCTCGCTGGCGGCCATCCTGCTGGCATTGGGCCTGGCATTTGGCAGGGGTGAGCCAGCGGTGGGGGTGATGGTGTTGTGGGCCACGGCCGTTTACTTCCTGACGGCCGTGTGGGTGTTCCAGAGCGCGCGTTATTTTTATGCCGCCGGGCTGCTTTTTCCGCTGGCCTGGATGTATGTGCAAGAAGCCGCCGACGTAGATTGGCGCGCCTGGAGTGCCTGCCTGGGTCTCTTCCCACTGGTTTACGTGCTGGCAGGGATGTGGCTGGAGAAACGGAGAGGGCATGAACGGCCGTTTACCCGTCCCTTCTACCACATGGCTTTGTTTGTCAGTTTGCCGGCGATGTTGTTCAGTTTGGTTCAAGCGATTGGCGATTGGGAGACTCCGGTCATGGCCTGGTCGGCGCTGACGCCGGGGGCGCTGGCCGCCGCCGCCGCCTGTTATGCCTGGCTGACCAACCGGCAGCGCTGGGCTTACAGTTCCGTCTGGTTGGCTACTCTGGCGGGCGGGCTGATGGTGGTCACGTTTAGCCGGGGCAGCGGCCGCTCGGCGGCGTTGGTGGCCGTGATGGCGGCCGTTTACGTGCTGGCAGAGCGCTGGCTGCACACGGTGGCCCGTCGACCAAAACGCGCCTGGGGCTGGCAGGCCCTGGATGTTCGCGGCGTGTGGCGGTTGTATAGACGGCCGTTGCTTTTCACCGGCTGGCTGCTGTCGGCCGCCGCTATCGGCATGGCGTTGGTGCGTAATATGTGGCTGTTGGGCGGCGGTCACACGCGAGAGGCGTGGAGCATTGCCGCGCTGATTATTATAGTTGGGTTGTACGCGCTGTCGGCGCGGCTGTTTCGCCAACCACGTCTGGCCTTGTTGGCTGCGGCGCTGGCGATTGCCCCCTGGACGCTGGCCGTGCATCTGCTTTGGGGTGATGTGGGCGCGTGGTTCGGCGCCAGTTGGGTAGTGTTGGCTTTGGCGCAGTTGGGCGTTGGGGCGTTGTTGACCGTTCGCCTGAATGCACGTGCTTACGGGCTGCCGCCGCAGTTGGTGGCGCACGGCCTGGCAATCGTCGGGTTGATAACTGGTGTGTGGGACCCGGCCGTGAGCAGCGTTTCGGTAGGGCTGGTTATTTTGTTTTACCTGGGGGCGGCGGCTTTGGATCGGGCTGATGGCGGCAAGGCGCGGCCAGACTTTGCCACCCGATTCGTTTTTCCGTTGGCCGGTTTGCTGCCGCTGTGGGCCATCTACCTGTGCCTGTGGGTGTGGCCGGGTACAGAACCGGCCGTTTTAGGGTTGGTGGCCTGGGCCTTTGTGCTGCCATTGTTGGCCATAGGGCGGCGGCTGGCGCGCTGGGAGCCGGCATATCGCTGGCCGTTTTATTTGTCGGCGTTGAGTTGGGCGTTGGTGGCGTTAGGTCTGGCGCTGGCAGATTGGCAGATACTGACGGCCGTTCTCTTCTTAAATTCTGGCGCGGCTGTGTTGTGCGTGTGGCTGTTCCGCGAACCGCTCTGGTGGTATCCGGCGACGGCGCTGCTGCCGGCAGGCGTTTGGACGCTGTTGACGCAAATCAGGGGCAGCGAACTGCGCCATTACGGCTGGAGCCTGATGGGACTGGCGGGGTTGTATCTGGCCGGGGCCTGGGCGCTGCGCCGGGCCAATCTGCGCCGCTACGAGACACCGTTGTGGGTGATGACCTTTGTGATGGTGGCGGCCGGTCTGCCGCCAAGCAGCGGCGGAAAGCTGGACGCTTTTGTGGGGTATGGGCTGGCGGTAGTGGTATTGACGGCGGCGGCGGTGTGGTTGAAACGGCCGTTGCCCTTCAGTTTTGCCGTGGGTCTGGCCGTTGTGCCTTATTGGGTGGCGGTTTCCTGGCTGAACTTGAGCACAGTTAATGCGGGGCTGCTGGCGTGGCCGGGTATTGCTGCGGCGTTAGGACTGGCTTACCTTTTGGATGCGCGGTGGGCTGCCCAGTTGGACGCATTCCCGTGGAATCGGCCGTTGCGCTGGCCGACGGCCGTGTGGCAGCGTTGGACGCTCTGGTGGGCCTTGGCCTTGTATGTCGTGGCGGGGCTAAACATGGCGGCCAGCGCCTGGCTGACGCTGGATAGTCCGTGGCGGTTGATGGTAACGTTGGCGGTGGGAACGGCCGTGTTCTTCTGGTGGACGCTGCGGTTCCATCTGCGCGGCTGGTTATTGGTGGCCGGGGTGTGGGGGCAGTTGGCCGCGCTGGCTTTCATTCGCCTGGTCGGTTGGGCAGACACCGGGGCGCAGGTGGCTTTGGCGTTTATGCCGGTAACGGCCGTTACCCTGTTCCTGGCCTTTTTGGTCGAGCAGGGACGATTGGAAAAGCCGCTCCTGAGTCGGGCGGACGGCCGTTGGCGGCTGTGGTTGGGCGGCTGGTCGCTGCCGTTTTATCTGCTGCTGCTGGGCGATCTGGTGTTTGGGCTGGGGTTAACATTGGACCTGGGCTGGCAAAGCGCAGCGGCGACGCTGCTGTACGCGCTGGTTGTGGGGGTGTTGGCGCAGCATTGGCAGCTGAAGGCCCTGGGATACCTGACGGTGGGCCTCAGTCTGGCGGCGCTGGCGCAGCGGCTGCTCTGGCTGGAGTCGCCGCTGGAAGTTTGGCCGCAGGCATTGGCTGTGTGGTCGTTGGTGGTGGGCGCGGCTGGCTACGGACTGCGCCGCTGGGCGCGCGACGATGAGGCTGCGCCGGGTTGGATCCTGGTGTGGGAACGGCCGTTGGTGCGTGGCGGTTGGGCGGCGTCAGGGCTGGCGTTAGGGCTGGCGTTGGTGATTGGGAGCGGATTGGGAACGGCCGTGCCTCAAATTTTGCTTTTTGGCGGCGGGCTGACCATCTACCAGACTGCGGCGGCGCAGATGCTCATCCGCACATTCGCGCTGTTGGGGTTGTTTTATCTGACGGCCGCCCTGGCGGAAAATCGGCCGCGCCTGAGTTATCTGGCGCTGCTGCTGTTGTTGGCCGCCTGGAGCCTGTGGCTGCTGGCGATTCAGGGCGCGCGGGAATTGCAGTTGTATGCCGTTCCGGCCGGTTTTTACCTGCTGCTGTTGGGTTGGCTGGAGTGGCAGCGTGGCAGTCAGGCGGCCGGGCGCTGGCTGGACTGGACGGCCGTGATCGTGTTGTTCGGCTCGGCGCTGTCGCAGTCGTTTGGCAATCACGGGGAACTTTACGCCTTGCTGATGATTGGCGAGGGGCTGCTGCTGGCCTGGATGGGCAGCTTGCGGCGGCTGCGGCGGTTGTTGTATTTGGGCGTGGCGGGGGTGGTAACGGCCGTAGGCGGCCAGCTAATCGAACCGCTGTTGGCCCTGAATACACTCGTTTTGCTGCTGTTGGGCGCGGCGTTGGTAGCCCTGGGCATTGCCCTGGAGCGGCGGCTGGACAAAGTGCGCGATCTATCGCGCGAACTGCGGCTGAAGATGGAGCATTGGGAATGAAAACGGACGGAGATATTTTGGAGCAAAAGCGCAAAGAAGGCAGGAAAGAGCCTGCCCGGTTCCTGGGCTTCTTGATCCGGCGCAGTAATGTTTGGCTGGCGCTGTTCCTGCTTGTGGCGAATTTGGGAGCCTGGGTGAGTGTGGCCAGCCGGGTGGATTTGGTGGAAGCGGCGCCTATTTTGCACCCGGAAATTGCGGAGATTCGGGCGCATTGGCAGGCGCGGGATGCGGTGGGCGAGACGTTTAGCGTGGTGGTGACGGACCAGATGGCGATGGAGACGCTGGCCTGGTTTATCGCCCCACGGCCGAATCTGCCGTTTAGCCATCCACAAATTGCCATTCATCCTGATGGCGTGGTGGGCGGCGGGCTGATCCATGTGGCCGGGCTGCGCACGCCGATCTTTGGCCGGGCTTCCATTTACCTGGAAGATGGCAAACTCCAGGCGGTTGTGGAGGAAGTAGGCATTGCAGGCACAAAAGCGCCTGCTTTTGTGTTGGCGGCGATTGATCAGGCGCAGGTGGTGTATGATGAGATGTCTTTACCGATTGAGGTGACGCGGTTGGAGCTGGGGGAGGGCGAAGTTTTGGTCGAAGGGGTGTATCGGTAAGTCGTGGTCTGTAGTACGACATCTTGTTAATGGGGTTGAAAAACCAATTCCAGGCTTTGTGGGTCCCTCAATGAGAGTAAGCGTTCAGTTGGTATAGGTAAAGTTGGGTTGACCATTATCCGGCAATATGGAAGGAGCAGGTAAACCAAGATGCTGAGCTTGACAGGCAGCCGTCATATAATCCAAGACACTCCTGCCTTGCTGTCGCATGGTGCTCACAACCGTCAAGATGCGTTCGGTGAAACGCAGTCCGCGGTCACTTTGCGAACCATAACTCCGTTTGCGCCAGAGAACCGCACGCCGCAAAGCGCGTTCGGCGGTATTGTTGGTTGGTTCGACGCCCTCATGATCCACGAATGCCCACAAAGCCGGTTCCAGTTTCAGGATGTTGCGACAGGTCTTGGCCGTTTGCATGTGGTCAATAAAAGTCCCCAATTGCAACAACGAACTGATTTCATACCGGATGGGTTGCAGG
>JAGOMA010000106.1 GCA_017993775.1 Chloroflexota bacterium | reverse complement strand
TGGCCAATGTTTCTTTGGATCGCAAAGTTTTGGCAGATTTGGCCGTGCGCGACGAGGTTGCTTTTGCGGCCGTCGTGGATGTAGCCAGACAAGCATTAGCCTAAACAAACGTTTAGCCCCTCAACAACAAAAAGCGTCACGCGATTTTCGCGGTGGCGCTTTTTTTATTTGGGTCTTAGACCCCAAGGGTTTGCTCTGGAGAAGTTAGGCCATTGGGAACTCAAACCCTTAGGGTCTTACTCTTGGAGCGATAAATCGTCATGAACGGTGACTGAGCGCCGGACGGCCGTAGTTGTCTCTGCCCCACCCTTTGAGTAATATCCCTGACCGGAGTTGGGAAGATTAATGAGCGTGAAGGAAACCCGCAAGGAACGATATGCCTACCTGGCCTGGATGCTGTTGGCGCTGCTAACGGCCGTTTCCCTGCGCCTCATCGCCCTTTCCACCGTCCCGCCCGGCCTCACCCACGACGAAGCCGACCACGGCCTCACCGCCTGGAGCATTGTCAACGGCGCGCGCGCGCTCTATTTCTCCATCGGCTACGGCCGTGAACCGCTGTACGATTACGCCACGGCCGTTCTCATGCGCTTCCTGGGACCAACCTATCTGGCAGGCAGGGTAACGGCCGTCTATTTCAGCCTCATTCTCATCGCCGGAATGGCCGCCTGGGTGCGGCGAGCATTTGATTGGCAAACGGGCGTTCTCACCGCCGCCGGCTTGGCCGTGAGCTTCTGGCCGGTCATGACCGCCCGCCAATCCTTGCGCTCCATCACCCTACCCGCCCTATTCACCCTGGCCCTCTACCTCTTCTGGCGCAGTCTGGAAACGCATAGGTTGCGGCTGAACACGGATGCTTTCAGATCAAAGTCAGCGTCCATCGACGTTCATCCGCATCCCATTTTCTTTTTCGCCTCAGCAGGCATTGTCCTTGGCCTGACTTTTTACACCTACATACCGGCGCGGCTGCTGTGGGCTGTTTTTCCGGCGACACTGATTTATTTAGGTTGGCAAAATCGACGGCTGTTTCGCCAAACGTGGCGCGGAACGCTGCTGATGCTGCTGCTGGCGGCGCTGATTGGCGCACCGTTGTTTGTTTACCTGGCCAGCCACCCGGATGCCGAGACACGCATTGGGCAATTAAGCCAGCCGCTAACGGCCGTCACCCAAGGCAACCTCGCCCCCCTCTGGCAAAATACACGCGCCGGGCTGGGTATCCTCGCCTTCCAGGGTGATGGCTACTGGCGCTACAACATCCCCGGACAACCGCTGCTGCCGCCGCTCCTGGGCGTGTTGTTCTTCGCCGGACTGCTGCTTGCGGTGTGGTGGATTGTGACTGGCAGGCGGCAAACAGGGCTGCAGCCAACGGCCGCTTTTCTGGCGCTGGCCTGGCTGCTGGCCGGTCTGGCGCCCGTGTTGGTGACCGGCTCGCGACTCTCCACCACCCAGGCCATCGGGATGCAGCCGGTGGTTTACCTGTTTCCGGCGCTGGCGCTGCGCCAGTTGGCTGGCAGCTTACAAAACACGGTTTCCGGCTCACGGCTCGCAGCTTACGCCGTGCGCATCTTGCTGCTGCTGCTTTTTAGCGGCACGGCCGTGACCACCGCCATCAACTATTTCTCCGTTTGGGCCAATCAACCCGACGTGCGCGTAGAATATGAAAGCACGATGGTCGCCGCCATGCAGGCGATTCACACGGGGGATTTGGGCAATACGGCCGTTTCCACCCAAACACCCCGCCCCTACCACACCCCGGCCCTCGCCACCCTGACTTTGCCGCCCGACCTGCCCGCGCCACGGTGGTTCGACGCCCGCACCAGCCTGATTTTGCCGTCTGCGCCCCAAAGTTTCATGTTGATTCCCGGATTTACGCCGCTGAATCCGGCGCTGGAAACATATTTTGCCACGGCCGTTCTCAGCCAAACCCTGCCCTTGCGTCCCACGGACCTGGATCGCCCGCTGGCTATTTACCGGCTGGATGGCGCGCAAATGGCCGCCGATTGGGCGCAAAAGTTCCAAACCCTTGCCGGCGGCGCGGTGAATTTTGGCGACACGGCCGTTTTTCTCGGCTACGATTTACAAACGCCAACGGCCGTCGCCGGAGACGTGATCACGATCGCCATGTGGTGGCAGGCAAAACGGCCGTTAGCCGACGCCGTCTTATTTACCCAGGTGATGGGGTCGGACGGCCGTCCCATTGCTCAGGCCGACCGGCTGGATGTGCCCGGCGAGGGCTGGCAGGCTGGCGATCAGTTCATTCAACTGCACCAATTTACACTACCGGAGGCAACGGCCGTAGGCCAATACCCCATCATCATCGGGCTTTACACCTGTCCGGCAGGCTGCCCACAAACGCAAGCGCCACAGCGGCTGCCCATCCTTAGCCCCGCCGGCTTGCCCGCCGATTATCTTCCGCTGACCGAATTGAGTGTAACCACACCATGAACCAACCCCGAATCCCCTATGAACGCTGGCTAATTCTGGCCATCACGCTGTTGGCCTTTGGGCTGCGTGTCTGGCGGCTGGACACCACGCCGCCCGGCTGGCGCGACGATGAATTGATCAATTCTCAGGTCATCTCCCAACATGTGTTGGATGGCGATTGGGCCGTCTATTTTGCCGACGCTTCCGGCCACGAAGCGCTCTATCACACGCTTAACGCCGGGATGCTGGCCTTGTTTGGCCCGACGGTGTGGGGCATTCGTTTCCTCTCCGTGCTGATGGGCACGCTGACCGTCCCCCTGACCTATCTGCTGGGACGCAAGCTGTTTGGCCCGACGGTCGGTCTGGTGGCGGCGGCGGCGCTGGCCCTGAGCTTTTGGTCGTTGATGTATTCGCGCATTGGACTGCGGCACGTTTCTCTGCCGCCATCGGTGCTGGCGGCGTTTTACTTTTTCTGGCGCGGGTTATCGCGGAAAACGTGGACAGCGGAGGTTCGCGCCTGGCGTGAATGGTTAGCGCCACAATCGGCCATGTTTAATTATTTGTTGACGGCCGTTTTCCTCGCTGTCGGTTTCTACACTTACTTTGCCGCGCGGGGAGTGCCCGCGATTCTTTTAGCCTTTATGATTTACCTTGCCCTGTTCGCCTGGCCCACATTCCGGCGGCATTGGCCGGGATTTTTGCTGCTGTTGGCAGCCGCTTTTGGTCTGGCGCTGCCGCTCATTTTTACGTTACAGCGGCAGCCGGAATCGGAAGCGCGGGTGTCGGAATTAGCTGTGCCGTTGGTTGAGGCGCGAGTGGGCAATTTTGCCCCGCTGCTGGACCACGTCATCACCACCCTGAGCATGTTCCACCGCACCGGCGATGGCGAATGGCTTTATAACATCCCCAACCGCCCCGTTTTTGGCCCGCTGGGCGCGGTGTTCTTTTGGGTGGGCGTGGCGCTGGCAATCTGGTACGCGCTGCAACCGGCGGCGCAGTGGCTCGGCGCGCTGCGGCGGCGGACCCCACGCCCGGATGCCAAACCCATCCATCTGGCCAGCGCCTTTTTGCTGCTGTGGTGGCTGGCGGGCATTGCGCCTGGCTTTATCAGCGTGCCGCCGGCCAGTTTGGGACACGCGATTGTGGCCTTACCGGCCGTTTTTATGTTAACCGCTCTGCCGGTGGGCTGGATAGCAGGCGTTTTTCAAGTGCGGTCATCCGTAAGCCGGTCGGCTGCTGCGTCTGGCGCGCGCGCCCTGGCTGCTGTTCTGAGCGTGCTGCTGCTGGTGAGTATCGGCTGGCGGGATGGACAGGATTATTTTATCAATTGGCCGCTGCGTGGTATGGTGCGCTTTCTGTATCGGGCTGATATTCATGAAACGGCCGTTTACCTGAACGCCCACCCCGACATCACCGACATCGGGCTGACCAGTTTATTGGCCGGGCCGTGGGACCAATTGGCGCTGGCGAATGATTTGCGCACGGCCGTGCAGCCCCGCTGGTACAATTCGGATCGGGCGATTTTGCTCCATCCAGCCCTGGTCCTGGCCGATTGGCCGCAAAAACCACAGTTTTTGCCAGAGGCGTACAGACCGCTGGATGACTGGCCGTCTATCGGCGCATATCACTTTTACCAGATCGATTATGAGATACCGTTGGGCGAGCGGGTGTGTTTTGAAAATGGGCTGTGCGTGGAAACGGCCGTTTATGACCCCATCACCCAGCGCCTCACGCTGTTCTGGCAGGTAAGCCGGCCCTTGGATTTGCCGGCCAGAACGTTGATCAGCAATCCGCCGCCGCCGGGTGTGTATGCCGGACCGCGTGTGAGCCTGTTTGCTCACCTTCTAGACGGCGAAGGCGCTCTGCTGGCCGGTGACGACGGTTTGTGGGTGGATGTGTACTCGTTGCAGCCAGGGGATCAATTCGCCCAATTCCACCAATTAACCGCCCCAACGGGCAACGTCCCAACGGCCGTTGCCTTTGGCCTGTATGATCCAATGACCGGCGCGCGCATTTTGACGGTAGACTGCCGTGACAGCGTGACAATTCCGGTGGCGCAAGGTAATTAAGCAACAACAGATGCGTGCCCGAGGCTGACGCGCGCCGCGCATCGGATGGAGATTTGAGCGTGGAGATTGAAGAAGCAACGACCTGGAGCCGACGGGCGATGGCCCTGGTGGTGGTCGTGTTTTTAGGGCTGGCCCTGGCCGCCAGCATTATCAATCCGCTGCATGAAGCGACGGATGAACTGCGCCATTACCGCTTTGTGCGGACGATTGCCCAGGACCATACTTTGCCAGTGCAAGGCGCGATGGGCTGCAGCGCGCAAGGCCATCACCCGCCGCTGTTTTACGCGGCGGCGGCGCTGGCTACCGGCTGGATCGATACGGGGCAGGAAATTTGTTATGACCCGCCGCATAACCCGTTTTGGGCTTACCGGTATTGGGAAGTGGGCCGCGACAACAAAAATCAATACCTGCACTACACGGCCGTGGAGAACTTCCCCTGGCATGGCGCAGCCCTGGCCGCCCACCTGACCCGGTTGGTAAACAGCCTGTTCGGGGCGCTGACGGTCTGG
>JAGOMA010000105.1 GCA_017993775.1 Chloroflexota bacterium | reverse complement strand
GGATGCGTCCCTTGCGGATGATGCCATGATAGGCTTGGGGCATGGACATAGACATGGTCTCTCTCCTGAACCATTTGGTTCGCGCTCATTGTCTTTCGTTCAGTTACTCTCCATTATAGTGGAAAAGGGGTGGGGAGGGGAAACGGCCGTTTCCCCCAATCAACCACCGCCCGTGACCCCGCCAACCCGCAAAAACGTCGCCTCAAACGCCTTGCAAGCCCGCTGCTGTTGCAAGCGATTGGCGAAATCAAAAGTCTCATTCATGTCGTAATATTGAAAGATTTCCAGGCCCCGATCCAACGAAATCTTCCAACCATGGTCGGTCACAATATGTCGGGCGTGAAGCTTGCCAATCGGATCAAAAGCCATTGTGAACTGAATCCCCACCGGACCGCACGCCTGCTTAATCCGCTGGAACGATTCCACCTGGCTCTCGCTAAACTCGTCCTGAATCGTCACCAGATGGACCTCCACTTCATCACCCTCGGCTTTGTGCCTCACAATCGTTTCCAACAGTTCCATGAAGTTGCGAATCTGGTGAAATTTTCGCAGGTAGGGGTCCGTTACCTCAATTCGTTTAGCTCCCCTCAGGTAAGGCCCGAATAAGGCATCATACGTAACCCCGCGCTGATTTTCCTTGAAGACCAGGTGCTTCTCCTTCAATTCGATAACACCGCCCCCGTCTGCGTCGGCAAGCGCATCGGCTTGCTCTTCATCAACGGCAGCTGCGCCCCTGTAATACTGGGGATAAAGTTCTTCTTCCAGCGTCTTGACTATGACTGTCTGACCATCACCCCGACGGTAGCCGAACTGTACGGCCGTATACGTGTTATCAATACGCATCAGTTGGTCTTTCACCCGTCTGCGTCCCTCAATGGCAAAACGCAGCAGCATTTCAACTTCTTCCTGGCTGGCCTCCCCATGCGGGAACACAATCTTCATTAAGCCGGAAAAGGTCTTCTGCACGGCCGTTCTGTCACGGGTGGAAATATCTTCCAACAGCGTAAAGTCCTCGGTATAGTGATGGGAATAATCGTGGTTGCGCAAGTTGCGCAATATTTCCGCCAGATAATCCACCACAAAGCCATAGCCGTCAGAAAACATCTCGCCGCGAATGATGTCCACTTCCCAGCCGGGGATATAAAAATGGAGCCGGTCCAGAAAAGCGGAGTCATAGTATTGGCGTGGCAGTTCATCGAACAGGTCAGCATGGTGCAGCATGTAGGGCAGAGTGTGCTGCGTATTGCCCACAAAGACCATCGAAGCCTCCGCGCCAAGGGTTTCAATGCCCCGGGAGAAAGATTTGTTGGCCATATAATTTTTGAGGATGTCTACCAGAGCGCTGTTGGCCCGTTTGGTCTTCCCGGCGAATTCATCGAAGGCGACCGTATCCCAGTAACCTACCAGCCCAATTCGGCCGCTGGCATTGTTGACAAACAGCTTGGCAACCGTCACTTCACCGCCGGAAATGAGGATACCGTGCGGCGAAAACTCGGAGTAGATGTGCGATTTGCCTGTCCCTTTAGGGCCTAATTCGATCAGGTTGTAGTTGCGTTCGCAGTAAGGTATCAGACGCACAAGCTGCATCAGCTTGCTGCGCTGGCCAAAATGTTCTGGATTAAAGCCCACGCTTTGCAGCAGCAGGTCTATCCACTCTTCGGTGGTGAACTGGCGGCGGGCGGACAGGTATGTCTCGTAATCAAAATGGGAAAGCTGGATCGGCTTGATCGTCTCCATGACAAAGGGGCTGACATTTTTATCCTCGGAATACATATATTCCAGGTCGGCAATGCACCACACCCCACTGACGAGCAGCTTGGGATGCCGCTTGACCACGTCAGGGCTGACCAACACCTGCTTGATGCCTAAATTAGAAAAAGAAGCCTCATAGACATCTTTTTTATCGTTCAGGTCTACGCTGATTTTATCAATGACCTTGTGCCTCCCCTTTTCGCGGATGGTGGAGCGCACCAACCCGGCTTCGTTGCGATGGACATAATGCTTACGCAATATCTCCTTCACCGTCTCCACGCCGGATTGGATGCTGGCTTCGTCATCGGTGGCGCAATACTGCCCCAGGAGGTATTCCAGCACATAGGAAGGCACAATGGCGTTGCCTTTGACCAGTTTGACCAGGTCTTTACGTACGACCAGGCCGGGGAAATGTTGATTGATTTTTCGGTCGAGTTCAGTCATGGGTTAGTTGTTGGTTGGTAGTTGTTGGTTGTTAGTTGCACCGCTAACAACTAACAACTTCTAATCAAAATCACTGGTGATAGAGCGGCGCAGAGTGTAGCGTAGGGCCTGATATTCCCGGTAGTGGGAAGTGTCGGTGACGCGCTCTTCGAGGCGAAGGATGACTTCTTGCCCGTCGGCCTCTTTCGCCTCCTGGGTCAGGATAAATTGTACCGGTAGTTCGCGTTCGCGCTCGTTGACGGAGCGGAAATCAAAAACCAGGGTGGGTTGATTGGAGATAAGCTGCCCGGCCAGGGTGAAGATGCCAGCGCGCAAGATGCGCGGCTGCATTTTGTCCGTTACTGGCTCCGTCTGGTAAAAGCGCACGGTAAGCTGGTTGGTGGTGATGGTGGCGCTGCTGCCGCGCAGGATGTCTACGGGAACCATTGTCACGTCGCTTTGCCGTTTTTTGTTGATCTGGATGATGGGGATGATGATCTCCTGCAATGATGCGCCGCCATGCACGTAACGGCTGCCGGCCCCCTTCACCCGCAGGCGGTTGATGGACTTGGGCAGCAATATCTCCATCTCGCCTGTCAGCCCGGCTTGATCCGCCGTCAGCTTCTTAAAGCTGTTATCGGCGGCCAACCCATGCCCCAGAACAAAGCGGCGGTTGTGGTTGAGAATTTCTTGGCCGCTGGCCTTTTGCCCGGCGAAGTCGCTCTCATCCAGCGCCCGGTGCTGGTAGATGAAACCATGATCGGCCGTGATCAGCATATTGCTGACGTTGGCATTGGCTAATTTTTTGATGATGCGGATCAACTCCGCCAACGTTTCGGCGACGGCGTCGCAGGTGCGCTCCTCCGTCTCCCGCTTGTCGCCGATGGCGTCTATGCGGTTATGGTAGACATAGACGACCTTGTGGTCGCGGAACAGGGCACGGCTTTCTTCGCGGCTCATGTTGAGGAGGACATCGGCTTTTACGGCCGTTGCCCCCCCATCCTTTACCGCACCCTGCAAAATCTTCTTCCGGTTCTCCAACCCGGCCGAGTTTTGCCCATCCACCAGGGCTGTCTGCCCATCCCCGGCAATCGCCAATGTCTCGTGGGGCAATAAGGCGGCCATACCCAACTGGGTGTAGCTGGGCAGTCCGGTCACGGCGCAGCTTAACTCCGCCTCATAGCGGTCTTCCTGGCGGATCAGGCGCACCAACGCCTCACCAGCCTCATAGCGCAGGGCGTCGGAGATGATGACAAAGAGCTTGTTGTCGCGGCGCAAGAACGGCGCCACCTGATCGGCAAAGAAATCGGCCTGACGAGGGAGAGCAACGGCCGTCCAATCCGTCACCTCATCCACCATTGCCTGCCAGCGGTCATTCAGCGGCAGCAAGAACTGGTTGCTGTAGCGGTTATCCACCTCATCCAGCAGCCGCGCCAGCAGCGTCGGCTGGCCCGACTGCCGCAGGTGGTAGATGAACTCGCGGTAAAGCTGGTCCAGCAGAAACCACGCCTTCTGGTACTGCGCCAGTCCATCGGCAAAGGAACGGATGGCTAAATCGGCGCGGTCCAGCGTGTGGAGAAATTGGGCGGCGGCGTCTATCGCCTCATAGCTGTGTTCATAGCGCCCATACCAATGGCGCTGGCGGCGCTGGCGCACAATCTGGGCGCAGGTCTGGCCGTCTATCGTCCGGTCGGCCACTTCGCGGGCCAGGTCGCCGAGGATTTTCTGATCCACCAGTTCGTAGAGGTCGAGGGCGAGCAGTTGGCGATACGGCCGTTTCGCCAAATCCCGCTCCACCTGCAACAAGTCGGCATAGCTGGCCGACAGGGTGGCAAAGGCGGGCTGAAAGCGGGCGCTGTCTTGCCAGCGCTGTAAAAAGAGCATGGCGTCGTTGTTCAGCCGCGGCGTCTCGCCCACACCCTGGGCATAAGCGGCCTTGAAGAGGTGGATGGCGAAATCACGCAGACCGGGCGTTTCGGATTGGTAGCCATAGCTCCGCTCTGCTTGCTGCCATAGGAACGGCTCCAATTCGCAGCGTTGGATCAGGCGCAGTTTGTCGTCCCCTTCGTCGGCCAGTTCGGCCAGCAGGTTTTCCAGGATGGCATCCAGGCGGGGTTCGGCGGCGGCGCAAACGGCCGTCATCTTCAACAACACCTGCCGCGCCCCATCATCCGCCCGCAGCAGCCCCTTCAACGCCATGCGCCGCTGGCTGGCGCGGAAAAACTCGACGTGGGGGGCGATGACATCGGTGAACTCGATTCCCAGCCCAATCTCCGCCAGCCACAGCGCCATCTGGTCGGCGCGAAACTCGCCATGCGCCAGTTGCACATCCAGCAGCCAGTTGTCCAGGTGTTCGGGCGGCGGCCCGGCATGGTAGAGCAGGAATTTTTGTTGCGGTTCCTGGCGCAGGATGCGGTGTTTGACGCCAAACTGGTTGTTGCCGAGGCTGATTTTCTCCACGTCGGGCAGCGTCAACGTCTCGTACTCCGCGCCCAATTCTGCTTTGGCGTCGTACCAGAAGATGATGCGGTGGCGGTCAAACAGGCGGGTCAGGGCTTGGCTGATTTCGTTCATAACTTTTCTTAATTCCAATCCTACCATTATCCGTGTTAAAATGGTTCCATGACAACTACTGTGCAACTTACGTTAGAACTGCCCCAAGACATCTTTTCTGCTCTGCGCCAGGAACCAGAGGCGTTTTTGCGCGAAATGCGCCTGGCTGCCGCTGTCAAGTGGTATGAAACCGAGCAAATCTCGCAATCCAAGGCGGCCGAAGTCGCTGGTATCTCGCGGGCGGAATTTTTGGCGGCGTTGGCCCGGTTTGGCGT
>JAGOMA010000005.1 GCA_017993775.1 Chloroflexota bacterium | reverse complement strand
GCACGGCCGTGTTGTCTGCCGGTTCCAAACCGGTAGTCGCCATCTCCAGCGGCAACGGCATTTACTACTTCTCCATCCCCGACAATCCGGCGGGCGGCGATTGGCCCAAAGTTCACGTCAGCAGCAACCCGTCGGACGAGGGCTT
Source organism: Chloroflexota bacterium (assembly GCA_017993775.1). Classification (GTDB taxonomy): domain Bacteria; phylum Chloroflexota; class Anaerolineae; order Promineifilales; family Promineifilaceae; genus Leptovillus. The sequence goes on along the minus strand of JAGOMA010000005.1, from coordinate 195,850 downwards.
TGCCTTTGGCGACATCAACGGCGACGGACAGTTAGACATCGCCGGGACCACCGGCGATTCCAAGCGCGTGGAGTGGTATCTGAATCCGGGCGACGGCTCCGGCGAATGGACAGCCTACCCGGTGGGCACATTCGACGAGGCCCTGTACCCGGATCGCACGGAAATGGCGGATCTAAACGGCGACGGCCGTCTCGACATCATCGTCACCGAAGAAAACGGCGAAGACAGCGACGCCCAAACTTTCTGGTGGGAGCAGCCCGCCGACCCCACCAGCGGCGATTGGACGCGTCACCTCATCACCACGCAGGCCACCACCAACAGCCTGGACGTCGCCGACATGAACGGCGACGGCCGCGCCGACGTGATTTTGGCCGAGCATCGCGGCGGCCTGAAGCTGGCGATCTGGGTCAATGACGGCCAGGGTAATTTCACCGAGCAGGTGGTGAGCACGGGCAAAGAAAGCCATCTGGGCGCGCAAACCGTAGACCTGGACGGCGATGGCGATCTAGACATCGTCAGCATTGCCTGGGATGCGCCGCAGTTCATTCACCTGTGGCGCAATGATGAATTGGGCCACACCGCGCCGAGTTCTGTCGCCCCGGCAGAGGTCGCGCCAGCCGCGCCCACCCCGGCGCCATCAGATACGACCAACTCGTCGCTGCCTGACGCCGGGCAAGGGCCGGTGGCGCTGTATGCCTTTGATGAAGGCGCAGGCGACACCGTCCACGACGTTTCCGGGTTTGGCGAACCGCTTGATCTGGTCGCGGCGGATGAATCGGCGCTGAATTGGCTGCCATCTGGCGGCCTGACCATCGCCTCGCCGACCATTCTGGCTTCGTCGCAGCCGGCGCATAAGGTGATTAGCGCGTTCAAGGCTGCCAACGCGCTGACCGTGGAAGCCTGGATCAAACCGGCAGCCAGCGACCAGGAAGGACCGGCGCGCATCGTCACCGTATCCGCCGATCCTTTTAACCGCAATCTGACGTTGGGCCAGGAATTTGGCGCTTATGACATGCGGCTGCGCACCACCCACACCTCTGAAAATGGCGTCCCGTCGCTGGTCACCCCTGATGGCCTGGCCACGCCTGACCTGGTTCACCTGCTTTACACGCGAGACGCAGCCGGACAGGCGACAATTTATCGCAATGGGGAAGTGGTCGCTCAAGATCAGGTTACCGGCAACCTTCTGACCTGGGATGATGGCTTCCGGCTGGCTTTAGCCAATGAACTATCCCAAGATCGTCCCTGGTTGGGGGAGTATCATCGGGTAGCGTTTTTTGATCGGGCATTGAGTGAAGCGGAGATTGCCAGCCGGTATGAGGCTGGTCCGCGGGCGCCGGTAGCTGTGGTTGTGGCTGTGCCTGTGGTGGAGGGCGCGGCTATTGCGCCGTTAAAGCAGACGCCCACGGCCGTTTCCCCACCTGCGCCCACCACCGAAGGGGAAAGTGTTCGGGAAACGGCCGTTACCCCTTCAGCCCCCGCTCCGTCGCCATCCTCCAACCCGACGACGCCGTGGCTGCTCATTTTTACCATTCTGGCGGCGCTGGTCATTGTTGTTCTGATGGCCCTGCGCCGCCAAAAGAGGCCATCCAACTAACCCTATGACGACCCAATCAGACCCAAACAAAGTACCTACAACGAATTTCATAGACACATTCGACCAGGATTTGCCCGCCGGTCGGGTGATTGGCCGCTTGAATCCGACCGGCGTTCGGCGCGGCGGCATCGATGTAGAGAGCGTGATCAGCAGCGATCACGGCGCGCTGCGCATTCAGCCGCTGTTTCGGCCAGGTTGGGGACGGACCGGACTGGCTTATGGCCCCTATCGGCGCGAAAACGGGCTGGCTTTTGGCGTGCACATGCTCAACGGCCACAACACCAGCCAGGTTGGCGACCTGGCCCAAAGTTTTCCCAAGCGCATGTATCGTTGGGCCGCCGGCAGCGGAACTCGCGCCGATATTCCGCAGCGGCTGCTGGCCTGGACGCTCAAGGGCCACAAGCGCCAATCGCTGCAGCAGTTTCGCCGGTGGGCGTATTTAAACCGCCATTACCGGCACGTTGAACAGGGCGTTTTGGATGAAAATCTGGCGTTGGGCTGGTTTCCGGCGGAAACGCCGGAGAATCCGGTGGCCTGTGGCAATGGCTTTGTGGTACACGCGACGGGGGCGGAGAATGGCGAATTGTGGGTCCGGTCGGCGGGCGCGCCGCTGCCGGCGCTGCGCGGTTTGCAGAATGTGCCGATTTATTACGTGGTGGTTTTGCGCGAGCGCGGCGCGGCTTATTACGCTGCCTCCTTGCCTGGAGCGCATGGCCTGGGCGATTTTCCGTTGATGCGGCCGTTGGCGATTGATGCGTTTGACGAGTCGCCAGAAATGTACGCCGGAATTCACCAGAGTGTATTGGGCCAGATTGGTTTTAGGGTGGATTCGCGGGTGTATGGCACGGCCGTGCAAAAGCTGCCGGCATGGGGCAGTTGGTACGGCACAGCCCACCTGGCCGACGCGTTCACCGGCGCAGGCCCTTTAGCCGGATCGGCAGCGGAAACAGGCGGCGCGTGGCAGGTTTATAAAGGTGGTTTTGACCGGTCGGCGACGGGGATTCGCGCCCTGGCGGCGGAAAATTTGGCCGTGCTGGCAGGAGATATGGCGGCGGGATTGGTTCATGTGGTGGTGGACACGGCCGTTGCCGACCCTGGCCTGGAGCTCATCTGGCGGTTTCAGGACGAAGCCAACTATTGGAGCCTGGCGCTGGCCGCCGGTTCTTGCCGCCTGCGGCTGCGGCAGGACGGCCGTGTGCTGGAAGTGGCGCACGATGAGCAGCTGGGTTTGCTGGTAGGGCAGGCGAACGCGGTGCAAATTTTGGATGATGGCCAGACGATGGCGGCGTTTTTGAACGGCCGTTTGCTCTTCGAGAAACGAATTACCGACGACAGGCTGCAAAAAGCGGCGGGCATCGGCGTGCGCGCCGACGGGCAGGCGGCGGGCAGGCTGCGTTATCTGGAAGCGCACCCGCGCGCTGTGCCGATTCCGGCCGAGTTGCAGTTTAAGCCGCCGTGGCCGTTGGGGGAAACGGCCGTGGTCGCCGCCGACACATTCCCCGGACCCGCAGAAACCCTGGCCGGCCATCAAACCACGACCGGCGCAAAAACCTGGGCCAAAAGTTTTGGCTTGGGCCACATCTATCTGCAGGAAGAAGGCGCCAGAGTAAATGCCAGCGCCGCCAGCCCCAATCCGGGCCGCACGCTCTACACCATTCCCTGGGACGACCCGACCTTTGCCGAGCTGGAGGTGGAGATTACACCGCCCGGCTCGAAGCGCGGCGAATGGGAATTCGGCCGTGGCGGGTTGGTTTTTTGGCAAGACGATGCCAATCAACTGATCATTAACACCTGGTTGGACGATTTTTATGATGGCACATCGATCTCTTCCTTCTTTCATTTGCGGGGGTTTGAAGAAATTTATGACGCTGTGTGGACCAATGTAGGCCGCCGCGTGCAGTGGGGCGTGCCTTATCGACTGCGAGCGGCTTTTGATGGGAACCATTATTTTATTTATGTCAATGACGAGCCAGTGTTGGTGCGATCCATCACCGACGTTTACCCCCAATTTGACCGGCTGACCATCCGTAGGGTGGGTCTGGCGGCCAACTGGGAATGGGGCAACGACACCGGCAGTCTGTTTAAGCAGTTTGTCGCGCGACAAAGGATAGGAAACGATGACCACGGAGCAAGATAAAGCAGGCGATTTAGCGCCAAAAGGTGGGGTTGCCATGAAATTGGCAGGTTTTACGGGCGGGCTGCGCCGCCGCTGGCTGCGCAACCGGGATGTGACGATTGGCGAAGGGGTGGCGAAGGGGCTGCGGTTTAACGCGGCGCTCTCGAACCCGGAATACAGTCTGGGCAGTAATGAGCGTCCGGTTCAGGCGGCATTTGCGCAGCACCTGCATGAAGGGGATGTGTTGTACGACATTGGGGCTAATGTGGGGTTCTTTACGCTGATTGGCGCGAAATTGGTCGGGCCTGGCGGGCAGGTGCATGCGTTTGAGCCTGTGCCGGAGAATGCAACGGCCGTGCGGCACAACTGCGAGATGAATGGGATGAAGCAGGTGGTGGTGTGGGAAACGGCCGTGTCCGATCAATGCGGTACAGGCGAACTGCAATTAGCCGAATACTCTGGCGGCGCATCCCTCTCAGTAACGACCGCGCCGCCGGACTTCAAAGGCATGCTCAAAGTAGAACTCACCACCATCGACACATTGGTCAGCAGTCAAAAACTCCCCCCGCCGGCCGTGGTCAAAGTCGATGTGGAGGGAGCCGAAATCAACGTGTTTCAGGGCATGACGGCCACCATTCAGACCCACAAGCCCATCATCATCTTCGAAATTGACGATGGCGACCCCGACGCTTTTGAAAAAAAGCGGCAGATCTGCACCGATTTTTTGCAGAAATTCGGGTATCAGATTGAACTTTTGCCCGATTCTTACCCTCATGCCGGGTGGATGGTAGAAAACTATCTTGCGCTGCCCATATGAGGATTTCTTAATGTTTAGCCTGTAAAGGCAAGACTCCCAATTGACGATAACACCCCCTGCCACTATAGTGCTGAGCAAATTAGTGCAAAGGTAGGGTGTTATGAAAGTAAAACAAAAGGCAATTTCTTTTGTTCTGTGCACGGCCGTTCTCGCGGCCATCATCGGCATCGGACAAAATCTTTCCACCACAGCCACCATTGAAGCACAAGAAACTGTCACCGGTTCGCCCATCTTCCTGCCCTCGCTTATTCGCAGCAAAGGCAGTTTTTTGGCGACCTTTGATGGCGACCCGGCGCAGCCAACTCCATGGAATCCCACAAATTGGGATATAACCGTTCACTCTCGTGATGTGGATACCTGGAATGCGATAGAGACCATGCAGGCGGCGCATGGGCCAAACTGCGAGCCGCCGCCGACCACGCATACCGTCAGCGCGTATGAAGACACCGTATTTCAATGCAAAAATCACATGATGACGGCCATCAACGCCGGTGGGTATGGCTTGATTTATTTAACGCCCAACCAGATGGTAGATTTTGCCGATGGCGAGGCAGTCATCTCGTTCGACGTTTCGACCCTGCGCACATCTGGGCGCGATTGGATTGATCTTTGGATTACGCCGTTTGACGATAATCTTCAGCTTGCCCTTCAGGATTATTTGCCAGACTTAAGCGGTGAGCCGCGCAATGCCATCCACATTGCCATGGATTTTAGCAGTTCAAGATTCCAGGGCTTTCTCATCCGCGATTTTTCGCTCAGTTCAATCCCAGGCACGGGTGATTCCTGGCAGGGGTATGAAAGTTTTCTAACGCCGGATGCACGCCGTCGGGACACGTTTGAGCTGCGTATTTCGCGTAATCACATTAAATTCGGCATGCCCGCGTATAATTTTTGGTGGATCGATACGAGCATCTCTCCCTTAAATTGGAGCCAGGGCGTGGTCCAATTGGGACATCATTCGTATAACCCGACCAAAGCCTGCACGGGCTGTGGTCCGAATACCTGGCATTGGGACAACGTGAGGATTGATCCGGCCGTGCCGTTTACCATATTGCGCGCGGATCGGCGTGTGGTGAGCAGTGCAGCGCCGTCGGCGGTTAGTTTCCTAACGGCCGTGCCGTCAGGCTCGTATCTTCGTTTTACGGGGATTGGCACGAATATGCAGGTGTCATTCAACAATGGCGTCTCCTGGCAGCCCGCGCGGGTTCAGCCGGCCAGAAACTCGCCGCAGGAAGGCACATTTAAATCGTACTGGATGTCGGCCCCCACAGGCACGACCAGTGTGAGATTTAAGGCCAACGACTGGTGGGGCGGCGCGTGGCAAGTGCGAGATATTTCTATTTGGTCCCGCACGGTTCGTCCCTAAAACGAAGGTTGTTTTGCCGGACGGTGGATGAAGGGTCGGCGGTTGCTAAACGGGGTTTTGGCCAAAAACCCGCTGACAAGAATCGTTATGCAACCTGATTTTGGGCGTTTTCAAGTCGAATGCGAAGGCGCACGGGCAATCAGTTTACGGTTGATTGTCCGTGCGTTTTGGTTTTATGCCTGGGGTTGGAGCCGAGAATTCCTGAGCGGTTACATGAGCGGAAAGGTATCCGTTATGTAGTTCTTAAGCTTTGTCCAAGATGATCTCCATGAGCCTGCAAGCTTGTGGCGTGTGCTTTGCCTGGAATTGGAGCCAGGCAAAACATGACAGGTTGCTAAATGGGGCGCTTTGGTGTTGTTTAGGAGAAGCTATGTTACGTCTGGTTATCTTGCGGATATTAGAAAGCTATTTTCGGCATCGTTGGTTATATATTTTGCCAATTGTATTGTCGGTTGTTCTGGCTGCTTATTTTGTAATCAATGAGAAGCAGAGCTATTACGCGCAGGGTGTGTTGTATGTGCAAAACGAGTCTTATTTGGCCTCGTTGACAAATGTGACAGACAACAGTGGATCGTGGTGGGTAACGGCCGCGCAAACGGCGAGCCAGGATTTGAACGAACTGTTGCAAACGGATGCGTTTGTCCGCGCGATTATTCAGCAGACGGATTTGGAAGCGAAGATGAATGAGGGGGATACGGCCGTTAAAACCCTTATCGACGAAACACGCAAAAGCATCTGGGTCTTTACTCTGGGTGATAACCAGATCGTCGTGAGCGCCACGCGGGAACAGCCGGAAATCGCATACCAATTAGTGAATGCGGTTGTCGAAGGGTATGTGCAGTGGCAAATCAATGCGCAGCTATCTGAAAGCGAAACCGCTCAATCCTTTTTTAATGATCTGATTAAAACCTATGAAGACGAACTTAATGCGGCCCGCGAAGAAATGAAACTTTATCTGGTCGCTCACCCGGCTCCGCTGCGTGGCGATAGACCCGGCGGCGAACAAATCGACATCGATCGCTTGCAAGGGGCCATCGACCTGGCGTCTTCCCGCTACGCCACGGCTCTGGACAAAGAAGAAAGCAGCCGGTTGTCCATCGCCCAAATTCAAAGTGATGCCCGGCAAAAATACTTCTTGATCGACGCCCCACGCATGCCCACGGAACCGAGTAATTCCTTAAGAGACAAGGCGATCAAAGCGGCCGTTTTTTTGGTAGCCGGTGTTTTTCTTTCCATTGGGGCGATTGTTGGCGCGGCGATTATTGATCGCAGCTTGCGGTTGCCCATTGATGTGTCCCATCGCCTGGATTTGCCTGTGCTGGCGCTGATTCCGGATGTGACGCCGCGTCGGAAATGGTACCAACGGCGAAAGAGAGCGAAAAAAGAGGCAGTAGAGCTGCAAGAAGAAATGAAAGAGGGAACAACTATGATGCCCTCCGGTCAACTGAACGATCTGACTGAAATCCAAGATGAACGCAAAGGCGACAAAGCGAATATCACTCTATGAATCAAACCGGCCGTACCATCGTAAAAAACGCCAGCGTTTTGCTAATTTCTCAGGTGTCTACCTGGGGTTTGTCGCTGGTTATCATGATCTTTATGACCCGTTACCTGGGCGCAACGGGCATTGGGCAGATTCATCTGGCAAATTCAATTTGGGCGATTTTGGCGATCACCATTGAATTTGGCATGAACACCTACCTGACGAAGGAAATTTCGCGTTCTCCGGAAAGAGTTGACAATCTTTTAAGTGTATCGTTGATCTTGCGGTCGCTGCTTTACGTGGGCAGCATTTTTGTTTTATTGCTTTATCTCCAGTTCACGGATTATGCTCCGGTGACGGTTGCGGTGATTTTTGTTACCGGCATTAGCAATTTGGTCATTCAGTTTGGCATGGTTTACCGCGCCTCGTTAGAGGGTTTGGAGCGGATGGAATATATTTCAGTGGCGCAGATTGTGGCTCGGATATTTACGGCCGTTGTCACCATCACTCTATTACTGCTGAACTATGGTCTTATTGCCATCGTCTCTGTGGGTATCTTCGAGTCATTGATCAACATGGCTATCCAGTATGCGGCCGTGCGCCGTCTGCGCCGCCCGAAATTTTATTTTAACTGGGCTGCGGCGAAAGAGATGCTGCAAAAAAGTTACCCTTACTTGATTGTCTACATCTTCCTGGTTATGTACATGCAGGTAGATATCATCGTTATTTCCCTGCTGGTGAATGAAACCGGCGTGGGTTGGTATGGCGCTGCGGATCAATTATTTGGCACGCTGTTGTTTTTGCCGTCTATTTTTATGACGGCCGTATTCCCCGTTCTTTCTCGCATGTATGCCAACGCCTCAGACTCGTTACCCAGACTCATGAGCAAAAGCTTCAACCTGCTCCTGCTGGTCAGCGTCCCGGTTGGTCTGGGTGTGCTTGTCATTGCCGACCCTCTGGTTGTCCTGTTGTTTGGCGAAGAATTTATTAAAAGCGGTCCCATCCTGGCAGTCATGGGCATTGTCATTATTCTGACCTACCAAAACATGCTTTTGGGGCAATTTTTCATCTCTATCGACAGACAAAAAGATTGGACATGGGTGATGGCCGCCGCCACCGCTGCGACCATCGCCCTTGATTTGGTGTTGATCCCCTGGTGCCAACGCGTCTTTGGCAACGGAGCCATTGGCGGCTCCATCGCGTTTGTGATTACCGAAGCGGGCATGTTGTTTGTCGCCCTTAGAATGCTGCCCGATGGCATCATCACCTGGCAATCCAGCCGCCGATCTTTGCGGGCAATTCTGGCCGGCATCGGCATGGTTGCGGCCACCTGGTGGGCGCGCGATCTTTTTATTGCCATTCCCATAGGTCTGGGCATGGTGTCTTACATGGCTTTAATCCTTTTGCTGCGTGTTGTTCCGCCAGAAGATTGGGACCTGCTCAAAACAATTGGCGCCTCATTCATGAAACGCTTGCGCAAACAACCGGCCTGAGTGGATAGCTAAATGTCATTTACCCGTCTTGCAACGAGATTGTTATGAAAATTACCTTACGCAAACAGAAAAAAGAACCGCTGCCGCCGCTGGTTATTCCGGCCGGCGACGGCACGCCCCTCCAGAAATTCTCTGGCGAGGTGGTTGATAATTTACGCTACATGGTCACGCGAATTTTGCGCAACGGGCAGCTTCCCTCCCGCCTGTCGATGGTTTCGGCGCTGCGCGGCGAAGGGGTAACTTATCTTTCCCAGGCTTTGGCGGCCACCATTGCCCATGACATGAAGGCGCGCATTTGCGTGGTGGATTTGAATTGGTGGTGGCCATCTCCGGCAATTATGGCGGCCAACGATAATCCTGGTCTGGCGGCCGTCATTGCCAAAGAAGCCAAACTTGATGATGTTATCGCGCCCACCGGCTGGTCTAACCTGATGTTTATCCCTGCGGGAAACATGGCCATCGAGCATAGGCCGGTTATGGCGCGCAGCCAGGAACTGCAAGATGCGATCAATAACTTAAGCACCCGGTTTGACTTTTTGATCTTGGATATTCCAGCCATTCATTCCACCAGCGACGCGATTCCCCTGGCTTCATTGGGTGACGCCTGCTGCCTGGTGGTGCGCCAGGGAATTACTACGGTGGAGGATGTGCGGCTGGGGCTGGATGAGATTGACCATATTCCCATGTTGGGTGTGGTTTTGAACCGGGTCAAATTGGCGACGCCAACGTTTGTGACCAAGTTGATTCCTGCCTGATACCTTGTGACGCATGGGGTGTGGAACGGCCGTATCCACAAGGATTTAACACTGTGAAAATTTTTATCGGGTTTATCATCTTCGCCTTCATCGGCGGCTTACTGATGTGGAAACTTTCCTTCCAGCGGCGCTCTTTGATCTTGCTCGCCATCTGCTTGATGGTTTGTTTTGCTTATTATTTCCTGAATCAGCTCTGAGTTACCGTCTGCAAACAGGCTGAGGGCTGGCGCAATTACGTCTGGTACCTGTGATGGACAAGACTGCGTCATTTACTCGGAAATTGCCCCAGATCTCATGTCAACGTATATCGATAACTATGACCACCCAATAGACGTCGGAACTCGCCAGCGGCGCTCCTCTGTCGCCTGGCTATTATGGTTCCTGACAATGCTCGGCCTATCGGCGTTTTTGGGTCTGGTGATGGTGAAACGCGGCCCCAATCTGTCCGTTTTGGCCTGGCTGGTGTATCTGGCGGGCGTGCTGGTAATTTTCTATCGGCCGCGTTATGGCCTGTATTTGATTATCTTTTTGGTGCTGGTAGGGGATAATTATCTAACGCCCTGGTACCCATTTACGAAAAACTTTTCGAGCCGCGAGTCATTGTTATATTTACACGACACGCTCATTATCAGCCCTTTGGAATCCTATTTCGCCCTGATTTTTATCTCCTGGCTGGGTCGAGGGGCGATGCAGCGGAAGATGAAGTTTTACGTCAGTGAATTGTTTTTGCCGGCGATGATCTTTTTGGGGTTCATCTTATTTGGTCTGGTTTATGGCGTTTCTACCGGCGGCAATCTGAACATTGCTCTTTGGGAGTCGCGGCCCATTTTTTATTTGATTGCCATGATGATTTTGACCAACAACCTGATAGAAACGCGCAGTCAGGCCAGCAATTTGCTCTGGACAGCCATGCTGGCTCTGTTGGTAGAGAGTTTGATTGGCGATTATTATTTTCTGGTGACACTCCGGGGCAGTTTGCAAGGTGTGGAAGCGATTACGGAACATGCGGCGGCTATTCACATGAATACGTTGTTTGTTTTTGTGGCGGCGGCGTGGCTGTATAAAGCATCTGCGGTTAAGCGCTTTGTGCTGCCATTGATGGTTCCGATTGTGTTTCTGACATATCTGGCTACGCAGCGCCGCGCAGCTTTTCTAACGTTGGCGATTGCCCTGGTCATGATGGCGATTATCCTGTTCCTGGAAAACAGACGGGCGTTTTGGTTGATTGTGCCGCCCTTAGGCCTGGCCGCAATGGTCTACATAGCTATTTTTTGGAATGCCAGCGGCGCGCTGGGCTTACCGGCGCAGGCAGTGAAGTCGGTTGTGGCGCAGGATCAGGCGGACGCGGCGGATTTGTCATCGAATTTGTATCGGCAGATAGAGAATGTGAACACGAGTTTTACGGTTCATCAACGGCCGTTAACCGGCGTTGGCTTTGGGCAAAAATTTTACGTGATTGTTCCCCTGCCAGACATCAGCTTTTTCTCCTGGTGGCAATATTTTCCCCACAACTCCATCATCTGGATCTGGCTAAAAGCTGGCGTTGGCGGGTTTATCGCCATGCTGTTTTTGGTTGGCATGTCTATTATGGTTGGGGCGCGAGCTTTGTGGCGCATGCCGCGTGATGACATGAGCGCAATCGTTCTGACGGCCGTTCTCTACATCGTCATGCACTTTATTTTTGCCTATGCGGATATTTCTTGGGACATTCAGAGCATGGTCTACGTGGGCATGATGATGGGCTTGCTTAGTGCGGCCGAACACATCGTCAGCCAACCGGTCCCTGCCAAACAAACTCGCTGGCCCTGGCAGCCTGCGCCTGAACCAGCGCCTGGGATACGGCCGTTTCCATCATCATCATCGAATACAAAATGAGGCACATCTTACCCTATGATGCAAAAACTACTCAGTGTCGCCCGTGAAGAAATGTATGGGCTGCACCCACGCTGGCTGCTGGCGCAAATCCTGCTATTTCCCTTGCCCCCTTATGTAGGCAGCCGACTGCGCGTTGCCCTCTTACGCCTGCTTGGCTTCCATATTGGCCATGGCGCGTCGATGTGGGGGCTGCCCAAACTCATTGGCAGCGGCAAGCTGCACCAAAAATTAACCATCGGCCACCACTCCCTGTTTAACATCGACTGCTTTATCGATCTGGCGGCGCCCATTGCCATTGGCAGCCAGGTTGTCCTGGGACCACAAGTCACCCTCATTACCGGCGCGCACGAAATTGGCGATGCTTCTTGCCGGCTGGGTTTGTTGGTTCCGCAGCCCATTGTCATCGGAGACGGCGCCTGGTTGGGCGCGCGCTGCACCATTCTTCCCGGCGTTACCGTTGGGTCTGGGGCGGTGGTTGCCGCTGGAGCGGTGGTTACCAAAGACGTGCAGCCCAATACCCTGGTGGGCGGCGTGCCAGCCAAAGTAATGCGTCTTTTGGACGAAGGGCAAAAAGGCGCGGTAACACCATGAACCTGGCTTTCTGGCACAATGTTTGGGCCAATCTCAGCGCCCGTTGGTATTTTCGTTCAGCCGCTTACCTGGGTCCGCGGGTTCGATTATGGGGCCGGGCGGTTGTGAAAAACCAGGGAGTGTTGCGCATTGGCAATCGCGTCCGAATTGAGGGGAGAATTGTCCCGTTGGAATTGGGGACAGGCGAGCAGGGGACGCTGGAAATCGGTGACGGCACGTTTATCAACTATGGCACCTCTATTTCTGCTTTGCGCTCAGTGCGGATTGGGCCACATTGCAACATCGGCACGTACGTCATCATCATGGACAACGACTTTCACCGGCTGGAACCGGAACGCCGGGACGAGCGCCCGGAATCGAAGCCGGTTGTATTAGAAGAAAATGTGTGGCTGGGGGCGCGGGTTATAGTACTGGGCGGCGTCACGATTGGCGCGGGCAGTGTCATCGGCGCGGGCAGCGTGGTGACGCGCGATATTCCACCGCGCAGTTTAGCGGTAGGCACACCGGCAAAAGTTATTCGGCAATTATGAGGAAACGGCCGTCATCTCTATGAACATCAGCATCATCATCCCCACCTATAATCGGCTTACCTCCTTAAAACGGGTGCTTGAGGGCCTGGAAAACCAAACCCTTGCCCCGGCCAACTTTGAAGTTGTGGTTGTTTCCGATGGCGCCACCGACGGCACAGATGAATTTCTGACCAATCTGGAGACACCCTTGACCCTGAATCCTGTTTTTCAGGTGAATGCTGGGGCGGCTGCGGCGCGAAATACGGGAATCCAAACGGCCGTCGGCGACCTTATTGTCTTCCTAGATGATGATGTGGTTCCCGCCCCACAGTTATTGGCCGAACACCTGCGCACCCATGCCGCCGAAGGCGACAACGTGGTAGTTCTTGGCCCTATGATCACGCCCGCCGATTTTGTGATGGCTCCCTGGGTGCAATGGGAACAGGCCATGTTGGTGAAGCAGTACACAGCCATGACCCACGGCGATTGGGAACCCACAGCGCGGCAGTTCTACACCGGTAATACCTCGCTGCCTCGGAGTTATCTCCTGGCTTCTGGCGGCTTCGACGCCCAATTTAAGCGCGCCGAAGACGTGGAATTAGCCTATCGGCTGGCCGATTCCGGCTTGCGCTTTGTGTTTAACGCCGAAGCCATCGGCTACCATTATGCCGAGCGCAGTTTTACCTCTTGGATGAATATTGCGTATGCATACGGCCGTAACGACGTGATTTTTGCGCAAGAAAAAGGGCAGACCTGGCTGCTGACGGCCGTCTGGCGCGAATACCGTCAGCGAAATGTGATGATTCGGGCGATAACGAGCATGGGATTGGGACGGCCGTTTATCAGCCAACTCATCCTCAAACTGCTAGAAATCACCGCCTTGGCAGGCTACAAATTCGGTCTGAAAACCCTAGCGGCCCAGGCTTACAGCGGCATTTTTAACCTGCGGTATTATCAAGGCACAACCGACCAATTGGGCAGCCGGGCGGCGTTTTTTGCCGGCCTAAGCGCCCCGAATGCGGTTACGCCAGACCAATCGGGCAATGACACAAGTCGCCCACCCGCACAAACTTCAATGGCAGACAGGTGATTGGGTCATGAGTAAATTCAAACAAGATGTGCAACGATGGGTCGTGCCGCAGCAAATCGCCGATCCGTCTGAAATAACATGGGGGCGCACGCTGCGGCTGCTTTGGCAGTATATGTCCTTACGCGCCATGCTTTGGTATCGTTTTGGTTCCTGGTGCAAAGAACGGCGTATTCCGATGATCCCCGGTCTGGTACAGCGCTTCCTGCTGCGGTTTTTCGGCTTAGAAATCTGGATAGGGGCCAAGATTGGCGGCGGACTTTATATTGCCCACCCGGTAGGCACGGTCATTGCCGTGCAAGAAATGGGCGAGAATTGCACCATCGTCGCCAGCGTCACCACCGGGATGCGCAATGAATGGGCCTTTCCCCGAATTGGGAACAACGTGTTTATTGGCGCAGGCGCGCGCGTGCTGGGCGGTATTCAGGTTGGTGATGGCGCAGTGATTGGCGCGAACGCGGTTGTTATTCATGATGTGCCGCCAGGGGCTACAGCGGTTGGCGTTCCGGCCAAAGTCATCAAGCAAGCGCCCGCGGCGCAGGATGCTTTAAGCATTGAAGATTCGTAAGCCGAGAACGTTTAACCCTCGGCTGCGGCAGAGTACCTTGATAGGGAATTTATGATTCGTGTAACCTTCGTGATGGAGCAACACATCGGCCATCGCGCATATTATCAGAATCTCAGGCAGTTCATTGATCAAACACAGGAAATCCAGGCCAATTGGGTTCCCATTACCTATGAAGGTGATGGGTATGTTTGGACCCAATTGTCCTTTTTGCCAGAAAGTGTGCGCGGAACGTTAAACGGCCGTGCCGAAGCCCGCAGCGGACTAAAACAAACCCCGGCCGATGTGGTGCTGGCAAATACGCAAGTTCCCGCCGCTCTCGCCGGTCGCCTCATTCACCGCCAACCCTATATTTTGTCCACCGACATCACCCCCAGGCAATACGACGAGATGGCCGAGCTGTACGGGCATCAACCGGACCGATGGAAGCTGCTGCGGGATTATAAACATCGCGTTAACTGTGCCCTCTTTCGCGGCGCGGCGCGTGTCTTGCCCTGGTCCACCTGGGTTAAAGATTCGCTCATTCGGGATTATGGGGTAAACTCGGCGCGTGTCGAAGTAGTTCCGCCAGGGGTAAACCTGGACATCTGGCGGCCAAAAGTCCGCCAGCCCAATGGAACGTTACGAATTTTATTTGTCGGGGGAGATTTTTACCGCAAAGGTGGCGACGTTTTGCTGAACGCGTTCCGGCGGCTGCCGGATGGCTCGGCCGAATTGCAGTTGGTGACACGCTCGCAGATTCAACCGGAGCGCGGTGTTTTGGTCTACAATCACCTGCAGCCCAATTCTGCGGCACTCATTGATCTCTACCAGACAGCGGATGTATTTGTCTTGCCCACCAAAGCTGAGGCTTTTGGTATTGCGGCAATAGAGGCCAGTGCGATGGGGATGCCAGTAATTGCCACGGCCGTTGGCGGAGTTACCGATATCGTTGTCGACGGTGAAACTGGTTTCCTGGTAAGTCCGGGTAACGTTGACCTGTTGGCCAAACGCCTGCATCAGCTTGCTGTGGACCCCGATTTGCGGACACGGTTGGGGCAGGCTGCCCGCAATCGAGCCGAACAATTGTTTGACGCACGACGAAATGCAGCCCGAATCACTGAAATCTTGCATCAAACGGCCGTATAAGGCAGCTCTTTCATGAAAACCCGTTTTGCCACTATCTGGGTATTGTTTTTCCTTTGGCTGTTCACCGGTTGCCAATCGACAACATCGGGTACGGTGATAACCGTTGTCCCATTGCCAACGCCGACGACCTTTTTGTTTTTCACCCAGACGGAAGCGCCAACGGCTTATGAAACGAGAACCAATGCCCAATTAACGGCCGTGCCCACCGTCGCCGGCATCTTCTCCGAACGTAATACCCCGGTTCCCACCCTAACCAAAACCCCCTTTCCCACTTACCCGCCGCTCCGCCCCAATTTTTCGTCCACCGACACCATCACCAAAACCATTTATGATGATGCCTTAAACGAAAACTGGACTATTTTGGAAGACACAGGCGCAATTTTTGATACCGCCAGCGAAATTCGCGTCCACAGCGGACAGCGTTCCATCGCCTTCACGCCTGAAATCGACTTCAGCACACTTTTTTTCACTGTCAAGCCAGAAACCCGCGTCTCGTATCCATTCAGCGAAGTCGTAGGAATAGATTTTTGGCTAAACAGCGGAGATGATTATCTGCAATTAGACGAACTGGCTGTTGCCGTTGTGGGCAGCAACGATTATTACTATTGGGTCGCCGACGACAAATCGGTTGCCTTCCCGCAGGGCGAATCCTTTTCCGAAACACGTTTATATTTCTTGGGTCTTAATCGCTCCATTCCGCCAGAAACGTGGGTTGAGGTGTATTTGCCCATGGAATCGCTCGTCTACGATCCAGAGTACCAATATGTGACCGGCTTCTACCTGAAAAATGACGCCGGGTTTGCAAATACCATTTACATCGACGACATCAATTTCTTGATGACGCCCAATTTGGCTGAAACGCCAATTCCATCACGCACCGTGCCCGCCCCAATCGGCACGCCATCACCCGAAGGCGCTTCGCCTGACGGCACATCGACGCCCGCTGCCAATGCGTCCGCTGAACCGGCGGGTGCGGCTTGCGAGGTTACTCCTCCGCCCGGATGGGTGAGTTACCGCATAAAAACAGGCGATACAATAGCCAATCTTGCCTTTGCCGCCGGAGCCTCTTTAGAATCGGTACTAGACGCCAATTGTCTGAGTACAGATTCCGTACTCAGTTTAAACAGAGAAATTTGGTTGCCCTCTTTGCCTGTTGCGCCCACTCCCACAGGCTGACCGTCACGGTTTCTGCTCCACGCCCCTAAATTGACAAAACCTGTAAAGTAACGTGGGTCTTTAGGATTTCGTGGGGTCCGGCGTGAAGCGTGATGCGTGTTGCGTGAGGTCTCTCTGGTCACGCTTTATTGGGTGTCAAATCCCCTGAATTCCTGAATAACCAGTAACCTGATTCTATCCAATGCTTTTAATTGGTGCTGTGTGTGCGGCCAGATAACTTCAGCAGGTTTTGGCAATAGATTGCCTTGATTTAACTTTAGATAGTTTGCAAGGTTCCCACGTTATTTTAAGAAGGTTGATTCTGCAGCAAATCAACAGTAGGTCTCTAAACAAGAGTCTTCCTGCTAGAAGCTTTTGACTCTTTAAGCGCACCCACGGTATTTATTTATCAATGTCATCCGGTTTTGTTTGCAGGTAATGTCTTCGTGCTGCAATATTCACCCGTAAATTTTCAAAGAGGGTTACGATGAAGGTATCTGTTTGTGTACCGACTTCTCGGCCGGATACGATAGCTCTGACGATTCAATCTATTCTTAAACAAAGCTGGACCGACTGGGAACTTATTGCGGTGGGTCAAGGTGATTTAAGTCTTCCCCAGACTCAGGCGACGAGAACGGCCGTAACCAGCGCAACCGACGACCCACGAATTCGTTACGCCCACACCCCGGAACGAGGCGCCACCCGCGCGCGCAACAAAGCCATGGAAGTGGCTACCGGCGATATTTTTGCCTTTATCGATGATGATTGCGAAGCCGACGAAGCGTGGCTGGCTACGTTCATGACCTATTTTGCGCAAGACCCAACGCTTGGCATGGTTGGCGGCGCAGTGGTAGCTCCCCCGAAAACTGGCCGGGGCATAGCCAAATGCCCCACAGTTACGCCATCCGAATCGGTTTACGATCCGCAGCAGATGGGGTACACCCCGCCGGCCGGCTGGGAATGGATCAGCTGTAATGTGGCCATTACCCGTTCAGCGGCTGAGGTGATCGGCCCCTGGGATGCCTATCTCGGCCCCGGCACCGAATTCCCGGCCGCCGATGATTCAGATTATTTATTGCGGGCGGAGGCATTGAACATCAAAATGGCCACGACGCCCAAAGCTGTGGTCTGCCATACATTTGGGTATCGTTACAATCAACAACTTTGGAAACATGCGCGTAACTATGCCTATGCCAACGGGGGGTTAGCGGCCAAGTTAACGCTGATGGGTGACATCCGGGGTGAAAAATGGTTTGCCGCAACAAGAAATGAGCGTTTGAATGGCTGGAAACGGCCGTTTCGACCCCAACGTATTTTTTCTGGCTTCATCGGTTGGCGATTTTTTTCCAGCGGTTACGCGTCCTGTTTGCACCATTACCGCACTCACGCCAACCTGCTCCAGCCTTTCAGTGAAGGCGTTCTGGTGGATTAACCGCATCCATTTTGGGGCAACTAAAAAATTTAAATGAGCATTCGCAAATAAGCTGGTGGTTTTAGGATCGACCTAATCTCCAAGATTGGACCAATCTCGCGGTTCACAGCCAAATTTAAGATGAGAGCGTTGTATGAATAATCCCAAGGTGAGCATTGGCCTGCCTGTCTATAATGGCGAAAAATACGTCAGTCGGGCGATTGAATCCGTGCTGGCTCAAACCTATGCCAATTTTGAATTAATCATTTCTGACAATGCTTCCACAGACGCGACCGAAGCGATTTGTCAGGCCTATGCCGCAAACGACCCGCGCATTCGGTATTACCGCCAAGAGCAAAACCTGGGCGCGGCGCCCAACTTCAACTATGTTTTTGAACTGGCGCGCGGCGAATATTTCCAATGGTTGGCCTCCGACGACATGTTGGCCCCGGAATTTCTGAGCCGTTGTGTCCCTACGTTGGACAATGATCCCACTTCAGTCTTATGTTTTTGCTGGGCGGAATACATTGACGAACAAGATCGGCCGTTTTCTACCTGTGAGTTAGCGCTTAGGATTGATGACGCCCGCCCTCGGACGCGCTTTCATGAAATTTTGCTGGGTTGGCACAACAGTTTTTATGTGTTTGGGCTTATACGCGTTTCCGCCCTGAAACAAACAAAACTCATCTTGCCCCATACCCATGGCGACACGATATTGATTGCGCGTCTCATCCTGTTAGGCCGTTTTCAGCAAGTTTCTGAATACTTGTTTAAGTCCAGACGTCACGCTGCGCAATCGAACGAAATCTACAAAGTAGAAGTTCCTTGTGGTTTGGACACAGACGCTTATGCCTCATGGTATGACACCCAGGGCATGTCTCGGCCAAAGTATCCAAACTGGCGCATCTTGTCAGAATTCAATCAGACTCTGAAAGGCGTCAACGTTTCATTGATAGATCGCATGATTTGTCGCGTGTACATTGGACGATTTGGGCTGCGCCATATTCATTGCCTGTTGTGGGATTTAGGCGGTCTGCCGCGGCGTTTTGTAGCCGTAACTTCAGCTTTATTCCTAAAGAAAAAATATACAGTTGAACGGAAGAGCGCCTGAATCGTAGCCAGGATGATGACTGTTTGCTCCGGATATAGGTTCCGTGTTTGTAGATTAAATCGATAAAGGTCAGTATAAACAAGCTATGTTAAATGTATTATTCATGCAGTCTCAAACTTATTTTGGCGCTGATTCCTATATACATTCTTTGATCATTAAAGAGCTTGATCGTAGTTGGATTAACGTGCACATCGCGTGCAATTACGGAGATGGCCAGGGGAAGTCTGCTTCTGCTCAGGCGTTGGAAAAATTAGCGGATATTCAGATGCGCCCCACAAAATTTGGCACGTCGATTAATTTTCGCACCAAGGGAGAGATTGTTCGGGATTCTGTGACACAAGGCGTTCCGGCTTTTTTTAGTCTGGCAGGACTGGCAAAGTATATCCGCGACAATCACATTCAAATTATTCATTGCACCGAAAAACCCCGTGATGCTTTTTATGGGCAGCTTCTAGCGAATTTGACGGGAGCCAAATGTGTGATTCAGCTGCATGTAAAAGCTGAGGATTGGATCAGTAAAAATGTGCAATGGGCTATGAAACGAGCGGATGCGTTGGTCGGTGTGTCTGAATTTGTGGCTGAGTCGATTATGGCGATGGGCTATCCGGCCGAGAAGACCTTTTATGTTTTAAATGCGATTGAAAGTGACCGTTGGAACCCGGCGGTAGACGGCCGTCCCATTCGCCAGGAATTTCATATTGAACCAGACACACCGTTGTTGCTGACCGTTTCCAGATTGAGCTACTGGAAAGGGCACACCGAACTGTTAAAAGCCCTGGCGGAAGTCAAAAAACAAACGTCGAACTTTAAACTGCTGATCGTTGGCGTGGACGACCCGCGCGCGCATCCGGGGCATGGCAGCTATACGGCCGAATTGAAAGCCCTGGTGACTGAATTGGCGCTTGCCGATCAGGTTATTTTCACGGGGTATCGGAGCGATGTTCAGGAGCTAATGGCGGCGTGTGATATGTACACCATGCCGAGTTTTGAGGAACCATTTGGCATGGTGTATTTAGAAGCCATGTGCATGAAAAAACCGGTTATTGCGCTGGATAATGGCGGTTCCCGTGAAGTGGTTGAACAGAACAAAACGGGCCTGTTGTCTGCGCCGCAAGATATTGCCGCGCTGGCAGAAAATATCCTGACCTTGATGAATGATGCGGACCTACGGCGAACGTTGGGGGAGAACGGCCGTATCCGCGCTCAAGAACAGTTTACACCCCGCCGCATGGCCCAAGATGTCGAAGAAATCTATCGTCAGATATTAAATCTATAACTCATAAACGAGTTGTTCCCAAGTCCAGCTGCGTTTCTCTTGTTAGTTTTGCCAGTTTTTGACCCGAGGAGGTAACCATGCAGAATTTTGTGCCCAGAAAAGAGTATCTCGTATTCGGCGCACCCAAAATAGAGGACGATGAAATCGAGGAAGTGGTTGATTCTCTCCGTCGCGGATGGTTAGGAACCGGCCCCAAAGTCGCCCGGTTTCAAGACATGTTCAGCCGTTACGTGGGAGCAGACCATGCGATTGCCCTCAATTCCTGCACTGCGGGTCTCCATCTATCGCTCTTGGTTGCCGGCCTGAAGCCAGGCGACGAAGTGATCACCACGCCTATGACCTTTTGCGCCACCGCTAACACTATCCTTCATGCCGGCGGCAAGCCCGTCCTGGTCGACTGCGACAGAGACACGATGCTTATTGATCCACAGCGCATTGAAGACGCTGTCACGCCCCGAACGCGAGTAATTTTGCCGGTTCATTTGTGCGGACGGCCGTGCGACATGAACGCCATCGAAACCATCGCCCAAAAACACGACCTTATCGTTATCGAAGACGCCGCCCACGCCATAGAAAGCGCTTACAAAGGGCAAAAAATTGGCAGCATCAGCCAACTCACGGCGTTTTCTTTTTACGTCACCAAAAACATTGTCACTGGCGAAGGCGGCATGGTTACCACCAACAATCCTGATTTTGCCGACAAAATAAAAATGTACGGCTTGCACGGCATGAGCCGCGACGCCTGGAAACGCTTTTCAGACGATGGCTACAAACATTATCAAGTCATCTTCCCCGGTTTCAAATACAACATGATGGACCTACAAGCCGCCATTGGCATGCATCAGCTCACCAGAGTGGACGAGTACCTGCAAAGGCGAAATGAAATCTGGTCCCAGTATGATGCCGCTTTTGCTGATTTGCCGGTAGGTTTGCCAGCACCCGCCGAACCGGACACCATTCATGCCCGCCATTTGTATACCCTCATGATAGACGAACAACAATGCGGCCTGAATCGTGATACCTTCCTGCAAAAAATGCACGAAATGAATATTGGCACAGGCGTCCATTACGTTGCTGTTCATCTCCACCCGTATTACCGAGAACAATTCGGATATAAAACCCACGACTTCCCCAATGCCGCCTGGATTAGCGAGCGTACTGCGTCATTGCCGCTATCTCCCAAGATGACAGATCAAGATGTTGAAGATGTTATTCATGCGGTCAGATTTATTCTGTCGGCATAAAGGTAAACGCTGTCATGGCAACAAAATCACCCAAGATATCGGTTACTGTAACAAGCTATAACTACGCCAAGTATATTGGCCAAACAATCGAATCGATATTAGGGCAAACCTTTAAAGATTTTGAACTGGTCATCATTGATGATGCCTCAACCGATAAATCGGTGGAGGTAATCGAAAAATATGCCGCGCGCGATGACCGAATTCGCCTGCATGTGAACAAGAAAAACAAGGGATATGCCCAAACATTAGAAGATGTCGCCGCCATGGCCCAGGGTACTTATCTGGTACACATGGATTCTGATGATTGGATTAAGTCCCCTACGGCGTTTGAACGCCAGGTGGCCGTATTGGAAGCCAACCCCGATGTTGTTTTTGTTTACTCGGTTTTGTCTGAATACAACAACAAAGGGAAAAAACTAATGAGTATGGAGTCTTTTCCTACAGATACCATTGTTCCCGGGGTTGAAGCGGTGCAAAAGGCGATGGGCTTTTATATTGGGCACAGCGGGCCGATGTTTCGCCGTGATGCCTTTTTGCAATGTGGCGGTTATGATCTTAACTATCATTTTGTCCTTGATTTAAAGCTCTGGTTTGATCTGTGTGTTTTGGGAGATGTGGCTTATATCGCTGATAATTTGTATGCTTACCGCCAACATAATCAGAGCATGACGGCCGTTCTCAAACATCGCCGCTTAACGAAAGAAATGCTTCATTCAATCGATACAGTTTTTGATGGCCCATTAGGCGTCCTGATGGACGATCCGACCGGGGTGAAACGACAAGCCTATACACATGCGCTCACGGCCGTTCCCATGTCCCTGGCATTTGGCGACAGCTACCGACAATCCTGGGAAATTATGTGGGAAAGCATTAAACTGCGTCCACGCGAATCGCTGCTTAATAAACGGACACTTATTATCACAGCTCGCACATTGTTAGGAGCCAAATGGTATGAAAAAATTCGGCGCTTATTTACATGTTGAGCAGCTAGACAGACCCTAAGGGTTTAGTTTAAAACCCTTAGGGTCTTCCCAGTTGATATAGATCGAGGATTTCATTGGTTAAAATCGGATTCATCATTGAACAGGCCTTAGGCCACATCACCCACGGGCAAAATTTGCAGCAAAACGTAGCCCAAGACCCCACCATCGAGGCCTACTGGGGTCTGCCTACCTGGGATGCTGGTGGATTGGCCGGCCTCGTGCCCAATTGGACCTTTAAAGCCGGTTTGCAGGCGCGCCAGCAAATTGCCGCCATGCAGCGGCAGACGCAGTTGGATGTGCTGTTTTTTCATACGCAGGTCACGGCCGTTCTCGCCCAATCCTGGTTAAAACGTATCCCCGCTGTCGTTTCCCTGGATGCCACGCCCCGGCAGTACGACTCTCTCGGCGAATTTTACGCCCACAGTTCCGGCCCATCCTGGCTGGAAACCTGGAAATGGCGGCTGAACCGGGACTGCCTGACGGCCGCGCACCATGTCGTTACCTGGTCGGCCTGGGCCAAAGAGGGCGTGGTTGGGGAATACGAAGTTCCGGCAGACAAAGTGACCGTCATTCCGCCTGGCGTCAATGTGGCGGCCTGGAAACGGCCGTCTCCACACCAACTGCACCAGGAACCGCTAAAAATTCTGTTTGTCGGTGGAAATCTGGAGCGTAAGGGCGGGTTGTTACTCTTGGAAGCATGGCGCAACCTGCGGGCGACGGCCGTTCCCAATCTGGAACTCCACCTCGCCACCCGCGACACGGTTCCCGCCGAACCAGGATTATTTGTCTATAACGATATGCAGCCAAACAGCGAACCCCTCAAACAACTTTATTTTGCCGCCGACATTTTTTGCCTGCCCACCTATGGCGACTGCTTGCCGATGGTTTTGTCGGAGGCAGGCGCGGCCGGGCTGCCGGTAGTGTCCACGGCCGTTGCCGCCATCCCTGAGATTGTAGCCGATGGCGAGACTGGTTTTCTTATTCCCACGGGCAGCATAGACGCCCTGACCCACGCCCTGCGCCAACTGATAGAAAACCCGGCGCTGCGTTTGCAGCAGGGGGAAACGGCCGTTACCCAGATCCAACGCACCTTCGACGCCGCCGCCAACGCCCGTCGCCTGCTCGATTTGCTCAAAGAAACCAGCCGCGCCCGCAAGGTGATGGCATGAACGACATCCTTCTCACCGTTTCCGGCATCATAGACCCCGAAGTAGAAGCAAAAACTGCCCGTGGCGAGCGTCCCGAAGCCGACTACATCGCCATGTCCCGCGCCTTCAACGCCGACCTGATCGATTACGCCGAAGCCCGCCGCCGCGCCGGAAAAATCGGCCGGCTGTTGGGAAAACTTGGCGGCCCCAACCTGCTGCTTGCCTGGGTGTGTTTCACGTTGCGCCATCAATACCGCGTCATTTTCACCGACGGCGAACAGGTGGGCCTGCCCCTGGCGGCGCTGCTGAAATTCGCCAATTTCGCCCCGCGCACCAACCCGCGCCCGCGCCACCTGATGATTGTCCACATCCTCTCAGTCGGCAAAAAAATGATTTTTCTCGATTGGCTGCGGCTGCAAAGCCACATCGACATCTTTTTTGTCTACGCCACCTGGCAAAAACAGTTCATCGAACACCGCTGGCGCGTACCCGCCAATCGTGTGGTCTTCACCCCATTCATGGTAGACGATGCTTTTTTTGCCCCGGATCAGGCCGGCAAACTGGATAATTTTCTCGGTTTGGATGGCCAGGAGAAGCCGGTGATTTGCGCCGTCGGCCTGGAATTCCGCGACTACCCGACGTTGATGCAGGCGGTCAGAGGCCTGGATGTGCAAGTGGTTATCGCCGCCGCCAGCCCCTGGTCCAAACGTGGTGACAGCACCGCCGATCAGGATGTGCCGGAAAACGTGCTGGTGCGCCGCTTCACGCAGTTTGAATTGCGCGAATTATATGCGCGAAGCGCATTCCTGGTCATGCCGCTGTACACCGTCAACTTCCAGGCAGGGGTCACGGCGCTGCTGGAAGCGATGGCCATGAGTAAAGCGGTCATCTGCTCGCGTACGCCCGGCCAAACCGACGTAGTAGTGGAAGGCAAAACAGGCATCTACGTGCCGCCCGAAGACCCTGCGGCCTTGCGTGCAGCCATCGAACAACTGTTGCAACAGCCGGCCGAAGCGCGGCGTTTGGGAGTGAACGGCCGTCGCCGCATTGTCGCCCACATGAGCCTGACCCACTACACCCGCCGTCTGGCTGCCTTCGTTAAGTAAACAGGGAGTTACTCAAAAGGAAATCGTATGTATCAGCAAGAACTAGATGTTGCCTGCCCGGGGTGTGGCGTGCCCGGCATGAAAGCCTTCTACCGGGTGGAAAACGCCCCCACCAACAGCGTCCTGCTGCTCAACAGCCAGGACGAAGCCCTCAATTTCCCGCGGGGAACCATCACCCTGGCCGCGAGTCCTACCAGCGGCTTCATCGCCAACGTCGATTTTGACCCGGCGCTGACGCAGTACAATGCCCGTTATGAGGCCACTCAGGGCTACTCGCCTACCTTCAACCGGTTTCATCAAAAACTGGCCCAAGACCTGATTGATCGTTTTGATTTGCGTCACAAAACCATCATCGAAATTGGCTGTGACAAGGGCGATTTCATTACCATGCTGTGCGAAATGGGACCAAATACCGGCATCGGCTTCGACCCTGCCTATGTGCCGGGGCGCCATCCCAGCGCCGCCGCCGACCGGCTGACCTTCATCGCCGATTTTTACTCGGAAAAATACACCGACTACGACGCCGATTTTTTCGCCTGCAAAATGACCCTGGAGCACATCCCCGACACGGGCGATTTTATGCGTACCGTGCGCCGGGCGATTGGCGAGCGCGAGGAGACGGTGGTCTTTTTCCAGATACCCAATGCGTGTTATGTGCTGGATGATCTCGCTTTTTGGGATGTCTATTACGAACACTGTTCCTATTTCACGAAGGGTTCGCTGGCGCACCTGTTCCGTCACACCGGGTTTACCGTGTTGGATTTATGGACCGATTACGACGATCAATATCTGATGATTGCGGCCCGGCCTACGGCCGTTCCTGACCCCAACGCGCCCATCCCCTTAGGCGATGACCTGGATGGCGTGATGGCTGCAGTAGAGCGATTCGCCACGGCCGTGCCGCAAAAAATCGCTGCCTGGCAAGACAAAATTGCCGCTTTCCGCGCTCAGGGGCAAAAAATTACACTATGGGGCGGCGGCTCCAAAGCCGTGGCTTTCCTGACGACGTTGGGTCTGGGCGCGGCCGAAATCCCGTATGTGGTCGACATCAACCCGCACAAGACCGGCACATTTTTGGCCGGCAGCGGGCAGGAAATCGTCGCGCCGAATTATTTACCCACCAATCCGCCCGATGTCGTCATCATCATGAATCCGATTTATCGCGTCGAGATCGGCCGCGATTTACAGGCAATGGGCCTGAATCCCATGCTAATGACAGTTGAGGACATCTAACCATGAGCTATTTACCCCTCGTTAACTGCACCGACGTCGCGCCCGTGCCGGTATTGGCCATGGACCGGCTGCCGGTTCATTGCAATGTGCTCTGGCCCAGCCGCGCAGGCGCGCTGGCCGCACCGCGCGGCGACATTCACCTGACGTATATGCCGGGATGCGGCCACATCTACAACAGCGCCTTCGACCCGGAAAAGATGACCTACACGCAGGCGTATGAGAACTCGCTGCATTTTTCGGCCCGTTTTCAGGCGTACGCCATCGCCCTGGCCGAGCGCCTGATTGCTACCTATGACCTGCACAACAAGGACATTGTGGAAATTGGCTCCGGGCAGGGGGATTTTTTGAAAATGTTGTGCCGCCTGGGCGGCAATCGTGGCGTGGGGTTCGACCCCAGCTATGTGGCGCAAGAGCAGGAAGAGGCGGACACGGCCGTTTGCTTTGTGCAAGAATTTTATTCCGAGGAATTCGCCGATTACCCGGCCGATTTTATCTGCTGCCGTCACGTGTTGGAGCATATCCACGAGCCGGTTCCGTTTCTCAAGGCAGTGCGCCGGGCGATTAACGGCCGTATGGATACAGTGGTGTTTTTTGAAGTGCCAAACGCCCTGTGGACAGTGCGCCAACTGGGCATTTGGGACATCATCTACGAACACTGTTCCTATTACAGCCCGGTTTCGCTGGCCCATTTGTTTGCGCAGGCTGGTTTTCAGGTTCTGGCAGTTGATGAGACCTTTGGCGGGCAATTTTTGACGATTGAGGCGCGATTGGCCCCGGACACGGCCGTTCCCGCCCCTGCCAATTCCCAGGACCTGGCCGCTCTCTCCGCCGATGTAGCCCAATTTGCCGACAATTACCGGCAAAAGGTGGCCTACTGGCATAAAACGCTGCACGAAATGGCGCAGAACGGCCGTCGCGTCGTTGTCTGGGGGTCAGGCTCCAAAGGGGTCATGTTCATGAACACATTCGATCAACAGGGGCTGATTCGTTATGCGGTGGACATTAACCCCCGGAAACAAGGCATGTTTGTGGCCGGCAGCGGCCAGGAAATCGTGTCGCCGGAATTTTTGCGCGCCTATCAGCCCGATGTGGTCATCATCATGAATCGCAACTACGAAGATGAAATCGGTGATCAGCTAGCCCAGCTGGGTGTTTCGGCCACTATTCTCATTGCCTGATTTCCCAACCATTACCCGTCCGTCAGGCAATGACCCATCATGGCGGCGCATGACGCACCCCTTTCTGTGTAAGGATCAATGTAAGTTTATCACCCTACGATTAGCATCATGAAATCACGCCTATACGGTTGTCTGACTGTAAGGGCTGACCCTTCAAATGTGTGAACCAACAATTGCATAAGCCGTTATTAGGATTGTTGTGGAATCACTTCCACGAAGTAGTAACGACGCTGTGGTCATTGAGTAATCAAAATTTTTAGTAACTATCCAGATATACTTGGCAAGCCTCCCAAGGGTTTTCTATTTATAGGAAAAATTTAGTCAAGTTCAAAACCCTTAGGGTCTGCATAGTTACAATTTTTATTGGAATCCATTGTCTCTCCGAGATGACCTGACCCCTCAACAATTTGTCCTAGTCTGTAAAGGATCGCATGGGCAAGCATGTAGTACCATTTTTTTCTCCCAATAAATTGGTCCACAAGTCTCTTTTTATTCCTGCATCCGACAAAGTTGGAAAAGTCGGATGGTTTTATTCTTTAATGCTGTAATCATGTTCTATATTTTTACGTTTGCGCAAATTGTTTTATTGGTTCTGGAACTGCTGCTTGCCGGCCTGGTTGGGTATTTGCTTGTTCTGACAGTGTCGGCCTGGCGTGCCGCCAGACGGCAGACGCCGGAACCAGGGCAGCCCGCGAAGCGATTTGCTGTTCTTATTCCTGCGCACAATGAAGAGCGTCTGCTGCCCGACCTGTTGCAAAATCTGGCGCAGTTGGATTATCCCCGAGAGTTATTTACGGTGCATGTGGTGGCGGATAATTGCACGGATCAAACGGCCGTTATTGCCCGCCAATATGGTGCTGTAGCCCACGAGCGATTCAACACAGCTGAAGTTGGCAAAGGCTACGCCTTGCAGTGGCTGTTGCAGCGCATTTGGGCAAGCGGCGAACCCCACGACGCGATTGTGATTTTAGATGCCGATACTGTGGTGTCGGCCAATTTTTTGCGGGCGATGTCCGGGCGGCTGGCGCGAGGCGAGCGCGTGATTCAAGCTTATTATGCGGTACGAAATCCGGGCCGCAGTTGGAGTGTGGGGCTGCGCTATGCGGCGTTGGCGGTGCTGCATTATTTACGGCCGTTAGGCCGCACAGCTCTGGGCGGCTCTGCCGGGCTGAAAGGCAACGGCATGGTGTTTGCCGCCGATGTGATGCGCCAGATCGAATGGACCGCTTCCATTACAGAAGATATCGAGTTCCATATGGCGCTCATTTTGAACGGCGAGCGGGTAGCCTTTGCCTCGGAGGCAGTGATCGAGGCTGAAATGCCAGAGAC
Source organism: Chloroflexota bacterium (assembly GCA_017993775.1). Taxonomy (GTDB): domain Bacteria; phylum Chloroflexota; class Anaerolineae; order Promineifilales; family Promineifilaceae; genus Leptovillus. The sequence goes on along the minus strand of JAGOMA010000005.1, from coordinate 167,294 downwards.
GTTGGCCAGCGCCGCATCGCAAAATGTGCGTTGGGAACGCGGCCGAATGCAGATGATGCGCCTGTATGCGCCCAAACTGCTGCGAGCAGCCGGGAAAAGCGTGCGCGCCGGGCAGTACGGCCGTGCCTATCTGCTGCTCGATGCTGCTATGGAACATCTCATTCCACCTTTTTCGGTGATGGCCGCGTTGAGCGGGCTGTTTCTGGCGGTCAGCTTGCCGCTGCCTGTATTGTGGCGCATCATGGGAACGGAAACGGCCGTGTGGGCTGCCAATCTAGCCCGCATCAACTTGTATTTAGCCGTCGCGCTTATCGTCGGGCAGCTCATCTACTTGCTTTCCGGCCTGCGGCTGGTCCACGCGCCTAAAAATGTCTATATGGCCTTGCTCAACATCCCCGTCTTCGTCACCTGGAAAGTGTGGCATTATGGGCGCGTATTGCTCGGCTTCGATTCACATGGTTGGATACGAACGGCGCGGAACGACGAGGCATAACATGCAACTAGGACAAAAATCACCCACCAGGTTCAATCAACGACGACCTGAAGAGCGGCAACAGAAAACAATCGTTATGACAGAAAACCAAGCACCAATTGTCAATCAGGCCCACCTTGTCCCCACAGACTTGCGCGATGAACAAAAACAGGCTGAAAAAGCGGCACGCATGTTAGAAAAATATGCCAGCCAATCCTTTAAAAGCCCGCGCACCATTCAACGGATGCGCCTGCGCCTGATTACCTGGGTTATCCGTAACAAAATTAACAGCAACCTGAAACGGGTTTTTGATTTTATACTCGTTTGTATCGCCTTACCTTTTGCCCTACCGGTCATGTTGATGATCGCCATTGCCATCAAACTAGATTCTCCTGGCCCCGTGTTTTTCAAGCAAGAACGGGTGGGTAAGTGGGGGCAACCGTTTTACTGCTTCAAATTCCGCTCGATGTACATAGACGCCGAGGCCCGCAAAGCCGAATTGATGGCCAACAACGAAGCCGACGAGGTCGTCTTCAAAATAAAAAACGATCCTCGTGTGACGCGTGTGGGAAGGTTGATCCGCAAAGCGAGCATTGACGAGATTCCACAGCTTTTTAACGTTCTCAGAGGGGAGATGAGTTTGGTTGGGCCGCGGCCGCCAGTGCCCTATGAAGTGGCCCAATATCAGTTTGATCAGCTGCGTCGCCTGGATGCGGTGCCTGGGATTACCGGTTTGCAGCAGGTGTCTGGTCGCAGCGAGCTGAGTTTTAAACGTTGGGTCGAACTGGACCTGCAATATATTTCTGAACAGAGCCTTCTGAAAGATATTGAAATTTTATTAAAGACGATTCCGGCAGTCCTGACAGGCCGGGGCGCTTATTAACCCCAGGGGAGATTGGCCATGCGCAGGCTTATTGTAATTTTAGGCGTGCCTATCGACGATTTGAATATGGCAGAAACCCTGGATCGGTTAGACGAATTCGTGGTGACCGGCCGGGAGACGGGCAAAGGGCATCAGGTGGCGACGGTGAATGCTGATTTTGTCGTCAAGTCGATGACTGATCCGGAGCTGCGCTATTTGCTGCAAGAAGCTGACCTCTCGACGGCCGATGGGATGCCGCTGGTGTGGGGTTCGCGTTTGCTGGGGGTTGACTTAGAAGGGCGCGTGGCTGGCGCGGACATGATTCCGGCGCTGGCGCAGAGAGCGGCAGCCAAAGGGTACTCTATTTACTTTTTGGGCGCTGCGCCGGGGATTGCGGCTAAAGCTGCCGAAATCTTGAAAGAGCAAAACCCGGACTTGATTGTGGCGGGTGTAAAATCGCCGCCTTACAGTTCGGTGATCGATATGGACCCGGCCATCATTGCGGAAATCAAAGCCGCGCAGCCGGATATTTTGCTGGTGGCCTTTGGCAACCCGAAACAAGAAAAGTGGATTGGCATGTACGGCCGCGAGCTGGCCATTCCGGTGATGATTGGCGTGGGTGGAACGTTCGATTTTATCACTGGCAATACAAAGCGCGCGCCGGACTGGATGCAGCGATATGGCCTGGAATGGCTCCATCGGCTGCTTCAGGAGCCGCGCCGCTTGTGGCGTCGGTATGCTGTGGATATGGTGGGGTTTGGCGCGTTCTTCTTGCGCCAGTGGTGGGTGATGCGCCGTGGCAATGTACCGACGCCGGTGCTGCCCAAAACCGACCTGGTGTTGATTCATGACACGGCCGTATTACACGTCGAGGGACATCTGACCGTTAGCAATTACGACGGCTTTAACAAAAAAGCCCAGCAAGCCTTAGCCATCACGCCCTACATCATCATCGACCTGACCGACGCTGTTTTCTTAGACAGTTCGGTGATTGGCGCCCTGGTTGGCCTGACCAAACAGGCGCGAGACGCACATGGCGAGTTGTGGCTGGCTTCTGTGCCATCCAATATTTTGCAAACCTTGTCGCTGCTGCGGCTGGATCGCTTTTTTGTGATTGTGGACGACGCGAAAACCGCGTTGGCGGCCAGCAATGCGCCGTCGCTCAAGGCAATTGAAGCCTCGCCCGCCGCGGGTGTGGCTGATAATTTGGCAAATGATGGGGAAACGGCCGTTCCGGTTCTCGAAACCACCTGGACAGTCTTAAAAGGCCCTCGTCGCCTGGATGCAGCATCCGCGCCAGAAATGGTTGAAACATGCACCTCGCTGCTAGACGCTAATCCGCGTGTGGTTCTCGATTTATCCGAAACCGTGCTTTTGGCCAGCGCCGGTCTGGCTGCCCTGGCTCAACTCAACCGCACCGCCGATGAGCGCGACGGGGAACTGCGAGTGGCCAACTGCTCTAAAGACGTCATGCGGGTTATCGAAATGGTACGTTTCGATAAAGTATTGGCTTTATATAACGATGTGCCGGCAGCAGTGGCCTGACATCGCGTGAAACAACAGTCGTATTATCATGGAAAATGTTCAGGCCATTTTATTGGCAACCGGCGAAACAAATAAATTAAGACCCCTTACCGAAACGGTTCCTGCGCCCATGCTGCCGGTCGCTGACCGCCCTGTCATGCTGTACGCCGTTGAATTGTTGGCGCGCCAGGGGATTAAGCAGATTTTGGTCAGTTTGTACCACCTGGCGGGAGATGTGGAAGCGTATCTGGGCAGCGGCAAACGCTGGGGCGTATCGCTAAATTATTTGCTGCAACGCGATGCGTTGGGTACGGCCGGGGCGTTAAAATGGGCCCAATCGGCCATTACGCAGACGGTTGTGGTGCTGCCCGGCGACGCGATTGTGGATGTAGATTTAACGGCCGTGTTGACCCAACATCGCCAGCGACAAAGCCGGGCTACTGTCGTGGTCCATCGCCGCAGCCTGAATGGAGCAACGGCCGTCGCCCTGAACGCCAACAGCCAACTGTTAGACCAGACACACCCAGACGGCCGTGAAATAGCTTACCTCACCGGCGTGTGCGTTTTTGAACCGGAAGTTCTGGCCCATATCCCGCCGCGAACGACCTGCGATATTCATACACAACTGCTGCCGGCGCTGATGGCTGCAGGCATAGCCGTTGATGCCTACGAGATGCCCGGTTACTGGAACCCGCTGGCGACGTTTGCCGACTACCATGCGGCGCAGCAGCATGTGTTGTACAGCGCCTGGGGACATTCTGACGGCCTGAACGGGCAGCCTGCGCTGCACTATCCGTCACTTGAAGGCCGGCAGATTTCGGAAGGGATTTGGGTGGGGCGTAACCACATGATTCACCCCAGCGCGCGGTTGTCGCCGCCGGTTTTCATTGGGCAAAATTGCCAGATTGGGCCAGACGTAGAGCTGGGACCGGAAGTGGTGATTGGCTCTAATGTGGTGATTGATGACGATGCCACCATCAGCCGCAGCACCATTTTAGACCGCACCTATGTCGGCCAATTGGTGAATATTGACGGCCGTTTCGTGAATAAAAATCTGGTTGTTGATAAACTTACCGCCGAGAGTACCCAGGTCGTCGACCAATTTTTATTGGGTCAGGTCACCACACTTCTCGACGACCGGTTTTTGCGGTTGGGAGACGTTCTTCTGGCAAGCTTGATCTTGATCCTGACGCTGATTGTGACGATACCGATCGCTTTGCTGCTGCTGGTGGTAAACGGCCGTGTCTTTGACCAATTAGAGCGCTTTGGCGGTTGGCCGAACCCGGCCAGCCAGCCAACTTCGGCCACCTTGCAAAAATTTTTCTTGTGGCGATTTGCCACGGGGAGAAAGAGCGGGGAAGAAACGGCCGTTGGCCGTATTCTGCAGCGGCTCGAACTACACCGCCTGCCTGAACTTTGGAACGTCTTGCGCGGTGATATGCGCCTGGTGGGCGTCAAACCGTTGACGGCCGTAGAGATCAACCAAATCAGTGAAGCCTGGCAGCAAAAAAGGCACGAGTGCCCCGCCGGATTTACCGGATTATGGTACATCCAATCCAGACCAGGCAGCAGCCTGGATGAAGTCCTGATAACCGATGCTTACTATGTAGCCACACGTTCCTGGCGCGCAAATTTGCGATTGCTAGGACAAACACCCCTCGCATGGGGGCGCCGACTCAAACAAAATACCAGATAAACAATTATCTCAGAGTCGTTCGCCAAACAGTTTGTACTGCAAAGGAGTTGGTAGCCAATGGAGATCAATGTGCGATCTGCCGAAAACGTAAAGATCCTGGAACTTGCAGGGCGTTTTGATACTTATACCGCCGACACCGCGCGGCAGTCGATAGAACAGGCCATGGCCGAAGAACCTGCCAACATTGTTGTCAATCTGGAAAAGGTGGATTTTGTCGATTCAACCGCCCTGGCCACACTCGTCCATGGACTAAAGCGTTCACGTGAATTACAAGGCGACCTGCGTCTTTGTCATTTGCAGCAGTCTGTACGCATGGTTTTTGAACTAACTCGTCTAGATAGATTCTTCGAGATATTCGCCCGCGAAGACGAAGCGGTCCAGGCGTTCGCTCGTTGAATAATCTGGCAGGAATAGATTCCAAATGATCCTACCGGCAATTTTGGCTGCCCAAAAGTCCGATTTTGACACATTAGCCAAAGATTGGTTGGATGCGGGAGCCTCAACCTTTTCGATATGGGCCGATGGCGTTTCATTAGCCACCTGGTCGGCAGGCGGCAGCCCGCAACCAGCCGCACTCATAGAACCGATCACTGTCAATTCGGTCAAAATAGGCGAGCTTCATCTAGCTGGCCTTTGCCAGCCAGCGCACCGCTTGCGCTTGCAGGCTCAAGCTGGGTTCATCGCCCAGATCGCCCGCCTGGAAAGAGACCTGAACAGCATGGCCGCCGATCTGATTGATACCCAAGACCAACTTTTGGCTTTGTATGATCTGACTCAGGCGACGCGGAATTATTTAAATCCCGAGGAAACGTTGGCGCGTCTGGCGTTCGAGACAGCCCGGCTGGTAAAAGCGGAAGCAGCGTTCTTTTGGGTTCATATGAAAGGTCGGCTGCCAATATTCCAGCAGTATCCACGCCCGATATTGACCGAAGAAGCCCTTCACAACTACATGAACTTAATGAAAGAATCCCGGCGGGAGTTTTTGTTTAGCCGGGGCAATGCCGATGAGCAGGCATTGGGCGTGCGCAATATGTTGATTGTGCCGATTAAGGTGCGAGATGCGGGCACGGCCGTTATGGGCATGCTCAACAAATCCGACGGCGACTTCAACTCCCCAGACATTAAACTTGCCGGGGCCATCGCTGAATTTACCGGCGCCCAAATCGAAAACGTCATCATGTACCAGCTAAACGTCGAGCAAGCCAGATTGGAAACAGAAATGGACCTCGCCCAGCGTATTCAGGTCCATCTGCTGCCGCAAAAGCCGCCTGGCGTTGTCGGACTGGACCTGTGGGCTGCTTCCTGGCCTGCCTCACGAGTTGGCGGCGATTTCTACGATTTTATCATCGGCGCCAACCAACCATTCACATTCACGGTGGGCGACATCTCCGGCAAAGGCGTCCCCGCTGCCCTGCTGATGGCCATGACCCGCACAGTTATTCGTACCAAAACAAATGTCATGCCCATGCCTACACCCCAGGTTGTCATGGGGCGGTCCAACCAGGAACTCTACGATGACTTTACAAAGTTGAGTATGTTTGCTACTGTATTCGTAGGTCAGTACGACTCATCGAATCGCAAATTACTCTACGCCAATGCCGGCCATTCCCCCGTCATCTATTGTCCAGCCGGTAAAAAAGCACATCTGCTGCGCGCCGATGGCACACCCATGGGAATCTTGCCGAACAGTTTGTCCAAAGATCAGGGTATAGATTTCCAACCAGGCGATGTCCTCGTTGTGGCCACCGACGGGTTTAGTGAAGCCAGAAATACTCAGGATAACGAATTTGGTTACGATCGGTTGGTATCTTTAGTTGAATCAATAGCCGACCAATCAGCGCGTGGGATTGCTGAGACTTTATACCGCACAATCGCCAATTTTAGCAATGGCGCTGCGCAAAGTGACGACCAAACCCTAGTTGTGTTAAAGGGAATAGGCACGTGAAATCGACCGTAAATCAACAAGAGGCAGTTGTGAATCCGTTACCCCTCACCAATACTGTCCGGCTGGAACTGCCGGCTATCCATAAATATTTAAACGTCATCGGCGCATGTATTCGGGCGATGCTTGATCGCGAGCAGGGCCTGCCAGGCCAGGAGTCCCTGTTTTACAATATCGAACTGGCAGTTCATGAAGCGTGTACCAATATCGTTGAACATGCGTATGCCGGTATTTCTGGCCGGATTGACGTCGCATTTACCCTGGATGAGAACCTGCGTCAATTTATCATCGAACTGAATGATCGTGGGCAGTCGTTTAGCTTGTCCGATGTGGTAGCCCCAGATTTAAGCCAGCCACAGACCAGTGGTTATGGGCTGTTCCTGGTTAATCAGCTTATGGACGAAGTGACCTATTTTCCGCAACCGGGCAATAATCGCTGGCGGCTGGTCAAAAATATTTAACCGATGTGAGCCTGATGCCCCTCGTAATGTCCCAATAAAAATAAAAGAGCTTGCGCCAGATTGTGGCTGGAACGCGGTGAATGCCCCTAACTTGCGTTTTAGGCTGGCTTTGTGGTGACGTTTCTGGCTTCCTGACGGTCTTGCTCGTAAGGCAGATTGACAGAGAATTTCGGTATATTGACAGTTGTTGATTTACCTTGACATACCAGGAGCGTCTGACAGGATGTTGTGTCTGAGCATGGCGTAGCTGGTAGAAGATAAGGAGTTGTGAAATGGCCAGAATTCTAATTGTCGATGATGCGCCGCATACACACCGACTCTTGACCCTGATGCTAGAAAGAATTAATCATACAACGGTTACGGCCGATAATGGACCGCAGGCTTTAGAGCAGCTAGAGAAAATGCCGGTAGATTTGATGATCACCGATCTGAATATGCCCATTATGAATGGGTTCACGCTGATGGAGCAAGTCCGTTCGCAAGAAAAGTTTAAGAACTTACCCATCATTATGTTGACTGCCAGTGGGCAGCAGCAGGCGCCCGTGGAAGCAGCCCAAAAAGGGGCTAACCGTTTTCTGACTCAACCGATTAGCTCGTGGGAACTGAATCGGGTTGTGACGGAGTGTTTATCCATTGCCGAGGCTCAATCAGTTTGATTGGATTCTCCGTTTGTGTTTTGCATGTAAAGGTGATACCCGTAGACCATGTCTACGGGTTTTTTTGTGCTGGTTTAAGGGACTGAAGGGTAAGTCGTTTCGTTCTCGTTCCTAAAAATCGGCAAATTGGGCTAAACTTATTGGCTATGATACGAGCACTTGTTTTTGATTTTGACGGGCTGATCCTGGATTCGGAAATGCCGGATTACCTGTCTTGGAAAGATACCTATCAATCTTTTGGCGTCGAGCTGCCAGTGGATTTATGGGTGCAAAATATTGGGTCGGTTACATTTTTTGATCCCTACTCCCATCTGGAATCGTTGGTGGGGCGGGCATTGGACAGGGACGCGGTAAAGGCTGCCCGCCGTCGTCGTGACGACGAGTTGATGGCGCAGCAAGGAATGATGCCCGGCGTGGCTGATTACCTGGCTGAAGCGCGGCAGTTGGGGTTGAAAACGGCCGTTGCCTCCAGCTCGCGCCATGCCTGGGTTGATCCTCTACTCAAACGCCTGGGGCTTACCGATCAATTCGACGCTGTTTGTTGCCGTGACGACGTTGAGGGACGGGCCAAACCAGACCCGGCCGTTTATCAGGCGGCGCTGGCGGCGCTGGATGTTGGGCCAGACGAGGCGTTGGCCTTCGAAGATTCGCCGCATGGCGCGGCTGCGGCGCGAGCCGCCGGTATTTTCTGCGTGATTGTGCCGAACGAGATGACCAGCCAATTAACCTTTTCTCAACCTGATTACCGGCTGACTTCGCTGGCCGACATGCCGCTGAAGCAGCTGCTGGGGCATGTGGCGGCCAGTGGCGCGCCGTTTCTCAACAGCAATGCGCGGCGGATCCGTGAATTTCATGCGGCCATTGGTTCGCCGCTGCCGGCCGCGCCGCGATTGCGCGACGCCGACCACCTGGCGATGCGCCACAAGCTGATTCAGGAAGAATATGAGGAGGTAACGGCCGTTTTCCAAGCCATCATTCCCGCTTTGCAAGCTGGTGAGCAACCGGATACCGTGGATGCCTTAACGCCTCTGGTCCATGAACTGGCGGATCTGCTTTATGTAGTCTATGGGGCGATTGAAGCGTGTGGCGTGGATGCCGATGCGGTATTCCAGGAAGTCCATCGAGCCAATCTGCAAAAAGCGGGCGGTCCGCGCCGCGCCGATGGCAAACTGCTTAAGCCGGCCGGCTGGCAGCCGGCTGATGTCCGTTCGGTTTTGTTGCGGCAGCAGGGGAACGGCCGTTAACATTGGCCCCATTACAGAGGGGATTCAGGCAGATCCAACAATTGGCACACCAGTTGGCGTAAATCGGTCGGCGAAAAAGGTTTGGGCATGAACCGGTCCACGTCTTGGAAATGCGCGATCAGGCGGTGGGTGGGTTCGGAGTAAGCCGTCAGGACGATAATCCTGGGCGGTTTCATTTGCCGCTCGCATACAGTTTTTAAAACATCCCAACCGTTCATATCTGGCAGAGCAATATCCAGCAGCAGCAGGTCAGGTCTGGCCTCAGCAATCAGTTCCACGGCGCTGTAGCCGTCACTGGCGCGCTGCAGCTGGATGGGCAGCCGATCCAGGGTGATCTGGAGCAGCTCGAAAATGCCGTCGTCGTCCTCAACGCTTACAACATGTGGAATCCGGTTCACAAGAAATCCTCAGAGGTTAATGGTGGAACAGTCGTTCCCCGGTCATGACCATAGCCATGCCATATTCGTCACAAGCTTCTATGACGGCGTCATCTCTGACTGAGCCGCCGGGCTGCACGACGTAGCTCACACCACTTTGTTGCGCGCGGTCGATGCTGTCGCGGAACGGGAAGAAGGCGTCGGAACCCAGCGTGACGCCGGATAACTGGTCTAGCCAGGCGCGTTTTTCGACGGCCGTTAACCGCTGCGGCGGCGTGGCAAAACTTTTTTCCCAGACAGCTTCTTCGGCAGGCGTTAAATGATCCAGCAGGAATTGGTCGATGGCGTTGTCCCGTTCGGTGCGGCCGATTTTTTCACGGAAGGGTAAATTGAGTACACGGGGATGCTGGCGCAAAAACCAGGTGTCGGCTTTGCTGCCGGCCAGCCGGGTGCAGTGGATGCGCGATTGCTGTCCGGCGCCCACGCCAATAACCTGGCCATCCAACGCGTAACACACCGAGTTAGACTGCGTGTATTTCAGGGTGAGCAAGGCCACGATCATGTCTCGTTTGGCGGCGTTGGGGATGGTATGCACGGCCGTTACCACATCCACCAAATCGCCATATGTCGGTAAAGCGTCATTACGCTTTTGCGCCAGGGTCAGGCCAAATAGTTCGCGCTGCTCCATTTCTGGCGGCTCATAATCCGGGTCTATCTGGATAATGCGGTAGCCGCCTTTTTTCTTGTCCTGCAAAATTTCCAGCGCTTCCGGCTCATACCCAGGGGCGATAACGCCATCAGAGACTTCGTGTTTGAGCAGTTGGGCGGTGGACGCGTCGACCACGTCGCTTAGGGCGGCCCAATCGCCAAACGACGAGATGCGATCTGCGCCGCGTGCGCGGGCATAGGCCGCCGCCAGCGGCGACAGGTCGTCGGATTCCACAAAATAGGCTTGTTTTAAGGTGTCATGGAGCGGCACGCCAACGGCGGCTCCGGCCGGGCTGACATGTTTAAAGGAAGCGGCGGCGGGAAGATTGAGGGCGCGTTTTAGTTCGCGGACCAACTGCCAGGAATTTAGGGCATCGAGCAAATTGATGAAACCCGGGGCGCCGTTGAGCATCTGAATGGGCAGCGCGCCCTGGTTGATATAAATCCGCGCCGGTTGTTGGTGTGGGTTCATCCCATATCGCAGGATAATTTCTGATTTCATGACATCCTTCCAGAGTTGATTTTGGTGGAAACGGCCGTGTCCCGATGACCAGCCGCTAACCAGCAGCGCCTGCCAGATAGGCGGTGATGGCCGTGTCGTAGTCGCGCGTGTGGGCAAAGGCTTTAATCGCCAGGGATTGTCGGCTGGCCGGGCTGACTTGCCCATCAGCGCGCAGTTGGGCCAGAACCAGCGCATAATCCTGTGGGTCGCAAACCACAGTCACGCGGGCGAAATTTTTGGCGGCCGCTCGCAGCAGCGTAACGCCGCCGATGTCGATTTGTTCGATGGCTTCGGCCAGGGTGACGCCAGGTTGGGCGATGGTTTTCTCGAAGGGGTAAAGATTGCACACGACGAGATCGATGGGGTTAATGCCTTGCGCGCCCAGGTCGGCGCGATCTTCAGGCAGGTCGCGGGCCAGGATGCCGCCATGCACGGCCGGGTGCAGCGTTTTAACCCGGCCGCCTAACATTTCCGGCGCGCCGGTGATGTCGGACACATCCAAAACGGGCAGCCCCGCTTCTCTAAGCTGCCGGGCGGTACCCCCGCTGGCGATCAATTCCCAATTCATGGCGGCCAGGGCGGCGGCAAATTCCAACAACCCTGCCTTATCGTATACGGAGAGAATGGCTCGTTGCATCATAGTCAGAAATTTACCACAGCGAGGGACGAAAGGCCATTCGATTGAGGATGAAATGCGGATTACCGGCCGGGGTTGGGCCATGATGAGTTTCGGAGAAGTTTTTGCCCATACCGGGTTGGGGTAATTTCAGGTGGTTGTGGCTGTGTGGTACACTACTGGCCCTTGTAGATTGTGAATGAGTAGAAGAATGAGAATGGATGACACACACGCACGACTACGGCCGTTTCCCCTTTCGGTGATTATCGTCTCTTATAATACGAAGCAGCTGCTGGATGATTGCCTCAGCTCGCTCCTGGCCGCCGCCGCGCCGCCCGGTGGGCTGGAAATTATCGTCGTTGACAACGCCTCTGCCGATGGCAGCCCGGAGATGGTGCGCGCCAAATACCCGGCCGTGCGCCTGATCGCCAGCCAGGAAAACAAAGGGTTTGCAGCGGCAAATAATGCCGGCACGGCCGTTTCCCAAGGCGATTTCGTCCTCTTCCTCAACTCCGACACCCGCGTCGATCCCGATGCGCTGACCAAGCCATTGGCCTACATGCAGGCCAATCCGGGCGTAGGCGCCCTCACCGTGCAGCTAATCTACCCCAATGGCCAGCGCGATCCCGACAATCATCGCGGATTCCCGACGCCCTGGAATGCCCTGTGCCATTTCTCCGGCCTCAGCCGCCTTTTCCCCAACACGCCTCGCTTCAACGGCTACTTCCAATCCTACGCCGACTTCAGCCAGACTCACACGGTGGAAGTTATCGCCGGTTCGTACATGTTGATGCCGCGCGCTCTGTTCGACCTGTTGAGCGGCTGGGATGAAACCTACTTTTTTTATGGCGAAGACATTGATTTTTGTTACCGGATTAACGAAGCCGGTTATAAAATTGTCTACTATCCGCACACACAGGTGCTGCATTACAAAGGAGCCAGCTCCGGTTTGCGCAAAGAGTCGGCGGATATTGCCCGCCCGCCCAAAGAGACGCGGGTGAGGGTGGCGCAGGAATCGGTGCGGGCGATGGAAGTGTTTTACCGTAAATTTTACAGCCGCCAATACCCGTCTTGGGTCACCGGTCTGGTGCTTTCGGGTATACGCGTGCGTGGCTGGTTTCGCATCATGAAACACAAACTAACGTAACCTGTCGCGCAAAGTGAAGGTCAGTTTTTACCTCTCTCGGTTCTGTAAGTTATGTGATTTTTGCCATCTCCCAACACAAATGCGAAGGTTGTTTATTCGTAAACTTTGATGCGCATCTTGTCGGGATATCGCGAAAATGGCTCCACCATGTTCTTTGTGGCAAAAAACAAATATTGACTGATTAGTCAATCTGCTGTATAGTAACGCCCATGAACGAGAAAGAAACGCAGCTCATCGAAGCGTCTATTGACCTTTTTGCCAAAGAAGGGTTTTGGAACACACCGACATCGCGCATTGCCAAACATGCGGGTGTGGCCACCGGCACGCTGTTCAACTACTTTGAATCCAAAAACGTGCTGATTGACGCGGTGTACGGGCAGCTCAAGCAGGAATGGAGGGCGCACTTGCTGGCCGGCTTTCCCCAAGATGGCCCGCTCAAGGAGCGCGTGGGGCATATCTGGTTTCGTCATATTGATTGGGGGCTGCACTTTCCCCTCCGGTACAGGCTGATGATGCAACTCAAGCTGTCCAATTTGGTCAGCCAGGAGGTGCAGCAAAGCCAGGAGGCGGAGTTGGGGTTTGCCTACGAGATGATTGTGCAAGGCATGGCCGCCAGGGAGTTGGTTGACATGGATCCGGCGTATCTAGGCCAGATTTTTTATGCGCAGTTGGAAGCGGCCGTTTCCTATGCCACCGAACACAATCTGACCGACATGCCGCTGATCCGGCACATTACCCAGGGATTCGAAATTTTCTGGAAGGGCGTGACGCCCTAAAATTTTTTTTGAAAATAATTGACTGACTAATCAATCTAAATCCATCGAATTAGGAGAATTTTCATGAGTGATAAATGGACCCAAGCCGATATTCCCAACCTGACCGGCAAGGTGGTCATCGTTACCGGGGCCAACAGTGGGCTGGGACTGGAATCTACCAAAGCGCTGGCGGCCAAAGGGGCGATGGTCGTGATGGCCTGCCGAAATCTGGACAAGGCGGAGCAGGCCCAAGCTGAGGTGCAGCAAACGGCGCCTCAGGCCAGACTGGACGTGATGGAACTGGATAACGCCGGCCTGGCTTCGGTGCGGGCGTTTGCCGAAGCGTTTAAGGAAAAGTACAGTCGTCTGGATATTTTGCTCAACAACGCCGGTGTTATGGCTATTCCGCGCGCGGAAACGGAAGATGGGTTTGAGATGCAGTTGGGGGTGAACCATCTGGCGCATTTTGCCCTGACAGGACTGCTTTTGGGCCTGCTGACGAATACACCGGGCGCGCGCGTCCACAGCACTGCCAGCAGCGCCGCCTTCACCGGGTCCATGCGTTTTGCTGATTTGATGGGGGAGAAGGAGTACGGCCGTTGGACAGCCTACGGACAGAGCAAACTGGCCAATGCCGCGTTTGCCACCGAACTGAACCGTCGGTTCCAGGCGGCCGGCCATGACACGATAGCCAACTCTTCTCATCCAGGGTTTGTGAGGACCAATTTGCAAACCAACAGCATGAATCAATCGGGGGCGCCATTTTTAGAGCGTATGCTTTATGGCATGACAGGCCCGCTGTTGGCCCAGGATCTCAGCATGGGTGTTTTGCCACAGCTGTACGCGGTAACGTCGCCCTCAGCCAGAGGCGGCGTGTTTTATGGCCCGAAAACATTCCGGATGCGCGGATACCCGGCAGAACAACGCTGCAACGATGCGCTGGATGATACGGCCGTTCTCCAACGTCTCTGGGAAATATCAGAAGAACTCACAGGCATTCACTATTCATTTTAATCACCGCTTGCCTGAACCTGACAAATGCGGTAGAAACTTTTGGCAGCGACCTGTTCAAATCAAAAGGCTATTGAGGAATTCAGGGGATTGACACTCAACGAAGCGTGAGGCGTGACCGGAGAGGTTTCACGCATGACGCATCACGCTTCAAGCCGGACCCCACAAAATCCCAAAGATTCGTCAAAAATAAAGGATGATAACATGAATAAGAAACTAATTGGTGGCGTAACGGCCGTTTTGGCCGGCATTGGTCTTTATCGACTGATCAGCAAACGACAAAATAATGAGACGCTCACGGCGGGCCAGTGGACAACGGTCGATATGCCCGATCTAACGGGCAAAGTGATCGTTGTAACGGGAGCTAACAGTGGCATTGGTTTGGAAGCGGCTAAAGAATTTGCGCAGAAAGGGGCCAGCACCATTTTGGCCTGCCGCAGCCTGGACAAAGCCGAAGCTGCGCTGGCGGAAATCCGGGCCGAAATTCCTGACGCGCGCGCTGAAATCATGCCGCTGGATCTTGCCAATCAGGCGTCGGTGCAGCAATTTGCAGCGGCGTTTAAGGCAAAATATGACCGCCTGGATGTGCTGGTCAACAATGCCGGCATTATGATGGTGCCTTATGGCACCACGGACGATGGGTTTGAACGGCAGTTGGGCACCAATCATCTGGGGCATTTTGCCTTGACCGGGTTGTTGTTTGATTTGCTTGTGCAGACGCCCGAAGCGCGGGTGGTGAATGTGAGCAGCGCCGCGCATCATCGCGGCAGCATGGATTTTGACAATTTGATGTATGAGCAGGGTGAAGGCTACACGCCAATGGGGGCTTACGGCCGTTCCAAACTCGCCAATCTTCTCTTTACCTACGAACTGCAACGCCGCTTTACCGCGCTGGGGGCCAAGGCGCGGGCGACGGCGGCTCATCCGGGCATCTCCCAAACAAACCTGATGGGCCATATGGCCGATCGCTGGTATTACAAACCGGTCATGCTGGCAGCGCCACTGTTCCTGCAAAGTGCGGCGATGGGCGCGCTGCCGACCATTCGCGCCGCAGTGGATCCGGCGGTCCAGGGTGGCGAATACTTTGGCCCCGACGGCCCCGGCGAACGGGGCGGTTACCCAGTAGCTGTTGAGTCCAGCGACAATGCCCACAACGAAGCGGACGCGCGCCGGTTGTGGCAAGTGTCTGAAGAACTCACGGGGGTGAAGTTTGGGCAGATCGAGGGTGTACACGGCCGTTAACGTTCGGTCAGGCAGATTGGTCCAATCTCTCAGATTGGGCCAATCTTGTTGCTAACAGGAGTAATCCCCTGATGAGTGCCTTAAGACAAAACTTTCGCCACTGGTGGCAGCCGCCCAAGCGAATAGCCGACCGGGAAGCGGAACGCAGCGTGACCTTTTTAGAGCTGTTTTACGATCTGGTTTACGTGGTCATCGTCGCCGAGTTGGCGCACGCGCTGGCAGGGGATGTAAGCTGGGCGGGCATCGGCCGTTTTGCTTTTTTGTTCGTTATCGTCTGGTGGGCCTGGTTGAATGGCTCACTCTACCACGATCTGCACGGCAACAACGATATTCGCACCCGCGTCTTCACTTTTTTGCAGATGGGCAGCGTGGCGGCGATGGCGGTATTTGCCCACAACGCCATGGGCGAAAGTTCAGCCGGATTTGCGCTTTCCTATGCCGCTTTCCAGCTCATTCTGCTGGTTCTGTGGTGGCGCACCGGCGTCCATGATCCGACCCATCGGCCTTTGTCGCAGCCTTATGCGGTGGTGTATTTCATAACAACTTTGCTCTTTGCCGGTTCGGTGTTTGTGATGGCGCCGCTGCGTTTTTATCTGTGGGGCATCGCCGTGTTGGCTTCGTTGCAAATGCCCCTTTATATGTCCACTTTGGGCCGCAATAATCCGGCGATTCAGGCGCAAATTGATTTATCAACGGCCGTTTCCCCTTCCCTTGTCGAACGCTTTGGCCTGTTGACCATCATTGTCTTAGGCGAAGTGCTTGCCGGCACGATTCGTGGTCTGGCTGGACATCCTCAGTTGAACTGGGAAGTGGGGATAACGGCCGTCTTAGGGATGGGCATCGCCATTGGCATCTGGTGGTTCTACTTCGACGCGATTTCCCAACATTCGCCCCGGCCAGGACGAACGATGACGTTAACCTGGGCGTTTCTCCATTTGCCGCTCACGATTGGCATTGTGGCCGTGGGTGCGGCCGTTTTGAATGTGGTGGAAAATGCCGGAGAAACCTTGCCCCTTGAGCTGCGCTGGCTGCTGGTAGGCGCCTGCGCGCTCGTTCTGGTGATCATTCCCTTACTCATGGAAACGATTCTCATTCCAGAAGCGCATCAGCCTCTTTACCACCGTTGGCGGCAGGCTGGGTTGGCTGCGGCGGTGTGCATTGCGCTGCTCGGGTTCACCAACCTGGGCGCTATTCCGCTTTTAATTGGCGTTAGTCTGCTGTTGCTGGCTCCTGTTTTCTACAGCTTGCTGGCCTGGATTGCGTTGGTTGGCAAAGCGGCAGGGGACAGCCAATCACAATCAGCCCAATAATTGAGCGTGTTGGCCTCTATAGACCTGCTCATCGGTGATGGCGTCGGGGTGATCGTTGCGGCGTGGGCGACGGCGCAGCGCCTCGCGCCATGCTTCGCCGGCCGCGACAAAATCTTCTTGTTTTTCCAGGCCATGGGCGAAATTGTAGGCCAGACGGCCGTTCCTGGCGGTGGAAGGTCAGCGCCGGGTGGTGGGCATAGCAGTCATCGTCTGGCTGTAGCTGGTGGTCGCGCTGCAAATCGGCCAGGGCCGCCGACGGAAGTTCCGGTTTATCGTCTGCTGCTGTGCTAACACTGCGCCGGAAATAGGCTTGGGCCAGGGCAACGGCCGTTTGCCCATCCGGGCGTTGTTAATAAGCTCGTTCCCAAACGGCCATGGCGGTACCATCGTCGCGCTGCCTAAACGCCCGAAGCCCATTGCGGCGCAGCGCGTCGGAGCTTTGCGCCGATGTTGCTTTTCTTTGTTTTCGTTTTGCCATCTTGCCACGCCTTTCGGTTGATAGCCGGACCTTGTATAATTTAAGCCTTGAGTCTGTAGGCCGAGTCCTCTGCAAGCAAAAAAAGATGTTTTGCACAGATAGGAAAGATTTCACACAAGGGGATTTTGCGTTTTCGTAGTCTTGGGCCGTTTGTTGCTTCAACGGAATTAGCGATAAGCTGGATGGTGGAAAGAATCTCGATTTGCTCAAACTACTATTTTGCCGTGGTACATCGAGCAGAACATCTTCTTTACAAATCCACGCTGAATTGTCATGCTGAACGAAGTGAAGCATCCCTATGGCCTCGGATTTTCCAGGGGACTGGGATGCTTCGGCAGGCTCAGCACAGGTTGTTAGCATGACATTTGAGCGTAAATAGGGCAGAAACGAGCTTGTTCACGCAAATACCAAGTCCAAATCGAGAATTGCTGAATTAGCGTAGTAAATCTGGCATTCTGACGTTAGAATCATGGGAATTGTGCAGACCTTTAGGGTTTTCCCAGAGAATCTGTATGGTTGTGAATTGTAAGCCTATTCAGTCTAATTAGGAGAAATAGAATGACAAAAATTAATATGGCTCCCGGTGTTATCACGGGCGATCAAGTTCAAGAATTGTTTACATATGCCAAGGCAAATCAGTTTGCCATTCCAGGCGTCAATGTGACCGGTACGAATACAGTGAATACGGTTATGGAAACGGCCGTTCAGCTCAACGCCCCGGTCATCATCCAATTTTCCAACGGCGGCGCGGCGTTTTTTGCCGGCAAAGGTCTCAGCAACGACGGCCAACGCGCGGCTATCGCCGGAGCCGTTTCTGGCGCTCAACATGTCCATCAATTGGCCGAACTGTACGGCGCTCGTGTGATTTTGCATACCGACCATGCCGCTAAAAAACTGCTGCCCTGGGTTGATGGCATGTTGGATGCCGGCGAAGCTTTTTACAAAATTCATGGCAAACCGTTGTACAGCTCCCACATGCTCGATCTGTCTGAAGAACCGATTCAGGAAAATATCGAGATTTGCAAGCGCTACCTGGAACGCATGAGCAAAATGGGCATGACCCTGGAACTGGAATTGGGCGTTACCGGCGGCGAAGAAGATGGCGTCGATAACAGCGACGTGGACAGCGCTCGCCTATACACCCAACCCGAAGAAGTGGCCTACGCATACGAAGAGTTGATGAAAGTAAGCGATAAATTCACCGTAGCCGCCGCCTTTGGCAACGTCCACGGCGTTTACAAGCCGGGCAATGTCAAACTGCGCCCCATCATTTTGCACAACTCGCAAAAGTACATCCAGCAAAAATTTGGCCTTGGCGAAAAGCCGATTAACTTTGTCTTCCATGGTGGTTCCGGGTCCAGCGTCGAGGAAATTCGTGAGGCGATTTCTTACGGCGCCATCAAAATGAACATCGACACCGATACCCAGTGGGCTTTTTGGGATGGTGTCCGCCTGTATTACCAGGCAAAAGAAGCCTATTTGCAAGCGCAAATTGGCAACCCCGAAGGCGACGATTCACCCAACAAGAAGTATTACGATCCTCGCGTCTGGCTCCGCAAAGGCGAAGAATCGCTCAAAACCCGCCTTAATCAGGCATTTTCTGACCTGAACAACATTGACACGTTGGGATAATTTGCCAATTCAAGCACTATCATGGCTTGATAGGTGATCGACTGGATAGACACGTCAACCGAACCGGGCACAAGGGTTCGGTTGACGTTTTTTTGTGCTGAGGGGAAGGGGGAACGGCCGTTAGCCGCCAGCCATCGCCCCCACAATGCGAAAAGGTTCTACGCCCGTTTGCACCGCCTCGGGTAACGGGGCGTCTGGCGATTCATGGGATAAATCCTGGCCACACGCAAAGAAGCGGATGAACGGCCGTCTCTGCTGCGTGCCATACTCCCGAATGGTTCCGCGCAGCATGGGATACTGCGCCTCCAGTGCGTCCAGAATCGTCCGCTGGGTCACCGAACCATCCACCTGCAACCCAACTTCCTTATTCACCTGGGCCAGCGTTCGTAAATGATGAGGCAGCACCACCCGAATCATGGCAATGTTTGCACCTCGACCGAGAGTACGGCCGGCAAATCGCGCACGATAGGCATCCAACTGTCGCCGGAATCGGCTGAGGCATACACCTGCCCGCCGGTCGTGCCAAAATAAACCCCGCACGACTCAAGCGAATCTACCGCCAAAGCGCTGCGCAATACATTGACATAACAATCACTCTGCGGCAGCCCCTTGGTGAGCGCTTCCCAATCATTGCCGCCCGTGCGGCTGCGGTAAACCCGCAGCTTACCATCCGGCGGATAATGTTCCGCGTCGCTTTTAATGGGAACAACGTAAACAGTCTCCGGCTGGTGGGCGTGAACAGCAATTGGAAACCCAAAATCAGTGGGCAGGTTGCCGCTAATTTCTTGCCACATATCGCCGGCGTTATCGCTGCGCATCACGTCCCAATGTTTCTGCATAAAAAGAACATTCGGTTGGGCCGGATGCATGGCGATGCTGTGTACACAATGGCCCACTTCGGCCGTCGAATCCGGCAGTTCAAAAGGAGAATTAAGACCCTGATTGATGGGTTCCCACGTTTGCCCGCCATCCGTGGTGCGGAAGGCGCCCGCCGCCGAAATGGCCACAAACAGCCGCTGCGGGTCGCCGGGGTCCTGAACGATGGTGTGCAGACACATGCCGCCCGCGCCAGGCTGCCAGAGGTGTCCCTTGGCAGAGCGCAGACCCGGCAGCTCGTGCCACGATTGTCCGCCATCTTGCGAGCGGAACAATGCGGCATCCTCAACGCCGGCGTAGACCGTGTCTGGCTCGGTGAGCGACGGTTCGAGAAGCCAGACGCGCTTAAATTCCCACGGGTGCTGTGTGCCATCATACCACTGGTGCGAGCCAGTGACGCCCTCATAAGCAAATTCGTTGCCCACAGGTTCCCAGGTCTCGCCGCCATCGTCGGATCGCTGGATCAACTGGCCAAACCAGCCGTTAGACTGGGAGGCATACAACCGGTTAGGGTCCAGGGCTGAGCCTTTGATATGGTAGATTTCCCATCCGGCAAAGTGAGGGCCGCTGATATCCCACTTTTCACGCTTTTCATCTGATGTCAGAATAAACGCGCCTTTGCGTGTTCCGACCAATACACGTACTCCGCTCATATGTCTCTCCTTGTACCAATCTTGCGTCTCTGCGCAAATTTTCGCATAGCTAATAATAGATCGTTCAGGCAGCCTGACAAACTGCCGTTATCCGCCGTCATGCCGTTACGGCGCGATAGTGTCCGGTTGATTTAAGTATGCGCTCCCGTTGAACGAATGGGCGTTTCCTGCAACACGTGGTTGGCGTGGCGAGAAAAAAATAACGGAGAAGGTGTGGGGCAGGTGGAAATGAGAAGTTGGGCGACCACAAGAACCCACGATAGGGGTGGGCAGCTAGGTGTTATTTTTTAGGGTGCATAGCGCCTGCCTGATTTCGCCCAGATGATAGGCTGTATGCACAATGGTAGCGATTGCGCCGCCGATTTGCTGTTCGCTAGACCACACGGCCGTATCCGCAATCAGTTGTTTGGTGCGATTATAGCTTTCCCGCAGGGCTAATTTGGCGGCTTCCCATTCATCAGGGGTGACAACGGCCGTTTCTCGCCAAATTTTGCCCCAATCTTGCCGCTCGAACTGCCCCGCTCGCACACCTTTCTCCAGCACATCCAGGTAAAACGCGATGTGTTTTACCTGCGCCGCCAGTGTGGCGCATTGCCCGCCAACTGGGATCGACGCTTCTGCGGCCGATACGGTGGCCAATGTTTCAAACAAAGATGTGCCCTTATCAAGAAAAATGCCGTGAACGGTGTCGAAAGTCTCGTCGAGAAGCTCATACAGCGCTCGCGTAAAATGTTCTGCCTGGATTTGGTTGGTCATCGCTTTTAAACTCTCCAAAATGTCACCAGGAGATTATAAAACATATGTTCGTATAAATCAATCCTGAAAAAACGTCATGCAAGGGCTGCATGACGTTCTGTGAATTAAACAACTTGCAGAACTAAGATTGGAGATTGGCTCAATCTCCAATCTCCAATCTCCAAGTTTCTGTGGGTTAGTTAATCCGGGCTTTTTTATGGAAAGGAGTGGTCAGCTTTTATAGAACCAGAATTCCTGCCACAAACGGTACCAGAACCAACAACGCCAGCAGGGGGTGGCCGCGGCGGGCGCTGTTTTTGCTGTCCCAACTGAAGAGAAACAGGGCCAGGCAAAAGGCAGTCAGGCCGCCGGCCACCAGAATGATGATGGAAGCCCAGGGGTTAAAATCAGCTGCTGCGCCCATCGCCAGAGCGTTAAAGGCGTTCATGGCGTGGGTGGCGGGCATCAGTTGGGCAATTTTTTGCGCGGCGGCGGGCAACATGCTGTAGGGCAGCATCAGTCCACCCAAAATCATCGACGGGACAAAGATGACTTGGGAGTACAGCACCGTTAACCGGGTGGAGGGCGAAATGACGCCGATCAGAATGCCAATGCCGGAGCAAGCTATAGACAGCGCCACCAGAGTGATGAAAAAGGCGAAGCCGTTTTGCGGTATTTGGGCGTCGAACAGAAAAGGCGCGCTGAAGGTGATGATGAGCGAGACAACCGCCAGGTGCATCCCGGTGGTAAGACCGGGGATGAACAGGATGGAAAAGGCCGGCACGCCGTTGATTTTGTAGCTGCGGAAGATGCCGGTTTCGCGGGCGTTCACCAGCGGGTCGGGTAAACCCAACAGGGTGGCGGCTAAAATTGCGAAGGTGATCATCGCCGGAATCATGGTTTCACGGAAAAACGGGTTGATGCCGGGCATGATGGCGCCCATCATCAGGTAGAAGCCTAGTGGGAACAGGTAATTCATCAGCAGTAGATTTTTATTGCGGATGCCTGCTTTAAATTCAAAGGATAGATGGTTGGTAAATGCGGACATGTGTGGCCTCCAGAAATTCGGTTGTAGGGCGGTGGGCAACTGCCTGCCGCGCGCCGATCAGTAATTTAGTTGTTTGTCAATTCCAAGAAACGGTCTTCGAGTGACGGCCGTTCTACTCTCAAATCTATCAGTTCGTCTTGCTGCGCCTGGACATAGTTGATAAGCGCGGGCACGGTCTGGGCAATATCGCTGCTGAAGTAGATGGCGTAGTTTTCTTTTTGCGTGCGCTGGGCCACGGCCGGAAAGGTGTGATGGTTGGCCAGCAGCGTAGCCGCTTTGGTGTAGACCGATACTTTGGTCATGCCGGCCCCCGTCGCCGTAATTTCCAAAGGCGTGCCGATGGCAGTGAGACGGCCGTTCAGCATAATCGCTACTCGGTCCGCCATTTCCTCAGCTTCGGCCATGTCATGGGTGGCCAGCACGATCGTCGTGCCGCCAGTTTGTAGTTCACGCATCAGCGTGTGCAGTTCGGCGCGGGAGCTAACGTCCAGACCGGCCGTCGGTTCGTCCAAAAAAAGCACCTGCGGCTCGTGGGCGATGGCCAGAGCCAACGACAGGCGGCGCTGCTGCCCGGTAGATAGGAGATGAAACTGCGTTTTCCGCTTTGCCGATAGACCAAAACGGTCCAGCAAATCGTGGCGCGGGGCAATGCCGTGGTAGGCGCAAAAGAACTGCATCGCCTCGGCGGGCGTCATGCTTTCCGGCATGCCCGATGATTGAAGCTGCACGCCGATGACGTGACGCAGTTGGCGTGGTTCGCGGGTGGGGTTGATGCCGGCGACGTGCAGCGTGCCGCTGTCGGCTGGCCGCAGACCTTCCAATGTTTCCAGGGTGCTGGTTTTGCCGGCGCCATTCGGCCCTAGCAGGCCAAATATCTCGCCCTGGCTGACGGCGAAGGTGATGTTGTCTACGGCGACAAAATCGCCGTAACGTTTGCAGAAGTTGGTCACTTCGATTATCGGTTGGGTCATGGTTCCTCCAGTTGGGCAACGGTTGTTATCAGACTACCGTTCCGGTTTTGTTCACTGTCTATAGTTTAGCCAACGGCCGTTACCCCCACATCGTGCTTTCGGGCAATGGGCAAAGGTGTACAAAGGTACAATGCCCTAAGGGACAATAACGGCCGTCTGGCAAAATGGTATAATCAACCACAAAGGTCAACGATGAAAAACCTGTTCCGTCAAACCAACAATCCCCAGGTAGAAGCCGGTTTACAAGAAACCAAGCCGTTTTTCTGGTTTATGATCTTGGTGCTGGTGGGCCTTTACGGCGTCACCCTGTACTTCACGCCAGAATTACGCCAGCCAGTCCGGCTTGTTCCTTTTACTTTGTTGATGGTAGGTCACCTGATTTTGCATTGGTACGTGCCGTATTTTGTGCTCAATTCATGGCGTCTGGCAGTTTACCTCCTGGTCCAAATCAGTCTGGTTCTGGCTCTGACCGTTATCAGTCAGCAGCAAGGGATTGCCATCGGCCTATTTTTGGCTTTAGCCGGGGAGACGGTGGGCATTCTTGAAGATTGGCGGCGGTCGTTGACGGCCGTTCTCGGCTACATCGCCCTGCTGGCCATCACGTTCAGCGTGTTGTGGGGCTGGCAATCGATCAGCCGCTGGTTGGGCGGGGTGCTGCTCAGCGCCCTATTTGTGTTTATTTACGTTATGATGTTTCTGCGCCAGCTGAACGCCCGCGCGGAAGCCCAGGAATTGTTGGGCGAGCTGCAAATCGCCCATCGGCAGTTGTCTGAATACGCCCAACAGGTTGAAACACTGACCCTGGAAGGCGAGCGGCAGCGCATGGCCCGCGAATTACACGACACCTTGGCCCAGGGATTGGCCGGGTTGGTGCTACAATTAGAGGCGCTGGAAGCCAATCTGGAACGGGGCAATACCGACAAGGCGGCGCAAATTGTCGGGCAGGCCAAGGAGCGGGCGCGGACAACGCTGGCCGACGCGCGTCGGGCCATCGACGATTTACGGGCAACGGCCGTTACGACAGGCGAGGCCATCACGCGAGAGGCGGACCGATTTACGGCAGCCACCGGCATAACCTGCGCCCTGACCATGCCGCCAGAATTCATCCTGCCGCCAGATTTAGCTGAGCACGTGGTCCGTTGTGTCGCCGAAGGGCTGGCCAATGTGGCGCGTCATGCTCAGGCCACAAAGGTTGGCGTGCTGGTAGAGATGGCGAACGGCCGTGTCCACATCGAAATCCGCGATAACGGCCGTGGGTTCGACGTCGCCAACGGCGCAATTCGCACCGGTCATTACGGCCTGCTCGGTCTGCGTGAACGCGCCCGGTTGGCCGGCGGCACGCTGTCGGTGCAGAGCCAGCCTGGCGCAGGCACAACGCTGCAAATGGTTGTACCGATCACCCATTCCCCACAAGCGGCAGACGGCGACTTACCGGCTGCGCTCAATGGAGGAACCGTATGATTCGCGTTTTGATTACCGATGATCACCTGGTGGTCCGCGAAGGATTGCAGTTGATTTTAAGTATGGAAGAAGATATGGCCGTAGTGGGCGAGGCGGTGGATGGGGAAACGGCCGTGCGCCTCGCCGGTGAATTGCAGCCCGATGTGGTGCTGATGGATTTACGTATGCCGGGCATGGGCGGTCTGGAAGCCATCAGCCGCATTTTGGCCGAATGGCCGGACATGGCCATCGTTATTCTGACCACCTACAACGAGGATGATTTGATGCTGCGAGGGTTACAGGCTGGCGCGCGGGGCTTTTTGTTGAAAGATACCGGACGCCAGACGCTGTTTAATACCATCCGCGCGGCGGCGCGCGGCGAAACACTGATGCAGCCGGAGATTTTGCTGCGCGTATTGGCGCATACCGGGGGAGGCTTCCAGAGTACAACAAAACCTATGCCCGCGCCTGGGGAAGAAGGCGGCCTGACCGAACGAGAGATGGAAGTGTTGACGGCCGTTGCCCGCGGCGAGCGCAACAAAGAAATTGCCCTGGCTCTGGGCGTCACCGAACGAACAGTGAAGGCGCACCTGACCAATGTCTATAACAAACTCGGCGTCGATTCACGGGCGGGGGCCGTATCGGCGGCCATTCAACGGGGGTTATTGGCCGGGTAAGCGCCGACCATGGACCCTGGTTTCTTGCTGAACAACCTTAAATATTCCTGGCGTATGTGCCCAAAGTACAAACCCTAAGGGTCCGTGTGTTTTTAACCTGGTAAGATTGGTCCAATCTCTCAGATTGGACCAATCTGCAGACTCAAAAGTTAATGATGCACGAACCCTACGGGTTTACTCCTGAGAATTTGGATTTTTTGATCAAACCCGTAGTAACCGCTCCAAAAATTAAGTGGCGCAGATTGGACCAACCTTCAAGATTGGTCCAATCTAAAAACCACAATCTTGTTTTTGCATGGTGACTTGGTGCTTTGTTACAAAAATAATTTCAAGCTTTGTTCGTGGATTGTGTAGCCGCGGTATCCTTACCGTGCACTGGGAAATACGCGGCAAGGATACCATGGCTGCGAGGCATAAATTCCAAAAACCTTTATTACGAAGTACATAAGGTCTGCATCGTTACAATAGGTTTATAAAAGAGGCGAGGAATCGTGAACGATAATGAGAAAACCAGGTCGCAATTAATCGCTGAATTGAACCAACTGCGGGCAAGAAATGCCGCCTTGGAGATAACCGAAGAAAAATACCGAGGCTTGTTTGAAAATTTGCCAGTAGGCATCTTTCAATCCACGCCAGATGGTCAATATCGCCTGGTAAACCCGGCTTTTGTTCAGATGGCGGGGTTTAATTCGCCCGAAGAGATGATCCATGGCGTAAAAAACATCTCTGCCCTGTACGCCGATCCAGTTGACCGCGAAGAAGTGAAGACCTTGTTTGCCCAACATGGGCATTTAAATGGGCACACCATTCGCTACAGACGTCAGGATGGCGAGCTGCGGTGGATGAGCATTTTCGCCAAATGTGTGTACGATGATACCGGGGCGATTACCTATTATGACGGGTTCACACTGGATATTACCGAGCGCAAGCGAACTGAGGAGGAACTGCAATACAAAGCAGTCTTGTTAGACGCCATTTCAGATGCGGTTATCACGACGGATTTGGAATTTTTCATTCAGAGTTTGAATCAGGCGGCTGAGTCTATGTATGGCTGGACGGCTGAAGAAGTTATTGGAAAACGAATGGGGGAAATGATTCCCACATTTTTTATCAACATCAGTCATGAAGAGGTCATCTCTCAGTTTTTGGCTGAGGGAACCTGGCGAGGCGAGGCCATTCAGCATCATAAGAACGGCTCCAAACTGAATGTGCTTTCGTCGGTCAACCTGGTGAGAGATCAGGACGGCCGTCCCACCAATGTTCTCGCTGTTAACCACGACATAACCCACCACAAACAAACGGAAGAAGACCTGCAGGCCAGCGGAGCGGATCTGACCGCATTATTAAACGCGCCAACGGATTCGGTCGCCCTTGTCGATCCGGAAGGGTATATACTAAAGATTAACGACAGCGGCGCACGCCGGTTTAACAGTACGCCAGATGAGCTGCTCGGTGTCAATATCTACACCAGATTGCCGCCCCAGCTTGCAGAATCCAGAAAAGCGCAGATCGATCAGGTTTTTCAGACAGGCCTACCGGTGCATTTCATCGACACCCGGAATGGTAGAGATTTGTCCAATCATGTTTACCCGGTATTTGCTAAAGACAACAAAACCGTAACCCGAGCCGCCATCTTTGCTGCGGACATTACTGAACAAAGACATACCGCTGAAGCCTTCCAGAAGAGCGAGGAAGAATATCGTAATTTGTTCAATAATGCGTTGGTGGCGTTGTTCAAAACGGCCGTAAACACCGGCAAAATCCTCACCGCCAACAGCGCCGCCGCCCGCCTGTTTGGTTACCCATCCCTCGAGGCCTTCACCGTAGAATCCACAGGCTATGCCCAATTTGCAGATGCGTCAGACTGGGACCACATCCTCCAAGAACTCCATAAAAAAGGCCAGATCGACAGGATTGAAATACGTTCACGCAATAAAAGCGGCGCGCCTTTTTGGTCAGAAGCCTCATTTCGCCTGAACCGCGAAGAAGGCGCCGTGGAATGCGTAGCCTACGACATTACCGAGCGCAAACAAGCCCATGAAATTCAAAAAAGGTTGACCGATCGTCTCGAAACAGGGCTGCGCACCGGCAATATCGCCTGGTGGGAAATGGAATTGCCGTCTGGTAAGGTGATCTTTGATGATCGTAAAGCCGAAATGTTGGGGTATGCGCCAGACATGTTCCAGACGTTTGAAGATTTTACTGCGCTGCTGCACCCAGACGATTATGAAAAAACCCTCCAGGCGATGGGCGCACATCTCCAAGGCGCGGCCGATACCTACGAAGTCGAAAGCCGCCTGAAAACGGTCACCGGGGAATACAGATGGTTTCATGACATCGGCAGGATCACCGAAATGGATGATCAAACTGGCCTCGTGCGTCTTGTGGGCATTGTCGAAGATGTAACCAGACGCAAAGAATATGAAGAAGCCTTAAAACAAAGTGAAGCGCGCTATAAATCCGTGGTCAGCGCGTTAAGCGAGGGCCTGGTCTTGCAAGACAAGAGCGGTAAAATCATCATGGGCAATCGGTCTGCCGCCGAGATTTTAGGATTAACCGAAAATCAGCTCTTAGGCCAATATCTTTTTGACCCCCAATGGCAGGCGCTGGATAAAAACGGCCAACCTCTCGCGCCGGAAGATCACCCCGCCATGATTACCTTGCGCACCGGTAAAGCGGTTGACAACACGATGATGAACATCCGCGTAGGCGCAGGCAAACGGGCGATCATTTCCATCAATTCCAGATCTATCCTGAACAGCCATCAGGAAGTGATCGGAGCTGTGGCGACCTTTACAGACATCACCGAACGCAAACAGGCGGAAAATATCCAAAAACAGTTAAGCTTGCAGCTTCAACAGCAGGCGCACCAACTGCAATTGGTAATGGAGAGTGTGCCAGAAGGGGTGCTGGTAATTGATTTGCACGGCCGTATCCTCCTCACCAATCCCGCCGCCACCCAAAACCTGGCCATCCTCGCCGACGGCGCAAAAATCGGTGACATCTTGCACAAGTTGGGTGACGAACCGCTGTCCAGCCTCTTCGTTCACCCCCAGACAGGCTTGCGACGCCAACTGGATTGGCAGCAGCGAAATTTTGAACTGAACGCCAAACCCTTAAAAGACAGCGGCAAACTATCCGGTTGGGTTATCGTCATCCACGATGCCACAGAAGAAAAAGAAATTCAACAACGCGCCCAACAACAAGAACGCCTGGCCTCCGTAGGCCAGCTCGCCGCCGGCATTGCCCACGATTTTAATAACATCATGGCCGTCATCAGTTTGTATACCGATTTGCTCCTGCGCGATAACCGCATTCCCGCAGACATGCGTGAACGCTTTGCCATCATCCTGGACCAAACCGTCCGCGCCAGCGACCTCATCCAACAGATTTTGGATTTTGGCCGGCGTTCGGTCATGCAGCGTCATCCAATAGATCTCATTCCTTTTCTCAATAAATGGGTCAAATTGTTCGAGCGAACCCTGCCGGAAAATATCACCATAAACCTCAGTTTCGATGGCGGTGATTTTTTTGTCAATGCTGACCCCACGCACTTGCAGCAAGTTGTGATGAACCTCGCCGTCAACGCCCGAGACGCCATGCCTCAGGGCGGCAAGTTACTGATCCAGTTAGATCGCCTGAGCAAGCAAAGGCCCAACGCGCCTCGTTTGTCGCAGTTAGCCCGGCAACTGCTGCAAGACGAGGCCCAATCAGATTTGGTGCGCATAACTGTGCAAGATACTGGCTCAGGCATTGACCCCCAAATTATTTCACACATCTTCGAGCCTTTTTTTTCTACCAAAGATCGCAGTAAGGGAGCCGGATTAGGCTTGGCCCAGGTATTTGGCATTGTCAAACAACATAAAGGCGAGATTGAAGTCTCGTCGGAGATTGGCAAAGGCACGAAATTTGACATTTACTTGCCGGCCTTGCCCGTGAGCGAAACCCCACAAACGCTGGTTCATGACGTCGATTTGCCGTTGGGACACGGGGAGACGATTTTGGTCGTTGAAGACAACCCGGTTTTGTGTGACGTGATGGTGACCATTTTGCGGGAGCTGCAATATCAGACGCGCAGCGCCAACAATGGCCTGGAGGCCATGCACTTTTTGACCAATTCTAAAAACGAGATCGACTTGATTTTGTGTGATCTGGTTATGCCGGAAATGGGCGGGAAAGAACTGCTGTTGGCCATGCGCCAGGCAGGTCTAACAACCAAGGTTATTATCATAACAGGTCACCCCATGGACGAGGAAAGGCAAGAGATTGTAGCGCTTGGCGCGGTTGGCTGGTTGAGCAAGCCGCCGAGTTTGGAACTCCTGGCGCAGGTTATCGCCGAAGCAATTTAAGGGCCGTAACTCATCATAATGAGCCTGGAGAATGGTAGGTTACGGCCGTTTCCACACCAAATTTGCACGCCGTTTCACCCATCAGGGCAATAAAATAATGGCCTGTGGATTCAGCCGCAGGCTGGCAGGCTGGCCGATGTCTGGCAGCGTATCGCTGGTGTCGAATTCCAGTTTCAAAGACACGGCCGTTTCCCCCACTGTCACCACAATCGTCGCAATCTGGTAACGCCCACGAAACGACACGTCGGCGAGACGGCCGTGTATCACATTCTCGCCCGCGTCATCGGCCGTCGTAAACCGGGCCGCTTCCGGCCGGATAAGCAGGTTGATTGCGGCTCCGGCAAACAGGCTGCCCGGCAGCTCCGTGCAAACAAGCGGGCCGAGGGGCGTACGGGCGCGCGGCGGCTGGTCGCCGAGGAGTTCGGCGGGCACAATGTTTTCCATGCCCAGGAAACGGGCCACAAAATGGGAGGCTGGCCGGGCATAAAGGTCGGTGGGGCGGCCAACCTGCTCCACGCGTCCGGCGTTCATGACGACGATGCGGTCGGCGATGGCAAACGCTTCGGCCTGATCGTGGGTGACGTAAACGGCCGTAATCCCTTCCGGCCGTCCAACCAGCCCGCCTGCCTGCTTGAGAATAGCGCGTAAATCGAGCATGAGCCGCTCGCGCAGGGCGCGATCCAACGCGCCCAGCGGCTCGTCTAGCAGCAGCAGGCGCGGCGCGGGAGCCAGAGCGCGGGCCAGGGCCACGCGCTGCTGCTCGCCGCCGGACAGTTCGTGGATGGCGCGGCCGCCAAATCCAGCCAGTCCAACCAGCGCCAGCACCTGCTCCGCCCGGTCGGCCATGTTGGCGGTTGTCCAGCCCTGCATGCGCAGGCCAAAAATTACGTTGTCGAAAACATTTTTGTGGGGGAACAGGGCATAATCCTGGAAAACCATGCCAAAACCCCGTTGGTGGACAGGCACGGCCGTTACATCCTCTCCTTCTAACTGCACCTGGCCGCCGTCGGCCGTTTCCAACCCGGCGATGATGCGCAGCAATGTGGTCTTGCCGCAGCCGCTCGGCCCCAGCAAGGCCACAATCTCCCCCGCCGCCACGGAAAGCGAAATGGACCGAAGAACGGCCGTGTCGTCGAATGATTTTTGGATGGCGTGTAGTTTTAACATCAATTGACAATTGTCAATTGACAATCGTCAATTGTCAATTTTTAGAACTCCCCCACGTCCGCATACCGGAACCGCTCAATCGCCACGAAGCCCACCGCGCAGACGAGCATCAGGATGGTGCTCATGGCCATCGCCTGGCCAAAGTTGAGCGCGCCGGGCTGGCCCAGGTAGCGCTGGATGGCAATGGGCAGCGTGAGGTAGCCGCTGTTGGGGCGCACGATAAAGCTGGTCGCGCCAAATTCGCCCATGCTGACGGTGAAGGCGAAGACGGCCGCCACCAGCAGCGCCCGCCCCATAATCGGCAAATCCACTTCGCGCCAGACGCGGGCGGGCGACGCGCCGAGTACGGCCGCTGCTTCACGCAGGCTGGGTTTGATGCCCAGTAAGACGGGCATGAGGCTGCGCACGACGAAGGGAAAGGCCACCAGCGTGTGGGCGATCAGCACCAGCAGCGGCGAGGTGCGCAGCCAATTAAACGTGACCACGTAGCCAAAACCCAGCGTCACCGCCGACGCGCCGAGCGGCAGCATGAAGAGCGGGTCCAGCCAGTTGCGCCAGCGCGACGGCCGTACCAGCACCGTCGTCGTCAGCACCCCCAGCAGCCCGGCTAGCAGCACCGTCAGCAGGGCATAGCCGATGGAATTACGCACGGCCGTGAGCGGCGGCACAAAGATCACACTGCCCCGGCGCAGTTCCGGCAAGGCCTGATAGTAAGCCAGCGTAAACTGGCCGTCGCGGTCTACCAGCGAGCGCCACACCAGGGCGGCCAGCGGACTGAGCAAAAACAGGCCCAACCCGGCGATGAGAGCGGCCACGGCCGTTTTCTCCAGCCGGGTTTGCGGGCGGCGCAGATTGGTCTGCTGCGGGCGAAAATCTAGGGACACGGCCGTGTGCTGCTGCCAGCGCGCATAGACCGACATCAGGGCAAAGGTGAACAGGATTTGCAGCAGGGAAAGCAAGGCGGCAATGTCCGGGCGCAAAAAGGTGACGTACTGGCGGTAAATTTCCGTCTCCAGGGTACTAAACTGCGGCCCGCCCAGGATGAGGATGACGCCGAAGCTGGTGAAGGTGAAGAGGTAGATGAGCAGCGCGGCGCTGACCAGCGACGGCCGTAACAGCGGCAGGGTGATTTCGCGGAAAGCCCGCCAGGGCGACGCGCCCAGCACCCGCGCCGCCTCCACCACACGCGGGTTCAGGTTGGCCCAAAAGCCGCCCACCAGCCGCACCACCACGGCCACGTTGTAAAACACGTGGGCCAGCAAAATCATCGTCAGGGTTTGCTCAAGCTGCAGGGGGGCGCGGGACAAAGCGAACAAGTTGACGAGCGCCTGGTTGATGGGGCCGTTTGCGCCCAGCAAAGCGCGGAAGGCGGCGGCGACGACGACGGTGGGCATCACAAAGGGAATGGTGGTCAGGGCTTTGAGCAGGCTGCGGCCGCGAAAATCGTAGTGGGCGAAGAGGTAGGCGGCGGGCAGCCCGGCGAGGAGCGTCAGCAGGGTGGACAGCCCGGCCTGCCAGAAGGTGAACCAGAGGATGCTGCGGAAATACGGCCGTTGCGCCAGATCGTTAAACGCCGCCGCCGTGATGCTGAGGCGGAAGATGTTGGCCAGCGGGTAAAAGAAAAAGAGCCCCAGAAACAACACGGGGAGCAGCAGGACGATGACGCCCAGAAGGCGCAGGCCGCGCCGCTTGTTTACCAGAGGGTTTTGCCGCATCGGCGACAGTGTAAGAGGAAGTGGGGGAACTGTCAAACACCAAGACCTGACAGGTTTTCTTAAACCTGTCAGGTCTGCCCTTTCACCTGACATTCCTCACCATTTCATGGGCCGGCAAAAGTTTTATCCGGGTACAAATATTTTTTCATCCCCGTGTGGGAAAAGTTTTATCCGGGTACAAATATTTTTTCATCCCCGTGTGGGAAAACTTTCATCCGGGTACAAAAAAATTATCCCGCCGTGTTATGCACCATGACACGGCGGGATAATAAAAAGAGACTGAAGATTGGAGATCTGCTTCAATCCACAGTTGCTAATCTCCAGTCTCCAGTCTCCAATCTCTCACCTAATCAGGTTCCACCAGATTTGCCGGATACATCGTATCCCATTGTGCCAACAACTCCTCCACCGATTTCCGGAGATTGTGGTGATTGGCCACTTTATCGGCCGTCCACAACGCCGGGTCCTGCAATTTAGAAAGGGCGCTGCGGTCGGCCCGCAGGCTCAGGGTTACTTCGCCGCCGACCTTCATTTGCGTTTGAATCAGCAGCAAGCCATCCAGCCGCACCGTTTCGCCGCGCTGCAAAGCCTCCATGATCTCACGAATCATCTTCCGAAAAATACCAAACATCTCGTCCTCGTCGAACGTGGTACTTTGTTTGGCGATGCGCCGCGACAACTCAGAAAAGTCTACAATGCCCTGACTTTTAATCTTGGGACGCAAGGTGTTGATGACGCTGATTTTCTTAGCCATTGGAAAAAACCTCCTATTAAACTGTTGGGAACGTTGGGCTGGCCGCCCTCCGTACCCCCCTGACTGTTTGTATCGGTGCAAGTCGCAACCGCTGGCGATTAGTTTAAAAAGGGGGGGAATGCCCTGTCTATAGGAAATTAAGTGGATAGGAGCCGCGGTTTCCTTACCGTGGCTTCACAGGCAGCACCAGGTGCGCGGTAGGGATACCGCAGCTACAAGACGGGTACGGCCGTCAATCCACCAGTTCCGGCAGCGCCTCGCCGGCGCGCGGCTCCAGTGCCCGCCAGACCAGGAAGATGAGCAGGCCAAACGGCCCGGCCATCAACGTAAAAAAGAGCGCCGGGATGCGAATCCAGGCTGGGGCATGCAGGCGGCGGCATTGGCGGTACACCCACGCCCCGGTAAAAAGGTCCAGGGCCAACATGTGGGCCCAGCCCGCCAGCGCCCCTTCCCGCGTGCTCAGCCCCTGACGAATACCCTCCAGGGTGGTAAAATCAGGCAAACCTTCGCCTGACCCGGATCGCATCGCCGCTACAAGCGCCACCACATATTGCAGCGCCCCCCAGGCAAAAATCGTCGTCGAGCGGCTGGCGCGCTCCGTGAGTGGATGTTCCGGCGCGAACATCATCGCCAGCCACAGGGGCATGGGAAAAGCGTTGATGAGTTTGAAAAATGTGTCCATTTCAGCCTCCAATGATTAAATCATGACATGAGATGTCGGGAATCTGGTAGATAATACGAGCATGAGCGAATCAACCCTGTTTAAAGATAACCTGAACGAGACGCTGGCGGCAAATTTTGGTCGGGCCATCCAGCAAGTTTACGCAGAGTTTGACACGGCGGGCTTTGTGGCCCAGATTGCGCCGCAGCTTGCGCCGCTGGAGCTCAAGGAGCGGGTGGCGGTGTTTACGGCGGCGCTGCATGATTTTCTGCCGCAGGATTATGGCACGGCCGTTGCCATTTTACTACAAGTCCTCCCACAACAAACCGGGCAGGAACAATCCAATTTGGGCTGGGCGCTGTGGTCCGTGGCCCATTTCGTGGAAGTGTACGGGCTGGAAGCCTTCGCCGAGTCGATGGCCGCCATGCACGAGATCACCCAGCATTTTTCTTGCGAATTTGCCATACGGCCGTTTCTCGTGCGCTATCCGCAGCCAACCCTGGCCATGCTGGACGAATGGACCGCCGATCCTCAGCCGCAGGTGCGCCGGTTGGTTAGCGAAGGCACGCGCCCGCGCCTGCCCTGGGGCAGCCGCCTCTACCAGTTTATCGACGATCCCCGGCCCACCCTGTCCCTGCTGGAAAAATTGAAGGACGACCCGGCGGAAACGGTGCGCCGTTCCGTTGCCAACCACCTGAACGACATCGCCAAAGATAACCCCGACCTGGTGTTGCACACCCTCCAGCGCTGGAACGAGGGTCAGCCATCGGCGGAAACTGTCTGGATTACCCGCCACGCGCTGCGCAGTCTGGTGAAAGCGGGTCACCCGGAGGCGCTGGCCTTGCAAGGCTTTGGCGCGGCGCAGATTGGGCTGCGCCAGTTTGTTCTGAAACCGGCCCACATTCAGATGGGCGACACGTTGGCCTTCTCGTTTACACTGGTGAACGAAACGGCCGTGTCCCAAAATCTGGTCATCGACTATGTGGTTCACTTTGTCAAAGCCAACGGGCAGACGAGTCCCAAAGTGTTTAAGCTGAAAACGGCCGTCATCCCCGCCAATAGCGCCCTCGCCGTGCAAAAAAGCCACACCATCAAACCCATCACCACCCGCCGCTACTACCCCGGCGCGCATCGGCTGGAAATCCAGGTGAACGGCCAGATTGTCGGCGGCGGCGGCTTCGAGCTAACCATCCCCATGCAGGAGTAAATACAGATGTCGGCAACCGTTTTTTTGTTGATTGATGCTCAGGTCAATATGTTTGCGCCGCACGCGGTGCATGATGGCGAGCGTGTGTTGGCAGCGCTGCAAAATTTGCTCGACCGGGCGCGGCAGGCGGGCACGGCCGTTATCTTTGTGCAGCACAATGGCGGCCCCGGCGAACCCGACGAACCGCAAACGCCCGGCTGGGCGATTCACCCTCACCTGGCGCCCGTCGAGGGCGAGCCGGTGGTGCAAAAGACCACGCCTGACGCCTATTACCAGACCAACTTGCAAGACGTTTTGACTGATTTAGGCGCGCGGCGGCTGATTATCGCCGGTATGCAGACTGAATACTGCATCGACACCAATGTGCGAGCCAGCCACGGTCTGGGCTACGATGTGGTCCTGGCCGCCGACGCCCACAGCACGTTCGACAGCCCGGGGCTGACGGCCGTGCAAATCATCGCCCACCACAACAGTGTTCTGACATCTTTTGCTCAGGTAATCCCGGCGGCTGAGGTGGACGTGGCCTGGTCGGTTCAGCCGCTGCCGCCGCTGGCCGAAGGGTTTACGGCGGGGGATACGGCCGTGTTGCAAACCGCCCTGGCCCAATTGGCGCAAGACGCTATCACCTACCGGCATCCAACCTATGTGCTGTACCAACTGCGCCAGATTTGGGACGCCACCTATCGCCCACCAGCCTTTCGCATGGCCAAACCGGAATGGACGATGGGGGTAACGGCCGTTTTCCTAGACCAGCTTCAGCACCAGCCCGCCGCCTTCAAACAACTGGTCGTCAGCGAGGCCATCGACGCGGCGCAAATCGTGATGAAGGCCGTGATGCAAAACCCGGCCGAGACCGTGCTGGAGCTGTCTGCTGATCAGACGCTCTGGCGCTACCAGGCCCAGAGTTACCGCCTTGTTTATCACCTGGACCGCGCCAAACGCCAATTCACGCTGTTGTCGCTGGCTGCCAACGCGCCCCAAACCGCCTCCATGGCCGACCAGTTCCGCAAACGCTTTGGCCATGCGTAATTAAAAAAGGCGCACATCAGCTGATGTGCGCCTTTTTTATCGAGGAGATGGCTGTTATCGGATTTCTGGGCTGGGGATAGGCACGATAAACTGCCCACCGGCGGCGCGGTATGCTTCTTGCTGTTTCATGATTTCCGTGGCGAAGTTCCAGGCCAGCAGCAGCACGTAATCCGGCTGGTCTTCGCGCAACTTGGCCGGGGGGAATATCTCGAAATGGTTGCCGCCCATGAAACGGCCGTGTTTGAACGGGTTCAGGTCTACTACATACGCCACCATCGACTTGTCGATGCCGCAGTAAGCCAGCAGCGTTGTCGCCTTGGCAGCCGCGCCATACCCAACGATTGAGTGTCCATTGGCCTTCACTTCGTTCAACAGCGCCAGCAGGCGCGTCCGCACATTGCCAATGCGTTCGGCAAAGTCCAGATAGAAGTCAATCCGGTCAACCTGACGCTCTTTTTCCTCCGCCAGCAGCCGTAAGACAGATTCCTGCGGCCGTTCCACCGGCTCCACAAACAGGCGCAGCGAGCCGCCATGAATGGCAACCTGCTTCACCGCGTTCAAATACAATCCGTGTCGCCGGAACAATCGATCCAGCGCCGTAACCGAAAAATAACAGAGATGCTGGTGATAGATCGTGTCGAATTCGCAGTGATCCACCAGGTCCACCACATACGGCGCTTCGATGACGGCCATGCCATCATCCTTCAGGATGGTGCGAATGCCGGTTACGAAGCCGTTCAAATCCGGCACGTGCGCAAGGACGTTGTTCGCCAGGAAAATATCGGCTGCTTTGCCTTCGGCGCGGAGTTTGGCGGCCAATTCCTGGCCAAAAAACGTGACCATCGTGGGAATCCCGGCGTCGATGGCGGCCTGCGCCGGCGCTTTGGCCGGATCGATGCCCTGCACCGGTATGCCCGCCAGGGCGAAATTCTTCAGCATGTAGCCGTCGTTGCTGGCGGCTTCCATCACCAGACTGCTGCTGTTCAGGTTGCGCTCGGCCATGATGTCTTCGGCGCTGGCGGCGAAATGGCGCAGCAAGGAAGGAGACACAGAGGAGAAATACGGGTATTCGGCGAAGAAAAGAATCTCCGGATCGACTGTTTCCCGAATTTGGGCCAGAGCGCACTCCTCGCAAAAGACAAGCGTGAGCGGAGCCATCAGTTCCGGCTCCGCCAGTTGGTCCTGGCGCAGCAGGCGGTCGGCCAGCGGTGTCAGGCCAAATTCGACGATGGTGTGCAGGCGCGGGGAGCCGCAAGCCCGGCAAGTGGTTTCGTTATGATGAATCATCGATAGTTCCTATAAGGCTGGGTCTGTTTGCCGCCAGCGCAGGGTGTCGCTGAGACGGCCGGAGGCCATGAGTGATTTGATGTGTTGCAGGCGGCGGTAGCGCGGGCCTTCAAACTCATCCAATTCCAAACCGACCTTTTGGTAGGCGGCATATAATTCTTGCGCGCCTTTTTGGGCGGTCCATTGGGGTTTGTAACCCGGTAAGGTGTTGATGATTTTGTCGCAGTTGACGCGGTAGTTGCGTTTGTCGGCGCTGGCGCCTTCGGCAAATTCGACGCGGCTGCCGGGAATGGTCTCGGCGACGATTTGGGCGATCTGGCGAATCTGATAGTTTTCGCTGGAACGGCCGACGTTGAAGGCTTCGTTGTGGATGAGTTCGCGCGGGGCTTCCAGAGCGGCCAGGAAGGCGCGGGACATGTCCTCAATGTGGACGATGGGACGCCAGGGCGTGCCGTCGCTTTTGAGGTAAACGAGGCCGGTGGTAAAGGCCCAGGCGGCCAGGTTGTTGAGTACCAGGTCGAAGCGCAGGCGCGGGGAGACGCCGTAGGCAGTGCCGCTGCGCAGGAAGGTGGGGCTGAAGTTGTCGTCGGCCAGTTTGGAGACATCTTGTTCGACCATGACTTTGGAACGGCCGTATGGCGTAACGGGGTTAAATGCTGACGATTCATCCAACCAGTCGGTGACGCCGGCGCCGTAGTTGCTGCACGAGGAGGAGAAAATAAACCGCTCAATGCCCATTTGCTTGGCCATTTCGGCCAACCGAACCGATGCGCGGTGGTTGATGTCGTAGGTCAATTCGGGGTTCAGGTCGCCCAGGGGATCGTTGGAAAGCCCGGCCAGGTGGATGATGGCTTCGATGCCTTCCAGATCGGCCATTTCGACGTCGCGGACATCTTTGTTGATTTCCGGGAAATCGCGCTTGGGGTCTTCGCCAAAGGTAGAGCCTTCATATAAGTTGGTGTCCAGGCCCACCACTTGGTGATTGGCGGCAATGAGAAGGGGCATCATGATTGTGCCAACGTAGCCATTGTGTCCGGTTACTAATACTCGCATGTGTCACATCCTATTTTGGGGTTTTAATTTTGACTGACAAAATTGTTGTTTACTAAAGGGTGGCCGGGTAACGGCCGTTTGCTGAATTTATTTGGCGGTTTGGTTGTTGATTAATCCCAGACTTTCCAGGGAGCGTGGTTGCTCTCCCACAGGGTTTCCAGAATGTGCTTTTCGCGCAGCGTATCCATGCACTGCCAGAATGACTCGTGTTTGTAGGCCATCAACTGGCCTTCGGCGGCCAATCGAGACAGGGGTTCCTGCTCGAACATGGTTTCGTCGCCTTCGATGTAGTCAAACACTTCCGGTTCCAGAACAAAGAAAGCGCCGTTGATCCAGCC
This sequence comes from Chloroflexota bacterium, assembly GCA_017993775.1. Classification (GTDB taxonomy): domain Bacteria; phylum Chloroflexota; class Anaerolineae; order Promineifilales; family Promineifilaceae; genus Leptovillus. Next base: position 128,699 of record JAGOMA010000005.1, on the reverse strand, counting down.
TTCGGCGGTTTGGGGTTTTTCTTCGAAGCTGACAATGCGGTTGCCTTCGAAGGATAGATGGCCGTAACGCGCGGGGGGGCGAACGGCCGTCATCGTGGCCAGCTTGCCGTGGGAGCGATGGAAAGCCAGCAGTTTGTTGAGGTCAACATCAGAAACGCCATCGCCCCAGGTGAGCATGAAGGTTTCGTTGCCGATATAGGGCTGCAATCGTTTGATCCGCCCGCCGGTCATCGTGTCGTGGCCAGTATCAATCAAATCCACAACCCAATCGGGGTGATAATTGTTGTGGGACAGCACTTCACCGCTGCGGAAATTAACCGTCAGGCTGCTGCCCAGCGAAAGATAATCGACCATGTATTTTTTTAGAACTTCGCCTTTGTAACCGAGCGCAATCACAAAATCTTTGAAGCCATAATGAGCATAGTGCATCATGATGTGCCAGATGATGGGATTGTTGCCGATTTCGACCATAGGTTTGGGTTTAAGGACGGTTTCTTCTGAGAGACGAGTTCCTTTGCCACCGGCCAGAATACCTACTTTCATCTAATGATTTACTCCTTTGTCAGACTCATTCGGATTTTTCTTGTCCAGGCATGTTGTGTACACAGGTGGAGGGGTTGGGAGACGTACATAAATGAATGATTTTGCTGGGCTTCCCCTTGCTTGTATCTACGTCGGCATGGTATATGGCGCAAGTTACGAATCATCTTACGCCAGAAGGAGGCGAAAATTGACCCTGAAAGGAGACCCGAAGGGTTTAAGTAACCTTTTGGCTTTTAGCGGGTTAGCAGGAATCCTGATAAAATGTGGACATGAGTGAGCGTGACGCAGTCGAAAGTGGAAAATCGGCCAGCGTGGCTGAGCATAAGGCTAAGGCGGCTGTGACCGGCCCGGTTCCGGTGGCGATTGTGACGGTGAGTGACAGTCGCACGCCCGAGACGGACGTGAATGGGCAGTATTTGCGGGCAGCGATTACGGCCGTTGGACATGTGGTAGTAGATTATCGGTTGATAAAGGACGAGCCGGTAGAAGTAACGGCCGTGCTCAACCAGCTATCTTCCGGCCCGGCCCGCGTGATCCTCTTCAACGGCGGCACCGGCATCGCCCCCCGCGACACCACCTTCGATGTACTCGACCAAAATTTGGAAAAACGAATGCCCGGCTTTGGCGAATTGTTTCGCATGTTAAGCTGGGATGTCGTCGGCGCGGCGGCGATGTTGTCTCGCGCCACCGCCGGCGTTTACCAAAACACCCTCATTTTCTCGACGCCAGGTTCGCCCAACGCGGTGAAACTGGCCTGGGAAAAGTTAATCGCCCCCGAATTGCAGCACATGGCCTGGGAAATGATCCGAAAATCGTGATGCGGCTGCTTAATCGCCAAAAATCACCTGTTTAACAAACCCTATGATGACCCCTGAAGAAATTGTAGAAGATTTTGGCTGGTTGGAAACGTGGGATGACCGGTATGGTTATCTGGTTGATTTAGGCCGGCGGCTGTCGCCAATGCCTGCCCAGGACAAGACCGAGGAGACGCGCATCGAAGGCTGCCAGAGCGGCGTGTGGATTAAGATGCGTTATGCTGGCGCGCCGCCGGCGCTGACGTTTGAGGGGGACAGCGATTCGGCCATTGTTAAGGGGTTGGTGGCGATTGTAATCAGTCTGGTGAACGGCCGTTCCCCCCAAGATATTCTGGATATGGACGTACCCGCCTTTTTCAGCCAGCTCAACCTGGAAAACCACCTCAGCCCCACCCGCAAAACCGGCCTCAACGAAATGATCAAGACGATTAAACAACAAGCCGCGCTGCTTGTAGAGCTGGAATAGGCAGCCTGATGACCCTAGAAGTAACCGCGATTTACAACTATTATCGTCTGAACAGTCACATCGCCTGCGGTGGGCAGCCCATCGCCGAAGAATTTGCGGCCATTAAACAGGCTGGTTTTGAGGTGGTGATAAATTTGGCGACCACCGATTCGACCCAGGCGCTGCTCCATGAAGCAGCCATCACGGCGCAAAACGGCCTCGACTATGTGCATATCCCGGTCGTCTGGAGCAGCCCCAAGCGCCCCGAATTTGACCGATTTTGCCAGACCATGCAAGCTCACGCCGGCCGCAAAATTTTTGTACACTGCATGGCCAATATGCGTGTTTCGGTATTTCTTTACCTTTACCAGCGCACCTTGGGTATTCCAGAAGAGGATGCTCGCCAGGTGCTGGACGCCATCTGGCAGCCCAACCCCGTTTGGCAAGATTTCATTGACGACGTATTAGCCACGCTCGAATAGAACCATAGAAAAGACCTAAAGTAACCGCTTATACATCAAGTGGCGCAGATTTTTGTTCGTGGAATTTGTAGCCACAGTATGCTTGCCGCGCTCAGGGAGATACGCGGTAAGGATGTCGCGGCTACGAGGCATAAATTTTAAAGAGGTCTTATCAGACCGCTGCCCGGAAATGCAAAGAGCGCCAGGGAAACCCCTGGCGCTCTTGTTTTTTCATTTAGATTGGTCAATCGTCAGGCGATTGATTGTGGCTGTGTCTGGTTATACGCGGACGATGTTCGACAAAATGACCGGGCGTGATTGCGTTTTGTGGTAGAAAAAGTTTTGCAGTGTTTCGCGCACGGTGTCGTCGTGATTACGGCCGTTCCGCTTCAACTGTATCTTCAACTCTTTCCGCGCCGCTTCCATCAAATCGGCCGATGTGTCCATGCGTAAGAACCCACGGCTGATAATACTCGGTTCGCCAGCCAGCTTGTGTTTCTTGTCGACGGGCACGTAAACCACTACAAACCCATCCTGCGCCAGCCGTTCGCGGTCACGCATCACCAGTTCGCCAATTTCACCAACCAACGAGCCATCCACATACACCGATTCGGCGGGAATAGAGCTTTCTTGCCACGCCTTTTCGCCATCTGTTACCCAGGTGGAGCCATTGCGTAAGATAAACACATCCTCAGCGGCCATGCCATTGTCTTGCGCCAGACGGGCGTGCAGGTGTTGGTGGCGCGCTTCGCCATGCACCGGAATCAGGAAGCGCGGCTTCACCGTTTCCAGCATGATGCGCATATCCTCGCGGCTGCCATGCCCGGAGACATGGACAGTCGCCAGCGGTCCGTAAATCACGTTGGCGCCACGGGTGAACAGATTGTTCAACATGCGCCCTACGTCTTCCTCGTTGCCGGGGATGGTGCCGCCGGAGACGATGATCGTGTCCCCATCGTGAACCTGGATTTGGCGGTGTTCGCCTTTGGCCATGCGGTTCAGCGCAGAGCGCGGCTCGCCTTGCGATCCGGTGGACAAGATGACCAGTTTGTTATCTGGCACGTTGTCGGTGATATCGACCAGGAGCTTTTTGGGCACTTTCAGGTAGCCTAAATCGCGGGCCAGTTCGACGTTTTGTTGTAAGCTGCGGCCGGTGAGGGCTACTTTACGGCCGTATTTATCCGCCAGCCGCATGATTTCTTGCAAACGGGCCAGCACGGACGAGAACGTGGCAATGATGATGCGCGAATTGGTCGCTTCAGCGAACAGGCGGTCGAGCGTGTCGGCCACCAATTGTTCGGTGGGTGTGCGGCCGGGGCGGTCGGCATTGGTGCTGTCGCCCATCATCGCCAGCACCCCGTTGGGCGTAAGCTGGCGCAGGCGCTTGAAATCAGTTGTACGACCGCCGGTGGGCGTTTCGTCCAATTTGTAGTCGCCGGTATGCACCACTGCGCCTACGGGCGTGTCGATAACCAGCCCTACGGCCGCCGGAATGGAATGAGCGACGGCGAATGGGCTGATGCGAAACGGCCCCAGGTGCAGGGTTTGTTTGTCGTCGATGACTTCTAACGTGGCGCGTTCGCGCACGTGGGCTTCTTCTAATTGGCGTTCCACCATGCCAATGGTGAGGGCAGTGCCGTAAATGGGGGCGTTAACACGCTCCAGCAAGTAGGGCAAACCGCCGATGTGGTCCATGTGTCCATGCGTGAGGACAATACCGCGTAGAATATCCTGGTTTTCGACAACGTAGTCGAATTGTGGCAGCACCAGGTCGATGCCATACATGTCGCTTTCGGGGAACATAACCCCGCAGTCGATGATAATTTGGTTACGGCCGTACTCCAGTAATGTCATGTTCTTACCAATTTCCCCCAGGCCGCCCAAGGGAATAATTTTCAAATTTTTCGTCATAATTTTGTAACTTCTGTTCTTTCCTTAACTTTCTAATAGTTTTACGGCGCGTCGATAGCGTGACGGCCGTTTGCCAATTTTTACCAAGATCAGGCGTCCAAAATGAGCCTGATCTGGCTATGTTCGTATCTTAATACCTTTGCGGAACATCTGTTGGGTGGAATCAACTCGCGTTTGCGGAAGGCACATCTTTATACTGCATCGAGAAGGATAGTACCACAATTAGATTAAAATGGTATGAGCAGTTTTTGCCGGCCCTAAACAGATAACAGATCGCTGATAGTCAGGTGAAGACAGACGACAATCTGATAAAATGTAAGGATTATTGATTGGTGTTGGCATGACACCATTGCGAGTTTGTGGATGGTTGGGCCTGGATGCCTGACCGTTCGCTGGTGGATGATTGAGGCAAGCATGAGCGCGCAAACGGAACAAGTGCGGCAAAAAGTAACGATTCCTGCTTTAGTAACGAAGAAACAACAGGGCAACCCCATCACCATGTTGACGGCGTACGATTATTCGTCCGCGCTGCTGGTGGATAAGGCGGGTATCGACATCATTCTGGTGGGCGATTCGCTGGCGATGGTGATGATGGGGCTGGACAGCACCAACCCGGTGACGATGGAAGTGATGCTGCACCACGGCCGTATGGTGGCTCGTGGCGCAAAACAGGCTTTTCTGGTGGGTGATATGCCCTTCATGTCTTTTCAGGTTAGCGTGGAAGAGGCTGTGCGTAATGCCGGTCGCTTCTTGCAAGAAGGCGGCATGGAGGCGGTGAAGTTGGAAGGCGGCCGGGCGATGGCCGACCGCGTGCGAGCCATCACCCAGGCTGGGATTCCGGTGATGGGGCATATTGGCCTCACGCCGCAGTCGGTGAGCAGCCTGGGCGGGTATAAAGTGCAGGGGAAAACGGCCGTAGCCGCCTACACCCTGCTGCAAGACGCCCTCGCTCTGCAAGAAGCCGGTTGTTTTAGCCTGGTATTGGAAGCGGTGCCGGCGCCGGTCGCCGCCGAAATTTCGCGGCGGTTGGCTATTCCCACCCTGGGTATTGGCGCAGGCGCGGGCTGCGACGGGCAAGTGCTGGTTTACCATGATTTGCTCGGCCTGTTCGATAAATTCCAGCCCAAGTTTGTGAAGCAGTATGCCAATATCGGCGAACAGATTTTGCAGGCGCTGGCCCAGTATCGCCAGGAAGTGACCGAGAAAACTTTTCCCGCTGAAAGCCACACCTTTACCATGCCGGACGAAGAGCTGGCTCAGTTTTTGGCGTTGGTTGAGTGAAGATAGATGCGTAATGCGTGATGCGTGACAGAGTCTGCACGCATCATGCATCAATCTTAGGAGTGTTATGCTGCATATTGGCATCATTGGCACAGGGGCGCTGGCCTCTTTGATGGCTCTGAGGCTGGCGGAACAGGCCGACGTGGCCATGGTGGGTTCCTGGCCGGAGCAGTTGGACGCGATTGAAGCGGCTGGCCTGACGCTGGTGGAAGCGGACGGCCGTTCCCACACCCACTCGCTTACTGCCACCGACGAACCACTGTTGCTGCCGCCGGTGGACGTGGCCCTGGTGCTGGTAAAGAGTTATCAGACGGCAACGGCCGTGCGCCGCCTGCGCACGCTGGTGAATACCGACACCCTCATCGTGACGCTGCAAAATGGGCTGGGCAACTGGGATATTTTGGCCCAGGCCTACGGCGCGTGGCGCGTGGTGCAGGGCGTTACCTCGTTGGGGGCGACGATGGTGCGCCCGGGCGTGGTGCGCGCCGCCGGCGATGGTCCCATCAGCCTGGCGTTGGCCGCGTCTAATCTGTTTTATGATCCGTTGGTGGCCTGCCTGCGGGCGGCCGGGTTTACAGTGGAGCTTGTTCGTGATGTGCAGGGGTTGGTCTGGGGCAAGCTGGCGGTGAATGCGGCGATCAATCCACTGACGGCCGTGCTCCAGGTGCGTAATGGCGTTTTGGCTGAGGAGGGCGGGCCTAAACAGGTGATGATGGCGGCGGCGCGGGAAACGGCCGTGGTCGCCGCCGCGCAAGGCATCCAGCTGCCCTATCCCGACGCCGCCCAACGCGCCCTGGCCGTGGCCCAGGCTACGGCGCAAAACCATTCCTCCATGCTGCAAGACATACGGCGTGGCGGGCAGACAGAAATTGAGGCTATCTGCGGCGCGGTTATCAAGGCTGGGCAGCGTTTTGGCGTGCCAACTGCCGTTAACGCTCAACTTTACCACTGGGTTAAAACAGTGGAAGCCGGTCAGCCGATTACCGATTGGCGGATTGGGGTGGAAGGAACGGCCGTGGACCTGGAAAATTATCAAAAGAGTAGAGAGTAGAGAGTAGAGAGTAGAGAGTAGAGAGTAGAGATTGCCGGCGTGCTAATCCCCACCCTCACACAAGGAAATCATGAAAGTAACCAACAACATTCAAGACGTACGCCACATGCGCTGGCAGCAGCCGGCGGCGACGTGGGGACTGGTTCCCACGATGGGCTTTTTGCACGAAGGACATGTTTCTTTGGTGCGGCGGGCGCGGGCGGAAAACGATTTTGTCGCGGCCACGATTTATGTGAACCCGACGCAGTTTGCGCCCACCGAAGACCTGAGCACGTACCCGCGTGATTTGCCCCATGACCTGGCTTTGCTGGAGGCGGCCGGGACAGACCTGGTTTTTACGCCCGACGACAGCATCATGTATCCGGCGGGTTTTCAGACCTATGTGACGGTTGAGGAGGTGACGCGGGTGTTGGAAGGCGCGTCGCGCCCGACCCATTTTCGCGGCGTGACGACGATTGTGGCCAAGCTGTTTAATCTCATGCAGCCGACGCGGGCTTATTTTGGGCAGAAGGATTATCAGCAAACGGCCGTTCTGCGCCAAATGGTGTCTGATCTCAACTTCAACCTGGACATGATCATCTGCCCGACAGTGCGCGAGCCGGATGGGCTGGCCATGAGTTCGCGCAATAAATATCTGGACCCGGCGCAGCGGGCGGCGGCGACTGTGTTGTCGCGCACGTTGGCGGCGGGCGTGGCGGTGTTGCAAGCCGGGGAGCGCGATGCGAACCGCCTGCAGGCCATGATGCAGGCCATGATCGCCGCCGAACCGCTGGCCCGGCTGGATTACATCAGCGTGGCGCACCCGCGCACGCTGGCGGAGTTGGTAGTGGTGGAGGATGAAGCTGTGTTATCGACGGCCGTTTTCTTCCACCGCACCCGCCTGATCGATAATATGCTCTGGCACAATTAGGGAGTAGAGATTGGGGATTGGGGATTGGAGATTCACCATTCCCAATCTCTAATCTCTACTCTCTAAGCTCTAAATTTTTTAGACAGTTATCAAAGGAGAAAAACACGCCCATGCGTTGGGTATTACACGCGAAAATTCATAAAGCCACCGTTACCGAGGCCAATCTCGATTACGTGGGCAGTATTACAATCGACGAAGCTCTGCTGGAGAAAACCGGTTTGTGGGTGGGTGAGCGTGTGCAGGTGGTAGACAATACCAACGGCGCGCGCCTGGAAACCTACATTATCAAAGGCGAGCGCGACTCCGGCGTGATTTGCATGAATGGCGCGGCGGCGCACCTGATCCATGCCGGGGACGAAATTATCATTATGGGCTACGAGCTTTCCGACGCCCCTATTCCCAACCCCAAAGCCATTTTGGTAGATAAGCAAAATAAGTTTGTGCGTTATTTGTAAAAGTGTGTCAGTCGCCCTGGTAAAACAAGGCGACTGACACACTCATCAGGCAACGGCCTCAATTGTTTGCCGCATCTGGACGGTAAGAACGGCTGCCAATCCCAACGAAAGCAGGTAGACCGCGCCGAAAATGGTCATGAAGCCGCTAGATAGGGTGTATACCAGGACCAGGAAGATGAGGAATAGGATGGTTTGTACGGCCGTCCATAACCACAACCACTTCACCCGCCCCAAATCCGTTCCCTGCCGTTGTGCCATCACAATTAGCCCACCAAAATAAAGGGCGAAAAAGAGCATTTCCACCGGCATCATCAATTGGCTGAACCACTCTGGCGGCGTGACACCCTCCCATAGATTGATCCACAAGGGCAGCGGCCACAAAATCTGCACGCCATCGAACCAGATGAGCAGGTCGAGCAGGATGTGCATGGAGACGCCGAGGCCCAGCCCGAGGCCCAGATTGCCCCACCGCGCGCGTTTTGTGAGGGCGGCGACCAGGTAAAAAAAGACGATAATGGCGGCGACGGTGAAGAAGCTGTGGGTGAATGTGCGGTGCAGCCCGGCGGTGGAGCCGCCGGTGACCGTGGCGACAGCCACCGCCAGATTGTCAGCATCGGGCAGCAAACTGCCGAGGACGATGCCCAACATAAGCCATTCGCGTGCGGGTGTCCATCTGCGGACGGCCGTGCCGATCATACTGTGAATGCCTGCCTGAGCCATGGGAAGCCTCCTTTTATGCCTTTTTGAGAACCTATCTGGTCCATTCACACCATCATGCCATAAAATCGGGTCGGTTGTCCCCTAAAAAATTACCAATTTTAGAAGATGCGCGCTTGTTTCTAACCAGGCTCCTGGCCTGTTGTGAGCGTTGGGCACCGGCCAATAGAGTGGCTCTTCAAAGGGATCGGCGGGCGGCGGAGCGATGGCTACCTAACCAACAATGCTGTACTCGTACTGCCCGCGTACCGGGTCGTTGGCGGCGTAACGGCCGTAGCGAAACATCTGCGTATCAAACAACGGCTCAGTCACGCCCAGCACCCGATCCGCCATCATGCGGCCCACAGCCGGTCCCAGCTTAAACCCATGCCCGCTGAAGCCGCTGCATACAAAAAAGCCGCTGCCCGCCGGAACCTCATCGACAATTGGATGCCAATCGGGGGTGATGGCGTACAGCGAGGCGTACCCGCCCGTGCTCTGGCTTTGCTCCATCGCCGGATAACGCACCACCAGACGTTCGCCTGCTTCCAGGATGAAATCGTCATCCACGCCTTCGTGGAAACGGTCGGGGTTCACGATGGCCTCGGCTTCGCCGGGATCGATCAGGCCGACCAGGGTGAGATTGCCTGTTTCTGAGCGGAAGTAGGTGGCGTTGATGAAGTCGGCGATGACCGGGTGGGCTTTTTCGTGGCCGGGTGGGCGGCGGAAGAAGGCCACCTGCACGCGGCAGGCGTTGATGGGCAAGTCTAGTCCGGCCAGGCGGCCAACCTGCGCCGCCCAGGCTCCGGTGCTGTTGATGACGATGGGGGCGGAGAGACGGCCGTCTTTTGTTTCTGCGCCGGTGATTTTGTCGCCGGAAAAGTGGAGGCGGGTAACGGCCGTTTCCTGCCTAACGACTACCCCTGCCCGGCGGGCGGCTTGAGCATAGGCCGTTACAGTCTGGTATGGGTCGGCGTAACCGCTTTCTGGCTCGTAGGCGGCGGCCACAAAATCGGCCGTTGTCAGGCCGGGAACCAATTCTTGCAGCGCCGCCAGCGAAAGCATTTCTGTTTGGATGCCTACCCGGCGCTGTAAAGCCAGATTGGCTTCCAAACCCGCCCGATCAGCGGCGGCCACAATGGCCACGAAGCCAGTCTGCGTGAAGCCGCAGTGTCCGCCAATCTGCTCCTCGAAATTCTGGAAGACGCGCAAACTGTAAAGCGCCATGCGCGCTGTCAGTTCGTTGGAGTAATGCTGCCGGATAATGGCCGATGATTTGCCGGTCGGCCCGGCCCCGATGAGATTTTTCTCTAACAAGGCAACTTTGATGCCGCGCCGCGCCAGGGAAACGGCCGTGCTGCACCCCATAATTCCGCCGCCGATCACAATTACATCATACGTTTCTGCCATTTCTTGACCTCCCATTTGATTATTGCTGCTTGTGTGTTCATCGTACCAATGTCGAGGATATTCGTCGAGGCGGAAGGCAATGGAATATAGCCGATGAGCCAGAGGTCGTAGGTTTTCCCGCAGGAGGAGGTTACAATGGCGCAATGGACGAAGGTTTTGAATTAGTGGATAGAATGAAACAAATCTTTGTGCCGCAATCACGGCGGCAGTTGGTGGTTTGGTTGGTTGCGTTAGGGCTGATGATGACGGCCGTTATCCTGCTGTTGGAACTGGCCGAAGACGTTTGGCTGAACCGAGGATTCGCCTGGGACGCGACGTTGATGCTGGCCATCCACAGCCTGAGCCGGCCCTGGTTGGATAAATTGTTCTGGTTTGTTACGCAAACGGCCGGGCTGTTGATTGTGGTGCCGGTGTTGGTAACGGCCGTTTGGTTCTGGCGGCGCGGTGAACGGATAACGGCCGTGTTATTCATCGTGTCGTTTGCGGGAACCGCCCTGTTAGCCAGTTTCCTAAAAATCGTGTTTGCGCGCCCCCGCCCGGATTTGTTCCCACCTCTGGTAGTCGAACACAGCTACAGTTTTCCCAGCGGGCATACCATGTCGGCCATTTCGTTCTATGGGCTGCTGGCGCTTGTTCTTTGGGAGCGTCGGCGGCAGGGATGGGCGATCTTATGTGCTTTATGGGTGCCATTGGTCGCCCTAAGCCGCGTTTACCTGGGCGCGCATTACCCCAGCGACGTCCTGGCATCCCTGGCTATTGGCACGATTTGGTTGATCATTGTCTGGTTTACCTATCTGGGTTCGCCGGCGCAGCACATCCATCGGACAACTGGTTGACAATTAACCATAGAGGGTTTCAGAAGTATTCAGGTGGTAAGGCGTGATGAACTTTGGACCACGCATCATGCTCACTCCAAATTTCTAAAAGGCAGCTATTTTTGATGAACACTGAAAATTCATTAAACAGACCGACTGGTATGCAGGGTTTCCTGGTCGTGTGGATTGGTCAGTTTGTCTCTTTGCTGGGCAGCGCCATGACCGGGTTTGCGCTGCCCATCTACATTTTTGGGAAGACGGAGCGGGTACAAGAGCTGGCGTTGTTGGGGCTGGCTTTTACGCTGCCGCTCATCTTGTTCAGCCCCTTCGCCGGGACGATTGTGGACCGCAACAGCCGCAAAAAGATGATGATTGTGAGCGATCTGGCGGCCGGCGCGACGACGGTTGTGGTTTTGTTATTGGTCTGGACTGGGACGCTGGAAGTGTGGCACCTGTATATCACCAACGCCATCAACGGCGCGTTTCAGACGCTGCAGTGGCCGGCTTATTCCGCAGCGATCAGCATGATGGTTCCCAAAAAGCAATACGGCCGTGCCAGCGGCCTGGTTATGCTGGCTGAATCTGGCTCAAACATTTTTGCGCCGATTATGGCCGGGGCGATGTTGGGGTTTGTGGGGCTGCAAGGCATTTTGCTCATAGATGTGGTGACGTTTCTGTTTGCCGTGGGAACCTTGCTGTTTATTTTTGTGCCGGACCCGCCGCGCACGGTAGAAGGACAGCAGGGTCAGGGCAATTTCTGGCGAGAATCGGCATATGGCTTTGTGTATATCTGGCGACGGCCGTCACTTCTGGGCTTGCAGATCGTCTTTTTCATCGGCAATTTCTTTGCCACGCTGGCCTTTACCGCACTGGCGGCCATGATTTTGTACCGCACCAACCAGAACGCGCAGCTTTTTGCCTGGATCATGTCCGCCGGGGCGATTGGCGGCGTGTTGGGCGGCGTGTTGATGAGCACCTGGGGCGGACCAACCCCGCGTGTCCACGGCGTGTTGGCCGGTTGGATTGGCAGCGGCGTGTTAGGCTTGATGCTCATGGGCATTGGTCAAAGCTGGCCGGTGTGGGCGGCGGCTTCTTTTCTGGGCAATTTGCTTGTGCCCATCATCAATGGCTCCAACCAGGCTATCTGGCAGGCGAAGGTAGCCCCGGATGTTCAGGGGCGCGTGTTTTCCGTGCGCCGGGTGATTGCCTGGGCGGTGGTTCCGCTGGCAAATTTGCTGGTAATTCCCCTGACGGATGGCTGGTTAGAACCGGCCATGCGCACGGGCGGCAGCCTGGTGGATCGTTTTTCCTGGTTGGTGGGCAGCGGTCCGGGGGCGGGGATTTCGCTGCTGTTTGTGTTTGCCGGGCTGACTTCGGCGCTGGTGGGATTGGGCGGCTACCTGTTCCCGGTGATTCGTAAGGCAGAGATTATTTTGCCGGATCATGACGAGATGGCGCGGGTGGAGTAGGCGATTGGCGATTGGCGATTGGCGATTGGCGATTGGCGATTGGCGATTGATCTGGTTTCCAATTCCTAGCCCTCAGTCCTAATCGCTGCAGGCCGGAGTTCTTTGGCGTACCAGACGCCGCCGTGTCCTGTTTTGCCGGTCAGGCGATAGCCCATTTTTTCGTAGAAGTGGCGGTTGCGTGTGTTCCAGGCGGGTGTGTCCAACGTCCAGCGGTCGGTTTCCGGGTAGGTTTCTTCTAGAAAACGGATGGCTTGCGCGCCGATGCCCTGGTTTTGGCAGTCGGGAAGCACAAACATGCGTCCCAGTTCCATTTGCCGATAGCCTTTGGGGTAGACGATGATGCCGCCGAGCAGACGGCCGTCTTCATCTTCAATTTTGTAATAATCACAGGTTAAAATCATGCGCAGCTGCCAGTTGACCGTGTCGTAGCCGGGCGGGCCGCCAACCTGTGGCGCGCCATAGTGGATATCGTGGTTGAAGGCTTGCTGGGAAACGGCCGTTAACGGCCGTGCATCCTCCTCCACCGCTCTGCGAATACAAATGTTCATGACTCCCTTCCTTTTTGAAATGTGATTGGTACACGAATAACACGGATAAGGCGGATTTCCGCGGATAAATCGTAACTGCTCAGGCTCCTTTAGCAAGACCCCAAGGGTTTGATACTCACTACCCCAAATTCCCAGGAGAAAACCCTTGGGGTCTGTATGGTTACATTATCTTTAAACCGGTTCGAGTTGGCCGCGCAGTTCGATGATTTGGTCGCGCAGGGCAGCGGCGCGTTCAAACGCCAGCATGAGAGCGGCCGTTTTCATGTCGGTTTCCAATTGCGCCAGTTGATGAAGCAGGTCGGTGGGGGTGTAGATGGTCGGTTCGGTGACGGCCGTTTCCCCCTTCTTAGCCTTCCCCTTTTGCCAATCCAGCTCGCTAATTTGCTTGGCGATGGTTTGCGGCGTGATGTCGTGGGCCGTGTTGTAGGCGAGTTGCTTCTCGCGGCGGCGGTTCGTCTCGTCGATGGCCCGCTGCATGGAACCTGTCACCCGGTCGGCGTACATGATGACCGCGCCTTCGATGTGGCGGGCGGCGCGGCCAATTGTCTGGATAAGCGCCGTGTCGGAGCGTAAAAAGCCCTCTTTGTCGGCGTCCAGAATGGCCACCAACGACACTTCCGGCAAGTCCAACCCTTCGCGCAGCAGGTTGATGCCCACGACGGCATCGTAGACGCCCCGGCGCAAATCCCGCAAGATTTCGATGCGCTCCAGGGTTTCCACTTCGCTGTGCAGATAGTGGACGTTCAGGTTCATCTCAGCCAGATAGTTGGCCAGGTCTTCGGCCATGCGCTTGGTAAGGGTGGTGATGAGGGCGCGCTGGCCGTTCTCAACGCGGCGGCGCACCTCGAAGAGCAAATCATCCACCTGCCCTTTCACCGGCCGGACGCTGATTTGCGGATCGACGAGGCCGGTGGGGCGGATAATTTGATCGACGGTGTTTTGGCTGTGTTGGCGTTCGTAGGGGCCGGGGGTGGCGGTGGTGTAAATGACCTGATAAAGCCGCGCTTCCCATTCGTCGAAGGTGAGCGGGCGGTTGTCCAGGGCGCTGGGCAGGCGGAAGCCAAAATCGACCAGGGTTTGTTTGCGCTGGCGGTCGCCGTGGTACATGGCGCGGATTTGCGGCAGGGTCATGTGGCTTTCGTCAACGACGAGGAGAAAATCGTCGGGGAAGTAGTCGAAGAGGGTCCAGGGCGGCGCGCCGGCCGGTTTGGCGTAGAAGTGACGGCCGTAATTTTCGCTGCCGTTGCAGTAGCCCATTTCGCGCAGCATTTCCAGGTCGAAGCGGGTGCGTTGTTCCAGGCGGTACGCTTCCAGCAGTTTGTTTTGCCGGTTGAGATGGGCTAATTGTTCTTCTAGCTCGGCTTCGATGCGGGTAACGGCCGTGGCCACATCGTCTGCTTCGGTGACAAAATGACGGGCGGGGTGGAACATAATTTCCGGCAGTTCGCGGCGCAGTTCGCCGGTCAGGCCGTCGATTTCGCTGATGCGTTCGACCTCTTCGCCCCAAAACTCGATGCGGTAGACGGTTTCGCCGTGCGGCGGCTGAATTTCTAACACGTCGCCGCGGACACGGAAACGGCCGTGACTCAGTTCATAATCATTTCGTTCGTAATAAATATCCACCAGGCGGCGCAGCGTTTTGTCGCGTTGGGCGATATGGCCGGTTTGCAGGTGCAGGTGCGCCTGATGATATTTCACCGGGTCGCCCAGCGAGTAAATGGCGCTGACGCTGGCGATCACAATCACATCGCGCCGCGTCGCCAGGGCTTGGGTGGCCGCCAGCCTCATGCGCTCGATTTCGGCGTTGATTTCGATGGTTTTTTCGATGTAGGTGTCGGTGCGCGGGATGTAGGCTTCCGGCTGGTAATAATCGTAGTAGCTCACGAAGTAGCTGACGGCGTTGTGGGGGAAAAAGCTTTTGAATTCGCTGTAAAGCTGCGCGGCCAGGGTTTTGTTGTGAGCCATGATGAGGGTGGGGCGCTGCGTTTGTTGGATGACGTTGGCAATGGTGAAGGTTTTGCCGGTGCCGGTAGCGCCCAGCAGTACCTGATGGCGCAGTCCGTTGGCTAACCCATGAACGAGGCCGGAAACGGCCGTGGGCTGGTCGCCGGTTGGTTCGTATGGCGCGGTTAATTGAAATTGTGTCATGGTTTCACCTCTTCTGAGACTTAGACGTTACAATCATGGTAGCTGTATGGGCGTCGGTTTTTACTTGAGAGACCCTAAAGGTTTGACCGAACGCAACGTTGCAATTCTCAAAATCAAACCCTCAGGGTCTTAATGGATACCCATCATGATCAGTTTACCTGCGAATCCTGACACCTACTGTCAATTTTGTTGGCGGTGAGAATAAATAGTTGATGAACGGCCGTGAGATATTAACTGTAAAATGAAACTCAGCAGTAAATGTAAGTGGCATGTTAAGATAAAATTGGCATTGTGGTCTTGTTTACGTTCTGATTCGTTTTAGGTTAGCCTGAGTGTCGCGACGGCGAAAAAGAGTTGGGTGTAAAAATTTATGAACCGAATTGCTGTGGAATCGGATTCTGGGAAAAACGTCCGGGATAAATTGTTTGCTGGCGAGTATTCGCAGCTGCTGCACAACTTGTCGCCTAAACGGTTGTTGTTGTTTACGCTGGTAGCCATCTATGTGACCGAGCTGTTGGTGATGCTGTTTATTGAGGTGCTGCTCAATGAACCGCTGGCCCTGCCGTTCCACGTGATGGAAACTGTGTTGGATGCGACGATTTTGGCCGTCCTGGTGTTTCCGATGATTTACTCCTTCTCGTTTCGGCCGCTGCGAAGTTCGCTTAAAGCTTTGCAGCAGACACAGGAATCGTTGACGGCGTCGCTCTCCTTGTTGGAGAAGACATTTTCCAGTCTGGGCGAAATTGTATTTGTCCTGGATGATCGCACGCAGAAGATTTTGTTAGCCAATCAGTCGGTGTTGGAGGTGTTGGGCTACTCGTCCGAGGAAATGGTGGGCAAGGGAATTGACGTGTGTTTTGCCGACTCGGAGGCGTATCAAATCTGGGCGCAGCAATTGGAGCGCCGGCTGCCGCGGGAAAGTCATGTACGGGTGGAAACGGTTTTTCAGACCGAGGATGGGCAAGCCTGTATTGTGGAAACGACTGTGTCGCGGATTCATTCCAACAACGGCGAGCCGACCTACCGGGTGTTGTTGATTCGTGATGTGACGCGGCAGCGGGTGACAGAGGAAAAGATTCGCCTGCAAACGGCCGCGTTAGAAGCGGCGGCCAATGGCATTGTGATTACGGATCGCAACGGCCGTGTCGAATGGACCAACCCGGCTTTCTGTGCCATGACCGGTTATTCAGGTGATGAAATGGTAGGTTCCCGTCTGAATCAGTTGAAATCTGGCCAGCATAAAGCCGGGTTTTACGAGACGTTGTGGCAAACCATTCTGACCGGGCAGGTGTGGTCGGGTGAAATTGTAAATCGGCACAAGAACGGCCGTTTGTACACCGAAGAACAAACCATCGCCCCCGTGCGGGATGGGAATGGAGCCATCACCCACTTTATCGCCATCAAACAAGACATTTCCCAGCGCAAAGAAGTGGAGAAAAAGTTAAAAGACAGCGAAACACGCTATCGCAGTCTGGTGGAAACGTCTCCTGACGGTATTTTGCTCACCAGTCTGGACGGCAAAATTTTGTTTTGTAACGAACAAATGGCCCAAATGACCGGCGCACAGACTCCCCAAACGCTCATCGGCCACAGAACCCATGAATTTCTGACGCCCGAAGGTCGTTTTCAGGCTCAAAACAATATCCAACAACTGCTCTCGACCCGGGGGACGCGCAGCTCCGAATACGAAATCATCAATATCAACGGGGAGATTTTGCCCGTGGAAATTAGTTCTTCGGTGATTGAAGATCAGAATGGTCGGGTTACTGGCCTGACCAGCATGGTGCGGAACATCAGCGCCCGCAAAAAAGCGGAATTCCAGCTATCCAAACAAAATCAAGAGCTGCAAACGTTGAGCCAACTGAGCCGTTCGTTGGTTTCCAGTCTGGAAATGGACGTGGTTCTGAGCCGGATCGTGGAACAAATTATGCCGCTGCTGGCCGCCGAGTGCCTGACCATTTTGTTGCGTGAGGGCGCGGAATTGGTGTGCCAGGCGACTGGCGGGTTGGGGTTTGGTTATTTGAAAGGGCAGCGCATCCCAATCGAGAATGGGCTATTGGCGGAAGTATTGGCTGCGGAACGGCCGTATCTGTCCACGGCCGTCGACTGCCTTTTCTACCTCAAAAACTGCGCTTATCCCTGTTACGATCCCCAACGCGCCCTCATGCTCGTCCCTCTGCGAGTAGGCCAGGAAACCATCGGCCTCATGCAAGCCATCCACAGCCAGCAAAACGCCTTCGATGAAGAAGACAGCCGCCTGATTTTGGCTGCCGCCAGTTGGGCGGCCGTGGCCATCAACCACGCCCGCCAACACACCCGCATTCAGCGCCAACTGCGCGAAACGGAAACCCTGGCGACGATCAACCAGGCTCTGAACGAAAGTTTGGAAATGGACAAACTCCTACAGCTCATCGCCGATTCAACCCAGGTGCTCATCCCACAAATGGATCAGGTAGTCATCCATCTGGCCGACGAACAGGAGCATCTGTTGACCCCTGTTATCTGGAGTGGCGTCACCGAACCCAGCCTGATGACGCTTTTTGTTGATTTGCGCGAAAGTTTGTTGAGCCAGGCGTTGTCCACGCAGTCCATTATGGCTTACCCTGATCTGGAGGTTGTAAAAACTGAAGGGATTCAATATTCCTGGTCGACTGGCGCGCTGTTGGTCGCGCCCTTAATTGCCAATGGCGAGCGCGAATTGGGTACTATCAGCATACGCAGCCTGAAGCCGTTTGCCTTTTCGTCCAATGACGAGGTTGCCTTGTCGCGGCTGGCGGCGTCGGCGGCGATTGCCATTGAATCTTCGCGCCTGTATCAATCCGAACGCTCGCAGCGGCAAATTGCCGAGGCGTTGGTGGGGGCAGCCAAGGTCTTTAGCCAGAGCTTGCAGCTAGACGATGTGCTAAAAATGGTTTTGCAGCAGTGCCAACAGGTGGTAGCCTGTGAGGAAGCGACAGTTTTATTGGGCGTGGATGGGTCTGAATGGCGCCAATCGACCTTGGCAACGGCCGTTGCCCAATCCATCCACCTGTTTGCCACAGACGATGCCGCGCCATCGCTTCTAACCGACACCCAGTATGAATGGATGGTTCAGACCAGCAAACCTGTTCTGGTAGAACTCAAAGATTATTCTGCCGATCAGAAAGAAACCAGCCCAATTTTGCCAGAAACGATGGCGGTTGCGCCCCTGAGCGTGGGTCAGCAAACCATCGGTTTCCTGATTGCTCATCATAGTCAGCTCAAGCATTTCGACACAAGTATTTTGCGTCGCCTGGAAGCGTTGGCTTCTCAGGCCGCTTTGGCCATCCACAACGCCCAAATGCACCAAAACCTGCAAGCGGTGCTGAACCAGGAACAAGCCATGCGCCAACACCTGATTCAAACCGAAAAATTAACCGCCATGGGACGGATGATCGCCTCTGTAGCCCACGAGATGAATAATCCGCTGCAAACCATAAAAAATTGTTTGTTCATCAGCCAGCGGCGTCTCACAGAGGAACATCCTATTACCACTTATTTGGAGATGGCTTCTTCCGAAACAGGCCGCCTGTCTGATCTGGTGGTGCAACTGCGCGAAGTTTACCGCCCGCGAAGCAGCCAGGACATTGTGCCTTTTTCGGTGCAAAAACTCATTGAAGAGACTCAGGCGATTTTGCAGCCCCATTTTCAGCAGAATCATGTGCGTTGGGTGGTAGACACGTCTTCGATTCCAGCCGATTTTACGACGATGGGGATCGCCAATCAGCTCAAACAGGTGTTGTTGAACATTTCGCTTAACGCTGTGGATGCGATGCAGCCGCATGGCGGCGAACTAACCTTACGCATATTGTATGATCTGGAAACAGACCGGGTTGGTTTACAATTGCAGGATACCGGTCCTGGACTGGATGCGAAAGTAATTCCCAATTTGTTTGAGCCGTTTTTTACCACCAAGGAGTCTGGGATGGGCCTGGGTTTGGCAATTTGTTACGATATTGTGCAAAATCATGGTGGGCAGATTACGGTGGAGAATGCTGAATTGCCACACCAAGGGGCGGTTTTTACTATCTGGTTGCCGTGTAACGGCCGTTAACCATCTGATAAATAAAACACGACAAGGAGTCAGTAGTGCCTGAATCATCTACCATTTTGATAGTTGATGACGAACAAAATTTGCGCGAAACCCTCGCCGTTATTTTGCGAGACGAAGGGTACCAGGTTTACTCGGCCGCCGCTCCCAGCGAGGCCCTGACTTACTTACGCCAACGCGCCTTCGATATCATGTTTTTAGACATCCGTATGCCCGAAAAAAGCGGGCTGGATCTGCTGCCAGAAATCCGCCAACTTCATCCCCGCATGCCTATCCTTATCCTGACCGCCTACGCATCGTTGGATTCGGCCATCGAGGCCATGCGCAAAGGGGCCAATGATTACCTGTTTAAACCCATCAACCCCATCGACATTTTGCATCGGGTGAATATATTCCTTAGCAAACGCCCCAACTCCTCTCAGGATATTGTGCAAGAAATGAAAAGCTTATTGGCGCAGTTGGAAGGCAGCAACGACTCGTTGGCGGTTTCAACTGGAGGAAAAGAGGCTCAGGCAGCCAATCAACGCTTCTTACATTGTGGCAAAATTACCGTAGACCTCATTGCCCGGCAGATATTTTCCGACGGACAAATTGTGAATGTGACCCCCACCTCGTTTGATTATATGCTGGCGCTGATGCGGCACGCGCCGGAAACCATTGGTTACGTGGCTCTGGTAGAGGAAGCGCAAGGATATGACTTAACGCAAATTGAAGCGAACGATCTGGCTCGCGGCCGAATTCACGAACTACGAAAGGCTTTGGAAGAGGATCCCCGCCGCCCGTCGATCATCATTACCATCCGGGGCGTTGGTTATCGGCTGGTTTGTTGAGAAAACCACCCGAAAAATTGATTTTAACCGTATATCACCTCAACAATTACACACAACCCCAAACAATTTTCTCCTAAAAAAGAAATATGATTCAAGAGACGCACGCTAAGTTTAGCGTGCTGCTTGCTTTGGATAGATGATGGGAAGCGGTTGAAACAATTTAGCATACGCAAACCATTGGTCGGCAAGGCAAAATTGGAATCGGATCAGGGAGAAAATTGAAGTGTACACACCACATATCTTGATTGCCGATTCAGATGCCAATGTCCGGGTAACATTGACGCATTTGTTAGAGTATGGTGGCTATGAAGTTCGGGCAACGCGGCCGGGTCGAGAAGTGGTGGATTGTCTGGCAAACGGCCGTTTCAAACTTCTGCTCCTGGAAATAGACATACCGGCGCAAAGCGGGCTTCTGCTGTTGGGGGCGATTCGCCGGTTTTCGCCCACCCTGCCGATTATTGTGCTTACCTCCTGTTCAGATATGCAAACGGCCGTTAGCGCCCGCCAATTCGGCGTCAGCAGTTACCTCGTCAAACCCATCAACCCGGCCAACTTGCTTTGCCAAATCGACAAAGCGCTTGCGGGCAGCGCGCTCTTTCACCCCTAATATCTCACCTCCCCAAATTGATCGGTAGACCCCAAGGGTTTGATACCCCAATCATCCAAATTCTCAGAAGCAAACCCTTGGGGTCTGAATAATTCCCCAATCATCCAAATTCTCAGAAGCAAACCCTTGGGGTCTGAATAATTCCCCAATCATCCAAATTCTCAGAAGCAAACCCTTGGGGTCTGAATAATTCCACCCTCCAACCCCCTCCCTCAATTGTGAAGATTGCCCCAACAATTCGCAATGAACCAGAACGTTCAGGCCGCCTGTTTTCTTTAATAATTACCCTTGTGCACTTTGCATCAAATTTTTTATTGAAGATAAGCGGGCTAATCAATCACAAATTACCAAAGGAGGATACTATGCCCCATAGAAAGAAGATTCGTTTAGCGGTAGCCATACTCGGGTTTGGCGTACTGCTCCTGGTAGCGGTTCTGGCCGCTCCTCCCAATATGCTTGCCGAGACCCTCAAAGAAGGTCTCAGCCAGACCGTCGCCTTTACAAAAGCGCCAACCGACCAGCGACCGGTCGTCGATTCAGCGCCTGTCCGACCGGTTAGCATCAAAGGGCAGTTTGAATTTTTGAAGGAAATCGGCTGGAGTATCTCCGACGCGTACGTGGCTCATCCTGGGCGAACGGCCGTTATCACCGAAGGCACACTCCAGGACGGCTTTGTCATCAAAGCCACCGTCACCAACCCCGATTATCCAAACTTCACCACCGGCATTCTGGAAATCCAAATGTCCGCTTTTTCACCGGCCAAAGATATGCCCGGGCAAAAAGCAGGCAAATGGTACATCCACGGCGAATGGAAAATTACCGATGCCAACGCCACGGCTGAAGTCACCCAATATCGCTACGGGCCTCACACATTCAAGGGCGTAATCAACCTGGAACTCGATTACAACCCTTTGACCAAAGAAGGCCAGGCGCAATTCCTGAGCCAGCCCGTGCGCTTCGCCGCCCCTGGCGAAACCATCCAGAGTCAACCGCCACAAGCCGCGATAATCGGCAACACCCGTTTCAACGAGGCCTTCCAGCTTTCCGGCGATTATCTATTAACCCCCGCCACAGCAGGAACTGAGGGAGGAAACTAATGTCACACTTAATAGATCGCATCAAATCCAATCTGCCCATTCGTAACCCGCGGAGCCGGCTCATCTTACTCGTCTTGGTTGTGATGGTTGCCATGCTCGCCGTTATCAGCGTCAGCTATGCGGACGTGCCCGGTGGCCGCCCCACACCCGACAACGTGTCCGTGCCCAATCCCGGCACCCAAGAACAAGAATTAACCAACATCACCTTCCCGGCTCCCTACAACACCTTCGAGTTTGTGGTCACCTGCGGCGCTTGCCACGGCGGCACCATCGATCAACAAGCCGGGCACTTTGGCAACTGGGCCGGTTCCGCCCACGCGAATGCTTTCCGCGACCCCATCTTCCGCGCCAATCAGCAGATTGTAAACCAAACAGTCCTGAACCTGACCGGCGAAGATGGCGCAGGCAATGTGTGCGTGCGCTGCCACAGCCCCAATGCCTGGTACTCCGGCCGCACAGACCCCAATCTCGCTGGAATGGCCGATACCAGCAACGCTATCAACAGCATCGTACTCTCTACCGATGGCGAAGGTATCCTCTGCGAATTTTGCCATCGCACCATCGGCGGCGTGGAAATGCAGCGCGCCGACCTGGACCCCAACGACCCAGTCTGGAACATGATGGCCGGCATCAGCGATTGGCCGCATACGGGGAATGCCTATCCTCAAGGTCCCGTTGCCGGTAACCCCTATGGCGATGCCACTTTCCAGATCAATGATGGCATGACCTACGGTGGGAAATACCCCGGCACGGCCGAAATCTATTTCAGCGACATCCCCCTGGCCGGCACCAACTACACCGGTCAGGCTTACGGCGTCTACCCGCCTGGTTGGCAGTTGCCCGGTGGCATTGACGCCAGCGGACAACCCGCTTTTGCGCCGGATGGCTCCGTGCCCCTGCATTTTGAAGCGCCTATTGGCCCACCGCAAAATCCAGATGGCTCTTACAATTACCAGGGTCAGTCGTTTTCGCCGGAACACACAACCTTTGAGGGCGATTTCATCAGAACTTCTGAGTTCTGTGGCGGTTGCCATGACCTGACCATTCCGGTGCTCAATCATGGGATGCCCGAACAACGTACCTACACAGAATGGCGTTACAGCTCCTTCGGTGATGGCGTCGGCGGCGACGATCAACGCTGCCAGGACTGCCACATGCCCACCCAGAAGCACGAATACGCCGACGATATTCCGGTTTCCTTAAGCGCCGATCCGGTTTTGTCTGGGTGGTTCCCCTACGCCAAAGATCGCAATCCGAACGGCGGCACAGCCTTCCATAAATTCCAGGGTTCTAACCGCGAACTGCCCATGATGATGTCCATCCTCTACCCCGAAGTAGACCTGGAAGTAATCGGAGCGGTGACGGGCAATGATGTACGCATCTTCCCCGGCATGCTTTCTTCGCGGGATACCATGTGGACGCGCGCCCAGCGCAACGCTGAAGTTGAAATGTTGGAAGCTGTGAAGTTGGATGTATTGAGCGCACCGGTTGAAGTGTCGGCGGGCATCTATGAGGTTCAGGTTCAGGTGACCAACGAATCCGGCCATCGTATTCCTACCGGTTATCCCGACGGCCGTCGCCTGTTTGTCAGCCTCACCGTCGCAGACGCCAATGGCAGCCCCGTCTATGTCTCCGGCTACTACGACGAAGCCGCGGCGCAGCTCTATGACGACCCCGCCAGCCTGCAGTTAGACGACCGCGCTCTAACCAATGTCATCGACGCGACCGTCGACAACCAGGTCATGATCTATGAAAAGCGGACTGGCTCGCTGGATGCCGGTACGGGCAATTACGCGATGTCCGTTAACCTGATTAATACCACGATCCTGTTCGACAACCGCATTCCCCCGGCCGGTTTCACCTATGCCGATTACAGCGCCGCCGGCACCAAATTCGTGACCTACGATGATCCCATCACCAAAGCCCCACGTGAAGACTTCGGTCGTTACCCGGATGGACAAAATTGGGATGTCATCACCTACCGGTTTGCCGCGCCGGCCGGCTCCGCTCTGACGGCTTCGGCGACTGCTTACTGGCAGACCCACACCCGCGAATTTATGGAGCATCTGCGCACAGAAAGCGCCGCTCTGGGTCTAAACGTTCGCCCGGAAGGTCCGCCAAACTTGCTGGACCCGAATTACCCATTAACCCCCAACTACCTCAGCGACAACATCCCCGACTTCGATATCATGACGTCGTTGGATGGCACGGAAGGGCTGCAGGATAACTGGGGTGGTGTGGCCTACGCGACCTGGTTGATGACCGGCAAGGGCAGCCCCTATCCCGTCGGCCGTGACAGCAGCGATCTCACGGCCGTTCCCGCCGCGCCTGGTTGGTTAACAGCAATCTCCCTCAACCCCTTCGCCGTTCAACTGGATTGGGAAGCTGTCCCCGCCGCCGATGGCTACGAAGTCTGGATCCGCTACGGCGCCAGCGACCTGACCGCTTCCTGGGACAGACTGGCCGTTGTCTATGACGCCACAACACTTGTCAACGACGCCATGAACATCGGCAAAACCTATGGCTTTAAGGTTGTAGCCTTCAACGGGCAAGGCGACAGCGCCGATTCTCCGCTGGCGATTATCACCACGCCCATTGATCTGCCTTTGAATCCCATGAACACCAAAGTCGTTGGCGTCACGCCAAACTCCGTTGAATTGTCCTGGTTCGATCAGGCCGAATTGGAAATCGGCTTTATTATCCAGCGGCAAGATGTGCCGGTGATGGGTGATTTCTACGAAGTGGCCCGCATCCCCAGCCAGACACCGGGCGGCGCGACAGGCGGCAATGCCTGGACAGATACAGGTGTTCTCTCAGGCATGACCTACAACTACCGCGTGGCGGCTTATAACGACATTGGCCAATCCACCTGGGACATTCCGGTAACGGCCAGCACCGGCGGCCTGCCCACCTGGGTCGGCACGCTGGGAGCCACAGCCATCAGCGGCAACCGTGTAGACCTGAGTTGGAGCGCGGCCAGTGGCCTTGTTACCGGTTATCGCATCGAGCGTAACACAACCGGCCCGAATGGCCCGTGGACCACGACCTTTGTGGTGGCCAACCCGAATGCGACCAGCTACAGCGATACAACGGCCGTGCCCTCCACCACCTATTGGTACCGCGCCTTTGCCTTCAACACGGCCGGTTCCTCGGGCGCCTCAAACAGCGCCACAGTAACGACGCCGGCCATTGCGCCCATTGCGCCAACCAATCTGGTAGCCACCGTTCAGGCCGGGCCGCAAGTCTTGCTCACCTGGACAGATAATGCCAACAACGAGCAAGGCTTTTATGTGGAACGAGCCAACGGCACAGGACCAGACGTTGTCTGGGCGCGAATCGCCACCGTCAATGGGGCAAACATCGCCACCTACACAGACACGGCCGTAGGCACGCAAACCACTTACTCTTACCGGGTACAAGCGTTTGCCGGTGGTGGGTCGGCGGTATCGCCGTATACGAATGTGGTAACGGCCGTTATCGCCTCCGAAATCCCGGGCGCGCCATCTCAGCTCCTCGCCTCCCGTGTACAGAAAAACAGGGTCACTTTGGACTGGATGGATAACTCGACCAATGAAACCTACTTCGAGATATTCCGCAGCACAGACGGCGCTACCTTCGCTCGTATCGGCACAACCAATGTCAATATCAGCACCTACAACGACCGATCCGTGAATGCCAATACCAGGTATTGGTACTATGTCAGAGCGTGCAATACGGCTGGATGCAGCCAAAACTCTGAGACTATTGACGTTCGGACGCGGCGTTAAACGATACTATTAGATTCGCTGTGCCGGAGTCGCAATACTCCGGCACAGCGCTTTTAATGAGGAAAAATTATGAAAAGCCATCGTACCTATAGGGCATTTGCAGCTATCCTGGTCATCATTGCCCTCCTCTCGCTCGGTGGATTGGCCCTGGTGAGGGCTATAGATGCCAACAATGTAGACTATGTATCCCAAATTGGCGGTGACTCGCGCGCCGTGACTTTTTATGGTCAGTATGCCTATCTCGGCGTTGGCCCCAAAGTTGTCATTCTCAATCTCACCAATCCAGCCAATCCGGTTGTTGTTCAAGAATCCGATCCCTTGTCAGTTTTAGGCGGCCCAGATGCCATCGTCGAAGAGATCACGATTCCCGATGCTTCTGGCAACATCTTTGTCGCCGCCGGAAACGCCGGAATCTTTATTTTGAATGTTACCAACCCTGGCAGCCCTACCAAACCCACTTTTGTCTCTAATTACAATACGGCCGATACCACCGATTATGCCTTAGCGGTAGACGTGTATGGCACATATGCTGTGGTTGCGTTTGATACCGGCGGTATCGTGGCGCTGGATGTCAGCGTCCCAACCACCCCGGCTTTTGTCAATGCCGCACCCACCGGTGACAGCGCCCGTGATGTAGGTCTGGTGAATGGCGGCCTGGGTGAAATTTACGCCTTTGTCGCGGCCGGTACGGCCGGCATCGAGTCTTACGAAATCGCGCCGCTTTTTGGTCTGGAAACCACCCTCCCATTAACCGATTATGCTGAGGGTATTGCCGTCAATGCGACGCGTGTGCTCGCCTATGTCGCCGATACCGGCGGCGGGCTGCACATCATCGACATTTCGAACCCGGCGCTGATGGTTTCTCTCAGCAATCCGGCCACGGCCGGTCAGGCGCTGGATGTCGATTACTTTGGTAATTATGTGTTTGTGGCTGATGATACAGCCGGTGTGCGCTTGTTTAATGCTGTGAATCCGGCCAACCCTGTGCCCTTTACGCCGCCAAACGTAGATACCGAGGGTTACGCGGTGGCCCTGGCCGCCGGAAACAATCGTATTTATGTGGCCGACAGTTGGGCGGGAATGAGTATCATCGACTTTAGTGTGGTGAATAATCCGAATATCATCGGCCGTTTTGCATCGCTGGGTGAAGTGAATGGCGTGGCGGTTTCCCAAACCAGCCCGTATGCGTTTAGTGCGGATGGCTTAAGGGGTCTGGCCAGCACAAACGCGGCCGACCGAACTGCCCCCGTTAAGGCTGATACTGCCACGCTGGCGGATTATGCTCTCAATGTGCAGCTTGCCGGTGATTATGCGTTTGCCGCCGATTCGTTTGGCGGATTGCAGGTGGTGGATGTGAGCGCGCCGGGTTTGCTAACGGCCGTTGCCTCTCTCCCTACCCATGACGTCGCCGTCGACATAGCCCTCAGCGGCAATTTTGCCTACCTCGCCGACAGCCTGGAAGGCCTCTTCATCGCCGACATCTCTGATCCTTTGAATCCGACCTTCGCTGGCAGCCTGGGCGCGCCGGACTTGCCCTACGCCGTCGGCGTGGACGTTGTCGGAAATTATGCCTACGTTGCGGCTGATCTGGACGGCTTCTATGTGGTTGATGTTAGCAACCCGGCCAGCCCGGCAGTGGCCGATTCATTGGCTCTGGCGACCGGAGCCGCCTGGGATGTGGATGTAGTGGGCAGTTATGCCTATCTGGCGGCCGACGACGGCGGCCTGAAGATCATCGACATCAGTGACCCCAACAACATCAGCCAGGTGGGTGAATTAACAGGCATTGATTTGCCGCTGGCTTTGGACGTGGCCGTGGTGGGAAATCGCGCCGTGGTGGCTGGCGGTTCTGACGGCGCTTTTGTCGTCGACATCAGTACGCCGACTGCGCCTACTCAGGTAGGTTACTACGACACCGCCGGTTACGCTTCCCGCGTGGCCATCGCCGGAGCTATCTATGTGGCTGATGTGGAAGGCGGTATGTACCTGTTGGATTACAACAACTTCAACTTTGGCGAAACCGACCTGGCGATTGCCAAGACGGATGGGTTGAGTACGGCCGTTCCCGGCGCATCGCACACCTACACCATCACCGTCAGTAACCTTGGTCCCAGCGACGTGACCGGCGCGACTGTCACGGATAGCTTTACCGGCGTCTTGGGCAGCGTGACCTGGACCTGCTCGGCCACGGCCGGATCTGGCTGCGACATGGCCAGCGGCACGGGCAGCATCAACGCTACCGTCAACCTGCTTGTGGGCGGCGAAGCCACCTTCACGGCAACCGGCACAATCGCCAGCGACGATTCCGGCGCCTTGAGCAACACTGCCGCCGTCGCGCCGCCGGTTGGCATGGTAGATACCAACTCGACCAACGACAGCGCCACAGACACCACCGATCTCGTCGCGCAAACGGACCTGAAAGTGGTTAAAAGCGGCGCGCCGGACCCGGTTATTCCCGGCGCGACCCTGACCTATGAAATCGTCGTGACCAATCAAGGCCCCAGCGATATGACGGCCGCAGCAACCTTGACCGACACGCTGCCAATGGATGTGGCCTTTGTGTCCTCAACCCCAGGTTCACCAACGTGTACGCACAGCAGCGGGGACATCACTTGCGCAATTGCACCTCTGGCGAGTGGAGCCAATGTCACCGTTACGCTTGCTGTAACCGTAGATGCCGCTGCCGATGCGCCGCTAACCAACAGCGCGGGCGTGGCGGCTGTGGACACAGACCCGGACTTGACGAACAACACGGCCGTGATCACCACTGCCATCAAAACCGCCGATCTCGCCATCACCAAGAGCGATACGCCCGATCCGGTAACTGCTGGCGAGCAAGTGACTTATACCATCGGCGTAACCAACCAGGGGCCGGATGGCGCCACCAACGTAATGGTGGTGGATACGCTGCCTGCCGGTGTGTCGTTTGTCTCCGCCGTGCCTGGTTCGCCGACTTGTGCGGAAGCCAGCGGGGTTGTGACCTGCGATCTGGGCGCTCTGGCGAATGCCGGAACCGCACAAGTGACCATTGTCGCTCTGGTAGACAGCAGCACGACCGGGTCTTTGGCGAATACGGCCGTTGTCTCTGCCGACGAGTATGATGACAACGCCGACAACAACACAGCCACCACCACCACCCAGGTCAAGCTGGTAGCCGATCTAGCCATTACCAAGAGCGATGGACAAGTCAACATCGTGGCTGGTGAGACCCTGACATACACCATCACCGTGAGCAATGCCGGTCCCAGTGACGTGAACGGCGCGCAAGTCGTGGACAACTTCCCGGCGACGCTGTTGGGCGCAGCCTGGCAGTGTGCCTCCAGCGGCGGCGCAAGCTGCGCCAGCGCCAGCGGCACCGGCGATATCGACCTCAGCGTCAACATCCCGGTCGGCGGTGGGATTACCATTCTCGCTTCGGCGACGGTCGCCAACACGGCTACCGGGTTGTTGATCAACACAGCTGAAGTGACGCCGCCCGCAGGCACGACCGATCCGAATCTGGCTAACAACACCGCCACCGATACCAACTCGCTGGGCGCGCTGGCCGATGTTGGCCTCAGCGCTTCAGCCGCGCCGGATCCGGTCCACCCAATGGAATGGGTCACTGTGACGCTTACGGTCGCCAACAGCGGCCCGTCGGCGGCCGGCGGCGTGCAAATTACGAGTTTGCTGCCGACGTCTATCAGCTTTGTCTCGTCGGACATTTGCACAATGACTGGCAACCAGCTCGCTTGTACCATCGGCGTGTTGGAAAACGGGCAGCAAGCGACGGCGACAGTCGTTTTGCAGGCCAAGACGGTTGGCACGGTGCAGCAGCAGTTCAATGTGTTCGCCGTCAATGATAGCAACGCCAGCAACAACACGGCCGTTGCCACCATCAACGTCTCGCCATTCATGAGTTTCTTGCCTCTCGTAACCAGATAATTGGTCTGAGGGCGGAAAGGAAAAAGGAATGGGGGCATGGGCGACTATGCCCCCATTTTTTTATCGAGAGCGGCTGCCAGCGTGATCGTGCGCCACAAAGCCTACGAACCCGTTATCCACTTGACTGGCAGCGTTTATCAGGAGATATGACCATGCGACGAATAGCAGCCCTCGTTGTGGCCTTGATGACGGCGTTTGGCTTGATGGGTACGGCCGTTTTCTGGCTCCATCCCCCGCGCATCCATGCTGCGCCAGAGACCTTCATCAACGTCACCACCACCCTGGATGAACTGGATGCCAACGGTTTGTGTTCTTTGCGCGAAGCGATCCAGGCGGCCAATATGGATACGGCCGTCGATGCCTGCGCCGCCGGTTCCGGTGAAAACGACGTCATTTCCATTCCCGCCGGCCATTATCTGCTCACCCTGGCCGATCCGGTCGGCGTGGTGGAAGAGAACGGCAATGCCACCGGCGACCTGGATATTTTGCAAAGCGTCGCCCTGGTTGGGGCCGGCCCGGCCCAGACGATCATTGACGGCAACGGCATTGACCGCGTGTTTCACCAGCCGGGCGCAGCCACCCAGGCTGCTGTCAGCGATGTAACCGTTCAGGGCGGTGATTTGGGCGTGGGAACCAGCGTCAATTACTCTGGCGGCGGCTTCTCGCTCATTTCCGGCTGCGCCCTGACGCTGACCAATGTGTTGGTGACGCAAAATCAGGCCAGCCCAGGACAACCCATCTTAAGCAGTGGCGGCGGCGGCGGGATTTATAACAACGGCGGCCACTTAACCCTGCAACACACAACGGTTTCCGGCAACATCGCCGGGTTTGGCGGCGGCATCTATAACGGCGGTCGCCTGACGATCATCAACAGCAGCATCTTGAGCAATCACGCTACCTATTACGGCGCCGGCATCATCCACGCCGGCACGAGCGACGTCAACATCCAATCCAGCGCCATCAGCTATAACGTGGCCGGCAGCAACGGCGGCGGTCTTTATCTAACCGGCGGTACGACCAACCTGACCAATGTCACCATCAGCCATAATCGCGCCAGCCAATATCTGGGCGGCGGCGTTTGGGTGTATTACGAAGGCGTTTTGGCCGTCAACATTGACCATTCGACCATCTTTGCCAATTTTGCCGGAACCGGCGGCGGCATTTACAACACCCATCAGCAGGGTTTGTTGATGATGGGTGCGGCTCCGGCTGCGCCGCAAGCCGGTCTGATTACGCTGAAAAATAGCATCGTAGCCGCCAATACCGGCGGTAACTGCGGCCGAAGTTTACAAACGTCCGCGTATGTTTCGCTGGGGTATAACATCGACAGCGCCAACGAGTGTGAGTTTCAGGCCGCCAGCGACCAAATCAACACGGACCCGACATTGGGTCCCCTGCAAGACAACGGCGGTCCTTCCCAGACGCATGGTTTACGGGCAGGCAGTCCGGCCATCGACGCGGCGGATTGCGCCGATACGCTGGGCAACCCGGTGACTGTGGATCAGCGCGGTGTGGTCCGGCCGCAAGGCGCGGTGTGCGACAGTGGCAGTTTTGAGTTTGTGCCGGGCCAGAACAGCGATTTGCGCCTCGTTAAATCTGTGTCGGCGGCGGCTGCCGGACTGGCGGAACCGCTGGTGTATACCCTGACCGTTTTTAACGATGGCCCTGACTCGGCGGCCAATGTAACGGTGACAGATACGCTGCCGGCTGGTTTAACAGAGGTAACGGCCGTTGCCCCCAATTGGTCTTGCCAGACGCCCGCCGGTTTGGTCGTTTGCGTATATACTGCGGATTTGCCTGTGGGCGCAGCCCCGGATGTGCGGGTAGAGGCCACAACGCCAACCAGCAGCGGCATCCTGACCAATACGGCCGTTGTCGCCGCGCCAACCTTCGATGTAGACCTATCGCAAAACCAGGATGACGCCGTAACCCGCGTGACCAGTCCGGCGGCCGATTTGCAGATCATGAAGACGGCCGTTCCCACGGCCGTTCTACAGGGCCAGCCGCTAACCTACACGCTGGTTGTCACCAACGCTGGCCCAGATGCGGCCTCTTTTATCACCCTGACCGATACGCTGCCGGAGGGGGTCTCTTATCTGAGCCATACGGCCGTTGGCTGGAGCTGCCAGGGTGCGACGGCCGTAACCTGCACACGCGCCGTCCTGGCGGCTGGCGAATCGTCGATAGTCAGGCTGTACACCCTGGCCCCTGGCTTTACCGGAACGATCACCAACACGGCCGTGATCGCGTCGGCCCTGCCCGATCCGCAGGTGGGTAACAACACAGCGTCTGTGGCGACGGCCGTGCTGCCGGCCAGCGGCGCGCAGGCGGATCTGGCCGTGACGCAGGCCGTCAGGCCGACCGCTGTACACAGCGGGGAGGTGATTACCGTGACGCTGACGGTGATCAACGCCGGGCCGGACCCAGCCGAAAGCCTGTCGCTGCAAAACAGCCTGCCGGTGAATGCCGCCTTGCTGGCCATCCACAGCGGCGGCTGGCAGTGCGTGGACCAGTCGCCTACTGTTTTGTGTACGCTGCCGGTATTGGAAACGGCCGTGTCCTCTACAGTTCAGTTGGTGTTACAGGTAGGTTTGTCGGGGCGCGAATTGGTGAACGAAACGGCCGTCAGCGCGGCCACGACGGATCTTAACAACAGCAACAATCGGAGCCTAATGACTGTGCCGATTATCCTGCCGCCGCGTGCGTATTTGCCGATGATGGTGAAAAGTGGGGAATGATCAACCCGCGTAAACTTGGGCTGTCGTGGGATTTTTAGGCGCAGATGAACCTGGATGAGAACCAGGTTCATCTGCGCTTTGTGGTTCAAAATTAGGCCGGTACGGCCGTCGCCGCTTCGTACCCTTTCTGAATGACCTGTTTGTTGGCGGCCAGCAGGTGGGCTTTGCGCGCCGGGAGATGGGCATCCAACGTGAGCATGAGCTGGTCCAGAGTCAGGAACGGCCGTCGGGCCAGCAACGCGCCCAACGTAGCCATGTTCATCATCTTAGCCGAACCCAGTTCATCGGCAATATCGTTAGCGGGCACATAGGCCACGTCTACATCGTTGCGGCTTACTTTTTGCGCGATGAGCGAGCTGTTAACAACCAACAGGCCGCCCGGCTTCACCAGGGGTTCGTACTTTTCCAGCGAAGGCAAATTGAGTACTACAGCCACGTCTGGTCTGGCGACGATGGGCGCGCCAACCGGCTCGTCGCTGACGATGACCGTGCAGTTGGCCGTGCCGCCGCGCATTTCTGGCCCATAAGAAGGAATCCAGGTGACGTGTAAATTATTGTCCATGCCGGCATAAGCCAGAAGCTGCCCGGCAAACAAAACCCCTTGTCCCCCGAATCCGGCAATTACGATTGAAGTTTCCATGTTAATTTCCTTTAGCTCCTAAAATCAGGCCAGCCCAAGTTCTGGCTCGATTTGTACTTCGTGGTGTTCGGCGATAGCGCGGGTGAGAACCTGACCCAGCCGTCGAATGCCCTCTTCGATTTGCGCGGGTTGGGCATTGGAGAAGTTGAATCGGGCAGTGTTGTGGCCCACGCCTTCGCTGGCGTTGGGATGGAAGGCCGCGCCGGGGACAAACGCGACTTTGTTCTCGATGGCTGTTTTGAGCAGGTCGGCGGCATCCATCCATTCTGGCAGGGTGACCCAGAGGAACAGGCCGCCAGACGGCCGTGTCCAATAAATGCCCAGCGGGAAATGCTCCTCCATCGCCGCCAGCATCACGTCGCGTCGTTCGTGGTAAACCTGGCGAATCAGGAGCTTGTGCTCGTCCAAAAAACCATCTCTGGCGACTTCATAGGCCACCATTTGCGAGAAGGTGCTGGTGTGCAGGTCCATGCCTTGTTTGGCCATCACGCAGCGCCTGATGACTTCTTCCGGAGCGACCATCCAACCCAGGCGCAGACCGGGGGCCAGCGTTTTGGAGAAGGTTCCCAGATAGATCACGTCGCCGCGGGTGAAGGAACGGCCGTTGCCATTCGGCCTGGTTTCTTCCTGAAAATCGGCGTCCATGGCAATCAGGGGCGGCAAATGCTCGCCTTCATACCGCAAATCGCCATAGGGATCGTCCTCAATGATCGGAATGCCGTAATGGTCGGCAATTTGCACCAGCTTGCGGCGGCGCTCCAGCGACAGGGTGACGCCGGCCGGATTTTGGAAGTTGGGCAGGATGTACATGAACTTTGGCCCGGCGCGCAGCGCTTCGATAAAACGCTCGTCCAGGCAAATCCCGTCGTCGTCCACCGGCACAGTTACATAGTCGGCCTGGTAGGCGCGCCAGGCTTGCAGCGCGCCCATGTAGGTGGGCTGCTCGGTTAAAATCACATCACCCGGGTCCAGCATCACCTTGCCGATGAGGTCCAGGGCTTGCTGCGCTCCGCTGGTGATCAGCACGTTTTCCGGGCGCGTTTTAATGCCATAACGGCTCATCTTTTGCACGATGTATTCGCGCAGCGGCCGGTAGCCTTCGGTGGTGGAGTATTGCAGCGCTTGCGCGCCGTGGTTGGCCAGAACGCGTTGGGTCGCTGCCTCAAATTGGGCGACCGGGAACACTTCCGGGGCGGGCAGGCCGCCGGCAAAGGAGATGATGTCCGGCTGTTCGGTTAACTTTAGCAGTTCGCGGATGATGGAACCGCTCATACCTTGCATTCGTTGGGCATAACGCCGTGTCCATGGACAGGTCATTTTAGGTCTCCTTTGTTCCTGGGAAAGCAGGCGGGTGCGCCGGCAAGCGCGGACGGAACTGGCCGCGCTCCCAGGTTCACATTAATTGCGGGCGCGTTTGTTTTGCAGCGCCTCGTCTACTTTATAATCGCCCAGCGGGAAAACCGGGATCATTTCGTCGCGGACCCAGTGGGCGGCGTCGGTGGGGGTCATGCCCCAGTTTGTGGGGCAGCTGGAAAGCAGTTCGACGATGCTGAAGCCCAACCCTTGTATTTGGGCTTCGAAAGCCGTTTTGATGGCTTGTTTGGCCTGGATGACGTGGCGGGCGTCGTGGAGGCTGCGGCGGACGCTGTAGACAACGCCGGGCAGGGCGGCCATCATTTCAGCGATGCGCATGGGCTGGCCGGTGGTGCGTTGATCACGGCCGTTTGGCGATGATGTGGTCACCTGGCCGAGTAGGGAGGTGGGAGCCATCTGGCCGCCGGTCATGCCGTAAATGGCGTTGTTGATGAAAATGACCGTGAGCTGTTCGCCGCGAGAAGCGGCGTGGATGGCTTCGGCGATGCCGATGGAGGCCAGGTCGCCATCACCCTGGTAAGTGAAGACGATGTTGTCTGGGTTGACGCGCTTGAGGCCGGTGGCCATAGCCGGGGCACGGCCGTGCGCCGCTTCTACGGAATCAAACGCAAAATAATTGTAGGCAAATACCGCGCAGCCAACCGGAGCCACGAGGATCGTACGTTCCTGAATGCTCAGTTCGTCGATCACTTCGGCGATCAGGCGGTGGGCGACGCCGTGGGTGCAGCCGGGGCAGTAATGGGTGTAGACTTCTTCCAGGCTGTGCGGCCGTTCGTAAACCAGTTTCTCAAGTTGTTTTTCAGGTGCTAACATGACCATGAGTTTGTTCTCCTTTTAACCAACCGCAGGTAATTATTGTTGGTGCGAGGCGAGCACTTCGCTGCGCCGCCAAATGGTCTGAATTTCTTGCTCGATTTCATCGGTGAAGGGAATTAACCCGCCCATGCGTCCCAGGAATTCCACCGGCACTTGGCGGCCCACAGCTTCGCGCACGTCGTGGAGCATTTGCCCGGCGTTCATTTCGACAACCAGGAAGGCTTTAGCGCGGTCGGCCAGTTGGGCCAGCCGTTTTTCCGGGAAGGGCCAGAGGGTGATGGGGCGGATCAGGCCAACGGGTACGTTTGCCTGGCGCAGGCTTTTTACGGCCGTTCCCGCCACGCGCCCCGCTGTGCCAAAGGCCACCACCACAATTTCCGCGTCTTCGATGTAGCTTTCTTCGTAGCGGATTTCGTTGGCGGTAATCAGGGCTAGTTTGGCTTGCAGCTTTTCGTTGAAGGCGTGCAGCTCCTCGCCGCCGAGATGGATGGAGGTGATGACGTTTTTGTCGGGGACATGGCCGTTGAGCCGCCGCTTGTTTTGCCCGGTGACAGCCCAGGACGGCCGTTTCCCATTCATTTCCCGCATTGGCGGCAGTTCCGCCGGTTCCATCATCTGCCCGATGGCTCCATCCAGCACCACAAAGACCAGTGTGCGGTACTTTTCCGCCAGATCAAACGAGAGCACCATCATGTCGATGGCTTCCTGGATGGTGGAGGGCGCCAGGACGATGGGGTGAAAATCGCCATGTCCGGCCTGCTTGACGACCTGGTTGTAATCGGCCTGGCTGGGTTGGATGTTGCCCAGGCCCGGTCCGCCGCGCATCACGTCTACCACAACGGCCGGCACTTCCGACCCGGCGATGTAGCTGAATCCTTCCTGCATCAGGCTGACGCCGGGGCTGCTGGAGGAAGTCATGACGCGCACGCCGGCCGCCGCCGCGCCGTATACCATGTTGACGGCCGCGACTTCGGATTCGGCCTGCAAAAAGACGCGGCCTAATTCTGGCATGCGTTTGGACATATGCTCTAATAATTCGGTTTGAGGGGTGATGGGGTAGCCGAAGTATGCTTCACAACCAGCGCGTACCGCTGCTTCGGCGATGGCCACATTTCCTTTTAATAATTCTTTAGCCATGTTGCACCTCCTAAGCGGCCAGGCTGAGGGCTTTGCCGTTCAGCGTCTGTTCTTTTTTTTGTGGTTTTTGGGGGATGTCACGGTAGACAGTGATGCAGCCATCCGGGCAGACGGTGGCGCACAGGGCGCAGCCGGTGCAGTCGTGGCTGGGATCTAACAGAATGACGGGGCGGTAGCCTTTGCTATTTAAGTCTTCGGCCAAAACCAATATATCGGGGGGACAGGCTTCGCGGCATAGTTCGCAGCCTTTGCACCGTTCCACATCAATGACAACTCGACCTTTAGCCATGGTGGGACTCTCCTTTTCTTTAGGGGGGAGGGGCGCTGTTGGGCAGCCCCTCCCAGTGGACTTGTTACGGTTCTTTTATTGGGAATAACGGCGCTGCGTGGGAAACACGGCCGTTATCTCGCTTCAGGTTGGTAAATGACAAATTGGGAATGCAATTGTGATGGGACGATTATCGCGGGTGGAAGCCCCGCATCTACTGTGGATTATGCATTTTTTCACAAAGGTGCGACAGTGACAGATTGACGGATTCTCGATGACAAATGTCACATCTGAAAACGCGAATTTGGTTAATAATCAAACTTAATTCCGGCTAAAAGGTTAAAATTATTAACCAAATAGCTGGATTGTGTTGCGATAAGGTGTTTGGGTAGCGTGGAAAATAAAACGGCCGTTCCCCTGACCATGATTCGATAAAAAATGGCAAGGGAACGGCCGTTTTGTGCAGCGTACCTAGACGATTGTCAGCCGTCAGGCTTCGATGATCTGGTAGGTGTGTTGAATGGGCACGGCTTGCGACAACATCGCCTGCGCCGGGCAGTAGGCGTTTTCCGACAGGTCGATGGCGCGTTCCACGGCCTTGGGATCGATGTTGTGGCCGGTGATGATGTATTCGACGGTAACGGCTGTAAACACCTTGGGATGATTTTCTGCGCGTTCGGCGTGGGTTTTCACCTCAAACGCGGTCACGTCTTGCCGCTTCTTTTTGAGAATGGAGATGACGTCCATGCCCGTACAGCCGGCCAGACTCATGAGCATCAATTCCAACGGCCGTGCGCCTAAATCTGTGCCGCCTACAGCCGGGTCGCCATCCAGGGTGATTTCGTGGCCGCTGGTGGCTGCCGCAGTAAATTGTAATCCGTCATGCCAGCTAACAATTGCATCCATAAAAAGTGTCTCCTTGTGTGTCTTAACCAAAGTAAAAACTCTGGACTAACCAGAGCTTGCCGGAGGTCACGCCCCCGGTAAATGAGCTATCAGGTAAATGCGCCGCTTTCCGCCGCCTCGCCGCAGGCAGAACATGCTAAAATAAACAGTCCGTCGTAAGCCAGACGGCCGTTTCCACACATCGGGCAGACATCGCCTGGTTTGGGCGGCCTGACCTGGCAGGGCGGCGCATCTGGTTTGCGCCACCAGACTGTGGCTTTTGGCGATTGGCAATCGTTGGGCGATTGGCAATCGTTGGGCGATTGGCGATCGCTTAACGATTGGGAAGCGGTGGTTTTTTGCATGTCCATTTGTGACTAAGCATAAACGTCTCCGGCGCTGCCGACCAGTGATTTTTGTCATAAGTCAGTTTGAGTTTGGGTCATAACGGCCGTTTCACCCAAAGCGGTTATCCAAATTTTTGCTTTCAGACCGGAATTTTTGGGAAGGAGTTGTATCATGAACCAGATTACACATGTTGTTAAACGAAGTGGGGCGATTGTGCCCTTCAACCAGGGTCGCATCACCAATGCTATCTATCGGGCGGCGGTAGCAGTGGGTGGCCGTGACCGCGACCGGGCGCAGGAATTATCTGATCAGGTGATGGCCTTGCTGGCGGCCGCCATGCCGCCGGGCCACAACCCAACCATCGAAGAAATTCAAGACGTGGTGGAAAAGGTACTCATTGAAAACGGCCATGCGACGGTTGCCAAAGCGTATATTTTGTACCGCGACGAACAAAACAGGCGGCGGCAAGAAGCGGCCAAACACGCTTCACGGCCGTCTGAAAATATCCCCTGGGCCAAAATCTGGCACGTTCTCGATTGGGCCGTGCAGCACGATCTACACACCGTCGCCGGGCTAAACCGCCGCATTGCTCAGGGCGAATTCCCCCAAATCGTCCACGAAGCCGAAGCCGCCTACGAAGACGACGTGGATACGGCCGCCGAAATGCTGGCCGAAAAAGGCCCAGCCCTGAAAATGGTCCTCATCAGCGGCCCATCTTCCTCCGGCAAAACCACCACCACCATCAAAATCGAGCAGCGCCTCCAGCGCACCGGCCTGAAATTTGTCACCCTGAACGTAGACAACTACTTTTTCGACCTGGAAATGCATCCCAAAGACGAATTTGGCGATTATGATTTCGAGACGCCGCAGGCGTTGGATTTGCCGCTCATCAACACTCACTTACAGCGGCTCATTGCCGGGGAGGAAGTCTTAATCCCCTATTACGACTTTAAAACCGGCACGCGCCACCCTGATCAAACCCCGCTGCGATTGGCCGCCAACGAGATTTTGCTAATCGACAGCCTGCACGGACTCTACCCGCCCATGACCGAGGGCATCCCGTTCGAGAAAAAATTCAAGCTCTACCTGGAGCCGCTGCTGCAAATGCGCGGCCCGGATGGCTATATTCGCTGGACCGATTTGCGCCTGATCCGGCGCATGTTACGCGATGCGACCCATCGGGCGTATAATCCGCAGATGACGCTGACGCATTGGCATTATGTACGCTCCAGTGAACTGCGTCATATTATCCCCCACATGGGCACGGCCGATTTCATTATCAACAGCGCCATGCCCTACGAGCTGCCTTTGTATGCGAATCGTTTATTAGCCGATTTTGCCCGATGGGAAGCCGAATATCGGAATGACCCGCTGCATGAAGATGCGTTTTTACGCGCCAGCCGGGCGCGCCAGATGCTCGAGGCCATCACGCCGGTAGGCGACGATTCGCCCGTGCCTTCGGATTCGGTGCTGCGGGAATTTATTGGCGGCAGTAGTTTGGGGTATTAGGGTTTGTGCCGCTGTTTTGAAGTCTAAAGTCTGATGAGGTTACGTATGGAATTGGATGTGTCCGTAGATGAGACAGTGGAGGTGGAAACGGCCGTTGCCGACGCCTTCCAGACCAACCAGGTCATGACTATTGCCGGTGGTCATTTTGTTCATGACACCTATACCGCTTTCATCTCGCCGTTGCTGCCAGTGTTGCAACAAAGATTGAGCGTAGGGTATGCCATGGCCGGCAGCCTGGCGATTTTTGCCCAACTGCCCAGCCTGTTCAACCCCTTTATCGGCTATCTGGCCGATAAAGCCAACCTGCGCTGGTTCATCATTCTGGCTCCCGCCGTAACCGCTACCCTGATGAGCAGCATGGGCCTTACGCCGACCTATCTGAGCCTGGCGCTGCTGCTGCTGGCTTCCGGCATTAGCATTGCCTGCTTCCACGCGCCGGCTCCGGCGATGATCGCCAAGATTTCTGGCAAACGTGTGGGCAAGGGCATGAGCGTTTTCATGGCTAGCGGCGAATTGGGCCGCACGGTGGGTCCGGTTGTGGCCGCTGCTGGCGTGGCCTGGTGGGGGCTGGAAGGCATGTGGCGGCTGATGTTTGTCGGCTGGGCAGTTTCGGTGATTTTGTATTTCCGGCTGCGCCACGTCGCGGCGACTCCAGCGCGTGATCCGGCGCAAACTGCGCTGGCGAGCATGTGGCCGACGGCGCGGCGGGTTTTCTTCCCGCTAATATGGATTATGACGGGCGGGATGCTGCTGCAAGTCGCCCTGACGACCTATTTACCCTTGTTTATGAGCGATGTCTTGCAGGTGAATTTATGGCTGGCGGCGGCTTCGCTGACTATTTTGCAGGCGGCCGGGGTGGTTGGGGCGTTGATTTCCGGCACGGTGAGTGATAAGTACGGCCGTCAACGCATCCTGTTCATTGTGTTGGTGGTAGCTCCCCTGCTGCTGCTGGCTTTCTTATATGGTCCTTCCTGGCTGGCTGTGCCCCTGCTGTTGGCCCTTGGCCTGACAGTTTTGTCTCCGCAGCCGGTGTTTTTGGCGATTGTACAGGACCAGTTTCCGCACCATCGCGCTCTGGCAAATGGCAGTTATCTGGCCGTTAACTTCCTCATTCGCGCCGCCGCCATCTGGATTGTCGGGCTGTTGGCCGACCAGTATGGCTTGCCAACCGCGTTTTTAGTCAGCGGTTTGGCGGCGTTTATCAGCCTGCCTGCGCTTCGTTATTTGCCCCCTGAAGGCCGGCTATAGACAGCGTATCTCCTACTGGCAAAATATGCGTCTGCACTGTTGGCGCTAATTTGGCGGCTTCCTTCACAAAGGCAATCGGCGGCTGCGTGAGAAATGCCGGGTTGAGTACTCCCATGCCAATGGGATGCAGCGTGCCCCAATGGATAGGAATGGCCAGTTGCGGCTGCAACATGGTTAATGCCTGGGCTGCCCGGGCTGGTGTCATGTGCCCGGTTCCCAATGTTGGACCCCAGCCCCAAACGGGCAGCAAGGCCACATCTAAATTGTCGGCCAGATCGGCCATTTCTGGAAACAGGTCGGTGTCACCGGCGAAATAAATGGATTGACGGCCGTTTACCAGATATCCCACAGGCTGGGCAAAGGGGCCTCTGGGGTAGCGACGGCCGTCATGCACAGCTTTGGTTGCCCGCACAGATACGCCATTTATACTGGTTTCATCCCCCGCGCTTAATTCTTCTAATTGGAGGAACCCCTGCTGTGAAAAAAAAGCTGCGCTGCCAAATGGCACAATGAGCCGGGTTTGCGGCCCCAAACGACGCAGCGAGGGCCAATCGACGTGGTCCCAATGCAAATGAGAGATCAGCACGGCGTCTATGTCCTGAAAATGGGCCGGCGCAATACGTCGTTGGCGGTGCGACAGGTGGGCGATATGGCGGCGCAGAATGGGATCGGTTAGCAAACGTACGCCATCTATCTCGATGAGGACGGTGGCATGGCCGATGTAGGTGATGTTTTGGCCGGCACGGCCGTTTGATGTTTTTTCGCGCATCGTTTATTCCTTTGCAGGTTTCGCAGGGTAACCTACCATTGCCATATAAGTATAAAGGCAGGCGAGGAAAAAGGAAGCCGCCAGATGTCACTTGCTTACAGGTTGTTCATCGCTTCATAAGGTTCTCATAAGCATCGAACGGCCGTTATTGTGACCCACCTGACATTTGGGTATAATGCCCCGTTTTGAGCGAGAAAAGGATCGACATGAGTGATGAAAACGAGGGTCTGGTGAGCCAACCTGTGGTTCGCTGTCCCCGGTGTGATAGTGTGGTAGCCTTTGAAGCGACGGTTTGCATCATGTGCGGCGCGGCTATTCCGCCGCAATTGGCCGCCCAAACGGCCGTCGCCGCCGCGCCACCTGACCGGCCCATTCCCACCCCGGCAGGCAAACAAACGGCCGTTGAGCCAGCGCAGCCTGCGCCGGAAACGGGAGTGTCTACCCCCGCCAGCATACCCGAGGTGTTTGAATCGGTTTTGCGCGAGCGGCAGTCGTCGGCGGTGTTTTGGTTGACGGCCGTGTTTGTTGTCATCATTGTGGTGCTGGGCAGCCTTTTCTGGCAGTACCGCGACCCCAACCTCATCCTGGCCCTGGTCCCCACGACCACGCCCATTCCGCCCACACCCAGCCATACGCCCACCTGGACGCCCTTGCCCACCGAAACCCTCCCGCCATCCGCCACACCAACCATCACCCTAACCCCGGCGTCTACCGAAACGCCACAGCCGCCGCGCCAGCACACCGTCACCAGTGGCGACACCCTGTTCGGGCTGGCGCTGCAATACCGCGTATCGGCTCAAGCCATCGCCGAAGCCAATGGCTTTGCGCCGGAATCGCCTATTTTGTCTGGCCAGGCCTTACAAATTCCCTGGCCCACCCCCACGCCGCCGCTGATGCCGGTGGGCGTCGATGTCAACGGCGACCTCGTCATTGCCGATCCGACCAACTGCCAGCGGTATCAGGTGGTTTCTGGCGATTCACTGTCGGCCATTTCTGCCCGTTTCGACGTGGATTATGATCTCTTTTTGCTGGTGAATCGCTTAACGAGCGATTCTGCCATGCAGCCCGGCGATACGGTTTGCATTCCCACCATCATCTATAACGCCACCCTGCCGCCCACGCCCGGCCCATCCCCCACACCTTCACTGACGCCGGCTCCGGCCGGACCGCGCCTGCTGTACCCCATTCAGCATGCCACCATTAACCCACCCGATGGTTTGGTCACTTTGCAGTGGGTGGCGGTGAAAGATTTGGCCGACGACGAGTGGTATATGGTGGAACTGACTGATCTGGATGCCTTAGACTCGGCTCCGTATCGCGGGTTTACGCGGGACAATGCCTTCCAGGTCCCCTCTTCCTGGCGGCCGCCGGTGGCCGAACCGCACCAACTGCGCTGGCGGGTGAGCATTGTGCGGGTGACAGATTGGCGCGCAGATGGCCTGCCGATTTATACCTTTGGCGGCCAAAGCAGCGCGGATGCGTTTTTTACCTGGGAAGGCGCAGTGCCTACGCCCACGCCCACAATGACCCCCACTGCGACGCCGTTGCCCACTGCTACGCCTTAGAAACCAGGCGTGCCCGGCCGATTGGCCTGATCTAATTTTTGAGCAGGCTGAGGAGCAGCGCCAGCCCGAAACCCGTCAGAATCAGGCCGGAAACGACGTTGATGAGGCGGTAGGTTGTGGGAGATAGGCGGGACCGCACGGCCGTTACCGCCGCGCATAATGTTAGCCACCACAGGGCAGAGCCGAGGAAAACGCCGCTTACCAATTGCAAACCAGACCCCGCGCCGCTCACCTGGCTGCCCAACCCAAAACCGGCAAAAACGGCCGTAAACGACAATATCGTCACCGGATTAGAGAGCGTAAGCAAAAAAGTGGAAGTGTAGGCGGCCAGATAGCCCATGTCAGATTGGGGCACATCGGCCAGGCCGTTGGCGAGCGTCGGCTGGCGCATGGCTTTGAGACCCAGATACATCAGGAAGAGGCCGCCGAAGAGGCGCAGCCAGAGTTGTTGTTCGATAAGGAAGGTGGACACGGCCGTTAACCCCAAAGCCGCCACGCTACCATAAAACGCATCGGCCGTGGCCGCGCCCAACCCAGACAACAATCCCACCAACAGCCCGCCCACCAGCGTGCGCCGAATGGTCAGAACGCCAATTGGCCCCACCGGCGCGGCAATTGCCAGACCAAAAATCAACCCTTGCCAGAATAATGAAACATCCATGATGGGCGCAATGGTAAGATCAGTCTGGCAAAACAGCTACAATTTGCCGCCAGAACCAGGCCGTTGTGGAAAAACGAGCAGCAAGGTCGATAAGATTTATTCTTCTGCTTCCAGCCGAATCGAGCCGATGCCGCCGGTTACATTCAGGTCTAACTGCACCTCGGATTGATCATACAGGGCGTTGGTATACACGTCGCCATTGCGTACCAGGCCATACACATCCACAGAGCCAAGCCCGGTAGACGTAACCACCCGTACCCCCACATTGTTCGGTAGTTTGACCGTTGTTTCGCCCACGCCGCCTTGTACCGTGATGTTGGCGCTTTCACGCCAATCGCCGGTCAGATCGATCGTTGTTTCGCCGACACCCATGTTCACGTCCAGATTCGTCAGCCAGATGTCACCCAATACCAGCGTGCTTTGGCCCGCACCCAAATCGACTTCCAGGTTCAGCGGTACGTCGTTGGCGAAACGAATGTCCCATTCGTAGTTCATGTCGCCGTCGGGTAGGCCGTTGATGGTGCTGACGCCTTCTGGCTGCTGCACGATCAGTTGGCCTTGGCTGCCGCTCACGTCATAGGTCACTTCTGGCTGCCAATCGGCGATGTTCGAAGTGAAGTCGGCGTCCATCAAGTTGGCTGAGCCGCCTTGAATGGACAGTTCGCCCACGCCCATATTAATGGTCGCCTGAGCGGTTTCTGCGCCGCCCAGTTCAATGCTTTTGCTGATGGTTTCCGTTGGACCCACGTTGAACCGGTTGATGCAGCCGGTGAGGAAGAGGAGAACGGCCGTTACCCCCACAACTATCCACGTTTGTTTCATGTGCTTCATAATTAACCCTCCAGGTTGGTAATAAACGATTTGTGAAATAAT
This sequence comes from Chloroflexota bacterium, assembly GCA_017993775.1. Lineage (GTDB taxonomy): Bacteria > Chloroflexota > Anaerolineae > Promineifilales > Promineifilaceae > Leptovillus. The sequence continues at coordinate 84,616 of JAGOMA010000005.1, read as the reverse complement.
ACGCAAATGATTCCTGAATTGTTGCACGCCTGGAAGGCAAAAAACAAGACCGATCGTGGAATCTGATCGGCCTTGTTGAGCAAGCATTAAGTTGAAATAACCGCTGGCAGGCTGTCGCAAAAGTGGAAATGGACATACGGACTTAACGGATCTACACCGATTTTCTGGTGATTTATCCGTAAAAATCCGTCGAATCCGTTCATTCCGTGTACCTAACCTGAGTTCTCCGACAGAGTGCTAGCCGAGAATTATCAGGCCAGATTGTATAGGCTGCCAAATTTGGTCCGTAAATAACGAATATACGGGTCAATGGACAATTTGCTGCCCGTGACTCGCTCAATCAATTCGTTGGCTGTGAATTTGGCGCCGTGCTGGTAGATATTTTCCTTCAACCAGCCGTGCAGTGTGGCAAATTCGCCCCGGCCAATTTCGGCCATAATGGAAGGTTGAGCGGCGAGCGCCCGATCAAAAAAGGCGGCACTCATGATGTTGCCCAGCGTGTAGCCCTGGAAGGCTCCGCCAATTGTGCCACCGTACCAGTGAACGTCTTGCAGCACGCCGTCACGGTTATCCGGCGCTTGCAGGCCCAAATCCGATTGGTAACGCGCCTGCCAGGCATCCGGCAGATCCCTGACGGCCAGGCTGCCTTCCAGCAGCGCCAGTTCCAAATCAAAGCGAATCATCACGTGCAGGTTATAGGTTACCTCGTCGGCGTCGGTGCGGATGAGCGAGCGTTCGACGCGGTTGATGGCCCGGTAGAAGGTGTCGAGCGATACGCTGCCCAATTGCTCTGGGAAAGCAGCTTGAAGTTCGGGGTAATAATGCTGCCAGAAGGGCAGGCTGCGGCCAACCAGATTTTCCCATAGGCGGCTCTGGCTTTCATGAACGCCGGAGGATGCGCCGCTTGCCAGTGGGGTTCCATCCAGATGTTCGCTAACGCCCATTTCGTACATGGCGTGACCCGCTTCGTGCAGGGTGCTGAACAGCGCTTCGCTCAGGTCGTTGGTTTTGACGCGGGTGGTGATGCGGACATCGCCCAGGGCGAATTTGGTCATGAAGGGATGGTGGGTTTTGTCTTGCCGCCCGCCTTTGAAGTCGAAGCCGTAGGCCTCGATGACTTTTTTGCCAAATGCCAACTGGTCGGTTTCGGGGAAGGAATGGTGCAGGCAGCTGTTATCGGCCTCTGGTTGGGCGATGATGGCCTGGACAATGGGAACCAGTTGGGCGCGCAGTTCGCTGAACAAGGCGCGAACCGATTCGGCTTTCATGCCTTCGTCGGAAAAGTCGATGAGGGGATCGGCGATGTGGTCGTAGCCGGGGAAGCAATTGGCGATCTGGCGGCTGAAGTCGAGGGTTTTTTCCAGGTAGGGTTGCACGGCCGTAAAATCATTGGCCGGCCGCGCCTGAGTCCACACCTGATAGGTTGCGGCTGAATGTTGGTAAAACGCGCCCAGCAGGGTGGAGGGAACTTTCGTGGACTTGTCGTATTGGCGGCGGGTGATGCGAATGAGGCTGGCGTCGTCGTTGTCGTAGGGCAGGGATTCGGCATACGGCCGTAAATCATCCAACAGCTTGCCAATTTCCGGGGCGACAAACTTTTCGTGCGCCATCTGGCTGAGGGTGGCGAGCTGGCGGCCACGGGCAGCCGCTCCGGCTGGGGGCATGTAGGTTGCCTGATCCCAATTCAAAACGGCCGTCGCGCCATTCAAATCGTCAACTTCTAGCAGACGTCGCTTTAATTCTGCGAGCTTCTTTTCCATGGGAATTCTCCTAAACATATGCTGAATCAGTGTGGTTAATGGGCAAATGCTACCCCAATCACGGCAGATGTCAATCCTGTATGGGCTGATAGGAGCGCTGGGACAGCTCTCAAATCAAAAAACCGCACCCCCGATTGCTCACGGATGCGGTTTCCAGTAGGGATTGCCAAAATGTGTTAGTTGGTTTCCCAACGGGTTACTTCAGCTTCAATTTCCAGCTCGCCCAGAGCGCGAGCGATGGAGATGCGATGGTGACCATCGCGGACAAAGTAGTTGCGGCCGATTTGCACCAGCTCTACCGGCGGCATCGGTTTGCCCATTCTGCGGGCGGTGGCCACGCCGACCCAGCGGTCTTCGTCGTGCTGCTGGCGGGGCAAAAAGTCGATGTCGTAGTCGGCGGCGCGCCCTTCGCTGCCGGTGATTTGCGCCAGCGGGACCAGACGCACACCCAGGTAATGACGGCCGTTCACCTGCCCGCAAGCATTCAAATTGAGCAGTTCGCGGTGGCTGCCCGTGAGCCAGGCGCAAAATTGACGCCACTTGGCTGTCATTGCCAGCCGCGAGAAGACCTTGGCGTAGTGGGAACGAGAGGCTTCGTAGGCGGTGGCTTGCGAATTAATGATCCCTTGCGGGTTGATTTGTAGATTACCTAACATGATGTCCTCGCTCCTTTTGTCAGTTTTCGATGTGTTTGTTATCGATATAGACAGTTTAGGAGACGGCCGTTTCCCCTTCGTTGCGACGGCCGTTTCGGAAAACGTTTCGGCGAGCGACTTTGCCCAACTCGGCCAGTTGCCCGCCTTTTGCGTTATAATTTGCCCTGGAACGAGGTGGAAATTGGCTGAACTACGGCTTTATTTTCTTGGCGCGGCACAAATTAGCCTGGGTGGACAGGCGGCGGGAACCGATCGACGGAAGGCGGTGGCGCTGTTGGCTTACCTGTCTGTAACGGCCGTGCCCCACAGCCGCGAAGCCCTGGCCGCCCGCTTCTGGCCGGAAGCCGACCAATCACGCGCCCTGGCCTACCTGCGTCGCACCTTGTGGGAAATCAACCAGATGATCGGCGAAGGCCGGCTGCTGGTAGAGCGCGATCAGGTCGCTTTTTTGCCCCACCCTGACGCCTGGGTTGATGTGGCGGCTTTTCAATCCGGCTGTGCCACCGGGGATGAGACAGGGTTGGAAACGGCCGTTGCCCTCTACCGGGGCGACTTCATGGCCGGGTTTACTCTGCGCGACGCGCCCGATTTTGACGCCTGGCAGTACGATCAAGCGGAACGGTTGCGCCGCCAATTTGGCGACGCTTTGCAGCGTCTGGCGCAGGCAGCGGGGGAAAAAGGAGCCTGGGAAACGGCCGTAGCCCACGCCCGGCGCTGGCTCTCTCTGGACCTGTTGAACGAAGCCGCCCACCGGCTGCTGATGCGCCTCTACGCCCAAATGGGCCAGCGCGCCGAGGCAATTCGCCAGTACGATTTTTGCGTGCAAACCCTGGCTGAGGAGCTAGACATCGCCCCGGAACCGGAAACGATGACATTGCTGGGCCAGATTAAAGCGGGTCAATGGGCCGCCACACCAACCCAACCACCTTCTGGTGAACGAATTGCGGTGGTTGAAGGGGACACGGCCGTGCCGCCCAAACCATCGCGCTCCTACCTGCCCGCCCAACTCACTCCCTTTGTCGGGCGGCAGGACGAACTGGCGGAAATCAACCGGCTCTTTGCCGACCCCGCCTGCCGCCTGCTGACGCTGGTTGGTCCCGGCGGCAGCGGCAAAACGCGCCTGGCCTTGCAGTTGGCCAGACGGTACGTCAACGGCGAGCGCGCCGTTTTCCCCGATGGCGTCTATTTTGTGCCTCTGGCCCCCCTCACCGCGCCTGATTTCATTCTGGCGGCGCTCACCTCCGCTCTGCGCCTGAACTTTTTTGCCGAAAGCGAATCTCCTCGCCAGCAGCTGTTGGATATTTTGCGCCACCAATCGCTGCTGCTGGTGCTGGACAATTTTGAGCATTTGCTGTCTGGCGAAGGGGTGCATTTGCCGGCCGACATTCTGACGGCCGCGCCCGGCGTGAAAATCCTGGCCACCTCGCGCCTGCGCCTGAACGTGCGCGGCGAACAGGTTTACCAGGTGGCCGGCATGCAAACGCCGCCGCCGGAACTGGCTGCCCAGGCCAACGCCGCTGAGTACAGCGCCGTCAAACTGTTTGTGCAGAGCGCGCAGCGCACCTCGCCCGATTTTGCCCTGACGCGCGAAAACCAGATGGCGATCATTCGCATTTGCCAACTCGTCAATGGTCTGCCGCTGGGCATCGAATTGGCCGCCGGTTGGCTGGCGCTGCTAACCCCGGCCGAAATTATCACGGAGATGGCCTCTAGCCTGGATTTTCTGGAAACGACGCAGCATGACGTGCCGGAACGGCAGCGCAGTTTGCGGGCGGTGTTTGATTATTCCTGGCGGCTGCTGACGCCGCCGGAACAGCAAATTTTTGCCGCCTGCTCGGTGTTTTATGGCAGTTTTTCGCGGCAGGCGGCGCAGGCAGTTACCGGCGCGTCGCTGCGCGACCTGATGGGTCTGGTGACCAAATCGCTGTTGTGGCGGGAGGAAAACGGCCGTTTCCAGATTCACGAGCTGCTGCGCCAGTATGCCCATGAGCGGTTAACGGCCGTGCCCGCAACGCTCCAGGCCGTCTCCGACCGGCACAGCGTCTATTTCAACCAATTTCTGCGCGAGCAGGGCGAGGCCATGAAAGGCCCCAATCAAAAAGAAACCTTCGACCTGGTGGAATTGGAGGAAGACAACATCCGCGCTGCCTGGCTGTGGGCGCTGGCGCAGGGAGAGTACGCCCGCGTGAATGCTTCGCTGGACGGCCTGCTGATTTTTTACTCGGCGCGCGCCTTGTTGAGCGATTTTCATGCCTTGTTGAGCGTGGGCGTGGAACGGTTGGAAACGGCCGTGGCCGGCGGCGACGATATGCCCGAAACCTGGCGCACGCTGTTTTACCTCCTGGTGCTGAGTACCTGGTCGCTTAATTACGAACTCACCAGCCAGAAAACACGCGCCCTGTGCCAGCGCGCCCTGGCGCTGTTGCCCAAGATCGAGGAATCTGTGCAGGCAACGCTGCCTTATGCCTACCTGGCGCTGATCAGCGCCTGGCATCTGGACATGGACGCCGGGCTGGCCATGTTTACCCGCTGCCTGGCCCTGCTGCGTGAAAAGGGGGATGCGTGGGAAACGGCCGTGGCTCTCAACATTTACGGCGGCTCACTCATCGACCTCACCCGCTGGGACGAAGCACGCCAATACCTGGGCGAATCCATCGCCCTCAGCCGCCACATCGGCAATCGGCTGCAATTGGCCCAAAATCTGCAAACGATGGGCTACCTGGAAGCCATCCGCCGCAATTACGACGAAGCCTTTCGCCTGCTAGAGGAATGCCAGCGCATCTATCAGGCGCTCAATGTGCCGCGCGGCGCGGCCTCCGTCTTGTACAACATGGGCGACACCAGCATCTCTGCCGGCCAGTATCGCCAGAGCATTCAGCAATACCAGGCATCGGCCGAGCTGTATGCATCGGTCGGCGAACAAAAAATGGTGGCCAGCATGTACTCCTGGCAAAGTATCGCGGCTGCCCGTTTGGGCGATTTTGATCTATCGCTGGCCTTACGGCAAAAAAGCATTGACGGCTTCGCCAAGATCAACGATGAGGGCGGCCTGGCCTGGGCGCATTGGGAATGGGGCGAACTACAGCGCATTCAGGGAGATTTGGCTGCCGCCAGTGAAGCGTATGAAAAGGCTCACGCCATTTTCCAGGCGCAGCATATGTCGGTGGGTCTGGGCTATTACTATCGCGGTCTGGGGGAGCTGGGCTTTGGCCGGCAGGATTGGCTGGCGGCGCAAAGCCAGTATGAGCAGAGTTTGACATTTCTGACCGATGCCCATAATCCATGGATCAGGGCTTATGTGTTGTGTCAACTGGCTCGCGTTTGGGTGCGGCGGGGGGATTTAACCCAGGCAAACGGGCTGCTTTCGCAGGCCATGGAGCAGGCGATGATGCAGGGCGACAAGGGCTTAACGCTGTTTGTGTTGGCTGGCATGGTTGAATTACGTTATGCAGAAGGGCAGCGCCCGGAAGCCATCGCCCTGGCCGCTTATGTACGCTCGCATTTGGCGACATTTTGGGAGGCGAGAGAGTGGATTAAAGCCTGGTTGGCGGAAAAGAGCCAGGAGTTGCCGCCGGAGGAATTGGGGTTGGCTTTAAATGCAATGTTGGATGTGTCGCTGGATACTGTGGTGGTCAGGGCACAAGCGGCGTTAGGGGCAGACTCTCTGCTGGGCCACGGGGAAAGAACAAGTCGGGAGTGATGCCGGTGGATTCCGCCCGGTATTTGTACCCCGCAGTCCCCATGTTGTTATCTAACAGATTTTCATAGTACAGCCTGGAGCTAGCAGCCTAGAGCCTACGTCTGCTCGTCGTCTTCCGTTTGGTTGGCGATGGTGTGGCGGGCTTCGATGCGGGCGACGAGAATCCGACCCGTAATTAAGGCGATTCCGGCTAACGCGCCAATGGTTCCCCAGGTGGACCGGCTGAATTCTAAGCCGTAAGCGCCGATCATGGTGAGTATGATGGCGCTGGGCAGCCGTCCCAAAATGCTGGCGGCCAGGAATTTTGCGCCGGAGATGCCGGATAATCCGCCAACAAAATTCATTGCATCGGTGGGGAAGACGGGTAGGACGAAGGCGATGGTGAAAAAGAAGAAGCCTTGTTTTTCGCCGATGCGATACCAGCGATCGAGCAGTTCTTTGTCTACCAGGCGTTCGACTAACGGCCGTCCCATCCACCGCGCCAGGGCAAACGCCAGTTGACTGGCGGCGACAATGCACACCATGTTCAGAACCAGGGCGGGCCAGAAGCCATACACGTATCCAGCGGCGATGAGAAAAACGTGTCCGGGGATAAACGCGATAATGACTTGCACCAACTGCGCGACAGCCAGCACCAAGGGGCCTAATGCGCCGTAACTTTTCAGGAAGGCGCTGACGGCTTCCTGGTCGCCGACCAGGGAGAGCAGTTCCATAGCTGGTTGGCGGATTTGCCACAGCAATACGCCGGCAACAATGAGCGTGATAATCATGAGGAGTCGGCGGCGGGTAACGGCCGTTGTCCGCACAGGTTTATCTGTTCCTGGTGGCGCAACAGGCAAAATTGAGGCGAACAGTTGGTTTAATTGTTGCCGTAGCATGTGTATATTAAACTTGGAATTTGTTGAAGCGGCCATAAGATTCCCGATTCTCTCAGTTTATTACCCGGTCAGGCGGATTTTGTAACCTCGGCGCTGCGCGGCCGGGGTGGGCACGATTCTGTACGCAATCGGGCGGCAAAAGTTGGGCCGCGCTCGCCAATATGTCCGTGGTTTAGATAGGACCAATCTCCAAGATTGGTCCTATCTTGCCAAAGCAAAACCGAACGATTGTCCAGCAAGCCTCAATTCGACAACAGTTCACCGGTTCCGTTTGTATAATCTTTGTCGCGTAAAAAAAACTCAATCGCGGACGGCAGGCGTCGTTCCCAGGCGGCTTCGTTGTGCGCTGCCCATTTTTCTTCCACATGCAGCAGGTCGCGCTGTGGCCGGTAGCCTTTGTTGACCAAAATCCGCTTCAGGCGGCGCACGCTGGCATAGTAGCGCCGCGATTGGGTGCGTGGGCGAGTGGTTTCATGGTTGGCGTCGCCGTATTCGCGCGTGCCGGCATCCAGATAAAGGCGGCCGGGGTTAAATTCAGCTTCGCCCACGTAGGCCAGCATGGCGTAATCGGCAAACCAGAGCGATGGACTCATCACTCCGGCGAAACCGAAGACGGCCGTATGAGCAAAAAAGGCGTACAAACTAATCAGCCCGCCCATGGACGATCCCATGATGCCGGTGTGCCGCTTGTCTGGCAGGGTGCGAAAATCCTGGTCGATCAGCGGTTTGAGGGTGTGGACGATAAACCCCAGGTATTCATCCCCTTTGCCGCCGCCGTACCCGACGTGATGGAATGGGCTGTACTCGTCCATCCGGTGCTGGCCCATATTGGGAATGCCCACAACAATCGCTTCTAATTGTTGTTCATAGGCCAGCCGTTCCATGGTTTCATCAACGCGCCATTCACCGGCAAAACTAAGGGCGTTATCAAAGAGATTTTGGCCGTCGTGCATGTAGAGCACCGGATAGCGCCGGTCGCTGTGGGCATAAGACGGGGGCAAATAGACAAAAATATCGCGTCGGTTTCGCAGGCGCGGGCTGAGAATGCCTTGGGTTACCTTCAGGGTGCCTGTAACGGTGTGATATCCATGATAGATCGTTTCGTAAGCGTGCCATTTTGTTTTCTGCAAAGTTATTCTCCGATTCAATTGGGTGGTTTGTGTTCACCCGCGAAAGTGGCGGGTAATTTTCCCTTTTTTTTGCGATCCGTCCAATCCTGTTTTGTATTCGCTAAAAGTCGGATTAGTATCTGGCGGGCACAAACGGCCGTGCAGTTACAATAAGACCAGTTTTTACATGGCAGCGAGGATGAATGATGGACGACGAACGCAAGGAAACACCGGAAGAATTGCAGGCGCAGCAAGAGGAGCGTGAGCGGCTGATTGAGCACCGGCTGCGGTTGCGTTTTGACCGGTCAAATTTGATTGAGGATTTGATTGAAGACGGCCGTCAGCAAGGCTTGTTCGATAATCTTCCCGGCAAAGGCAAACCGCTGAACCTGAACCAAAATCCCTACAGCGCTAACAACGAAATAGCCAACAGCCTGTTGAAAGATAACCAGATGGTGCCCGCCTGGCTGGCCCAACGCAACGGCATTCAAGAGCAAATCGACGCTTTTCGCGTGCAGGTAATCCGCGTCTGGCGGCGTTATGAACAGGAATATCGGTTTGTCCAGGACGAAGGGATTCGCAGCGGGCTGGTGATTGGTTGGGATGACGAAGTGCGAAAATTGGATGAGAAAGCGGCGCAGATTAATAAGCAGGTGGAAAGTTATAATCTGAAACGGCCGTTAGAAAACCTGGAAATCTACAAACTGCGGCTGGAAGAAGAGCTGAATCGCGCCGGCGCCCGCCGCTACCTGCGCGATATGTCTGGTCTTTGAAGCGTGATGCGTGATGCGTTTTGGGGCACGCATCACGCATCACGCTTCACGCTGCTTACACAGTAATCTGGTCGGCAAAAAGCTGTAATTTTTTGCTCCCAATGCCGGTCACCTGAGTCAGCGATTCGACGGTGGGGAAGGGGCCATGCTCGTCGCGGTAGGCAATGATCCGCTGCGCGATGCTGGCTCCAACCCCCGGTAAGATTTCCAGGTCGGCCAGAACGGCCGTGTTCACATTTACCAGCGCCACATTTGCCCCTTTCGCCGGAGCCGCCTGCTTGGGCAACGCCTCTACCTGCCGCGCCAACTCCAGCAAGTTGTCAAACTCGGCATAGAATGCATCCATGATGGCATCCGGGTCTGGGACCAGCCCTTCGTCGGTGTTTACGCCGACGAACACTTTGCCATTGTAGCTGATGATGCTGAGTCCCAGCGCCACCCGGCCAGATTGCGGCACCCAGGCCATAATTCCGGCCAATTCTTTCCCGGCAATATACAGAGGCATTTGCGGCCCTGGCACGTTGGTCATTACCACCGTTGCCTTGCTGCCAAACATATCTACCATACGGGTCTGCGCTTCCGCCGGCGACATGCCAATCCCCTTCAGAATGCCAAAGGCGACCACCGCTTCGGGGGTGTTTTTCAATTCTTCCATCCGCCGCCGCACCTCAACCAGGCGGTCCAATGGATCGCCTATGTTCACAGGCAGCGTCAGATAAATGATGCCAAATTGGTTGCCCAGCTCTTCCATTTTTTCAGGCGGCCGGATATTCACCGGCATGGCCGCCCGGAAGGCTACCCCGTCCACAGGCGCGCCGCGCTGCTGCATGTAGGCGCGCACCGCGCCGGTCATGGCCGAGACTAACACATCGTTGACGGTGCCGCCGGTGACGTTTTTGATGGCTTTCACTTCGGCCAAGGACAGTGGTCTGGACCAGGATGCGCGTTTGGCGACGCCCAACTCGCCCTTGAACAATGTCTTGGGATCAGGCGTGCGGAAGATGAGACGGCCGGCGGCCAGCGCCGCTTCGGTGCCTTGCACGGCCCTATCGACGGCGTGAGAGGGATTGTTGACGGTTTCTAGCCCTTCATGGACGAGGAGGCCGGTGACGTCGCGGGCGGTGTGTACGGCCGTCGACGCCTGCCGCGCCAGCGACCCCAACAAACCAAACCGACCGCTGCGCTCGCGACGGGTTTCATCGGTTTGTACGGTGGGGTGGTTCAGAGAAGCTTCCGGCGATGTGTCGGCCATCGACAGCAGCACGTACATCAGGGCGATGCCATCGGCGATGGCGTGATGCAGCCGCGACATGACGACCGTGCCCTGTTCGTAGCCTTCGATGAAATGACACTGCCACAAAGGCTTGCTGTAATCGAGGGGCGTACTCATCAGGTCGCTGATCATGTTTTGCAGCGTGTGGTAGTCGCCGGGGGCCGGCAAGGCGACGCGGTGAACGTGGGCGTTGATGTTGAAATTGGGGTCGAACTCCCACTGCGGGCCGGCTAACGGCCGTTTCGGATGCACCACGCGCTGCCGGAAGCGGTCAAATCTCAGCCAGCGGTGTACCACGACCTGGATAAATTCATCAAAATCCAATACCTCATCAAAGGTCAAAATACCGGAGACCATCATGAGGTTGGTGGGGTCTTCCATGCCCAACCAGGCGGCGTCTACACTGGAAAGCGCTTCTCGTTTAGCCATTTGCTCCTCTCCTGAAGATTGTCATATGCCAGTCGTCTTTAAATTGTGATGTGGTCCTTAATGAGCCCTAATTTGGATTCGTTGATACCGGTGACGTGGATGAGATCTTGAATGGTGGTGAAACGGCCGTTTTCCTCACGGTAGGCCACAATCCGCTCCGCCATCGTCCGGCCAATGCCCGGCAAAACGTCCAGGTCGGCGGCGTTGGCCAGATTGATATTAATCTGGGCCGTGATCGGCGCTTTGGCGGCCGCTTCCTCTTCGATCTGACGCACCAGGTCTAACAACGCCTCAAACTCTTCATAAAAATAATGGATAATTTCATCCGGGTTTGGAACCAGGCCGGTATCGGTGTTCACGCCCAGATACACCTTGCCGGCGTAGCTGAGAATGGAAATGCCCAACGCCACGCGGCCGGCTTGCGGAACCCAAAACATCAGGTTTTCAATCTTTTTACCGGCCAAATAGAGTGGGATGGGCGGGCCGGGGACGTTGGTCATAACGGCCGTGGCCTTGCTGGCAAACATAGACACCGACTGCGCCTGCACCTCCGGAGGCGACATGCCAATCGCGTTCAAGATGCCAATGGCTACCGCCGCTTCCGGCGTGTTTTTCAGCTCATCCATGCGCTTGTGTATCACCTGCAAGCGATCAAACGGATCCTCAATGCCCACCGGCAAGGACAGGTACACAATGCCAAATTTATTGCCCAGCGTGCCCATCTCTTCTTGTTTGCGTAAATTTACCGGCACGGCCGCGCGGAAATTGAGGCCGTCGACCGTCTGATTTCGCGCCAGCATATAGCGGCGCAGCCCGCCCACCATGGCGGCAATCAACACGTCGTTCACCGTTGTGCCGGTGATGCTTTTGATGGCTTTGACTTCTTTTAAGCGCAGGGGCTTGGACCAGGCAGCGCGTTTAGAGACGCCTAATTCGCCCCGGAAAATGGTTGGCGGATCGGGTGTGCGAAAGACCAGGCGGCCGGCGGCAACGGCCGCGTCCGTTCCCTGAATGGCCAGATCCATGGCCCGAGAAGGATTGCTCAAGGTTTCCAGCCCTTCGTTGACGACGCGGCCGGTCAGGCGGCGTGTCGTCCGCAGGGTCGAACCCGCCTGCTTAAACAGCGCGCCCACCATCCCGCCGCGCGCGCCCGCCGCTTTTGGCTCTGCAACTACTTCAGGATGGTTCAGCGAAGCTTCTGGCGTCATATCGGTCAGCGACAGCAGGACGTAGATGAGAGCCATCCCATCGGCTACGGCATGGTGCAGGCGGACAATCACCGCGCAGCCTTCGCCAAAATTTTCCACCAGATGCATTTGCCAGGGTGGTTTGGTGAAGTCCAGCGGCGTGCTCATCAGGTCGCTGACGAGTTCTTGAAGCGCAGCCTGATTGCCAGGAGCAGGCAGAGCAATGCGGTGGATGTGGGCGTTGAGGTCGAAATCTTCATCATCTTCCCAATAGGGCGCAGCCAGCGGCAGGCGATTTTGCACGATGCGTTGGGTGAAGCGATCAAATTTCAGGAAACGTTTACGCAGCACTTCTTTGATGACTTCCAGTTCTACGACCTCTTTGAAGGTCAGGATGCCGGTCACCATCATGAGGTTGGTTGGGTCTTCCATGCCCAGCCAGGCGGCGTCTACATTGGATAATGGTTCGCTTTTTGCCATGCAGCTTCTCCGGTAGGTTTTGTAGAATGAAGATTGAAGGAAGGAATTTTCCAGTCCCCTTATCAGTATAACGCAATTCGGATTTCAGGTGAAACGCTGTCGAGATTAATTTGTCGTCTTACTGGCTGGCATGTTTAAGTTGGCAAGATGTTCGGCGCGGCTGTGGTAGTGCAGCCGCCAGGTTTCGCGGGTGGGGTGTTCCACCAGCTCGAAACGGGTGATGCCAGTGTTTTTGGTCCATACTTCGCAGCGCCGCCAGGGGCCAATGTTGAAGACGTGGTCGTAGGTTAGCTCGATGACGCCGCCGTGGCAGACAGCCACGATGATTTCGCTGCGGTGTTTTTCGATGAGGCTTTCGATGAACATGCCAACGCGCACGCGGAAGTGCATCAGGCTTTCGCCGTTGTCGTAGTCGGGAGTAATGGAGGAAAACGGCCGTTCCGATCCCCAATAATCGCTGTATTCCGGCAAACCATCACTCGGCCAGGGGGTGTGGTCCAGGCGGTTGTTGCCAATCTCGCGCAAGCGATCATCCGGCTGAATGGTCAGGCCGTAGGCGGCGGCCAGCGGCGCGGCCGTTTCTTGCGCCCGTTTCATGGTGCTGGCATAGAGGGCGTCCACGTGGGTCAGGTGGTCGGGCAGCCATTTTGCCAGGGCGGCCGCCTGTTGTTGGCCCAGGTTGGTCAGCCCGGCGTCCATGTTGCCTTTGTCCCAATCCGGTAGATTGACATAGCTTTGACCGTGACGAATCATGTAAAGTTGCATAATAAATTCCTGGTAAATGTTTAAGTTTTTCTGGTAAGACCCTCAGGGTTTGAGTCCCAGAAGGTCTGGTTATTCATGAGCAAAACCCTGAGGGTCCGGGAAGACCCTCAGGGTTTGAGGCCCAGAAGGTCTAACTATTCAGGAACCAAACCCTTAGGGTCTGGTTGGCTTTGGCTGGTCTGACGTTTCTGCGGGCAGACGTTGGGACAGATCAGCCAGATCGGCGCGCATGTGGGCCAGGTGGGGGTAGTCGGGTTGGTTGGCCATCTGCCGTTGGAGCGGCCAGAGGCCGGCGGTAAATTTGGCCATTTCCGTGAAGGCTTCCGCCGCCAGATCCGTTTCGCCGAGATTTTCCAGGCTGCGCCCCAGATAGTAATAGGTTTGCAGGTCGTATTCGACGATGGGCAGGGTGCTTTGGGTGGCCGAGGCCAACGAGTCGGCGGCGGCGTCAAACTGCTCCAGACGGTACTGCGCCAGCCCCAGGTGGTAGTAGTAGAGGGCGTAACTGGGGGCCAGGTCAAGGGCACGGCCGTATACCTCCGCCGCCTCGGCAAACCGTTCTTCGGCCAGGTAGGTCTGGCCGAGGGTGTTCAGGGCGGGGTGGGCTTTGGGGTTGCGCTCGATGGCTGCCAGGGCGTCTTTTTCGGCGCGCAAAAAGTCCAATTTGGTCAGGTAAATCATGGCCCGCAGCTGGTAAGATTGCCAGTATTCCGGCCGGGCGTTGATGGCCCGGTTGACGAGATCGAGGGCGGCTTCGATACGGCCGTTCTGGAAATGGCGCAGCGCAAACCGAAACGAGATCGGCGTTTCGATGACCCGTTGTAGGACCAGCAAAATCATCGACACCCCTACGCCCAGCAGCGTGTAGGTGGCGCTGCCGTAAACCATGCCCAGGGCGATGCCAATCAGCGCCGGAACGGCCAGCAAAATAGCCAGACGGCGCACCCGCCGCGTGGCGTTGCGCGTCCAGATAAACAGAAAAATGAACATCCCCAGCCCGACGAGCAGGGTAACGACGGCATAAAACTGCCCTGGCAGCAGTAAATAGGCCACCAGCCCCGCCAGCCAGACGACGAAGGTGATGCCGACGGGCAGCAGTAAACTGGCGCGCATTTCTTGCCGCCGGCGGGCTGTTTTTTGTTCTTTCATTCGGCTTTGTTGCGTCATAGGTCGATGAATATGGAGACTGGACGAGCCTCCGGTCTCTAGTCTATAGGTAATTTGCAAAAGTTGACGGCCGTTTCCGCTAAAATTTGCGCCAGATCCAGCACGGATTGTACCTCAACCCACTCTTCGTCACTATGCAGCCCGGCCCCGATAGGTCCCATCAGCACAGTGTCTATGCCTGCGGCTGCCAGGATGGCGGCGTCGGTCCAGAAGGTGGCTCCGGTGTGGGCGGGCGGCTGGCGCAAAACGGCCGTGCCTGCCTGGGCCAGCGCCTGCACAATCGGCGCGTCGGCGGCAACCTCAAACGGCTCGCGGTCGAAAAACGGCCGTACCGTCGCCCGAAAATCAGGATCAGCCGCCGCCAACCGGTCGATGAGCGCCTGGAGTTCGGCCGTGGCCTGGGCCACCGTCTCGCCGGGGATGGTGCGCCGTTCCAGTTTCAGGGTGCAGCGCGCCGGATAGACGCTGAGTTCGCTGCCGCCTTGCAGCAGCGAGGCGTGGATGGAGGGTGGTCCGGCCAGCGGGTGGGGCGGCCGCTGCAGCAGTTCCTGCCCCAATGCTTCCAGCTCTACCAGGAAGCGGCCCATATGGGTGATGGCGTCGACGCCTTCGGTGTAGCGGCTGCCGTGGGCGGCGCGGCCAATCGTTTCCACTTCGAACCAGATGAAGCCGCGATGGGCGCGGCAGAGGCTCATATCGGTGGGTTCGGTGACGATGGCGGCGTCGGCGGTGACGTGGCGCACGAGATCGTCTGTGCCGATGCTGGCGTATTCTTCGTCGGCCACGGCCGTTAGCAGCACATCCCCGGCCAACTGCACCCCGCCATCGACCAGGGCTTTGACGGCGGCGATCATGGCGGCCAGGCTGCCCTTCATGTCTTGCGCGCCACGGCCGTATAAACGGCCGTCGCGCATCACCGCGCCAAAGGGATTAACCATGCCGCCCACGCCCACCGTGTCCATGTGGGCGTTCAGGAGCAGGGCACGGCCGTTGCCCGTCCCTGTCAGCACGCCCACCACGTTCATCCGTCTGGGGCCAAGGTCGTAGGTGGTCACTTCCAGACCCATTGTGCGCAGCGCCTGGGCGACGTAGGCGGCGACGGCCGTTTCGCCCGCCCCCTCCGGCGATAATTCCGGGTTGACGGAATTGATTTGCACCAGGTCGGTTAACGTTTGCACGGTATAAGTTGAATCAATGGCTATGCTCATGGCTGGTTGCCTCGTTTTGTTGGGTCTTATTGGCTGCGGATTATACCGCATTTCGATAGGGCTTGGTGGTAGCAGTGAATAGCCCGCTGGCCCAAAACGCAAACCGGGCGACCCATCGGGTCGCCCTTATAACAGTACCATTTAATTTTACTCCGCAAGGAGATTGGACCACTCTGGGGCAAGCTTAGCCGGCTTCGGCCCAGACCTGGGCCAGATGCACGCAGACCTCGGTGGCGCGGGCCATGTCTTGCAGCGTCACCCACTCCAGCGGGCCGTGGCAGTTGTGCATGCCGGTGAAGAGGTTGGGCGTGGGCAGCCCTTTGGCCGTCAGCCAGGAGCCGTCCGTGCCGCCGCGAATGGGCTGCGAAATGACGGGGATGCCGACCCGCGCCAGGGCTTTTTCGGCCATCTCCACGGGGGTTTTGTCTTTTTCCAGCCAGTAGCGCATGTTGCGGTACTGCGGCGTGATGGCTACTTCGATGCGCGCACGGGGTTCGGCGGCCTGAATGTGGGCAGCGACGGCGCGAATCTGGTCGCCGTAGGCTTGCAAGCCTTCCACTTCGAAGTCGCGTAGGATAAATTGCAGGTTGGCGGCGGCGGCCGTGCCCTGCAGGCTGTAGAGGAAGATGAATCCCTGACGGCCGTGTGTCGTCTCCGGCGTGTGGCTGTCTTGCGGCAGCTGCTGGATCAGGTTGGAGGCCAACGTCAGGGCGTTGACCAGCACCCCTTTGGCCGTGCCCGGGTGGGTGGAGACGCCGGTAAGCGTTACCACAGCTTTGTCGGCGGAGAAGGTTTCGTAGGTCACTTCGCCGGCGTCGCCGCCGTCCAGGGTGTAGGCTACATCGGCGGCCAGGTCGTCCAGGTTCATGCGTCCCACGCCCTGGCCGATTTCTTCGTCGGGAGTGAAGCAAAGACGGATAGGGCCGTGGGGGATTTCCGGGTGGGCCAGCAGGTGTTCGGCCATGGTCATGATGATGGCTACGCCGGCCTTGTCGTCGGCGCCCAGTAGCGTTGTGCCGCTGGCGGTGATGACGTCTTCGCCAATCTTACCGGCCAGTTCGGGGGAGTTGGCGGCGTTGAGAACCTGGGTGGGATCGTCGGGCAGGGTGATGGGACGGCCGTCGTACTTGCGGTGAATGAGGGGTTTAACGGCCGTGCCGCTAAACGCCGGGGCGGTATCCACGTGGGCCAGAAAAGCGACGGTGGGGATGTCAGCGGCGGGCATGGTGGCCGGAATGGTTCCCATTACGCAGGCGTAATCGGTGAGGAGGACATCTTCTACGCCCAGGGCGCGCATCTCATCGGCCAGCAAGCGCAATAAATCAAGCTGTTTCTCGGTGCTGGGAACGGCCGTTCCCTTTTCGTCGCTTTGCGTATCGATCTGTACGTAACGGACAAATCTTTGTTCGAGCTGGTTAAGAAAAAACTGCTGCATGTAAATTCCTTAAGAAAGAGTTTGGATCTGGTTTGTTACCGCTGTCCGGTTACGCGCTGCCGACCTCCGCCAATCGGCGAATCCTTTTTGTGAATTGGAACCTACTTTTGCGTCTCCATGGTCATGAAGGCGATCTGACAAATGCGGAGGAATTCGCCCACGCTCCAGGCTTTGGCAATGCAGCCGCGGGGCGTAAAGGGCGGATCGCCATCGAAAACGTCGGCGATACTGCCAACGCCATAGTCGGAAAGGTGATGAAACAGGGGGACCAGGAAGGTTTGCGCTTGTTCCAGGTCATTATAAACGCGCAGATGTGCCTGGACAAATGGTCCCAGGAGCCAACTCCAAACGGTGCCCTGATGGTAAGCGGCTGAAC
The DNA here is from genome assembly GCA_017993775.1 of Chloroflexota bacterium. Taxonomy (GTDB): domain Bacteria; phylum Chloroflexota; class Anaerolineae; order Promineifilales; family Promineifilaceae; genus Leptovillus. Next base: position 67,420 of record JAGOMA010000005.1, on the reverse strand, counting down.
GCTGCCAATCGTCGCCGCCGTAGCTGCCGATGTAGCCGGGGTCGCTGCGGGTGAGGGTGCGCAGCCCGTGGGAGGTGAGCAGGTGATGGCTGCATACATCGACGACTCGTTTTTGTTGTTTGGGCGGCAGAGGGCTGTAGGGGAGGGAGACGGCGAAGAGTTGATTGGGTCGGAGACGGCCGTCGTGGGTTTTGCTGCCGTCTGCCCCCGGTACGTCGATGATGTCGTAGCAATAGTTGTGTTCGGTGTCCCAAAAGCGGGCGAAACCGGTTTTGGCTTTTTGGGCCATTTCCTGGTAATTGGGGCTTTCGTAGCCGAACATGGCGGCAAATTCAGCCATGATGGAGAGGGCGTTGTACCAGAGGGCGTTGACTTCTACCGGTTTGCCGATGCGCGGGGTGACGACCCATTCTGCGGTTTCGGCGTTCATCCAGGTGAGGCGGTGGCCTTCTTCGCCGGCGAACAGCAGCCCATCTTGCGGATCGACGCCGATGTTGTAGCGGGTGCCGCGCTGGTGCCAGGCGATGATGTCCTGGAGGGCAGGAAATAGTTCGCGGACGAGTTGGGTGTCTTTGGTGGCTGTGTAGTAGGCGTGGATGGCCTGGAAATACCAGAGGGTGGCGTCAACGGCGTGGTATTCGGGTTTGTCGGCGCCGTCGGGGAAGCGGTTGGGCAGCATGCCCTGGTCGATGAAGTAGGCGTAGGTGCGCAGGATGGTGGCGGCGTCTTCAAACCGGCCGGTGGTGAGCAGCAGGCCGGGGAGGGCGATCATGGTGTCGCGGCTCCAATCGCTGAACCAGTGGTAGCCGGCGAGAATGGAACGGCCGTTGGGGCGGGTGGGTAACGGCCGTTTAACCACAAACTGGTCGGCCGCCAGGATGAGTTGATCGATGTATGGTTTGTAGGCGGGATCGGAGCAGGTGTATTGGGCTTTGGCCAGCAAGGAGGCCTCGTATTGCTGGCGTTCGGCAAAAGCCGCAGCGCCATCCATATTAGGTCTGGCTTCGGTGCTGAAGACGAAGGTAACGGATTCACCCGGCTGGAGAGTGACCTCAAAATCACCGGCATGTAGATGATCTTCGATGGCATCCAGGCCGCGATTGGCTTCGCGCATGAGGAAGAAGCGGCGGTACCAATCGTGTTGGGCCGTGGCGACAGCCCGGTCGCTGAGCAGGTAATAGGGCATGGCTCCATCGTAGGCGGTTACTTTTAGCCCTTTTTTAATGGGTTCGATTTTCATATCCCAGGAATCGACATGGGAGTTGTTGTGGGCGTTGCGGTAGTTGACCAGCACCCGCGTGTTGAGGGTAAGGGGTTCTGTGCCTCGCCGAAAATGGTACTGAACGTAGGTAGTGTTGGCGCCTTGCTGCATCCAGATGCGTTTTTCCAATTGGGCGTCGGCGAAGGCGAAGGTCCACACGGGGGTTGTGCCGATGAGTTGGAATTGTTCTAATTGTTGGTAGCCGTTAGGCTCCAGCAGGCCGCCTGTCCAGCGATCGACGTGCAGGGGGTAGGTGTGTTTGGCGTAAACGGCCGTTTCCTCAATTTTAGACACAAACAACATGCGGCCAACGGGCGGCTGCATGGGCACGAACAACAGGCCATGATAACGACGGGTCAACAAGCCGGCAATGGTGCCGGAGGCAAAGCCGCCGATACCGTTGGTAACAAGCCATTCACGTCGTTCCGTATTGGTTAGATCACCACAAACGTCGCGTCCAAATTCAATAACCATGTGTTACTCCTATGCTCATGTTGCAATTTTTCCATACCCGCGAGCCAGAGATGATGTCTACCTTAGCTTTCGCCGTACAGTACACGAATAAGTGGTAGTATCATTGCAGATTAGTCTGGAAAAATGCGTTGCCGTAAAATAAAAAACTTATTGTGGGGTAAATCTTTAAATGAAGTTGATTGCTATGACTCAATTAACCCTAGAGTACTACAAAGTCGTGGTTCCGTAAACGTCATAAATCACATATTTACCCGTAACGATGTTCACCCGTTTCTTATATCCAGCCCGGATATGTTGCTCATCTGATCGGGTGGTTGTAAAAACCACCAGACCCGGCACATCTAAACCGCAGGGCATGGTCCGACGCCCTGATGGCTCCTGCGGAAAACACTCTACAATGGGTGGGCAGGCTCATTTTTAAGTGTATGTCACCACAAAAGTGTTCAATTTGCGTGAAGCGAATACAAGGAGATTGAAAAAATTATGGACGATGATCGTAAAGGCGCTGCTGATATTGGGTTAATTGGTCTGGCGGTGATGGGCCAGAACCTGGTTCTAAATATGGCGGACCATGGGTTTACGGTGGCTGTGTATAATCGCACAACGGCCGTTACCGATGAATTCTTAAAGGGCAATGCCCAAGACAGACCAATTCTCGGCGCCTATTCTATTGCCGAATTGGCAACTATGCTAAAAAGACCGCGCCGTGTCATGCTCATGGTAAAAGCGGGCGGCCCGGTAGACGCCGTGATCGATCAGGTTTTGCCCTATCTTGAGCCGGGAGACATTATCATCGATGGCGGCAATTCCAATTACCAGGATACCACTCGCCGCACCCGTGAATTGGAAGCCAAAGGGTTCTTGTTTGTTGGCAGCGGCGTATCCGGCGGCGAAGAAGGCGCGCGCCATGGTCCTTCACTCATGCCCGGCGGTTCACCGGCCGCATGGCCACACATCAAAGATATTTTTCAGGCAATCGCCGCCAAGGTGGCCGATGGTACGCCTTGCTGCGATTGGGTAGGCGAAGATGGCGCCGGTCATTTTGTAAAAATGGTTCACAATGGCATCGAATATGGCGATATGCAGCTCATCAGCGAAGCGTATGATCTGTTGCGCACTGTGGTGGGCGTGTCCCCGGCTGAGATGAGCCGTATTTTTGCCAGCTGGAACCAGGGTAAGCTCGATTCCTATCTCATCGAGATCACGGCCGACATTCTGGCCTTTCAGGCAGAAGACGGCGCGCCGCTGGTGGACAAAATTGTGGATTCGGCCGGGCAAAAGGGGACGGGAAAGTGGACGGCCGTGGCCGCCCTGGATCACGGCATCCCGCTGACGCTTATCGGCGAAGCCGTCTTTGCCCGCTTCCTCTCCGCGCTCAAGGATGAGCGTGTCGCTGCCGCCGCCGAACTTCATGGTCCGCAATCAGCGTTCAGCGGCGACCGGGCCACCTTCATCAACGACCTCAGCGAAGCCCTCTACGCCGCCAAAATCATCTCGTACACCCAGGGATACATGCTTTTCCGCAATGCGTCGCAGGAATACGGCTGGAGCCTGAACTACGGCGGCATCGCTCTGATGTGGCGCGAGGGCTGCATCATCCGCGCCGCGTTTCTAGACAAAATCAAAGCCGCCTACGACCACAACCCTGAATTGACCAATCTCTTGCTTGCTCCTTATTTCAAAGAGCAAATTCTGGCTGCGCAGGCCGCCTGGCGTCGTGTCGTCGCCCAGGCTGCGCAATTTGGCGTGCCTGTTCCGGCTATGTCCAGCGCGCTTTCCTTTTTTGACGGCTACCGCCGGGAACGGCTGCCGGCTAATTTGATTCAGGCGCAGCGTGATTATTTTGGCGCGCACACTTACGAGCGTGTCGATCAGCCGCGCGGTCAATTCTTCCACACAAACTGGACGGGGGAAGGCGGCAACATCACCGCGACGACTTATAATGCGTAACGGCCGTTACCCCCACGCAAACCTTTGCGCCACGACACCCTAGGAAACTCACACAATGGACAAAAACGATTCGATTACCATTATCATTTTCGGGGCTACAGGCGACCTGACCCAACGAAAACTCATCCCGGCGCTTTTTAGCTCGTTCCGCAAAGATCGCCTGCCGGCCTTCAACATCGTTGGTTTTGCGCGCCGCGATTGGACCCACGATTATTTCCGCGATCAATTACAAACTGGCGTAGAAGAGTTCGCCGCCGATTCTTATACGCCTGAAACCTGGCAAATATTCAAATCACGCGTCTGGTATTTTCGGGGCAACCTGGACAATTCGGTAGATTTTGAAAATTTACGCGCCTATCTCGGCAACCTGGAATCCGGACCTTCCAACCGACTGTATTATCTGGCGACAGCGCCCAATTTCTTTGTGCCGATCATCAAAAACCTGGGCGGCGCAGGCATGGCCCGCGAACCAGACCACGGCTGGCGGCACATTGTTATCGAAAAGCCATTCGGCCATGACCTGGCCTCGGCCAAGGAATTGAACGAGGCGGTTCACGGCGTATTTCTGGAACATCAGGTTTACCGCATCGATCATTACCTGGGCAAGGAAACCGCGCAAAACATTCTGTATTTTCGTTTTGCCAACACCATCTTCGAGCCTATCTGGAACCGTAATTACATCGATAACGTGCAAATTACAGTTACCGAAAGCGTGGATGTCGGGCATCGCGCCGGTTATTATGACGAGGCTGGCGTCGTGCGCGATATGTTTCAAAACCACCTGATGCAGTTGTTGGCCCTGGTGGCCATGGAGCCGCCCGCTTCGTTTGCCGCTGATGCAGTGCGTAACGAGAAAGTGAAATTGTTAAATTCGGTGCGCCCAATTTCCCTGGCCGATACGGTGCGCGCCCAATATGTCGGCTATCGTGATGCAGAAGGCGTGGCCGAAGGCTCGCAAACGCCAACCTATGCGGCGCTCAAGCTCTATGTAGATAATTGGCGTTGGCAAGGAGTGCCTTTTTATCTGCGTTCTGGCAAGGCGCTGATACGTAAAAATTCGGAGATTGTCATCCAGTTTCAAAAACCGCCGCACTTGATGTTTGAAGGCCTGGATGATGGAGATTTCACTTCCAATATCCTGACGATTTGTATTCAGCCGGATGAGGGGATACACCTCAAGTTTGAAGCAAAAGTACCCGATGCGCGGGTGACAGACTCCGTGGATATGGAGTTCCATTATCAATCTTCGTTCAAAGGCAATTCGCTGCCAGATGCCTATGAGCGGCTGCTGCTGGATGCCATTCGGGGTGATGCTTCGCTTTTTACCCGCAGCGACGGCATTGAGGCGGCCTGGCAGCTTGTGGACCCGATACTGTCTGGCTGGCAGATGACGGGTACGCCGCCGGTGACAGAGTATGCGCCTGGCAGCCGGGGACCGGAGGCCGCAGACGCTTTGTTGGCTCGTGACGGCCGTGTCTGGCGACATGGCTGTGAACATCCGTAAATAAAAAAACCGCCCTCAATAAAGAGGGCGGTTTCTTAATCAGGGCCCATACACCAGGAGGGCGGTGCATGGGCTAACGGGCAATGCCAAGGGTTGAGGGAGAGGAAACATTACCCTAAGCTTGATTCAGGTGTTCCAGTCGCGTTTCTCTCGTGCCAGTTTTTGGGGGGGGAGGAATTTTCCCTCAACCCTAACCTCTTCAAGCTTAGTTATGATAATACACAATTTATTCCAACTTGTCACGTAATTTGCAGGACGAATTTTCAAATCTGTGGAAATCGTTAATCTTTTGCGCTGCTTTTGTCCGTAATTGACGAGCGAATTTGCCTCAGCCGATTCGAGCGACAGATGGATCATACCTGCAGCAGGCTGATACCATCATAAAATGTTTGGCAGCAGATCGGTGTAAACGCCCAATAGGCCAATTCCAACCAGCAACATGCCAGACACCCGCGTTAAAAGCGTGTAATTTTGCGTGGTCCAGCGTGTAAAGCGGCGCTGTAAAGTCGACGCCAACAGCGGCAGCAGCACAAGAGGCCAGCCAAAACCCAATCCAAAAGCGAAGAAGTACAAAAGTCCATCTGCCAGGCCAGAAAAGCTGCCGGCGCCTAATAAAAAGGCGCTTAAAATGATAGGACCGGCACAGGGCAGCGTCATGGGGCCTAAAAGCAGGCCGTAAACGTAAGCCGCCAGGTAGGGATTGCGCAGCGCCGGAACCTGCATCGTCGTCAGCCGCTTGAATGGGTTATGCCCAAACAGCATCAAAACGCCCAAAAAAATGATGACCAGGTAAATAATCGGCAGCAGGATGGGGAGAACATTGCCAAATGATTGTTGGAAGCCATAGAGGAGCGCTCCCACGATGATCATCAGGCTTAAAACACCGAGCAGAACTAGTATTCCGAGCCATTTGGTGGCTTTTTGCGCCCGCTCGTTGGCTGCGTTACCGGCCATAAAGGCGATCAGGCCAGGGTAGAGGGGCAAAATGCAAACATTGGTCAGGATGGCGCTGTTGCCGAGGATAAATGCTTCGAGAAGTTCGTTCATAGGAGTAGGGGGACTCTGAGAAGCGTGATGCGTGAGCAAGTTTCTCGCATCACGCATCATGCTTCACGCGAGATAAATTCCGTTAGCTTTGCGCGCCCTGAATAAACTGCACCAACTGTTCGGGCGAATCGACGCCTGTCTTCAGGTCGGTGTACGTGCCGTCGGCGCGGATGATGAAGTGCGGGGTGGAAGGCGCGTTGGTGATGGTACGGCCGTATGTTTCGGCCAAAGATTGCAGCATTTCCGGCGTCATCACGGCGAAGTGCCAGTCGAACCCTTGATCGGCGGCGTAGCGAGCCAGCTCTTCATGGCTCAGGTTGGTTTCCAGACTGAGGGCGATGAAAATCACATCATCACCAAACTGTTCGCGGATTTGCGCGACATTGCCCAACTGCTGGCGGCAGTTGGTGCACCAGGTGGCCATCGGCTCGACAAATACGGTTTTACCGGCAAAGCCGCCCAGGGTGAAAGTTTCGCCGGACTGCGCGTTGGTCAGGGCGATGGTTTGCCAGGCGGGTTTCTCGGCCATTGTGTCCATGCTGGCTTCTGCCATGTCGCCATCGGCGGCTTCCGTGCCGGTGTCTTGCATGGTCATGTCGTCATTGTGGTTGTCCATCGCCTCGCTGGATGTGTCGCTCATGGCGGCGTTGTCATTGTGGCTGGTCATCGATTCATTGGTCATGGCGTCGGTTGGTTTGTCTTCCATCACGGCCGTTTCCCCACTCATCGGCTCGGTTACGGCCGTATTTCCCCCACACGCCGCCAACACAATCAACAGCAGCAAACCCAATGCCGGTATCAATACTTTTTTCATGTCTGAGACTCCTTTTAATGTGTGTTCTTGTTTAGGCTGCGTTGCCGGGGCAAGCAGCCGCCATCGGTACTTCAGCAGAATAGGGGTAACTTATTACAAAAAAATAGGGCGCAGATTACGAATTCCTTACGGCCGTTTCCCACCCTTAGACGACGCTGCCAACGTATCTCTTATGCCTTTCTAACCCATTTCTGACGCGAAAAAGGGACAATACAGGAGGAATAAGAAGATATTTGACAGAAGGATGGTTAAAAAACCATGAGAATCGACAAATTTACGCAAAAAGGCCAGGAGGCCATCTATGAGGCGCAAACCCTGGCTCAGGGGCATAATCACCCGGCCATTGAGCCGGAACATTTGCTGAGCGTACTCATCGCTCAGGAAGGCGGCGTGGTTCCCGCCGTCCTTAAACGCATCGGCGTAAACCCGGCCATGTTGGCCCAGGGTGTCGAGCAGGCGTTGAATCAGATGCCTCGCGCCACCGGCTCCTCGGTGCAGGTGGGCATGAGCCGTGATTTCCAGGCCGTGACCGACGAGGCGCAAGACATCGCCGCCAATATGAAGGACGATTACACCTCGACGGAGCATTTGTTGATGGCGATGGCGCAGCCCAAAGCGCCGCGCCGCATCCGCGAGCTGCTGGCGCGGCAGGGCGTGGATTACAACAGCATCATGCAGGCATTGGCCGCCGTGCGCGGCTCGCAGCGGGTGACCAGCCAGAACCCGGAGGCGCAGTATGAGGCATTGGCGAAATACGGCCGTGACCTCACCCAGGAAGCGCGCAAAGGCAAACTCGATCCCGTCATCGGCCGCGACGAAGAAATCCGCCGCGTCATCCAGATTCTCAGCCGGCGCACCAAGAACAACCCGGTGCTTATCGGCGAGCCGGGCGTGGGCAAAACGGCCATCGCCGAAGGGCTGGCGCAGCGCATCGTGCGCGGCGACGTGCCCCTGGGCTTGAAGGAAAAGCGATTGGTCGCCCTGGATTTGGGCGCGCTGGTCGCCGGGGCTAAATATCGCGGCGAATTTGAAGAGCGGCTCAAGGCCGTCCTGAAAGAGATTCAGGAGGCCGAAGGACAAATCATCCTTTTCATTGACGAGATGCACACCCTGGTGGGCGCGGGCGCGGCCGAGGGCAGCATGGACGCCAGCAACATGCTCAAACCAATGCTGGCGCGCGGCGAACTGCACGCCATCGGCGCGACGACGCTGGATGAATTCCGCAAATACATCGAAAAAGATGCGGCGCTGGAGCGGCGCTTCCAGCCTGTCTTTGTTGGCGAGCCGTCGGTAGAAGACACGATTTCGATTTTGCGCGGCTTGAAAGAGCGCTACGAGGTGCATCACGGCGTGCGCATCACCGATGGCGCGGTGATTGCCGCCGCCACGTTGAGCCATCGCTACATCTCTGACCGTTTCCTGCCCGATAAAGCCATCGACCTGGTAGATGAAGCCGCCAGCCGCCTGCGCATGGCGATAGACAGCAAGCCGCAGGCGTTGGACGAGGTGGACCGCGACATCATGCAGCTGGAGATTGAGCGCGAGGCGCTGAAAAAAGAGAAGGACAAGGCCAGCAAGGAGCGGTTGGCGAAGCTGGAAGAAGAGCTGGCGAACCTGAAAGAGCAGAGCAACGCTCTGGCGACCCGCTGGCAGGCGGAAAAAGAGGCCATTGCCCAGGTGCAAACCATTAAAGAGGATATGGACCAGGCGCGGGTGCAAATTGAGGCGGCGCAGCGGGAGATGGATTACCAGAAGGCGGCGGAATTGCAATACGGCCGTCTTCACACCCTGGAACAATCGCTGAAAAATGCCACGACCCGGCTGAACGAATTGCAGCAGGGCGGCGCGCTGCTCAAAGAGGAAGTCGACGCCGAAGACATCGCCCAGATTGTCGCCAAGTGGACCGGCATCCCGGCCACGCGGCTGCTGGAAGGGGAGATGGAAAAGCTGGTGTACATGGAAGATCGGCTGCACACGCGCGTCGTGGGGCAGGACGAGGCGATTCAGGCGGTGGCCGCGGCCGTGCGGCGCAGCCGCTCCGGTCTGCAAGACCCCAACCGGCCTATCGGCAGCTTTATCTTCCTGGGGCCGACCGGCGTGGGCAAGACGGAACTGGCGCGGGCGCTGGCCGAATTCCTGTTCGACGACGAGAGCAGCATGGTGCGCATCGACATGAGCGAATACCAGGAGCGGCACACGGTCGCCCGGCTGATTGGCGCGCCGCCCGGCTACGTGGGCTATGACGAAGGCGGGCAGCTCACGGAAGCGGTGCGGAGACGGCCGTATGCCGTCGTCTTGTTCGATGAAATCGAGAAGGCCCACCCGGAAGTGTTCAACGTCTTTTTGCAAGTGTTGGATGACGGCCGTCTGACCGACGGTCAGGGGCGCACGGTCGATTTTCGCAACACGGTCATCATCATGACCAGCAACGTCGGCAGCCAATACATTCTGGACGCCAGCGACGAAGCGGTGATGGCCGAGCGGGTGATGGGCGCACTGCGCACCCACTTCCGCCCGGAATTTTTGAACCGCGTGGACGAGATTGTGCTGTTCCACCGGCTGGAAAAAGCCCAACTGCGGGCCATCGCCGGCATCCAGTTTAACCATGTGCGCGATTTACTGGCAAAGCGCAATGTCACCATTACCCTGACGGAACCGGCGACCGACTTGCTGATTGAGGCAGGGTATGATCCGGTGTATGGGGCACGGCCGTTAAAGCGCGTGCTGCAAAAACGGATTGTCGATCCGCTGGCCCTCAAACTCATCCAGGCGGAAATCCGCGATGGCGATCATGTGGTGGTGGATACGGTCAACGGGGAGTTGGCGTTTGACGTGGTGGACGTAGGCGAGCCGGAAGCGGCGACTGTGTAGAGACCCCCAGCTGATTTTTCGCACAGAATTCAATAACTTTCAGAACTGCGATTGGAGATTGGAGATTGGAGATTGGTCCAGTCTCCAATCTCTAATCTCCTCTGGGTTACTTAATCCGCGTTCCTTACTGCTGTTGCTGCTGCTGCTGCTGATACCCATCCGCTGCCGGTGGATGCCAATCGACCTGTGGCAGCAGGCGCGTTTGGGACGGCAGCGGTTCATCTGTGCGGGCGACCTGGACGCCCACATCCAGCTCCGTCTCTGCCTCGCCGCGAAAGATGCCGCGCGTCGGCGGCACGTCGGCGTAATCGCGCCCTAGAGCCACCCGAATGTGCCGGTCGTCGGCGATAAGATTGTTGGTGGGGTCGAAGCCCAACCAGCCTACGTCCGGCAGCATGGCCTCGACCCAGGCGTGGGAAGCGTCTTCCAGCCAACGATCTTCCTTGTCGCGGTGGAAGAGGTAGCCGCTGACGTAGCGGCAGGGAATGCCCACCTGGCGCACCAGGGCGATCATGATATGGGTGAAATCCTGGCAGACGCCGCGCCGCGCCGCCAGGGCTTCGTCGATGGGGGAATCGACTTTGGTGCTGTCTGGGGCGTAGTCGAACATTTCGTAAACGGCCGTGTTCACCCATCTGAGCAGCGTCAGCGGGTCCATGCGCCGGTTCACTCCAATTTCCTTTGCCAGGTCCACCAGTCCGGCCGTGGGGTTGGTAAATTGACTGGGCGCTAAATAATCCCAATACTGCGCGTTTTGGCGCAACGTATCGACGCTGGCCCAGGCTCGTGTCGTCAGCGCCGGTGGCAGCGTCGTCGCCGGACGACATTCCACCACTGCTTCCGTTTTGATGGTCAATTGCGCGTGCTGCCCCGGGACGTTGAAATGATGCACCAGGTTGCCCAACGGATCACGATAACTCATGATCCGCGATGGCGGCTCGACGGTTAACTCAAACGAATGGCAGACCTGATTCCCATCAGACAGGGGCTGCATTCGTACTTCCATATAACTTTCGGTGATGGGGGCGCTGTAGCGAAACCGTGTGTGATGGCGCAGACGATAATGGGTGGGGGCAACTTGCATACTGGGCGTCCTACGTTGTTGATAATATTCTGTGGGGTTGACAACCTTCATGGATTCTACATCTCCTCAATTGTATGTCTGGTCCCCTTAAATGGGTAATTCTTCGACCACCGGGAAGGTGATATACACCTGATAAACGGTGTCGTGGATGGCCTGGCTCTGCTGCTGAATGCCTTTCAGGAAATCGTGCAGTCCGTCGGCCAGCACTTCATCGATCTGGCTGAATTGCAGCACAGACTGTAAACGGCCGGCCCGGCGGTTAAGCTCCTGGTTGCGGTGGCTTTGGGTAATGATGGCGATTTGTTTGAGCGCCTGGCGCATCATATTGATAGAAAAGTGGAGTGAGTGGGGGAATTCAGCGTTGAGCAGTAAAAATTCGGCGATGCGCGCCGGTGTCAGGTCGGCTGTGTAGACGTTGCAATACGCCTCGAAGGCGGTGCAGCTTTTCAACAGAGCGATCCAATCCATGTGGTCTTCGGCTTGCGGCGGCCGGTCGATCACCGCCTCGAAATGGATGTCCACCAGGCGGAGGATGCTGTTGGCGCGTTCGCTGTAGCGGCCCAGCTGCATAAATTGCCAGCCTTCGTTATGGCTCATGGTGGCGTCGGCGATTCCGCCAATCTGGTAAAGATGCTGAATGAGCTGCTGCATGAGCATCTGGGGCTGGTTTTCCCAGGCGTCGTAGGGTGGACTCATCATCAAATAAAGTTGATTGATTTGCATCCACAACTCGGAGCTGATTTGTTCGCGCACCTGGCGGGCATTTTCCCGCGCCTGGTTGATGGAAGATACGACCGACCAGGGATTTTTGCGATCCAAAACAAGCAGGCTGATGGTGGTTTCTTCGTCGAACGGCAGGTGTTGGTATTCGGTGGCGTGGATATTTTTTAATAAGCGTTGGTACCGGTCGTCGCCCATGCGGCTGGATTGGTCGAGGATTAAGTCGAAATAGACGCTGGTTAGCCGGGTGGTGTGTTCGGCGCGTTCCAGATATCTGCTTAACCAGTAGAGGCTGTCGGCTACGCGTGATAACATGCTGTTCTCCCTTGAGAATAGGATTCGGATAAACGCGGATAAACGCGGATCAAAATCTGCGGATTTTTATTCGTGGTGTGGTGTTCCATTCATGAAGTCTTTTAAGATGAATCCCTGGAGGTGTGTTTTCTCCAGGGGATGGTTGTTATTCGTACAAGACCCAGGTGTCTTTGCTGCCGCCGCCCTGGGAGGAGTTGACGACCAGGGAGCCGCGTTTAAGGGCTACCCGCGTCAGGCCGCCGGGCACAATTTTGATTTCTTTGCCATAGAGGATGTACGGCCGTAAATCCACATGCCGCGCATCCACTTCCCCATCTATAAAACAGGGGGCGCGTGACAACGACAGGGTGGGCTGGGCGATGTAGTTGCGCGGATTGGCCTCGATGCGTTCTTTAAATTCGGCGCGTTCGACGGCCGTGCTGTGTGGCCCAATCAACATGCCGTAACCGCCGGATTCGCCAACTGCCTTGACTACGAGATGTTCTAAATTTGCCAAAACGTGTTGGCGTTGGGCGTTATCCTCCAGGAGATAGGTTTCGATGTTCGGCAAAATGGGTTCTTCGTTCAGGTAATAGCGGATGATTTTGGGCACGTAGGCGTACAGCGCCTTGTCGTCGGCGACGCCTGTGCCGATGGCGTTTGCCAGAGAGACATTGCCGGCGCGGTAGGCGTTGAACAGGCCGGATACGCCCAAAATTGAATCGTGCCGGAAGGCCAGCGGATCGAGAAAATCGTCATCCAGGCGGCGGTAGATCACGTCGACGCGCTGCAAACCGCGGGTGGTGCGCATGTAGACGAAGTTGTTGTGGACAAGCAGGTCGCGCCCTTCTACCAGCTCAATGCCCATCTGGCGGGCCAGGAAGGTGTGTTCGTAGTAGGCGGAATTAAAAACGCCGGGCGTCAGCAGCACCACCACCGGGTCGGCGGATTGGTTGGGGGCGAGGGCTTTGAGGGTGGCGAGCAGGTTTTGGCCGTATTGGTTGGTGGGCTGGACGCCGTAGCCGGTGAAAAAGTTGGGGAAGATGCGTTTCATGACCTGCCGGTTGGCCAGCATGTAGGAGACGCCGCTGGGTACGCGCAGGTTGTCTTCCAGGACAGCGAAACGGCCGTCTTCCAGACGCACCAAATCGCTGCCCACCACCGACACGTAAATGCCGCCGGGCACATCCACGCCGCGCATTTCCCGGCGAAAATGGCGGCAGCTGAATACCAGATCAACCGGCACAACCCCTTCAGCCAGAATTTTTCCCTCGTGGTACACATCATGCAGGAAGAGATTGAGCGCCATAATGCGCTGCGTTAGCCCGGTTTCGATTATGGTCCATTCGGCCTGGGTGATGATGCGCGGCAGCAAATCGTAGGGGAAGATTTTTTCTGTGCCTTCTTCATTGCCATAGACCGTGAAGGTGATGCCCTGATGCAAAAAAGAAGCGTCGGCCGCTTGTTGGTAGCGGTCTAAATCTTGCGCCGACATAGTGAGCAAGCGCTGGTAAAGCGCCACGTATTGCGGCCGAGGCGTGGCGTCGGGCGTGAACATTTCGTCGTAGAATTGCTGTTCCAGTTTGTAATGGTTGAACGGGGGCGGCAGTGGTATGTGCGCCATGAATTTTCCCTTTGGTACAAAAAAACGCACGCAAAAGCTTTGTTCGTGGTAACGTCCTGGTTACCGTTGACAAGTTTTTGGTGCGTCATTGTCCGATTGTTTTTTTGTCTGGATTATTCTACAAGAGAGTTTTAATCTGCTCAACCCCATTTTGATGTCTAAAGCGAACAAAGGAACGGCCGTTCCTTTGTAACAACCGCGCGAATGACGGTTTGTTGTCTGGTTAAGCTGGCGAGAAAAGGTAAAATATGGCCTGGAAGGTGCATACGGCCGTTTTAACTCCGTGGACGCAACAGGACGGCCGTTTTTTCGTATATTATCTGTATCGTCGTTAAGCCTGTGTCCCTAACCTGTCTGCTAACCTAACGACGATAATCTGAGTAGTTATGTTGACTGAAACCCTGGCCTCCATCTTTGTTTGGTACAACTTGCCGTTCACCGTCATGCTCATCTTTTGCGTTGCGCTGACAGCACTCCAGCTTGTCGGCCTCGGCGGTGATGGCGATGCCGACGCCGACCTGGACGCTGATTTCGATGCCGACCTGGACGCTGACTTCGATGCCGACCTGGATGCCGACGCCGACCTGGATGCGGACGCGGATCTCGATGGCGGAGATTTGCCGGATATGTTGGTTATCCTGGCCTTTCTTGGCGTGGGCAAAGCGCCTCTGCTCGTCGTGTTGCTGATTTTATTTGGCAGCGTTGGCCTTCTGGGTTGGACGATGAATAGTCTGGTAACGGCCGTTTTCGGCAGCTACCCGGCCTGGGCGTTTATCCTCACACTGGCTGTCTCTCTCATTGGCGGCGGCCTGATCAGCTCGCGCCTTTCCCGACTTATTGGCCGCGCCCTGCCATCCATTAGCTCCACAGCCACGTCCGCTTCCGGGTTGATTGGGCGGCGCGGCGCTGTCATCAGCCCGCGGGTGGATGGGGGTTACGGTTTGGTGCGTGTGCGCGACCAGGGCGGTACGCTTATCAACGTGTTTGCCATCACGACCGAAGAGGAACCGATTGGCAGTCAAATGGAAGTTGTTCTGGTGGATTACGATCCCCAGCAAAAACGTTATACGGTTGTACCCATAGGCCGCAAGTAACGGCCGTTTTTATCAGCCAACAGCGTTTCCCCATCCTCTCCCAGACCCATAGGCGAGCGAGAATCTGTTTAATCGGTGAAACCTGTCGCTAAACATTAGAGGAACCATGCAATACATAATCCCATTTGCCGCGATTGTCGTTATTATTTTTATTGGCGTCACGCTCTTCTTTTCCATTCTGCGCGCTTACGTCAAAACTCCGCCCAACCGGGCCTTTGTGCGCACCGGCGGCCTGGGCAAAGCCACCATGCCGCCCAAAGTCGTTATGAACGGCGGCGGCTGGGTCTTCCGCACCATCCACGAACTGACCTGGGTAGACCTGAACACCATGGCGATCGAAATCGAGCGCACCGGCGAAACAGCCCTGCTCACCATCGATCCGCAGTACGCCGATATTAAGGTCATTATCTACATCAAAGTCAACCCGACCATCGAAGGCATTGTGGACGCCGCCCGCACCATAGGTGGCAAACAGGTGGATGGCAATACCGTCAAAGAATTAGTCGACGCCAAACTAGATGGCGCCTTGCGTGACGTGGCCGCAACTTTCACCTTGATGAGCCTGCACCAGGAACGCGAAAAGTTTATTGAGGAAGTGCAAAATCGCCTGAAAACCGACCTGGAAGAGAACGGGCTAATGCTGGAATCTGTTTCCATCCTCACGCTGCGCGCAGCCCGTCAGGGTTCATTTGGCACCGATGATGTGTTTGGGGCCCAGGTCGCCCGCGCCAACGCGCAGGTCATTCAGCAGGCGCTGCGTGAACGCAACGACATTGAGCGTAAAACCGAGATCGAAATCAAACAGCGCGATACGGACACCGCCCGCCAACGGCTCGATCTGGACCGTGACCTGGCTTTGGCGGCGGCCACGCAAGAACGCGAAGTCCGCACGATGCAGGCTACCGAAAAAGCGCAGGCCGATAAACAAGTCTTCGAAGAGTTACAAAAATCGGAGCAGGCGCGTATTGCCAAAGAACGGGCTGTGGCGCTGCTGGAGATTGAAAAAGAACAAGAACTGGCTGTCCAAAATGAGCGCAAAACGCAAGAAATCATGGCGACAGAGTTGACGCGCCGGCAAACCCTGGAGCTATCGGACCAGCAGCGCCAGATTGCTCTGGTACACGCCGAACAAGAGCGTGAACATGCTGAACAAGAACGGCTGCTGGTTTTGGCCAAACGCGAGGAAGCGGCGCAGGCTGTTAAGACAGTGGAAGCCACCCAGCAGGCGCAGCGCGAAGCAAAAATCAGCATCATTCAGGCAGAGCGTGAGGCGCAAAAGGCGATGATTGAGCAGAAAAACCGCATTGAGTTAGAAGCCTTACGCAAGCAGCGCGAAGCCGAGGCTGAAGCGGCGGCTCTGAAAGCTCGCGCCGCCGCTGAGGCTGAGGCGGCTTTGAAGCAAGCCGAGACGGTGCGCACACAGGCAGTCGCCGAAACGGAAGCCGATAAACTGCGCGCCGAAGCGGCGAAAGCGAAGGCGTCGGCGGCCGGTTTGGCAGAGGCCGATGTATTAAAGGCTAAGGCGGAGGCGGCCATGCGTGAGGCGGATGCGGTGAAGGCGAAGGCGTTGGCCGAAGCGGAAGGGGCTAAGGCCAAGGCTGAAGCGTTGGCGGCGTATGATGGCGTCGCGCAGCGCGTGGAGTTGTTGAAGCTGCAATTGGACGCTCAGGTGCAAATTGAAGTAGCCAAATCGGAGGCCATGGCTAAGGCGATGGCTTCGATGAATGTGAAGATGATTGGCGATCCGAATGCGGCGGCTTCGCTGCTGCGGATGGTGACGATGTCTGATGGTTTGGGCGAAGTGATTGGTAGTACGCCACGGCCGTTACTGGAAATTGGTCAACAGTTGTTAAACAAGGTCACTGGCAACGCCGCCGACACCAGCCTGACTCAACCTGCCAACGGCGCTACCAGCGTTATGGAACTGGCTATGCTGGTGCCGGAAATTATTCGGCTGGCCGAAGGAAACCTGAATCTGAACAAACTGAAGGGGCAATCGGTGGGCGATGTGCTGAATTTGCTTGCCGAAAAAGTAAAAGACGACCCGGCCGTCACCAAAGCGCAGGCGGCAATGGACAGCTTGCCCATTATCCGCGACTTGCCTTTTGAGGACTTTTACCTGCGGGCGGCGGCGAAGTAAGCAATGAAATTATGGGCCAAAGTGCGACAGGTGTGGCAAACGGCCGTCTCCGATTTGTTTAGCGAAGAATCGGAAACGGCCGTGTCTGACCCGGTTGCTGACCTGATTCGCCAGACGCAGCAGCGCCTGGACGCTTTGCAAGACGAACTGGCACAGGCATTGGTGCGCCACAAGCGCGCCGAAACGGCCTGGCGTACCGCTCAGGCCCAGGGCCGCTCCGACACCGATACTCTGGCGGAGCAGCAAAAAACCTTTGCCCTGGCCCTGGCGGCCGTGCAGGTGGAAATCGAACGCTTACAAACCCTCCTGACAGAACTTACCATTCAATCTGGGCAGCTAACCGAGCGGGCGGAAAGTGTGGCGATGATAGAACGGCTGCAAACGCTGCGGGCCGAACTGGATAAAACGGCCGTTACCCTGCACCATGAACTCGAAGAACGCCAGGAACAGATCGCCCGCCGCGAAGATTACACCGCCGCCCGCGATGACGTCTACAAGCGCAGCCTGTAGCGCAAGCGATAAGAAATGATGCTAACGCCCGAACAAGAGCATGCTCTGGATACTTTGTTGGCCAGTGTGCCGAAAAACGAGAAGGAAACGGCCGTGCCTCCTCCTGCCGACTTCCTGCAAACCTGGCTCGGCGTTTCCGGCAGCCAGCTAAAAGATTACCTGTCTGGCCTGTTGGAACAAAAAAACGCCTGGGAAGATACGTTCCTGACCTGGGTTGAGGGCAATCCGCTGGATTCGGCTTTTGGTTTTTTAGGCGCCGCCGCCGCCGCCTTCTATGCCGCCGAAAAAGACGCCAACCCCAAAATTACCACGTATGTCGATGCTTTCTACTACATCGCTACCTGCGCCTCTGTCGGGTATGCCGACGTGTTCGCCATCACCCAATCCGGCAAAGCCATTGCCTCCCTGGTCATGGTCGTTGGCCCTGGTCTGGCCGACCGGGCTTTGAACCGGCCCAAAGAATAAGTCTCAGCAGGTCTAAAAAGCTGGATACCAACGCCAAGAGGGCAAAGAGACGAAGATCGCATAGGACTTTTCACTTTTTCCCTTTTCCTTCTTTCACGTTTCCGTTCAGAACACCTGTGATATAAACCACCCACACCGCACGAACAAAAGGAAATGAGCAATATGACAACATTTGATGATCGCGCCCGTGCAATTTTAGCCAAACCGGTGGTCGTTCGCTTCACCACCATACGCCCCGACGGGTATCCCCACACCGTTCCCGTCTGGTTCATGCTGGACAACGACGACCTGATTGTGTTTTCCCTGCGCGAAGCGCGCAAAGTGGCCAACGCGATGGCTGTGCCGAAGGGCTGCCTGTCCATCGGCGGCGATCCCGCCGGATCACCTTGTTACCTGATCGATGGCGATCTGACGCTGGAGGACGATCCTGACCACAGTGTGGCGGCGCGAATCACCCATCATTACGAATCGCCGGAAGATGCGGCCAAAGACCTGGTTTCCTGGCAAGATGAGTCGTTTGTGGTGCTGCGGCTTAAGCCCAGACGCGTAATTAAACTCGCATAAATCGAATCAGTTTTTTAACCTGGGAAGATTGGTCCAATCTTCAAGATTGGACCAATCTGGAAACGCCAAAGCTAAAACGACAGCAATTCTCAATTTGACGAGAAAGATGTCATGCTGAGAGCCTGTGCTGAGCCTGCCGAAGTATCCTCCGAAGCATCCCAGTCCCCTGGAAAATCCGAGGCCATAGGGATGCTTCACTTCGTTCAGCATGACATTTGAGCGTAAATAGGGCAGAAACGAGCTTGTTCACGCAAATACCAAGCCCCAATTGAGAATTGCTGCTAAAACGAGTGACCTCTTGCCAGAATTCTGGCAGCTGCTAGACAACCACCTTTTTCTCAACTAATATCACCGGCATGACTACTACCATCTTGCAGACCGACCGGGTGACCTGGATCAACATTGTCCAACCAACGCCCGCAGATATTGAGGCGTTGGGCCAACGGTATCCTCAATTTCATCCGCTCAATCTGAGTGATTGCCTGACCGAATTGGAAGTCCCCAAACTGGATCATTACGACAATTACCTGTTCATTGTGACCCAACTTCCTCGCTGGGACGCGGCAAGTCTGATTTGCCGACCGGCCGAAGTGGATATTTTTGTCACGGAAGGGCTGCTGGTGACGTCGCACCGTGGGGATTTGAAGCCGCTAAATGAGCTGTACGGCCGTCTCCAATCTGATCCCGACGTTCGCCAACGCATGATGGGGCACGGCGCCAGCCCGCTCCTCTATGAATTGTTAAACACACTCGTCAATTACTGCTACCCCATCCTGCATAAAGTCAATCAAAATATTATTCAGGTCGAACGAGATCTTTTTGGCCCAAACACACCTAAAATTTTGCAAGACCTGGCCATCGTTCGCCGGGATGTCATCTCTTTGCGGCACATTTTGCATCCCCAGCTTGATGTGGTGCGCGAACTGGAAAAAGGCAACTGGACCTTTATTCACGACGATCTGGATATTTACTGGGGCGACATTGGCGACCATCTGGCCCAACTGTTGTTGATGCTGGACGAACAGAAAGAGATCGTGGCCGGTTTGTCGGAGACGCTGGACACGTTGGCCTCACATCGCATCGACGAAGTTGTGCGTTTGCTGACTCTGGTGACGCTGCTTAGCGTGCCGCTTACGGTGCTGCCGACCATTTTTGGCATGAATGTGCAGCTGCCATATGGCTCGCATCCTTTGCCGTTCTACCTCATCACCCTCACCGGCATTCTGGTTACAGTTTTAATTATTATGTATTTGCGCCGGCGACATTGGTTATGATTTGTCGGTAAGCGACCTGTTTTATGCTAAAATGGAGCTTATCTTCCCAACTTACCAGCCAAAGGGAGCGTCATGGAAAACTCGATTCTAACAATCAAAAAACATGCGGAAATTTGGACGAAAGATGGTCACCGATTGGGCGAGGCCACACATTTATATCATCGCCTGGAAGATGTAAATCCGGCCGAACTGCATTATGCGGCCTATCTGGAAATTTTTTCTTTTGAAATTGGCGAGCATTATTTTATACCGATGGAATTTATCGAAGGGTTTGATGCGGCCAACGGCCGTCTCACTCTCTCCACCTCGCGCAAAACCATCGAAGACCGCACCTGGCATCGTATGCCCGGCTTCATCGCCATGGGCAAAGCCCGCAAAGAAGACCTGCCTGCCTGATTCCTCCATTGGCGCTGCGGACGGCCGTTTGCAAACGGCCGTCCGCAGCGGTTTTTCCCCACCCATCCACTAAAAATTAGCCACAGCCTTTTCCGGCGGTATGTTACAATGCAAATTATTATTTGCCGGTGACGACGCGAGGCAGGATGGCTTTGCGTCTTGCCATGGACCCTGATGCCCATCATTTTAACAGGTCCCGTTTCACTCAGGAGGTGATATGAAAACCGCAAAATGGATATTTGTTTTGACTCTTTTTGCCGCTGTGCTGTTGTTTTCCCAGGGCAGTTTTGCGCTGCCGCCCGCGCAAGAAGGCAGCCAGGTAGGGCTGGATGAGGATCAGGTCGCCGCCTATGCCCGATGGGGCACAGCCGAAGACCCGAATGTGGCCAGTTTGTTGCAGACTGGCGCGGACACGGCCGTTACCGCCACGCTCACCGAAGCCCATATGGGTTACGACAAACTCACCGGCCAATACCTCGACGACCCAACCACCATCCGCCACACAGATGGCGGTCCACCCGCCGCCAAAGCAAACAGCGACATCGACCCCAGCGTCATCCGCTTTGGCGCCCAAAACAGTCTCGTTGTGATCCCCGGCATGGCCGCCGATTTGCGCCAGCAGCTCGCCGCCGCCCCTGCGTCGGCCGAATTTCTGGCGATGCAGTTCACCTATCCGGTTGACCTGGCGTTGATCGAATCGTTGCAGGCGCAGGGTGTGGTTTTTGGCGACCCGCTGGATAAATTATCCCTGTACGCCAAAATTCCGGCAGCGGCGGTAACGGCCGTTTCCGCCGCCATCGACCAGGGCAAAATCAATTTCGTTGGGCAGGTTCCGGCCGCTTTCCACATCACCGATGGTTTGCAAGCCCGGTTAAACAGCCTCGCTGACCCCGACGCCAGTGTCGCCGTCACCGTGCAGCTTTTTGAGACGCCCACAGACACCCAACTGGCCGAACTAAACACCCTGATGACCATCGAACGCCGTTCTGATGCAGCCATGCACCTGATTGAAGGAGTGATTCCGACTAAACATGTGGCCGCGCTGGCCGCGAACACGGCCGTGCAGCTCATCCACGAACAAATCCGCTACGAATCTGGTTCGGCCGAAACCCCCACCGTGCCCAACACCCCCGCCGAAATCCGCGCCAATCTAGAAGGCAATCTGGCTACCGGCAGCGACATCCTCAAAAGCAGCGGCTTCGACGGCACAGACATCAACGTCATGATCATGGATTCCGGCATTGCCCACCAGGGCAGCGTCTACCATCCCGACCTGCCGCTCAGCCGCATCGTCGATCAATACGCCTGGTATCCCACCGTCAGCACAGACGCGGCAGCCATAGACAGCCACGGCACGCACGTCGCCGGCAGCATTGGCGGCAGCGGCGTGCAAAGCGGCGATCTGGCCTGGCAGGGCATCGCCCCAGATGTAAACTTTTTGATCTATCGTCTTTGCTGCAATGTTCCGTTTGGCTACGGTTATTATGACGCCGATTTTCAGGCATCCCTGCAGCGTGGCGCAGCCCACGGCGGCCATGTTTCCAACAACAGTTGGGGCGGCGGCAATGGCACCTATGCCGTCAGCTCGCAGTTGGCCGATAGAGCTGTGCGCGGCGAATATTCCGGCAACTGGATGAACATGGTTATCATTACCCACAACGACAATCTGCTTTCGCGCAGCCCGGGCACGGCCAAAAACGCCATCACCGTGGGCGCGGTGAAAGACGGCAACTGGCCCAACGTGGATGTGACCTCTTGCAACAGCATAGGCGACCGGGATTGGCCGCCAGGGGAACGCATCTGTTTCAGCAATTATGGTCCGATTGATGTAGATAACGACGGCAGCGTACGCGTAAAACCAGATATTATGGCTCCCGGCGTTAAAATTACGTCGCCGGTAGGTTGGTATTTTTATGGCGACAGCCGGTATTACGACGCCTGGAATGGCACCAGCATGGCCGCGCCGCAGGTGACCGGCGGCGTGGCGCAGTTTTTGGACGCTTATCCACAGTACATTGGCTGGCCGGAGGTGGTGAAAGCGGCGTTTATCGCCTCGGCGACTGATGTGGGCGGCACGGATACGGCTCATTACGGCCGTGGCATGCTCAACACCTTCCACGCCATCTACGACCAGAGCGGCATTAGCGACGTCACTTTTTGGACCAATTCTTTTGCAGCCACCGGCAATAGCAACGACCATTATTTCACCGTACCCGCCGGCTTCGATGAGGTTCGCGTCGTCCTTACCTGGGCCGATCCGGTATCTGGAAATTTTGATGATGTGGTAAATGACCTGGATGTGAAGGTCTACGATGGCAGCGGCGTGCAAGTCGGCTCTTCGCAAACCTCCGACGATACGGTCGAATATGTAAAAGTGACCAGCGGCGTGCCCGGTTCCTGGCGGATTCATGTGGAAGCCTCCAGCCTTCTTTCGTCGCAGCCATATGGCCTGGCATCGGTGACCGTGCTTAAACCGGCCAATTTAACGGCCACAACAACATTTTCGCCTGCCGTTGGCACGTTTGTCGGCGGCGCATTTTATCTGTATACCACGCTCAGCAACAGCGGGTTTGCCGCGCCGGGCAGTTATGTGCGGCTGCAGGTACCTTCCACCACGTCTTTCACGGTAGAAGGGGCGCGGGTGTATACGGACGACGGCCGTTCCCATTACTACAACGACACCGAATTGATGAGTGATGGCGGTGGCCTTTATTGGCGTGTGGCGGTGGGCGAAACCATCGCCAATCATGCCCGCGTGGTGCGCTGGTTCATTCAGTTCAACGACGCGACCCCGGTTACCTGCCCGCAGCCGGTCCATTACCCGTTTGGCGTGGTCTCCTATTTTCGTGATGCGGGCATATTGCAAACCGGCGGCAGCGACCCATCCTCCTTTGTCAACCACAACTGCGACCTTTTCGTCCCTTCGCTCACCAGATAAGCCTGACTCAGGTGCGCTCTGACGGACGGCCGTTAGAGCGCACCATCTCGAGTACACAGGAACAAACAGCGCCTCCACATCGTTGTATGGGTAGACATATTGCAAGACCCTAAGGGTTTCCTCAAACCCTTAGGGTCTGCATAAAGACAGGAGGACAAATCATGAAAGCGTTAGGGGCGATTTTAGGAAGCTTGTTGATGTTGGCGTTTCTGGCGACGTGCGCCCCGGTGAAGGGGTCCGTTGACACCCTGCCGGAGCAGGTGCAGGTCATGATGGATCAGCAGGAAGGCGCTTATGTGCTGGTGCAATTATCCGGCACGTTGAATGCGGAAACGGAGCGTCAGTTAGGCGAAGCAGGTATTGTGTTATTTGACCCGGTGGGCGAGTATCAATTTCAGGCGTATGTACCGGCAACGGCCGTTTCCGCTCTCGCCGCTCTGCAAGCCAACCACACCATCGTGGCCGTAACGGCCATTGACCCGGCGGATAAACTAAAAGGCGCGTTTTCTGAGCCGCAGAAGGTGTATGATGTGGTAGTGCAGTTTTACGCCGCGCCGACGGAAGCGCAAACGGCCGTCTTGGCCGAATCTATGACTGTGACCCGCACGGCCGTCGGCGTGATGAACTTTTCCGAGGGCCAGGCCACCGGCGAGCAAGTTAAGCAGTTGGCCGAACTGCCTTTTGTTAAATCTATTGCCGAAGCGGTTGTTTCGACAGGGGGAAATCGTCAGCCGTAAGCTGTTAGCCAGAAATGGAACACGGCTCACGGCTATAACGATATGGCGCGCAATCTTGCGCCCAATCTGCAAACACCCAAATGAGTTATCCCCCGGAGAAATGGTTGCTTCACCGGGAGAAATGATTTCGACGTGGGAGAAATGGTTGCTTCACCGGGAGAAATGGTTGCTTCGCCGGGAGAAATGGTTCCGACGCGGGAGAAATGGCTGCTTCACCGGGAGAAATGATTCCGACGCGGGAGAAATGGCTGCTTCACCGGGAGAAATGGTTGCTTCACCGGGAGAAATGGTTCCGACGCGGGAGGAATGGTTGCTTCGCTGGGATAACTGGCTGCTTCATACTCTATGATGGTTACTCACCTATTCAACCTTCCGAAGGTTCCTTGTGGTTTAATCCGCGTTCCTTAGCTCGCGTAGTTCTGCGAACAATTCCTTTTCCCGAACCGTTAATTTTTGCGGCAGTTTGATTTCCACCGTCACGTATAAGTTGCCGCGTTTGTCCGGCTGGCGCAAATTGGGCATGCCCAGACCACCCAGCCGGAACACCTTGCCGTTGGCCGTTTCCGCCGGAATGGTCAGGGTGACGCTTTTGTCGATGGTTCGTACCTCAACCTGGCCGCCGAGAACGGCCGTATACAAATCCACCGGCAGCTTCAATTTCAAATCATCGCCATCACGCTGCAGCGTGGCGTGGGGCAGCATCTCCACCAGCAGGTACAGGTCGCCGGTTGGCCCGCCGGCCTGACCGGTTTCGCCCTGACCGCTGAGACGGATACGCGAGCCGGTATCGACGCCGCGCGGGATTTTGGCCTGAATGGAACGGCCGTTGTCCCATTGCAAAGTACGGGTCGCGCCCTGAAACGCTTCTTCCAACGTCACCTGCACTGTGTGTTCCACGTCGCGGCCGGTTCGTGGCCTGGGCTGCGCCGTCTGCCGGGTGTTAAAGTCGCCAAATCCATAGCCGCCACTTTGCGCCCGTCCTGCGCCGCCAAACAACGTCTCAAAAAAATCGGAAAAGCCGCCGCTGCCGCTGCCGCCGCCAAACATCTGGGCAAATTCCTCTGGGCTTACCGTGCGGGTATGTGACTGCCCGCCGCCGGGCTGCGCCGCCCACTGCGACCAGTTAAAATCTTCCGCCCGGCCGCCGGTCCGTTCGTACTGCTGCCACTGCGCGCCAAACTGGTCATACTTTTGGCGTTTGTCGGCGTCGCTCAGCACTTCATACGCCTCGTTAATGGCCTTAAAGTGCTCTTCGGAGCCTTTGTCACCGGGATTGACGTCCGGGTGATATTGCCGCGCCAGCTTGCGATACGCTTTTTTAATTGTTTTTTCGTCGGCGTTTTTACTCACACCGAGTGTCTGATAATAATCCTGTACTTTCATAAGTCCCTCGGAAAGAGATTTGCGCTTGGAGACTGACGACTAAAGCCGTGTTACTCCGCCACCAACACGCGCGCCGGGCGCAGAAGTTTATCCTGGTAAGTGTAGCCGGTCTCTTCTACGGCAGCTACCCTGCCAGCGGCGGCAGGATTGGTTATGACGCCTACTGCTTCATGAAACAGCGGGTCAAACGGCCGTCCCTCGGCCACAATCGGCTGCACCCCATACTCCGCCAAAGTCGCCAGAAACAATTTGCGAATCAACGCCAGACCGGCGTCGTCCTGGCCGTCTTGATGGGCCAGGGCGCGGTCTAAATTATCGGCCAGGGGCAGCATGTCGCGCAGGAGTTTTGTCTGATTGTGCTGCGCTTCTAAAGTATACCGCTGCTCCAGCCGCTTTTTGCTGTTTTCATAATCGGCCGCCAGACGGGCATATTTCTCGCGCCACGCATCGGCGCTGTCTACCGACGGCCGTTCGGCGACCGGCGGCTGGGCGGGCGTGGCTGCCTGTTTGTTTAGCGTCGCCAGTTGGCGGTTGGCGGAAGCCAATTGGTTTTCCAGCCGTTTCAGGTCGGCCTGTTGTTGTTTGGCCGTGGTATACCAGGTCTCGGCTGCTTCGCGCCATTCAGCGGCGCTGGCTTGCAGTTGGGCCAGTTCCTGGCGCAAACGGCCGTATTCCCCATTCATTCCGCCCCTGGTTGTTGGCCGCGAAGGGATTTCGGTGATGGGTTGTGGTTGGGAACGGCCGTAACGCCGTCGATACTCATCATAATCGCCAAACATATTGTCTCCAATGTCAAAAAAGGGCGGGCACAGGCCCGCCCTTCGCTCTGTTGGTTACCGGAATTCAGGCCGCAGCCTTACATTTCCTGGAATTCACCCTCGACAACACCTTCGTCTTGCGGAGAACGGCCGTTGCCGTTACTGGCGCCGTTGGTGTAGCCGCCAGGCTGCGCCTGTTCCTGCGTCTGGTACAACTGCTGGCTAATCGCGTAGCTGGCCTGCTGCAAACGCTCGCTCTGGCTGCGGATCTGGTTGATGTCGCTGCCTTTCACAGCGGCGCGCAAATCGGCGATCAGGCTGTCGATGTTGCTGCGTTCGGCGGCGGCCAATTTGTCGCCCAATTCTTTCGTGCTTTTTTCCACGGTGTAAATCAGTTGATCCGCCTGGTTGCGGGCTTCGATCAGCTCCCGCTGGCGCTGATCGTCCGCTTCGTGGGCCTTGGCTTCACTGACCATGCGGTCGATTTCCGACTCGTTCAGGTTGGTGGACGCTGTAATGCGAATTTGCTGTTCCCGGCCGGTGGCCTTGTCTTTGGCCGTGACGTGCAGAATGCCGTTGGCGTCGATGTCGAAAGTGACTTCGATTTGCGGCAGGCCGCGCGGAGCCGGGGGCAGGCCGTCCAGCCGGAAGTTACCCAGCGTTTTGTTGTCTACCGCCATGGGTCGCTCGCCCTGAAGAATGTGGACATCGACGGCCGTCTGGTTATCCTCAGCAGTGCTAAAGACTTCCGTCTTTTTGGTCGGGATGGTTGTGTTGCGCGGGATCAGCGTGGTCATCACGCCGCCCAGCGTTTCCAGACCCAGGCTTAGGGGCGTCACATCCAGCAGCAGCAAATCCTTCACGTCGCCGCCCAGAACGCCGCCTTGCAGCGCCGCGCCCAAAGCCACAACTTCATCCGGATTGACGCTTTTGTTCGGCGCTTTGCCGGTCAACGACTGCACCAATTCTTGAATCATCGGCATTCGCGTAGAACCGCCTACCAGCACCACTTCGTCGATGCGTTTGGCGTCCAGTCCAGCGTCTTTCAATACGTTGTTAAAAGGAACACGGCAGCGGTCAACCAGATCGCTGGTGAGCTGTTCGAATTTGGCTCGCGTCAGAGCCATCTGCAAATGTTTGGGGCCGTTGGCATCGGCCGTTACAAAGGGCAGGTTGAGTTCTGTTTGCATCAGGGCAGACAGCTCGATTTTGGCTTTTTCGGCCGCCTCGCGCAGACGCTGCAAGGCTTGCCGATCTTGGCCTAAGTCGATGCCCTGGTCCATTTTGAACTGCTCGATCATCCACTGGACGATGCGTTCGTCCCAGTCGTCGCCGCCCAAATGGGTGTCGCCGTTGGTCGATTGCACCTCGATCACGCCATCACCTACTTCCAGCACCGACACGTCGAACGTACCGCCCCCCAGATCGAAAACGAGAATGGTTTCGTCGTGTTTTTTATCCAGACCATAGGCCAGCGCTGCGGCCGTAGGCTCGTTGATGATGCGCAGCACTTCCAACCCGGCGATTTTACCGGCGTCTTTGGTGGCCTGGCGCTGGCTGTCGTTAAAATAAGCCGGCACGGTGATGACTGCCTGGGTAACGGTTTCGCCCAGGTAGGCTTCGGCATCGCGCTTCAATTTTTGCAGAATCAGCGCCGAGATTTCTTGCGGTGAGTAGGTTTTGTTGACCACCGGAATGGAAACGCGGGCGTCTTGCTGCGGCCCGGCGACCACTTCATAGGGCACCATTTTTTGCGTGCGCTGGGTTTCTTCGGCGTCGATGCGTCGCCCCATGAGGCGTTTGATGGAATAAATGGTGTTTTCCGGGTTGACGACGGCTTGCCGTTTGGCGGTTTGCCCGACGAGTCGTTCCCCTTTTTTGGTGAAAGCCACCACAGAAGGGATGGTGTTGCCGCCTTCAGCAGACGCGATCACCATAGGGTCGCTGCCTTCCATGACTGCGACGACGGAGTTGGTTGTACCTAAGTCGATCCCAATAATTTTACTCATGATCATCCTCCAACAATCATCTGAAACAAGTTCAGGTGTTTACTTTTTGTGTATGCTTCTATTGTATGGATGAATGTTAGAAGTAAGTCAGAGAAGTGTAAGACGGCCGTATGAACTGTTTTATCTCTTATTTGCGGGCTTGTGGCAGGGGCGGGCATGGCGTGGGGCACGGCCGTGCCATTCGCTTCTGAAATTCGACCGGCTGCCAGGCCTGGCTGTAAAAGTTGTTAAGCAGTAGGGGGCAGGTGTTAACGGCCGTTTAAGACACGGTTATCGTTGGGCTAAGAATTTGTAAGGGTTGTGTAAGGGAAACGGCCGTTTTGATACATTTCTTACGCTTTTCAGGTAACGTATGCCCCAGTTTTACACCTGAAAAGTTGAGGTAAGGTATGAGCAAAGTAATCAATGTCAATCAGGCGGATTTTCAGACGCAAGTGGTAGACCGCTCCCATCAAGAAGCGGTGCTGGTCGATTTTTGGGCGCCCTGGTGCGGGCCGTGCCGCATGTTGGGTCCGGTGTTAGAGCGATTGGCCAACGAGCCCAACAGTGCCTTTACCCTGGCCAAAGTCAACTCCGACAACAATCAACAGTTAGCCATGCAGTACGGCGTGCGCGGCATTCCTAACGTCAAAGCCTTTGTAAACGGCAAATTGGTGGATGAATTTGTCGGCGCGCAGCCGGAACCGATGGTGCGCCAATTCCTGCAACGCCTGCCCAAGGCCGCCGGAAAAACGGCAGATCAGCCGCCCGCCAACGGCAATGGCCAGGCCGCAGCCAATGATCCCGCCAGCCGACTGCAACAAGCCCGCGATCTTTTACAAAAGGCAGATGGCTGCAATGCGTTGCCCAAACTGCAAGATTTTCCCGCCGCGCCTCAGACGGAAGCGGCTAATAAACTGCTCCCCCTGGCGCAGTTCTTGTGTGACGCCTATCAGAGCCGCTTTTCTGGCTCTGGCGAAATCGACGCGCTTTACCGTCAGGCCGCCGACGCCATGCGTCGCCGTGAATATTCCACGGCGCTTTACAGCCTGCTTACCGTGGTCCACCGCGACAAAACCCACCGCGACGGCGAGGCGAAGAAAGTCATGTTGGGCTTGTTTGAGCTATTGGGGGAAAACGACCCGCTGGCCCGCGCTTATCGCCAGCAGTTGGCTTCGGCGATTTTCTAGCCAGGATTGAAGATTAAAGATTAAAGATTAAAGATTAAAGATGAAGACCCCAAGGGTTTCAAGAACCCTTGGGGTCTTTTATTTTTAAACCCCTCGCGTTTAAGTCAGGCTGGCGCGGGCGGCTTCCAGGCTCACGTCGTGACGCTGGCGGTTGAGGAAGAAGCTGATTTGCGCGTAGCCAGCAGCGGCCAGCAAATCCATCGCCGGTAAAAAGTCGGCGGCCACGCGGCTGGGGTCGTGGGCATCGGAGCCGATCACCACGGGGATGTTGCGAAGGCGCATCTCGGCCAGAATGATGGAGTTGGGGTTCATTTCGCGGATGCGTTTGTGCAGGCCGGAAGTGTTGAGTTCCATCGCCACGCCGGTGGCGGCGATGCGGTCCAGACTGCGGCGCACATCGTCCAACAGTCGATCCAGGCGCCAGGCGCGCGGAAAGACGTTTTTCACCAGGTCGGGGTGGGCGATGGTATCAAACAGCCCGCTTTCGGCCGACTGCGCCAGATGGTCGAAGTAAGTTTGCTGGAAGGCGACAGGATCGCCGTGATCGTAGGCGTCGCGGTAATAATCGAGTTGGGGATGGATGGAACCGAGGACATGATGATAGGGCGCGCGGTTGAGCAGGGATTCTATCCAGGCTTCCATGCCGGGCAGGTAATCGCATTCCAAACCGAGGCGCACATCGACACGGCCGTGCCACGTTTCTCTGGCTCGCGCCACCAGGTCCACATATTCGTCGAACTGGTTAATGGACATGCGCACCTGCGGCGACCAGTCCGGGGAGGGGCCGGGATTATGGCAGGTGATGACGATGCCGGCCAGGCCGCGCCGGTTGGCGGCGGCGGCGTACTCTTCTGGCTGACCGCTGGCATGTTTGCAAAGAGGCGTGTGCATATGTGCGTCGTAAAGGATGGGGTGGGATTGGGTCATGGGTGGTTTCTAAAGTGTCCAGCCGGGCGCGCCGAGGAACGGCCGTAAATCTTCATCATGCAATAGTTCGCGCACACTCTCAGCTAAATCGATCTCTTCGGCCAGAACGGCGTCCTGGTAGCGTTTGGCCCAGCGGTAGATCAGGCCGCCGGCGCGGCGCAGTTCTACCAGCATGAGTTGGGCCAGCGGACCGGCTTCGCCTAAAAAGCCGGATTCGACGTAATCACGTTCGGTTTGAGCGATGTCATAGGGCAGGCGGATAATTTCTGATTGCCAGCCGTCATGGGTCCACAGGAAACGGCCGTAACTCGCCCGCGTATCCCGATCAAACGGCGCGCCCACAGAGCCGACGTTCACCACCAACGAATCATTAAACCGGCGGATAAGCGGCCGGTGGGTGTGGGCCGTGACAAACACGCCCGGCACCGGCGCGATTTGTTGGTACAACACGTCGTCGCTGGAATCGGCGTAGATGCCGTCGCGATTGTTGCGCATAGACGCATGGACCACGCGAAATTCGCTGCCATCCGGCGCGGTCCAGCTAAATTGATTGGGCAGCGTTTGTAAAGCGGCCAGATGACCATTCAATTGATCGTGCGCCCAAAAGGCAAACCGCCACAGTTCATATTCCGGACCGCTGCGCGGCGCATCTGGCCGGTCGCAGGCGAGTAAATAATCTTCGTGGTTGCCGCGCACGACGCGCCAATCGGCCGTGCGTTGTTTCGTCTGGATAAATTCCAGGCAGTCCAGCGACAAAGGCCCACGGTTGACGATGTCGCCATCAACCACAACGAGGTCTGGCTGCCAGGCCTCGATGTCTTGGGTGGCGGTTTGTAAGGCTGGCAAATTGCCATGAATATCTGATAATACGGCTATCTTCATCTCTTAATCCCAAATTGATAATCGGTTAAGTCTATCTTGATCCGGCAGGACGCTCAAGTCATGTTTATCTTTTTCTCCAAATTTTTGCCTGTTTTGATATATCCCTTGGGGATAACGATTGTTTTGGTTATAGCGGCGATGTTTTTGGGGCGATGGCCGCGAGGGCAGCGGGTGGTGTTGGTAACGGCCGTTATCCTCTTGTGGCTCAGCAGCACGCGCATGACCGCTTACACCATCACCCGTTCGCTGGAGCAGCAGTTTCGACCGCCCGCCGAGTGGCCGACCGCTGAGGCGATTGTGGTGTTGGGCAGCGGCGCGCTGCCGCAAATTGCTCCGCGCACATTGGTGGAAGTGAACGAAGCGGGCGACCGCGAGATTTTGGGCGCGTGGCTCTATCGCCAGGGCAAAGCGGCTAAGATCGTGGTTTCGGGCGGCACGGTTCCCTGGGTAAATCCGGAAGGCATTCCCAGCGGCGCGGAAACGATGGCTACGTTTTTGGGCGTGTTGGGCGTACCGCCGGAAGCGCTGGTGCTGGAAGCGCGGTCGCGTAATACCTATGAGAATGCCTTGTTTACTCGCGAGATGTTGGCTGCGACTGGCGAAAAACGCATTTTGCTGGTGACGTCGGCGACCCACATGCCGCGTTCTGTGCGCTTGTTTGAGGCGCAGGGCTTTGTGGTCATTCCGGCGGCGGCCGATTTTCAGGTGACGGATGCAGATTGGGCGCTAATGTTTGCGCCCGACCTGGCCGTGCAGGCGCTCAATTGGGTTCCGGAAGCGCAGTATCTGGAGATGACGACGCGGGCGCTAAAGGAGTATGTGGGATTGGTGGTTTATGGGCTGCAAGGTTGGTTATGAGGCTTTGTAAGCGGCCGCAACGGCCAGGGCGCTTTTATGTAGGTGTTGGCGTAGTTCGAGGGGGGCGGTGACTTCGACGGCCGTTCCCAATCCCAACAACTGGCGGCAGGCATCTTCCATCGAGCCAAACGGCAGGTTGATGGTCACCCAGCTGTCTTCGTCGATGGGGGCGGCGGTTAGCAGCGCCACCATGCCTTCGCCAAACAGTTGTACGACAGGCGTGACGCCGGCCGGGGAAACGCGCAGTGTGACTGGGTATTGGGCCATCTGTTTTTCAAATTGCGCGCACCATGTTTTCCAATAGTCGGGTAGGTGGAAGGTTGACGGCCGTTCAAATACACTGTCGCTCAATTCTGCGTCCTGAATACGCGAAACGCGAAAAGTGTAAACGGTATGGTACACGCCGGCCACCATGTACCACACGTTGGCCTTGGCGACCAGACCATACGGATCGACCAGCCGCTTCACCCACTGTCCATCGCCGCGCCGGTACGTCATGCGCAGGCGATGATCGGTCCATACGGCTTCTTGCACCAGCGAAAGGTAGGGGGTGGGTTCGGCGGGCTGGAACCAGACGGCCGTGTCCAGCAAAATGCGTTCGCGTACTTTGTCTACATCAGGGCGAAAGGGGGCGGGCAGAACGGCCGTTAACTTCAACATTGCCGCCTGCGAGGCTTTGTCCGCGCCCAAATCCGCCAACAAACCAGGAACCGTGAACATAAACAGCGCCCGCACCTCCTTGTCGGTGAAGCCGGTCAGGTTGGTGCGGTAGCTTTCCAACAAGGAACAGCCGCCCTGCGGCCCGCGTTCGGCATACACCGGCACACCGGCGATGCTCAGGGCGTCTAAATCGCGGTAAATGGTGCGCGGCGAAACTTCCAGGCGGTCGGCCAGCTCCTGGGCGGTCATCTGGCCGTTCGTTTGCAGCAGCATCAGCAGCGAGATCAGGCGATCAGCGCGCATTCCGGCTTAGCCTTCCAATGCGCCAAACACAACCGGCAGCAGTTGTTTCTTGCGTGACACCACATCCACCGCTTCCAAAGAATGGTCGGCCAGTCGTGGATAAGGCAGAACCTCTAATTCCGGCAGTTCGTCGGTGATAATCAGGCGGCTGGTGCGCCGTACCACATCTGTGACCATAAGCATGGCAAATCGGAGGCCGCGAGCTTCTTTCAGATCGATAAGCGCGCCGCGCAAAGCGTCTAAATGTTCGTCCAGTTGGGCAAAATTGGTCACTTCTGCCTGGGAAATGCCAAATTCAATGCCGTCTGTTTCATATAGTTTGAAGTCGGCGCTGACAATTTCTTCCGGCGAGCGTGAGGATAGGCCGGCGCCTGCTTCCAGAATTTGACGGCCGTATGTCTCAATCGTTTCCCCTTCCAACATCGACCCACGCACAAATGCCCAACGCGCCAACCGCGCCGCCGCTTCATGGTCCCGTTCCGTCGTCGTGGGTGATGTGAGAATGAGGGTGTCGGACAACAACCCGGCCAACAACAACCCGGCCAGCGGCGGAGGCGCGCTTAACCCCGCTTCGTTGATTCGCTCCGAGACAAGTGTGCTGGTGCTGCCCACCACATCCACCGTAAACCGGATGGGCAGGCGCGTGGTAGGATTCCCCAGGCGATGATGATCCAGAATTTCCAGCAAGTCGGCTTCGTCCAATGCGCCCAGGGCTTGGCCGGTTTCGTTGTGGTCTACCATGATCAGCTTCAGCCGGGGTGGCTTCAGGGCTTCGCGTTGGCGAAACACACCGGCATAATTGCCGTGGTCATCGATCACCCAAAATTCGCTGCGCTCTTCGCGCAGAATGCGCGGCAAGGCGTCTTTGATGCGGCTTTTGATGGGGAAGCGCGGCACTTCGGTATCACAGGCTTCGCTGCACGGCCGATCCAAAAGTTCGGCCAGCCGGATTTCCTCGCGGCGCGGGTGCGGCCCCACGGCTTCACTGAGGAATTTGAACAGGCTGAGTACGGTAACCAGCCCAAAGGGTTTGCCATCGTCGGTGACGACGGGGGCGGTACCGCCGGTGCGGTTGGCGATGGCCCACGCCTCGCGCAGGGGGCGCTCTGGGGTGGTGGTGTTCAGGCGGTGGCAAATGGATTCAAATCTGGGGGACGCATCTGGGAGGAGAGTGGGCGGGTCGAGCTGCAATCGTTTGAGCACCCAGATGGTTTGGGGGTTCAGTTGGCCGGCGCGAGCGGCGACGATTTTTTCGCCTTCTTTGTCTTGCAGCAGCCAGGCATAACCCATTGCCGAGGCGATGGCGTCGGTGTCCGGGTTGAGATGGCCGATGACAAATATTTTATCGCTTGTGTTGGGCATAGCGCGTTTCCTCTTTAAATTGATTGTAAACCGTTGGCCTTATTTTTAACGCTTTCGGGTGGGTTTGTCCATGATCGCATGGGGGAACGGCCGTTCCCCCTCATCCCGCTGAATTAAACCACAAATGTCGCCGCTTAACCTCTCGCTGCTGTTGCCAAACTAGAGCGTTGCATACTCGCGCACTGTAATTGCCTGGGGCGGTTCCGCCGAGGCGTAAACGCCCCGGCTGCACAGCAACGCCGGTTGAAACCGGCTGCGACTCAATCCGCCAAACACTCATTTGACAACTGGCATGTCCCGATCTATACTCTTTTTTGTACCCCCCCCCCCACAGGGGGGTGGGGTCTAGCGAGGTAAATCGATATGGACGACACGACAAAAAAAGCAGTGACACAGCGTCTGGCCAGTGCGGCCGGGCATATCAAAGGCATCGAGCGCATGGTCAACGACGATGTGTACTGCATCGACATCATCCAGCAGATTCAGGCTGTGCAGGCTGCGCTGTCTAAAGTCAACACACTTATGCTGGACAATCACCTGCACACCTGCGTTACCTCCGCCATTCGCGGCGACGATCCCGCTGAGCGGGAGCGTATGCTGCAAGAAATCACCAACGTTTTTGAAGTAACAGGCAAGAAATAATTTCATACTCAGACAAGGAGAATTCCCATGGAAAGCAAAACATTTACCGTTCCAAACATTAGCTGTGGTCACTGCACCCACACCATCGAATCAGAAGTAAGCGAACTGGCCGGCGTGAAAAGCGTCAAGGCGGAACAAGCCAGCAAGCAAGTTACCGTGCAGTGGGACGCTCCGGCGTCCTGGAGCCAGATTCAATCGCTGCTCCAAGAGATCAACTACCCGCCCGAAGGGTTAATTCAGATTAATTAGCGGTAGAAATATTTGGCCGGCAGGCGGCCAAAATGCTGCCCTGCCGGCCAATCATTTTTACGCACCGAGGACCTATGTCCGAACAGAAGCAACTTACTTTGCCCGTTGTGGGCATGACCTGCGCCAACTGTGTGGCGACCGTGGAACGCAGCGCCAAGAAAGTGGAAGGGGTCGCTGGCGCAACGGTGAATTATGCCAGCGAGAAAGTGACGTTTACCTATGATCCGGCGCTGGTGAAGCCGCAAGATGTGGCGGCGCAGGTGATTGCGCGTATCGAGAAGGCAGGGTATGAAGTGCCCACGGCCGTTGCCGAACTCCCGCTCCTGGGCATGACCTGCACCAACTGCGCCAACACCATCGAGCGCCGCCTGAATAAGGTAGACGGCGTGCTATCCGCCGAAGTCAATTACGCCAACGAGAAGGCCATCGTGCGCTACGCTCCTGGCGCGGTTACGCGGGGCGATCTGGTCGCTGCCGTGCGCCAGGCTGGTTATGATGTGGTCTCCTCAGGCGACGGGGCCGTTGCCGCTGACACCCTGGAAGATGCCGAAGCCGCCGCCCGCGAAGCCGAAGTCAAACACCAGGAGCGCCGCCTCCTGGTCGGCCTCGTGTTTTCCGTGCCCCTGTTTTTGCTCAGCATGAGCCGCGATTTTGGCCTGCTGGGTGAATGGTCGCACGCCATTTGGGTCAACTGGCTGTTTTTCGCTCTGGCCACGCCGGTGCAGTTTTACGTCGGCTGGGATTATTACGTGGGCGCTTACAAAAGCCTGCGCAATCGCAGCGCCAATATGGACGTGCTGGTGGCGATGGGGTCATCGGTGGCCTATTTCTACAGCATTGCCGTACTCATCGCTCTGACACTGGGCAGTATGGCCCTCGGCCACCACGTTTACTTCGAAACTTCCGCGATGATCATTACGCTCATCGTTTTAGGCAAGCTGATGGAAGCGCGCGCCAAAGGACGCACCAGCGAGGCCATCAAAAAACTTATCGGCTTGCAAGCCAAGACCGCCCGCGTCGTGCGCGATGAGCAAGAACTGGACATTCCTATCGCTGAGGTGATGCAGGGCGACCTGGTGATTGTGCGTCCTGGCGAAAAGGTGCCGGTGGATGGCGTGGTGGTTGACGGCCGTTCCACCCTCGACGAAAGCATGATCACCGGCGAAAGCTTGCCGGTCGACAAAACTGTCGGTGACGCCGTGATTGGCGCGACCATCAACAAACAGGGTTTGCTCAAATTCGAGGCTACCAAGGTGGGCAAACAGACGGCCCTGGCGCAAATTATCAAGCTGGTAGAGCAGGCTCAGGGTTCCAAGGCGCCTATCCAGCGCGTGGTAGATCAGGTAGCGGCTTATTTTGTGCCCTTTGTGATCGGCGCGGCCGTGCTGACGTTTATCGTCTGGTATCTGGTGACGGGTGATTTTGTGGCGGCGTTGATTCGGTTAACGGCCGTTCTCGTCATCGCCTGTCCCTGCGCCATGGGTCTGGCTACCCCCACCTCCATCATGGTCGGCGTGGGCAAGGGCGCCGAACATGGCATCCTCTTCAAGAACAGCGCCGCCCTGGAGCAGGTCCACAAGCTCAACGCCATCGTGCTGGACAAAACCGGTACGCTCACCAAAGGCCAACCCTCTGTCACCGACGTGATTATTTCCGATTCCGCACTCCGCACTCCGCACGCCGAATTCCTCCGCCTGGCGGCCAGCGCCGAGCGCGGCTCCGAGCATCCGTTGGGCGAGGCGATTGTGCGCGCGGCCAACGAACAGGGCTTATCCCTCAGCCAGCCGACAGATTTTGAAGGCATTGCCGGCTTTGGTATACGCGCCAGAGTAGACGGCCGTGACGTACTGCTGGGCAATCTGCGCCTGATGGAGCGGCAGGCTGTCCATCTCAACGGACTGGCTGCCAAAGCCCAAACCCTGCAAGCCGAAGCCAAAACAGCGATGTGGCTGGCCATAGACGGTCAGGCCAGCGCCCTCATCGGCGTCGCCGACACCATCAAAGATGGTTCTAAAGAAGCGGTCCAGGCCATGCACAATTTGGGCCTGACGGTCGTCATGATGACCGGCGACAACGAAGCCACCGCCCAAGCCATCGCCGCCGAAGTCGGCATTGATCGTGTCTTTGGCGAAGTGCTGCCCGGCGACAAAGCCGCCTATGTCAAGAAATTACAGGACGAGGGGTACATCGTCGGCATGGTCGGTGATGGCATCAACGACGCCCCGGCGCTGGCGCAGGCTAACGTGGGTCTGGCCATTGGCACGGGCACAGACGTGGCTATGGAAACGGCCGATGTCACCCTGATGCGCGGCGATTTGCGCAGCGTGCCGCAGGCGATTAAGCTGTCCAAAGCCACCATGCGCAACATCAAAGAAAACCTCATCTGGGCGTTTGGTTACAACACCGCCCTCATCCCCATTGCCGCTGGGATTTTGGCCCCGTTTGCTTGGGCGCCGGACTTTTTGCGCCAGCTTCATCCCATTCTGGCCGCCGGCGCGATGGCCTTTTCCAGTATCAGCGTGGTCAGCAACTCCTTACGCTTGCGGCGGGTAAAGTTGTAGAGGCTCGTACTTTGCTGTGGAACCATTGCTACGCGGTGCGGAACCGTTGCTACGCGGTGCGGAACCATTGCTACGCGGTGCGGAACCATTGCTACGCGGTGCGGAACCGTTCCTACGCGGTGCGGAACCGTTCCTACGCGGTGCGGAACCGTTCCTACGCGGTGCGGAACCATTGCTACGCGGTGCGGAACCATTGCTACGCGGTGCGGAACCGTTCCTACGCGGTGCGGAATCGTTCCTATGGGATGCGGCAGTGCGAAAAGCTCAATTTAATTGGAGGCAGGGTTCAAAAATGAACGATTTTAGAGTGATTAAGCATCGTTGGCTGGCGCCGCTGGCGTTTTTGTTGCTGTTGGCGCTGGCGGCTTGTGGCAGCGCCGGCACGCCGGAGGCTGAGCCTACGGGTGTGCAAGTCGGTGCGTTGGCGCCGGACTTTAGTTTGCCGGACGTGACCGGGCAAACTGTTTCGCTCAGTGAGTATGCCGGCACGCCTGTTCTGTTGTTTTTCCACATGGCGGTGGGTTGACCGCCCTGCATGCAGCAGATCGTGGATCTGCAACAAGACCTAACCTTTCAGCAGCTTGGCGTGCAGTTGATAAGCATTACGGTGGACCCGGTGGAGCAGTTGGTGGGCGGCGCGGCGGAATATGGCGTTACCACGCCGCTGCTCAGCGACCCCAGCAAGCAGGTGCCGGAGGCGTATGATGTGATGCAGTGGGCGACGGCGGGCGGCGAGCCGGGGCATACGTTTATTCTGGTGGATGGTAACGGCCGTATCGCCTGGATTCGTGATTATGGCGCGCCGCAAAACGGCGGCACGATGTATGTGCCGGTAAATGAACTGACGGCGCAAATTCAAGAGAACCTCAAATAAGTAAAAACCTTGTCATTGTTCAGGTTTCTCTGGCAAGACCCCAAGGGTTTGATACCCGAATAATTCAAATTCGCCTGAGCAAACCCTTGGGGTCTGTATCGTTACAAAACTTTTTGGAGAAGAAAATGAAACAGATTGTATTGTTGTTTGCTGTCTGGCTGATTTTGGTTGGTTGTGGGCCGGTGGCAGGAAATGGAGAAGGGGCGGAAACGGCCGTGCCCACCCCAACCACCCAGAGCCGAGGCATGGGCATGATGGGCATGGGCGGCGGCATGATGGCCCGCCACAATGCGCCCGTCCCCGAAGAATATGCCGGACTGACCAGCCCCATCGCCGCCGACGACGAATCGCTGGCGCGCGGCCAGGAAATTTTTACCAAATACTGCGTGGTCTGCCACGGCGAAAGCGGCATGGGCGATGGCCCCGGCGCCGCCAACCTGGACCCGCAGCCTGCGCCCGTGGCCCACACCAGCCAGATGTTGGGCGACGATTACCTCTATTGGCGCATCAGCGAAGGCGGGGCGCACGATCCCTTCAATTCGGCCATGCCCGCCTGGCAAACCGCGTTTGAAGAAACAGCGCGCTGGGACGTTATCAATTACGTGCGCGCCCTCGGCAGCGGCCAGGCGATGCCCGCCGGCATGGGCATGGGCATGGGCAGCGCCAATTCCGAAGCGGCGCAGCGAGCCGACATGCTGGCCCAGGCCGTCGCGCAAAACGTAATCACACAAGACGAAGCCGATCTTTTTGATACGATTCACGCCTTGATGGACGGGA
This sequence comes from Chloroflexota bacterium, assembly GCA_017993775.1. Lineage (GTDB taxonomy): Bacteria > Chloroflexota > Anaerolineae > Promineifilales > Promineifilaceae > Leptovillus. The sequence continues at coordinate 28,245 of JAGOMA010000005.1, read as the reverse complement.
TAATCGCTGCTGGTCCACCGGCGTCTGGCAGTATGGGGCAAAATCAACAAAAAATGTTAGACGATTTGCTAGCCGCTGGCACAATTACCCAGCCGCAGGTGGACGCTTTCAACGATGTCCACGACCGATTGCTGACGGCCGGGTTGATGCAGTGAGCGTATGTTAAGACGTTTCTAACAGGCAGCCGACCAAATCGTGGTATCCTAAGCCCACAGCAAAACATGGAGAGCGCAGACTGACTATCTGCGCTCTTCCTTATGGAATGGAGGAATGGTATGGCTTTTCATGGTGGTGGTTGGTTTGCGTATATCCGGCACGACGAAGCGCAAGATCGACCGACGATTACGCGGGATTTGTTGTGGCGGGTGTGGGACTTTGCACGGCCGTATCAAGGTCAGGTTGTCCTGCTGCTGGTTACAATTTTGCTCATTACCGGTCTGTCGCTGCTGTCGCCGCTGCTCATGCGCGCCCTCATCGACACCGCTCTGCCTGAAAAAAACTACACCCTGCTAAATCTGGTCGCTCTGGGCATGGTCTTGATCCCACTGGTAAACGGCGTCATCGGCGTGTGGCAGCGAAACTTAAATTCGCAAATTGGCGAAGGGGTGATTTTTGACTTGCGCTGCACGCTCTACGAACACATGCAGCATATGTCGCTGCGCTTTTTCACCCAGACGCGCACTGGCGAGCTGATGTCGCGGCTGAACAACGACGTGGTTGGCGCGCAGCAAGCCATCAGCAACACGCTGGTGACCATTATCTCCAACATTGTCTCATTGGTAGCCACGCTGGCGATTATGTTGGCCCTGGAATGGCGGCTGACGCTGCTGGCGCTGGCCATTTTGCCCCTGTTTGTGCTGCCGGCGCGGCGCATTGGGCGTGTGCTGCGCGATTTGCGCCGCAGGTCGATGGAGCACAACGCCGAGATGAACGCCACCATGAACGAGACGCTGAATGTCAGCGGGGCGCTGCTGGTGAAATTATTTGGCCGCGAACGACGTGAGGTGGATCGATTTAGCCACGACGCGGCCGAAGTGCGTGATATCGGCATTCGTTCGGCGGTGATCGGGCGCTGGTTTTTTATGCTGCTCAGCGTGGTGAGCGCGGTGGGCGTGGCCGTGGTTTATTGGGTGGGCGGCCTGCTGGTTTTGCAGGATGCCTTTACCATTGGCACGATTGTGGCATTTGGCGCCTATCTGAACCAGCTTTATGGCCCGCTGATGGCCCTGACCAATGCGCCGGTGGAGTTTGCGCAAAGCATGGTGAGTTTCGAGCGGGTGTTTGAGGCGTTGGATATGCCGGTGGAGATTCAGGAGAAGCCGGAGGCGGTAGCGCTGGAACAGGTGAACGGCCGTCTGCAATTTCAGGATGTCGCCTTTACCTACGTAGACCAGGAAAGCGGGCAGGTGGGACTGCAAGAGATCGCCCGTTTTGGCTGGGGCGGCAGTGATGTACACCTGAAGCGGGGCAAACAGCGCGATGGCGAGGCGCAAGATGAGGAAACGGCCGTGCCCGTTCTCAACCGTTGGGCCTTGCAAGCCATCGACTTTACCATCGAACCAGGACAGTTGGTGGCGCTGGTGGGTCCCAGCGGAGCTGGCAAGACGACCATTACCTATCTCATACCGCGCTTGTATGATCCGACAAACGGCCGTATCCTCCTCGACAACCACGACATCAAAGACCTCACCCTGCACACCCTGGCCAACAACATCGGCATGGTCACCCAAGAAACCTACCTGTTCTACGACACCATCCGCGCCAACCTGCTCTACGCCAAACCCGACGCCAGCGAAGCGCAAATGATTGCCGCCGCCAAAGCCGCCAACATTCACGATTTCATCGCCGACCTGCCCGACGGCTACGACACCGTTGTCGGAGAACGCGGCTACCGCCTCAGCGGCGGCGAGCGTCAGCGCATTGCTATCGCCCGCGTCATCCTCAAAAACCCGCGCATCCTGGTATTAGACGAAGCTACATCTCACCTCGACTCGCTATCGGAAGCGTTGATTCAAGAAGCCTTGCAGCGGGTGATGAAAGGGCGCACCAGCCTGGTCATTGCCCACCGGCTTTCCACCATCCTGGCGGCCGATGTCATTCTGGTTATGGAGAAGGGGCAGTTGGTCGAAAAAGGCACACACGAATCGCTGCTGGCGCAAGATGGCCTGTATGCGAATTTATACGAAACACAATTCAAACCCAAGATCAACGACGAAAATATCATGCTCGAAGCGTCATGATGTATGGTCAGGCGTCAAATGTCATGCGGCTGCCATTACGCCAGGATGACATTTGACGCCTGACGCTGCGCCACGTTCCGTTTACTGCTCTTCTCTCTTGCGCTGAAATCCGGGAACAATAGCCGCAACGGCGACGAGAATAATAAACACACCCATCACTAACAAACCAATCGGATCCATATCTACCTCCTTGTTCATTTCAGGCATAACAGTTATTTTATCGGCAACGTCTCATAGTCACAACCCGTTGAATTCTCAACAAATTGCTTTTGTGACATTTTTCACGAATAATTCGTGACGGTTTTGTTTGCTTGTGAGTTGTTTTTGTTTGCTTGCCCAAGTACACTAATTGTCAGGTAGAGTTTGTTTCGTTTATTTGTGAATAGGAGAGAAACCATGCAAAACTTTGGCCCATTTGTAAGCAACTATGGGGTGGAAAATCACGGCATTAGTAATCCAGGTACAGTATATTGGAACCTTTCAGCTTCCATGCTGTACGAACAAATCATTCGACGTCGCGAAGGGAACATTGTTCACCTTGGCCCGATTGTCGTAAGCACAGGCGACCATACTGGCCGCTCTCCGAACGATAAATTTGTTGTCAAAGAACCCACCAGCGAGAATGATATTTGGTGGGGTAAGGTGAATCGGCCGTTTTCGCAAGAAAAATTTGATACGCTGCACAGCAAAATGATGGCGTACATTCAGAACCGCGACATCTTTGTGTTTGATGGCTATGCCGGCGCAGACGAACGGTATCGGATGCCGGTGCGCATCATCAATGAATATGCCTGGCACAACTTGTTTTCGCGGAATATGTTTATTCGTGAATCAAATCGGGAAAAGCTGCAAAATCATGTCCCGCAGTTCACGGTCATCGACATGCCGCGCTTTAAGGCCGACCCGGCCGTTGACGGCACCAACAGCCAGACCTTTATCCTCGTTGATTTTGGCAAGCGCATGGTATTGATTGGCGGCACGGAATACGCCGGTGAAATTAAGAAGAGCATTTTCTCGGCGATGAATTATTATTTGCCCAAAGAAGGCGTGTTGAGCATGCATTGCAGCGCCAACTATGGCGCCGACCGCGACGATACGGCTTTGTTCTTTGGCCTGAGCGGCACGGGCAAAACCACGTTGAGCAACGATCCGAATCGTACCCTGATTGGCGACGACGAGCATGGCTGGAGCGATGACGGCGTCTTTAACTTTGAGGGCGGCTGTTACGCGAAGGTAATCCGTCTGGATCCGAAGGGCGAGCCGGAAATTTATCAGACCACGCGCCGGTTTGGCACAATTTTAGAGAACGTAATTTTTGATAGTGAGACCCGCCGGGTGGATTTGGATGATGGCACACACACACAAAACACACGCGCCAGCTACCCGATCACTCACATCGACAATGCTGACCCCGAAGGGTATGGCAACCATCCGCGTAATGTGATGTTCCTGACGGCCGATGCGTTTGGTGTGCTCCCTCCCATCAGCAAATTGACGAAAGAACAGGCAATGTACCACTTCTTGAGCGGGTATACTGCCAAGGTAGCCGGCACGGAACGCGGCGTCACTGAACCGCAGCCTAACTTCAGCGCTTGTTTTGGCGCGCCGTTTATGCCCTTGCATCCGGGTGTGTACGCCAAACTGCTGGGCGAGAAGATCGACAAACACGATTCTGTGGTCTGGCTGGTGAATACCGGGTGGACGGGTGGCCCGGCCGGTGTGGGCAGCCGTATGAAGTTGGGGTATACGCGCCGCATGGTTACGGCCGCGTTGAATGGCGAATTGGACAACGTGGAAACGACCACGGAACCATTCTTTGGCCTGCAAATCCCCAAGAAAGTGGAAGGCGTGCCGGACGACGTGTTGAATCCGCGGGCGACCTGGACGGATGGGGCGGCTTATGACGTACAGGCGAAGAAATTGGTGGAGATGTTTAACAACAATTTCAAGCAATTTGAAGATGGCGTGACGGATGAAGTTAAGGCAGCCGCGCCGAAAGCTCAGTAATGGGTGAGTAAGGTTGATTTTTAAGTTCGGATAATTGTATAGTATGAAACGGGGCGATGAATTTCGTCCCGTTTTTATATCAGGTAGATAAGGGGGTTTTGTGATGTTTGAATTGCCGCTTTTTCCTTTAAATACCGTGTTGTTTCCGGGGATGCCGCTGCCGCTGCATGTTTTTGAAGAACGGTACCGGGAGATGATCCAGTTTTGTCTGGATGATAAACGGCCGTTTGGCGTGGTTCTCATTCGCAGCGGCGTTGCTGAGGGCGGGCCGGTAGCCGATCCGTATGAAGTGGGCTGTGTGGCGGAGATTGTAGAGGTAGAACGTTTGGAAGACGGCCGTCTCCTGCTCATGACCGTGGGCACGGAACGTTTCCGCATCCTCTCGTTAAATCACGATCGCGCCTACCTTATGGGGACCATGGAAGACTTCCCATTCGCTGCTGAAACGGAACAGGCGCTGGCGCAGGCGGCCAATCGCCTGCTGCCATTGGTGGCCGAATACCTGCGCATCTTAGCCGATACCGGACACGTCGAATTCGATTCCGACCAGATGCCGACGGATCCGGAAGACCTGATTTTCCTGGCTGCGGCCGCCATACAGGTGGATGCCGAACAAAAACAGGCGTTTCTGGAAAACGACAAAGCCACCAGCGTACTCAACGAACTGACAAAAATCTACCGGCAAGAGCTGAAATACATGCGTCTGATGCCCAAAGAAGACCAGGGCATTTTCTCGCTCAATTAGCGTAAACATGGCAGGCAGAGCGTCTTGCGTTGCGCGCTCTGCCTGGTTTTCTATTTTCTCCAGCCGCCAGCCCCTAATTAAATGTTAGAAAGTCTTCGCCAACCCAGCCTTCTTCACCGGCTGGCGTGCGTACATGCCGCCATCTGAGGCCATCTTGTAGTTGCGGCGCGGTATCCAGCAGGCTTACTACGGCGCCTTCCGGTAACACAACCACTTCGACGCCGCCAGGGGTGGCGCGCAGGGTCAGCCCGACGCCGGCTGTGCCAAAGACGATGGCTTGCGGATATGCCGGGGTAGGCACGGCCGTTGGCGTGGGGGGTATGTCTGGCGGCGCAGCCAGCAGCGCGGCCGGGTAAGCATCCGGATCATTAAAATGGGCATACGCCAGCCGCGACACGGTTTCAAACAGCGGCGCGCTGATTTCCCACTCCAACCAGCCCGGCGAGTAGAGCGCCAGGGCCACCAGATAGTCGCGCTCAGGACCAAAGACAATGCCGATGTTGCCGTGCGTGTCGTCGATCCAGCCGACTTTGTGGGCCATGACCACGCCATTGGGCAGGCCGCGTTCCAGCAGCCGGGCCAGGTTGTTTTCTTCCATCAGGGACAATATTTCCTGACATTCCACGGCCGTGAGTTCGTGGGGATACATCTCGCGCAGCAGGCCGCTGTCGTGTTCGGCGCAGTCGTAGATCATGCGGGTAACGGCCGTCAGGTCACCAATCGTTGTCTGGCGGTAGGGGTCGGGATGGGTGGTCAGGTCGGTGCGCTGGTTGGCCGGGGTAAGGTAGGTGGCGAGACGGCCGTTTCCCGGCTCCATGTCATAGGGCACGGCAATAAAGGTGTTGTACAGGCCCAGATCGCGCATCGACTGTGTTAGCGTGTCGGCGCCGGCAAAAATATCGCCGCCGCCAACCACATCGCGCAGCAGCAAATTGGCGGCAAAATTGCTGGAAAGCGACGTGGTTTGGGTCAACAGCTTGGTTTGCTCCACGTCGGGCGGATTGTTCAACGCGCGAAAGGTCTCCACCAGCAGCGGGATTTTGATCAGACTCATGCCGGCAATTACCAGATCAGGATCATGGCGGATCTGGTCGCCGGTCGTCAGATCGGTAATGACGTAACTGCTCAGGCCATCGAAATCGGCCAGGGCCGCAGTGACGGCCGCTTGCAAATAATGAATGTCCGGCGGCGCAAAGCGGGTTGGTTCCGGGGTTGGGGTTAGCGTGGGAACAGATGTGGGGGTGTGGGTTGGGACTGGTGTTGGCGGCGGCGGCGTGGCAGTAGGCGTGAAGGTAGGCGACACGGCCGTTTCCACCATGTCGGGCGCTGAACGACAAGCTGCCATTCCGACCAACAAACAAACCAATATAAAAACTTGAAGCGCCTTACCCATGAATTGCCTTCCTGCAACGTTGTTTTCGGCAAAAAGTGTAACATGATCTGAGACGGCCGTCCGTGCCATTCCACCAACTCTCACCAACCGGCCATACGGCCGTCAGGGGGTAGAACAAACGAGCGGTTATTTACACTTTACAAAGCGCCTAATTCTGATATAATTCCGCCCCTAAATCAAATTTTACTGGCGACGAGCCGCTGGCAGCAGCGGTTTTCCCTTATATTGGGGGTTATATATGACGACGAGAAAACCTTACCTGGTAACAGCCGAAGGTCTCATAAAATTACAAAAAGAACTCGAACAATTGGTCACAGTTGGTCGGGAGGAAGTCGCCGACCGTTTGCAGCGCGCTTTTGACGACGGCCCTGATGACGATTTTATCGATAACGCCGAATTGGAAGCGGCCCGGAATGCCCAATCATTTCTGGAAGGACGCATTCAAGAAATTGAAGAAATCCTGAAAAATTACCAGGTGATCAAAGATGACAACGGCCCGCATGATTACGTGCGCGTGGGTGATTGGGTGACTGTGGTGGAAGTAGGCTTCGACGAAGAAGAGCGTTACCACCTGGTTGGCGCCGCCGAGGCCGATCCTACGGAAGGCCGCATTTCCAATGAAAGCCCGTTAGGCGTTGCCCTATTAGGCGCAAAGGTGAATGATATTGTGCGTATCAAGGCTCCGCGAGGCATCACGGAGTTTCGGGTTGTCAAAATCGACTAGCGATTTTTAGGACAGTGATAGATTTTTCAGCCCGTGCTCGACACGGGCTTTTTGTTGATTCAGGAGAGGACATCATGAGCTGGCAGCCAACGCATTTAGAGCAGCAGCGCCTGGAAAAATTGGCGCGATTGGAAGAGGCAGGCATTGAGCCGTATCCGCTGCGGAGCGAACGCACGCATACAACCACGGAAGCGATGCAGGCGTTTAACGCCGCCGCCGAAACGGAAGAAGTGAAAGCCACGGTGTGTGGCCGGTTGGTGAGTATGCGGGATATGGGCAAGACGGTGTTTGCGCATATTGTGGATGGACACGGCCGTTTCCAACTTTTCATCCGCCGCGAAGAAGTAGGCGAAGAATCCCACGCCATCTTCCGCAAACTGCTCGATCTGGGCGATTTTGTGCAGGCAACCGGCGTCCTCTTTCGCACCCGCGCCGGAGAAGTAAGCCTGCGCGTTTCCGACTGGAAGCTCCTCAGCAAAGCCGTCAGCCCACTGCCGGTGGTCAAAGAGCAAGAGGTTGACGGCGAGTTGGTGCGCTACAGCGCTTTCACCGATGTAGAAGAGCGGTATCGCCAGCGTTACGCTGACCTCGCGGTCAATCCCGAAGTGCGCGATGTGTTCCGCGCCCGCGCCAAAACCATCAGCGCGCTGCGCCGCTTTTTTGAAGACCACGACTTTTTGGAAGTGGAAACCCCCATTCTGCAGCCTTTGTATGGCGGGGCGGCGGCACGGCCGTTTACCACCCATCACAACCAGCTCAAACAAGAACTCTACCTGCGTATCTCCTTTGAACTTTACCTCAAACGGCTCCTGGTGGGCGGCTACGAACGCGTCTACGAAATCGGCCGTGACTTCCGCAACGAAGGCGTCAGCTTCAAACACAACCCCGAATTTACCCAGCTCGAGTTTTATGCTGCTTACTGGGATTACAACGACGTGATGGATTTCACCGAGCGCATGCTAGCCTACGTGGCCCAGCATGTTCTGGGTACGACAACCATCACCTACCAGGGTCACACAATCAGCCTGGCCCCACCGTGGAACCGCATTTCCATGCGAGACGCGATTCTGGAATTTACCGGCATCGATTATGTTCAGTTCCCGGAAGCCGAGCCATTGGCCAAAGCCATTCAGCAGATGGGCAAATCGCGCGGCGTGGCTACCCAAACGCCACCGGGAGCCAGTTGGGGCAAACTGGTAGATGGCCTGCTGGGCGATTTTGTCGAACCGAACCTCATCCAGCCGACCTTTATCACCCAATACCCCCGCGATATTTCGCCGCTGGCCAAAGGCATCCCCGGCGACCCGCTGCATGTAGAGCGTTTTGAGTATTTCATCGCCGGCATGGAATTGGGCAATGCGTTTACCGAGTTGAACGACCCGCAGGAGCAGCAGCGCCGTTTTGCAGCCTTGCAGGAAATGTATGCCCAAGATGACGACGAACTGAACCCGATTGACGAAGACTATCTGCGGGCGATGCGCTACGGCATGCCGCCGAACGGCGGGTTTGGCACCGGCGTGGACCGGTTGACAATGCTGCTAACCGACCAGCCGACTATCCGCGAGGTGCTGCTTTTCCCCCACCTGCGCGAGCGAGATTAACTGTTTTGAGATGGGTCCAATCTTCGAGATCGGACCCACCCTAAATCGGCGTTTATTCCCCCGATTAGCATCCCGCTGGCGACAAGAACGGGACCGAAGGCGACCCAGGCGGCGAGCTGCATGGTCCAACGGCCGTGCCACGCCGCCGGCCACACGTTGCTTAACGGAATCAGGGTGAGGATGAGCAGGGTAACGGCCGTTACCAACCACCGCCGCCCCTTTACAAAATCTTCGCCCCACGCGGTTTGCACCGCCGCCACCAACCCCAGCGTCACAAACCCCAACAGCAGCCAGTGCAGGTAAGAAATGCGCAAATTGGCCCGTTCGCTCCAGCGAGCAATCGCCGGCATGGTTACGGCCAATGTGGCCGTCGCTTCCAGGCTCAGGAAGAGCAGCGCCGGTCGCCACCGCTTTTCTGCCCCCTGCCAAAACACACCAATTTGCCCCCACAGCCCCAACCCGACCATCAGGCCGCCCAGGCTGCCGATCAGGCGCACAAAAGGCGGCAGCAGATTAACCGGGATGCTTAACAAGAAAGCCACCGGCAGCCCCATGATCAACAGGGATTCGCTTTTGGCCGCCCAGGGGTGGCGCGAGGCCAGCGGATTGGCGGCGCTGGCCAGCCCCAGCACGCCCAAGATAAACCACCCGGAAGCAAACAAATCCAAAAAGAGATGGGTAAGAAGCGCGGAAACAACCGGGTCTTGAATGCGGAAAACGGCCGTTACCGCCACCCCCCACGCTCCCAGCGACGCCAGCGCCATGAACGCCAGCGCAGCGTCCCACAACCGCAGCGGGCTGACGCGCGCCGCGCCTTTAGTCGCCTGCCAGTAGGCGGCAATAAAAGCATACCAACTGATCATATTCAGGCTGGCCAAAATGGTGGAAAGGGGCAGTCGCAGGCTGCCAAATTGTGCTGGGCGGTAGCCGTAGAGCAGGAATGCGCCATATGCGCCCACCGCCAGCAGTAAAACCAGCCGGATAATGCGGCGGAATCGTGTCTGGCTGAGCGCGGATAACGGCCGTCCGGTCAATGCGGGCAGCCAGGTAACCATCAGGCCCATCAGCGCGGGCGTTACCCAGCCAAAGTACATGAGGTGGGAATGGGCATGGCGGACGTTGGTATATTGCAGTCCCCAGGGGAAGCCTTTTAGCAGGCCAAAGCGCATAAGCGCGCCGGTGGTGGCCGCCAAAACGAACACGCTCAAAGCTAACAGCCACGTCCAACGCCAGAGGCGGTTTTCCTCGCCGATCATGATTTTTTCACCATGATCAGCAGCATGGAAACGGCCGTTTCCGCCAAAATGCTGTGCGGTAGATTGGCCGGCATTGCTGCCCAGGTGTTGGCCTGCGCCGCCATTTCGTCGCTGCCCAGAGTCAGGCGCGCCTGCCCGCTGATGAAGTGCAACATGGCGGGCATGGCCGCAGTGTGTTCAGACAGCGCCTGTCCGGCGGCAAAGCTAAACAAAATGACCTTATGCGTATCGGTGTTTATCAATGTGCGGCTGACAATGCTGTCTTGGGGTGGAACGGCCTTTAACGCGGCCAAATCGGCAAAAAAAGTGTAAGGCGTCTCCATGTTACAACTCTCCAATCATTGGCAGAAGGCCAAACGTCACTCACCGGCGGTTAACGCCGATGGGTGACGTTTGGCGCAGCCAGAATTTCGGTCTTACGATTCAACGGGCGAAAGCAGGGCGATCAGGCCCAGCGTGCCCATATTGGCGAACAACAAGGGGGCCAGGAAAGGCGCGCCGCGCAAAAAACGCTCCGTGACAATGGCGTTTTGTCCCGACAGATCAAACTGGATGTGCAGCGCCGCGCCGACAAGCCCAACAAGGATCAGCAGCAGCATCGTTCCCACGTAAACCCAGATGTCGCCTTTGGCGGGTTTGTTGACCGCACCCAACCCGGCGGCGACCACGGTGCCGAAGATGCCGGCAATAGTGGGAATCCAGAGCCAGGGGTTTTCGAAATTGGACCGCGCGTGGTCGAGTACGCTGCTCAAGAGCGTTGCCAGCAGCCCCAGGCTGACCATGAACAGGTAAGCGCGGGTTTTACTGTAGGGCAGGCGCAAGTGGCGGCCGCGCCACAGGCGCAGAGTGCCGCTGTCTGGCGGTTCTTCGACCCAGGCGGCGCTAAGACCCCATAGGCCGACCAGGGCAAACGTCAACGGGGCCACAATGGGCGGCGCCCAGACCAGTAAGTTGATGCTGAGGCGTTGACCGGCCGGGGCGGTGGGCAGCGCGCCGCGGATAAGATGAAAGTATGCGCCTAACAGGCCAACGGCCGTGCTGCTCAGCAGCACCAACGTCGCCAGCCACACCGCCAGACCGCGGTTGCGTAAGGCAATCAGCCCGGCCGCCAACAGAACAATCCCGGCGATTGTGCCAAAGTAGACGGGAATTTGTTCCCGCGGAACCAGCGTGCCGCTGACCATGTGTGCCAGATAGGTGTCCAGGCCCAAGAATAACAGGTTGATGGCGGCCATCAGCAGCATGAGTTGGTCGCGGCTGAACGGCAGGCGGCGCTCTTTTAAGGCAGGAAAAACCAGGGCCAGATAGCTCACGTTATTCTCCTGTTGCCAGACCGGCGGCTTCCATTTTATCGTTTGCCATTTCGCGCAGTTCGGCCATATCGGACAAAATTTCATACGCGCCGTGCCACTGCACATAATCGGGACCTTGCATCCAGACGCCAAATTTGGCGGTGCGGCCCCAATGGTGCCACAGCTCGAAATAGGTGAAGTCGATTGGTTCGTCGAACGGGGCAGCGGTGAGCAGCCCGTTGTCTTTGAGAGGGGCCATGATCTGGTCGCTTTCGATGACCCAGGCGTTTACCTGCTCAACGGCCGCATCTGCATTGCCGTAGAATGTGTCGATGAAGTTTTTGTTGTGGCATTCCAGGCAGACGCCTTGCATGCGAACTTTGTTATCTTGCCAGGACGGCCGTCGGTCGCTAATTGGCGATGCCAGGAACCAGGTCAGGCGGTCGCCCACGTCGTGGGTGGTGCCGCTGGAGCCAAAGCCGCTAAAGTGGCATAAGGCGCAGGTGGCGGCCGGAAAATCGTTGACGGTGAGCGTGCCCGGGTCAGCTTCCCAGTTCCATTTATAACCAGACGTGGCGTAAGCGATGCCATGCGGCGATTCCTGGAAGATTTCCCACTGCGGATGGTCGGGGCCGATGTGGCAGGCGTTGCAGGTTTCTGGTTTGCGCGCTTGCTCCAGGCTAAATTCGTGGCGCAGGTGGCAGTCCTGGCATTGGCCGACAGAGCCATCGCTGGCTGGCCGGCCGATGTTGTGGCAGGTTTCGCAGGCAAACAAGGTGATGGCCGGGCCTTCCAGAGCGTGAATGGCGTTGCGTGCTTTCACTTTGTCTTGCACGTACCCGCCTTCGGGTACGGCCTCGTAGGCGGCTTTCAGTTCGGGGGTCAGCCCTTCTTCGCCGGCGAAGGCGACGTAAGCCGGGATGCTGTGGCGGCTCTGGTTGAATTGGGCTACTTCGGCTTCGTGGCAAGATTCGCATTTGGCGGCGGTGGGGGAGGCCAGAACGAAGGTGCCTTCGTGTTCGATGGCGTCTGGGTAGTTGGCGGCGACTTCGTGACAGTCGCGGCAGCCGACTTCGGCGCCGGCCATGGTGCTGTGACCATATTGTTCCACAATGCCGGGGGTGGCATTGCGATGGCAGGTGACGCATTCGTCGTTGCTGTTGGCCAGCACGTCAACGGGGCCGGTTTCGGTGGCGGCGGCGGGAACGGCCGTTACTGCCTGAATTACCAACACCAGCCCAAGCACAATCACAACTGTGACGACGCCTAAAATTAGCAGGCGTCCGGAATTGATTTGATTGCCTGAATTCTCACTCATGAAAGTCCCTTCCTTTTACTTATGAACCAACCCCGGGGGGTTCAGCGGGATAAAAATAAATCAGCAGCCACTGGGCGCATCCAAAAATAGGCCTGGCGGCGGCGAGTAGGGTGCATTGTAACGATGAAGGGAGAAAGCGTCTTTGCGCTGGCGCAATGAAAGGCGGAATTGGATCAACCGTATTCTGTTGAGCCGCCGAGGTTAACGGTCCGGTTGCATTGAATGGTTGGTTTCTGGTTGTCTGGTTCGATGAGGGATCAGGGTTCGGCGATGGTGGGGGCGTGTGGTTGCAAATCATCGGCGATGGCGATGATGTGGTCGAGTTGGTGAATGATTAGTTGTTCGCGGCCGGCTTCGACAAAGCCGCGCTGTTCCCAACTGCTGCAAATGCGGCTGACGGTGAAGAGGGTAGTGCCGGTCATTTCGGCCAGGTCTTGGCGGCTAAGGGAGAGCAGGGGTGGGGCGGAACGGCCGTTTGGCCCATTCACTTGCTGCACCAGCCGCACAACCGCGCGGGCTACCCGCTGCTCGACGCGTTCGGTAGCCAATTCGCGGTAGCGATTTTGCAGCTCCCAAAAGCGCCCAGCGACCATTTCCAACCCGTTAATGGCCAGACGGGGGAACTGCTCCATAAGCGAAAACACTGTTTGTTGATCCCAACCCAGCGCGGTGACATCGGAAGCGGCCTCGGCGGAAACCGGATAATCTGCTTTGCTGAGCACCACAATGACGGCAATCTCGCTGCCTGGGCCAAAATAATGGATGATCACCTGACGACCTTCCGGGGTGAGCTGCGCCAGACGCACGTTGCCTTGCAAGATCACGTAAAAGGTGGATGCAGGTTCACCCTGATGGAAGAAAAAGCCGTGGCGTTCTATCTGCACCAGGCGGGCGGCCTGGAGAATGGTTTGCAATTGGGCGTCGGTGAGATCTTGAAAAATGGTGGCGCTGCGGATTAGATGCAGTTCTTGGTCAGTGGGTTTGTAGGCCATGAAGCCAATGGTAACATGCTACCCGCATTACCCAAAATGCGGGTTCAACGGTTTTTTACCGGACGACCAATACCGGGCAAGTGAGGTCTTCGGCGAGGTGGCGGATGAGGGCCGATGAGAATTGTTTGTATTGGTCGCTCAGGATGAGGAGGCTGTTTTCTGATTCGTTGATGAAGTCGATGAGGTCTTGGGCTTGAACGCCATAGAGGCGGCGGTAAACGGCTTCGATCTGGCGTTCTGTCAGGGCGGTTTCGATGTGGTCGATGGCGTTTTGCGCTGTGTCGATGTCTGGCAGGTAGAGGAGGATGTAGAGACGGCCGTTGCGCGGCGTAATGCTGGTAGCCACCGACAAAACACGTTCGGCAGCGGTGGAGCCATCATAAATAAGCAGGGGTGGGCGGCTAAGATCGGCTTTGGGGTGGACAAGGAGCACGGAGCGTTCGGCGTGGGTAACGGCCGTTTGCGCCGTAGACCCCAATCGGCCGGTGCGAATGAGGGTGTGGCTGGTGCGCCCCAGTACCAACAAGTCACTTTCTAGAGTGGCCTGGAGCAAGGAAGAAGCGACAACCCCACGGACGACCGTAAACGAATGCTTGATTTTGCGCTCTTCGGCCAGCTGCTGCAGCAAACGCTGGGCCTGGGCTGCCTGACCGCGTAGTTGTTCTTCCATGTGCAAGGTGTCCACTTTTTGTGACCCTGGGAGAGGGTAGCGCAGTTCGCGGGCGAAGGGCAGTTGTGCCAGGCGCAGCAGGTTGATGTCTTCGATAAATAGACCTTGCAGTTCGGCGTCCAATCGTTCGGCCAGATCGATGGCTGCTTCTAGCGCCGCCAGACTGTGAGGAGAAGCGTCCAGGGCGACTAAAATCCGTTGGATTTTCATGGTTTTTTGCTTTCTTCCTGCTTTTGCTGGCTGACCTCGGTGGGAGGGCTAGCAAAAGCCCGTTGTTTTTCAGCAAGTTTATCCAGGTGGGAGATGACACGGCCGTTAATGCTTTCTGCGGGGTAAGTGCCGGTTTCGTCCAGTTCCCCGGCCGGTATGCTGGTGAGTAGTTCGATGCCTTCGTCGATGTGGTTGATGGGGTAGATGTGGAAACGGCCGTTGCTAACCGCATCTACCACGTCTTGCCGCAGCATCAGGTGTTTGACGTTGGCTGCCGGGATCAGCACGCCCTGGCTGCCGGTGAGGCCGCTGGCGTGGCAGAGGTCATAAAAGCCCTCGATTTTTTCATTGACGCCGCCGATTGCCTGTACCTGACCATATTGGTTAACCGAGCCGGTGACGGCCAAAGATTGGTGGATGGGCGCGCCGGACAGCGCCGAAAGCAGGGCGTAGAGTTCTGCCGAGGAAGCGCTGTCGCCATCAACGCCGCTGTACGATTGCTCGAAAACCAGACTGGCGGTTAGGGATAACGGCCGTTCCGCCGCATAGCGCGCGCCTAAAAAGCTCGCCAAAATCAGCACGCCTTTGGAATGGATCGGTCCGCCCATCTCCACTTGCCGCTCGATGTCGATGACTTCACCTTTGCCGAGGCGCACGCGGGCGGTAATGCGACTGGGGCGGCCAAAGCTGTAAGTCCCTAGCATGTAGACAGCCAGCCCGTTGATTTGCCCGACAACTGCACCCTGGGTGTCGATGAGGATGGTGTCTTCCAGAATAGCTTCCTGGATACGTTCGCGGATACGGCCGTTGCGGTAAAGTTGCGCTTCCAGACTGTGCTGCACATCGGCGCGAGTAACGATTTCACGTTGAGCTTCTTCTGCCCAATAGCTGGCTTCGCGCAGCAAATCGGACACACTTTGCATGTGGGTAGACAATTTGCTCGCGTCGCCGGCCAGCCGCGCCCCATGTTCAATCACCAGAGCCACCGCTTCTTTGTCGAAATGGCGCAGCGCTTCTTTGCGCGCCAGCGTGCCGATAAGCTGCGCGTAGGAGTGGTTGCTGGCATCGTCGCGCACCATCTCGTCTTCAAAATCGGCCGCTACCTTGAAAAGCTCCGCAAAATCAGGGTCATATTGGTGCAGTAAGTAATACAGTTCGCGGTCGCCCATCAACACGACTTTGACATCCAGCGGAATGGGTTCTGGTTCTAAAGAGACTGTGCTGATGAGACTGATAGACTGCGCCAGCGATTCCAGGCGGATTTCCTGGGCGCGCAGGGCGTGTTTTAGCCCTTCCCAGGCGTAGGGTTGCAGCAAAACTTTGCGCGCATCCAGCATCAGGTAGCCGCCATTGGCCCGGTGGAGAATGCCGGGTTTGATGAGCGTGAAGTCGGTGAACAAGGTGCCCATTTGTGAGACGTGTTCGGCGCGGCCGATGAGGTTGTTGTAGGCGGGCTGATCTTCGTAAACGACGGGCGCGCCGCTGGTCTGGCTGTTATCGACGATGACGTTCACCTGGTAGCGGGAGAAGCGCTGGGGGGAATTCTCTTTGTCGCGCCCACCCATCATGGAGGCCAGGGGAGATTCTTCTGAACCGAGGAAGTCATCGACGGTTTTGACGATGTCATTTTGCACGGCCGTTAAATAAACCAACACCGCATCCATGTCCCCATATTTTTGCCGGAGTTCATTAAACATGGGCGTGATGGTGAAGATGGCGACGTTGGCGTTGAGGTCTTTGAGTTGTTTTTGTAGTTCGCGCTGCCAGTGCGGCAGTTGGCTCATGATGCCTTGCAGCCCGTCTTGTAATTCTTGAATTTGGGTTTCGATTTCTTTTTGCTCGGTGGCCGAAAGCTTCATGAATTCTTCCGGGCTGATCACTTCGCGGTTTTTAAGCGGGGCGAAAGCAAACCCGGAGGGGGTGCGGATGAAGGCGATGTTATTTTCTTGCGATTTGGCCTTCAAATCGTCTAGCGCGTGAATTTCCCGCTGTTTAAATTCTTCTTCGATGGCTTTCTTTTGCTTCTGGTATTCGTCGCTGGAGAAGGCGGAGGGTAAGACAGTGCCCAGGTCTTCAACCAGCTGCTGCATGTCGGCGCGCAGTTGGGCGGCGTGGCCGGCTGGCAGGTTGAGGGCGTGGGGTTTGTGGGGCTGTTCGAAGTTGAAGATGTAGCACCAATCGTCGGGGGTGGGTTGTTGGGCTGCTTTTTGCTGCAGGTATTGCTGCACGGCCGTGAACTTGCCAATGCCATTTGGTCCTAAAGCAAACAAATTGAACCCATTATGTTGGATACCTACGCCAAAACGAATCGATTCCACTGCCCGCTCCTGGCCGATGATGGTTTCTAAAACGGGTAAATCGGCTGTGGTTTCAAATTGAAATTGCGCCGGATCACAAAGGCGACGTAACTGGCCGGGGGTTAACGGGCTGGGAATTGCCATGAGACGTGACTCCTATAATTATTCGTTCCAGTTTCAGTACATTGATAACCGATTGGGCTGCTTCGAAGGGTGTTTTGTTGGCCGTGTTGACCACTACTTCAGGGGCAAAAGAAGGCTCATAGGCCACACCGATGCCCGGGATGTGGTCTTCGTCGTCGGCGTTTAGGTATTGGCCTTTTGGATCCCGGCTTTGGCAAACCGTCAGGGGGCAATCTAAATAGACTTCTGCAAAAATGGGGCTTAAACGACGCGCTTGTTCTCGGTAAGTGCGTCGATTACCGGTGGCGGCGATGAGGATGTTGGTTCCTTGCCGGGCGAAGCAAGTGGCCAGACCGGTGAGTATCTGGTAGAGCCAGCGGCGTTCTGCGTCGGTGTATTCTGGGTTTGGCGTTAGCAAGGCGCGAAGTTCTTCCGCATCCAAAATGAGGGTAGCTATTTTTTCGTTGGCCAGGATGTCTTGCATGGCTCTGGCAAGCGACGTTTTGCCGGAAGCGGGCAAGCCGGTAATCCAGATTACAAAACCAGGTGGTGGATTGGACATAGGGTTTTCTCTTATGGTGTTGACCATCTTGGTTTATTGGAGATTAGAGAGCGGGATTACGGCCGTCTACAATCTCTGGCAGCTATTGGCGTAGGTCGCTTTCGTAGGAGGCTGGCTCGTTGCCGCGCAGGATGAAGGTGGCGCAGGTGGCTCCCCGCAGCACTTTTTCGGTGACGCTGCCGTAAACCCAGCGGCTAATGCCGGAACGGCCGTGGCTGCACATCGCAATCAGATCCATGCCCTGGTTGGCGGCGGTGTCGATGATCACGTCTGCGGCTGGGCCAACGGCCGTTTGCGTGTTGATGGTGAGATCTTCGGGCGCCAACTTTACCAGCAGTTGGCGCAAATAGGCCTCGGCTGTGTCGCGTTCCATTTCCTCGACGTTGGCGAGCAGCTGCTCCATGGCATAGGTTTCAATGGCCAGATGAGATGGCGTTAGCACGCGTAGTAAGGTAATTTCGGCCTGGGTTGCGCGGGCGATGGTGAATATCGGGTCTAATACTTGCTCCGCTAGCAGCGATCCATCCAGGCAGACGAGAATTTTGTGGAATACTTCTGGCGGTGGTTTGGCCGTTTGGCGGATGATGAGTGTGGCGCAGCAGCCGTGGCGCAGCACTTTTTCGGTGACACTGCCATAGACCCAACGGCCCAGCCCGGAACGGCCGTGGCTGGACATGACAATCAGGTTAATGCCATTCTGCTGCGTGTAGCCGATGATGCTCTCAGCGACAGACCCGGCCGTGACGGCCGTCGTAATGGGCAAATCGGCTTTAGACCATTCAATGGCGATGGTTTCCAGGTAACTTTGCGCTTCTTCTTCGCTCAGATGTAAGGTTTCGGCGTAAAGTATGGGGTCGATGGTGAGAAATAAAGGGGGGACAACACGTAAAATATCCACGGCGCAACGATCATTGGTAGATAACGCTTGGGCAATGGCAAATGCTGGTGGTAACGCTCTTTCCGCCAACGACGAACCGTCTAAGGGCACTAACAACCGCTGGCATTGGTACATGGTACATCTCCTTTTTGGTGATAACCGACCATCCTAAGCACAGGTTACGGTAAATGGGGTTCGCGGTGAAGTGAGTAATGTCATCGGTGCGCTTGATGAAACTCATTAGTGGGTAACGGCCGTTGCCCCATCCTCCGCCCTCCAATTTTCCTTGTTGGATGAATTGCACAGAAAAAGCTATACTAATGCGCATGTCATCCTTACGAATTCTTCTTGTCGACGATCACGAAGTTGTCCGGTTAGGTTTACGAAGCCTATTAGATCATCACCCCAATTTTGAAGTAGTGGGCGAAGCTGCGGCCGAAGCCGAAGCCGTTGAAAAGGCTCTAGACTTAGAACCAGACATAGTTTTGATGGATATTCGCCTGGCCGGTGGCAGCGGCGTCGATGCCTGCCAGCAAATAACCATCGCCAGACCAGAAATTAAAGTAGTTATGTTAACTTCTTACGCCGAAGACGAAATGCTTTTTGCCGCCATTCGTGCCGGCGCCGCTGGTTATGTACTCAAACAAGTTGGCAGCAATGATTTGATCCGCGCCATCGAATCGGCCTCACGCGGAGAAGCTACACTTGATCCCACATTAACCCAACGCGTTTTTTCCGAAATCCGCCACTCCATCCAAAAGGAAGAAGCTGCGGCCTTTGGCGAGCTAACCGCCCAAGAAATGCAAGTTTTAGCCTTGATAGCCGAAGGTAAAACGAACCGGGAAATAGCCAGCGCTCTCTTCCTCAGCGAAGGAACCGTTCGCAATTACGTCAGCAGCATCCTTTCTAAATTGGGCGTTTCAAATCGTGCGGAAGCAGCCGCTTACGCGATCCAGCATCACTTAAAAGATTACCTCTAGCCAACTGCGTATGTCTTATCCAGATCGGCTAACCAGCCAAGAAGTTACAGAACACCAACTGGCCATTCGGAACAGACAACTGGCGGCCTTGAACGAGGCGGCCCTGGCGATTGCCAGCGAATTAACGCTAGAAAAAGTTCTCTCTCAAATTGTAGAATCCTCTCGTGATCTGGTGGGCGCGCAATACGCAGCGTTAGGTGTACCCAATGCCGAGGGACAGTTGGAAACCTTCGTCTACAGCGGCATGCCCTCCGAAATGGCCAATCTGCTCCCCAATTTACCGCAAGGCCACGGATTGTTGGGCGTTTTAATCGCCGATCCCCGCCCGATTCGCATCCCGCGTATTTCCGACGACAAACGCTCTGTCGGTTTTCCGGCTCAACACCCGCCCATGGAGAGCTTTTTAGGCGTTCCGGTAATGGCCGGGAACGATGTTTTGGGCAATTTGTACCTCACCAACAAACTGGAATTTGACGAATTCTCGGAGTACGATGTCGAATTGGTGCAGATGTTGGCGGCTCATGTTGCGGTAGCCATCCAAAATGCCCGGCTTTATGAACAAGTTGGGCGTCTGGCCATTGTAGATGAGCGGGCAAGAATTGGCATGGACCTACACGATGGCGTAATCCAATCGATTTATGCTGTAGGCTTGATTTTGGAATCGACGCGATTAGAGATTCAGAAGCGCCACATGGCGGAAGCGGACGATCTGCTTGAAAATGCGATTGAGGGGCTAAACGACACTATTCGCGATATTCGCAATTTTATTTTGGATTTACGGCCGCATCGGTTTAGCGGAAATCTGGAGCAAGGACTCTCGCGGTTGGTGCGTGAATTTCAGGCTAACACCATGGTTCCTGTGACTTTGTCGGTGCCGCCGGACGTGGTGGCGATGTTGTCTACGCCGGTGGTGCGGGCGATTTTTCTAACGACGCAAGAGGCGCTGGCGAACATTGCTCGTCATGCACGGGCGAGCCAGGTTTCGATTACGGCGCGGCGTGGTCCAAAAGGGGTGGAGCTGGTGATAACGGATAACGGCCGTGGCTTCGACGCATCCACCATTAAACAGGCGGTTGGTCATGGGTTGGCCAATATGCGCGCCCGCGCCGAAGAACTCAAAGGCACATTTAAGATTCAAACCACGCCAGGCAAAGGAACGGCCGTTTTCCTGACATTCCCGATCCATTAATTTTGGCTGCCACCGGCCAAGTGACAACGAGATATCACGCTTTGTGATTGGCCGCAAAATAATCGAGAAAATCGCTTACCGTAATAATCCCTACCAGATTATCCCCCTCTACCACTGGTAAAGCCCCAAATTTGTACATGCTTAAAATTTCGGCCGCGCGATAAGCCGGCGTTGCCGGCGAAACTGTCACCGGGTTCGGCGTCATACAGCTTTCGGCCGTTACCTTGTCTAAAAGATCCTCATCTTGCCGCCGCTCGTGTAAGACCATTGGCGAATTCATGACCAGCCGTACGTCACGATCGGTAATAATCCCCACCAGTTTGTTGTCTGCGACGACCGGTAAATGCCGGTAGCCTTCAGTTTTCATCATGCCGATAATGTCACGCAGAGGTGTGTCTGGTGAAATTACATCAGGCACGACAGTCATCAAATCATTTACCGTAAGCATATCTCGCTCCTTCCAGGCCGACCTGAACCATCAAGACGGCTCTCAACCATGGGTAAAGTTTACCCGATTGATGGCCTGGGGTTGTTGTGGCGAATGTCATAGATGTGTGATGACTTTTGTCGTTTATCATTTTATGTCTTCATCTTGTTTAGCGTGACATTGATCCCGGCAAAGTATGACATTCGGTACTACAGGGTGGAAAATGATTCACATACACTCTCTGACAGATTCGTTAACTGTAAGGATTTACGCTTGTCATGGAAAAAGTGCAATTGCTGATAATTGATGAACATGAGGCAGTGCGCAATGCCCTGGCAACGCGTCTAAGTTCTAACCCCAATATTGAAGTTGTTGCAACAATACAGAGTTTTAACCAGCAAAATCTGAACGATAGTGGTTCGGCGGATGTGGCTTTGTATGGCTTAAAGAGCAGCAGTGATGCTGATCTGGATGCGACGATTTCAGTAGTGGAGGACTTGACGTGCCAGGGAACGGCCGTCATCATTCTTACTTCTTACGCCGACGATATTGAGCGGGAACTACTGCTTAAATCTGGCGCGTACCGTTACCTGCTCAAGAACATCAATTCCAACAAACTTATCGCGGAAATTCTGGAAGTGGCCGCTGAAACGACTGAGCCGCTGGCCTGAGAACGGCCGTCTCCCTTCCACTTTACCTGATTTCTACTTTTTGCTCTCCCACCACCATTTCCCCCACACGATAAACCCCTTCCCCTAACACATGCTCTACTGTGCTGGCCTGTTCGCGCGCCACGATCAGGAGCATCCCCAGCCCCATGTTGAACACCTGAAACATTTCCTCGTCGGCAACAGCGGCTTGTTGTTGGATCAGGTTGAACAGCGGGGCGACCGGCCAGCTTCCCCGATGGACGACGGCTCCCAGGCCGGTTGGGAAAATGCGCGGCGGGTTGTCGATCAGGCCGCCGCCGGTGATGTGCGCCAGGCCGCGAATATCGGCGCCAGCCAGCCAGAGCTGGCGAATTTCTGCCAGATAAGGGCGGTGGACGGCCAAGAGCGCCTCGCCAATGGATTGGCCGAGGTTAGGGTGCGCCTGATGCCAATCCAGGCCGGACAGAGCCGTGCGCGCCAGTGTGTAACCGTTGGTGTGCAGCCCGCTGGATGGCAGCCCGAAAATCACGTCTCCTGCCTGGAGGCGACGGCCGTCGATAATCCTCGCCTTGTCCACCACGCCCACAATCGTGCCCACCAAGTCTAGTTCGCCGGGTTGGTAAACGCCGGGCATTTCGGCCGTCTCCCCGCCCAGCAGGGCGCAGGCAGCGGCGCGGCAGGCCTGTGCCGCCCCGCCCACCACAGCGGCAATCTTCTCCGGGTCCAGTTTGCTCGAAGCCACGTAGTCGAGGAAAAACAGCGGCTCCGCGCCCTGCACCAAAATGTCATTCAGGCAGTGATTGACGATGTCCTGGCCGATGGTGTCCCAGCGGTTCATGGTCGCGGCGACCATGGTTTTGGTCCCTACGCCATCGGTCGAAGCGACGAGAACTGGATCGGCCATCTGCCTGAATTTGCTTATGTCAAATAGGCCGCCAAAACTGCCCACACCTGATAATACTTCCGGGCCAAATGTGGCGTGCACGGCCGTTTTCATCAATTCTGTCGCTTTGTGTCCGGCGGCCAGGTCAACCCCGGCCTGAGCGTATGCTGATTTGTTTGTTGTCATAATGTTTTTTGATGCGTGATGCGTAAATTCATCACGCATCACGTATCACGTATTTCGTCCGATGTCTTTCCGGTAATGGGCGCCGTCGAAGTGGATGGCGGCAACCCCAGCGTAGGCCCGGGACACGGCCGTTGCCACATCCACGCCGCGCGCACTTACGCACAACACTCGCCCGCCGCTGGTCACAATTTGTCCATCAGCGAGTTGGGTTCCCGCGTGAAAGACGACCACATCCTCTGGCACAGCCTCCAGGCCGGTGATGGGCAGCCCTTTGGGATAATTGCCCGGATACCCCGGCGCGGCCATGACGACAGTGGCGCACGCGCCTGGATACACCTTCACCAGCTCCGGCGTCAGGCGTTTTTCGGCGCAGGCGAGCATAATTGCCGCCAGATCGCCATCTAGCAGGGGCAAAATGGCTTGCGTTTCGGGGTCGCCAAAGCGGCAGTTAAATTCCAGCACTTTGGGACCAACGGCCGTCAGCATGATACCGGCGTACAGCACACCCACATAGGGCGATCCGCGCAGCGCCATGCCCCGCACCGCCGGTTGGATGACGGTGCGCATGATATGGTCTACCAGGGCGGCGTCCACGTCAGGCGGCGGGGCGTAGACGCCCATGCCGCCGGTGTTGGGGCCGAGGTCGCCATCGTAGGCGCGTTTGTGGTCGCGGGCGGGGGGCAGGGGCACGGCCGTTTGCCCATCACAAAAGGCCAGCAGCGACACTTCCGGCCCACTTAAGCGTTCCTCAATAATTACTTCGTCGCCGGATGGGCCGAATTCGCGGTCTAGCATGATCTGGCGCAGGGCAGTTTCGGCCTCGGCGCGGTTATCGCAGACAATGACGCCTTTGCCGGCGGCCAGCCCGCTGGCTTTGACGACGACGGGTCCATCAGGCAAATAGCTGATGGCTTGCTGGTAATCGGTGAAGGTGGCGGAAACGGCCGTAGGGATGCCCATCTCTTGCATAAACGCCTTGGCGAAGGCCTTTGAGGTTTCCAACTGCGCGGCGGCCTGCGTTGGGCCGAAGACGGTCTGTCCGGCGGCCTGTAAGGCGTCTACCAGGCCGAGGGCGAGGGGGATTTCGGGGCCAACGGCCGTTAGCCCAATGTCCTTCTCCCGCGCATAAGCCACCAGCCCGGCCACGTCTTCTACGGCGATGGGCACGTTGGTCCCCATAACGGCCGTGCCCGCATTGCCCGGCGCAATAAAAATCTCGGACACGCGCGGCGACTGCGCCAGTTTCCAGGCCAATGCGTGTTCGCGCCCGCCGCTGCCCACAATTAAAATTTTCATGCAAGCCCCTTTGTTACTGCTCTGCCGAGATGGAGATGTAGACGTTGCTGATGGAGTTTGGGTCGGCGGTGAACATGCGACCGGCGGTGACGTTGGCCATGCGCGTCAGCACGTCTACGTCTGCCTCTTCGCCAAAGGCGATGGGATAGATTTTCACGCCGTCAGCCTCGGCGTTGGCGGGCAGGCAGGTGGCAAACATCTGGTTTTCGGTGACGCGGCCTACGGTGTCTTCCCCGTCGGACAGCAAAACGATGCCGTATAAGCGGGATTCGTTGTTTTGCAAATCTTCTTGCTGAATCTGGTTGATGGTTTTGGCGGCTTCGCAAACGCTTTCGTACAGGGCGGTGTTGCCGTTGGCCACCAAGCCGCCGACGCGTTGGGTTAAGGATTCGACAATGTCGCCGGTGCGGGTTGGCTCGGCCAGCATGGTGGCTTCGTCGCTAAAAATCATCACGCCCACCCGGTCGTTGGGATCCAGGCGGCGCAAAAAGTCGATGGTGGCGTCGCGGGCGGTCTTGATGCGCTCGCCCGACATGCTGCCGGAGGTATCCAACACGACCAGAATGGTGGCTTTGCGTTTGTTGAGATTAAAAATGTCGATGACCGCGTTGCTAATTTCCGTGTTGGGGCTGGGCAGCGCAGGGATGGTTTGTGGACTGGCGTTAGGGTCGGTGCCGTTGCTCATGTCCATAGGCGCGTGGAGAGGGATGCTGGCGTCTAACGGCCGTAAATAATTATCTATCGCCATCTCCTGTTGTTCCGGGGCGCGCAGGTAATCGAGGAAGATTTTGGCCGCTTCGGCCTGCTCTGGCGACACCCAGTCGGCGTTGTCCAGCACGCAGTACGGATGGTCGGCCCAAATCGTGCCGCCGGAGGGGAAGATAAAGACCAGCGGAAAACTCAGCTCGCTGCCTCGTTCTACATTGAAGCGCACCACGTCGGCTTCGGGCACGGCGGCAGCGTGCAGGTAACTTGGTCCTTCACGAGCCATCAGCTCCAACAAGGCGGGGGATTGACGGCCGTATTTGCTCGTGTGCTGCTCCAGATCACGTAGGGCATTTTGCACTTCGTCGCTGTAAATATCGGCCGGGGTCAGGTCTTGGCCGGCGATGCCGTAGACGAAGCTGGTCATCGAGAGCAGGCCGGAGTTGGCGTAGGCCGGGTGAGTGTGCCCAAAGCGGAACTGGCCCCATTCGGGACGGCCGTAACTGCCCCACCCTTCCGGATCAGCCGCCAACGCCACGATGGTATCCCAGCCGATGGGTTTGTTCGGCCAGCCCAGCGTTTCGGCCATCGGCTGCCACATGGCAAACCCCAGCGGCGCATAGACGGTCGGCAGGCAGGCTTCACTGGCGAGGGGTTTATTGTTGCGGCTTTGCCACTGGTCGTTGGCCTGGTCTACCCAGGATTGGTCGCCAGGACTCCAGGCGGTGGGTTGGGAACGGCCGTCTAAAATCGCCTCCATGGAATCGCCAGAAGTGACGTGGCTGACTTGCACCACAATGCGATTGCCATCGGCCGTGGTGACGTTGGCCGCGTTAAATTTCTCCACCACGGCATTTAGCCAGTTTTGTTTGGTGTTTGAACTGGACAAAGTGACCAAAACGGTGTCTCGGGGCAAAGCCGTTGGCTGTTCCGTCAATTCGCCGGTCGCCACATCGTTATTTCCGCCGAGATTCGACACAAATTGAAAGCCGACGATACAGGCAATCAATAAAAAAGCGACCCCGATAATGCCAATAAAGATGATTCGTGTGCGGTCCATGTGGTTGCTCCTTGGCTAAACGGCCGTAACAAGATTCTATATTTGCGGCAGATGCGCCGTTGGGAAAGGAGGCCGCATCTGCCTGAACTCATAACGCTTATTTTACCCCCACATATCCTCAAAGATCACTTTATCACGGTCTTCTTCAAACAGCCATTCGGGGATGTTGATGGGATATTGGCCGGAAAAGCAGGCATTACAATGGCCGGAATGTTTCCCAATCGCCTCGGCCACCGCTTTGTCCAATCCTTCCAGGCTGAGATAGGCCAGGCTGTCGGCGCCGATGCGTTGGCGGATGCCTTCGATATCCATCTTGTGGGCGATTAGCTGCTTGTAAGTGGCCATATCCACGCCCATGAAGCAGGGGTGGCGCACCGGCGGCGCGGCGACGCGCACATGGACTTCCGTCGCTCCGCCATCACGAATGAGCTGGATCAGCGGCCCGGCGGTGTTGCCCCGCACAATTGAATCATCGATCAAAATCACCCGTTTGCCCTGCAAGTTGCTGGTGAGCGGATTGTATTTGAGGGATACGCCGACCTTGCGCAGTTGATCGTCGGGTTGGATGAAGGTGCGGCCGATGTAGCGGTTTTTGGTGAGTCCTTCGGAGTAAGGGATGTCGGATTCCAGGCTGTAGCCGATGGCGTGGGGCGTGGCGGAATCGGGCACGCCGACCACAATGTCGGCTTCTACGGGGGCTTCGCGGGCCAATTCGCGCCCAAGCTGCTGCCGCACCTGATGGACCACTTTGCCCTCAAAATGGGAATCGGGGCGGGCAAAGTAGACGTATTCAAAGATACATAGGGCGCGTTTGGGTGATGGTTTGCCGACGAAGGACGTGAGGCCGCTGCCGTTCAGGCGCAGGATTTCGCCCGGTTCTACGTCGCGCACATATTTGGCGCCGATGGTGTGCAGGGCGCAGGATTCTGAGGCGATAATATAACCGCCGCTGTCGAGTTGGCCCAGGCATAACGGCCGTAACCCCAACGGATCGCGCACGGCATAAATCGCATGGCGTGTGAGAATGGCGAGCGAGTAAGCGCCTTCGGCCACTTCCATGAAGCTGCGAATTCGCGCCGCCCAGCGGTCGCCTTCCAGCCCGTTTTCTTCTGGATTGGCGTAGACGTTGGCCGGCGCGGCCAACATTTGGGTAATCACTTCGCTGTCGGATGAAGACGACAGGCCGACGCCGCGTTCCAGTAGTTTTTTACGCAGTTCAAGGGTGTTGGTGAGGTTGCCGTTGTGGGCCACGCCCAGCGGGCCGAAAATGGTTTCGATCAGAAAGGGTTGGGCGTTGCGCAGGTGGGAGGACCCGGTGGTAGAGTAACGGTTTTGCCCGATGGCCAGGTGGCCTTTGAGTGGGCGCAAATTATCCTCGTTGAATACCTGCGCTACCAACCCCATGCCTTTGTGAATGTGGGCGATACGGCCGTCGCTGGTGGCGATGCCCGCGCTCTCCTGGCCGCGATGCTGCAGCGAATAGAGGCCAAAAAAGGCCAGCCGGGCCACTTCGCGCCCTGGCGCGTACACACCGACCACGCCGCATTCGTCGTGGGGTTTGTCGTCGGATAAAAAGTCTATATTCATACATTCTCCTCCAAAGAGCTAGCTAGAGCGAGAGCTAGAGTGGGATTCTTCCTCTGGCTCCCGCTCTAGCTCTCGCTTCACGCACAATATGAGCGGCTTCCTCCCCCGAGTCTGCCAATGCCGTGATGTGCCCCATTTTGCGGCCGGGGCGGGCTTCTGTTTTGCCGTAGAGGTGCAGTTTGATGGCCGGATGGTGGGCGAGAACGGCCGTCCAGTTGGGCGGAGTGCGGAGTGCGGAGTGCGGAGTGTGGTGGGGGAACCACAAGTCGCCCAGCAGGTTGGCCATGGCGGCGGGTTTCAGGTAGGTTGTGTCGCCCAGGGGCAGGCCACAGATGGCGCGGAGCTGTTGCTCGAACTGGCTGGTGGCGCACGCTTCGATGGTGAGGTGGCCGCTGTTGTGGGGGCGGGGGGCGATTTCGTTGATGAGGAGACGGCCGTTGCCCGTCAGAAAGAATTCCACGCACAACACGCCCACCACGTCCAACGCCTCCAACACGGTCCGCGCCATTTCCACCGCCTCTTTTGCCACCGCTGGCGGCACGTCCGCCGGGGCAGCCGAAACGTCCAAAATGTGGTTGGCGTGGTCGTTGGCAATCACGCCAAAATGGGCAAAGCTGCCATCCGCGCCGCGCGCCGCCACCACCGACACCTCGCGCTCAAAGTCCACGAAGGCTTCGAGGATGGCGGGCTGTTGGCCGATGGCGTCCCAGTGGCGATTGACGATTGACGATTGACGATTGACGATTTTTTCCTGTCCTTTGCCGTCGTAGCCGGAAGTGGCGGTTTTGAGGATGGCGGGCGCGCCGATTTTTTCCAAACCAACCAACAAACCCTCCAACGAACTAACTGCCACAAACGGCGCGACCGGCAGCCCATGCTGAACCATAAACTCCTTTTCGCGCAGGCGGTTTTGGGCGATGTGCAAGGCTTGGGGGCCGGGGTGGAGGGGGGCGAATTGGGCGCAGGTAACGGCCG
>JAGOMA010000104.1 GCA_017993775.1 Chloroflexota bacterium | reverse complement strand
CCCGCACCACACGGTCCGGCGACGCCGCCCCGAAGTAAACCAGATTGGCCGTTAACGCGGCAAACATCACCCCCACGACCAGATTGCCGGTGATGGCAATCAGCCAGAACCAGATTGACGCCGACACACTGGCGTTGTTGTCCACAATCAAGTAGGGAAACACGGCCAGGGGCGCGGCCAAAATGGCAACCAGGGTGATGGTCATGCGCCGCTG
Organism: Chloroflexota bacterium; assembly: GCA_017993775.1. Lineage (GTDB taxonomy): Bacteria > Chloroflexota > Anaerolineae > Promineifilales > Promineifilaceae > Leptovillus. The sequence goes on along the minus strand of JAGOMA010000104.1, from coordinate 4,978 downwards.
TGTCGTGCGGGTGATGCAGCGCTGGCGCGCGCGCCAGACATTGTGGATGCTGGCCACTGTCACCAGCCAGAAATGTAGGGCAAACAGAAAAAAGAGGGGGCCGGCTTGTAGATGGGGCGCGTGGGAGATAAATACCGGCTCGCCAACGATCAGGTCTGTCCAAAATACCAGGCCTAAAAAGAACAGCGAGCTGAGATAACCGAGCCGGACGCGATATTTGCGGCTGGGCGCGCCGGTGATTTCTAGCAGCGTATCGGCCAGGTGATACTGCGCCGCCGGAACCAGGGCGATGCCAATCCAGCCCACTTGCAGCCAGTTGACGGCAAAATCGTTGCGAATGATGCGGCTGACCAGGAGTTCCGACAGGTAAACGATGACCACAAAAGTCACGAGGGCGCAAAAAGCCTTCATGACCCGGATGCGTAAACTCCGGCCTAAGTTGTATAAAACGACGGCCGAACCAAAAATGACAATAACCGCTTGCAGGACGTCGTTGGTAAGTGCCAGAAACTCAATCATAGAATTACTTTACAGCTACAGTTTGGCGCTGAAATACAGGTCAATATCTCGTTGTTTGATGTGGGCCTCATTATACCCACAAAAATTAAAACCATTTTTACGGAGAAAGGTTATGGCCGGGTCGTTTTTCATGGGAATGGCGACCATGAGGTGGCGGGCGTTTTCCTGTTTGGCCCAGCCGCGAGCGGCGTCGATGAGATGGGACCCGTGCCCGTGCAGGCGAAAATCCGGGGCAACGGCCAGATCGTTGATCCAGACAACCGGCCGCAAAGTTTCACAAGTCGCGGTGACATAGGCTTGAATTTTCGCTTGCTGCTCGCCGACGAGGAACCAATGGGCTTCCCACCAGCGTTTGGGCAGCTCTTCCTGGTCGTAGGGGTAGGGGATGCTGGTGGTTTGGGGCAGGCGCAGGGTTTGAAAGCGCAGGCTGATGGTTTCCGGCTGTTGGTTGATGTTTAGCTGCCAGATGCGGCTGGTTTGGTAGCTGTGATCGATGGCCAGACATTGGTCAAAGTCTTCGATTTCGGCGGAGCGATAGCTGAGTTCGTCTGTTTTCATAGCGTGTTTGTCGTGGTTAAAGCGGCTGGGAACCCTGACAGGTTTTCCAGGCCGGGTGCTAACAATTACCTTTTCACACAAATAAACCCCGAAGAAGCCGCCTGAACAGCGATTCTCCGAGGTTTGGTGGCGTGTTTCTGCTGTCTGGTCAGGCGGGTGATGGCGTAGGCGGTAGGTTTCGTTTGGGGCTGTTCCAATCCAGAGCGTCGTCTTTGTCGGGTGGCCGGGGTGATTTAACGGCCGTTTCCGGTGGGGGTAACGGCCGTTCCAAGCCGTCAATAATCGCCACAAACTCTTCTGCTTCCAGCGTCTCTTCTTCCATCAGGGCCGCAGCCACCCGGTCCAGCGTCTCACGGTTCTCTATCAAGATACGCCGCGCCCGCTGGTGTTCACGGTCAATCATGCCGCGGACTTCGTTGTCAATCAGCTCAGCCACGGCATCGGAATAATCCCGCTGCTCGCTAATTTCGCGCCCCAGAAACACCATTTCTTGTTTTTGGCCATAAACGCGCAAGCCCAAATCTTCGCTCATGCCGAATTGGGTGATCATCTGGCGGGAAATTTGGGTGACGCGCTGCAAATCGTTACTGGCCCCGGCCGTCACTTCGCCAAAGACAATTTCTTCGGCGGCTCGGCCGCCCAGCGTGCTGGCAATTTGCGCCAGAAGCTGCGATTTATTGGGCAGCAGATTGTCGGTTTCCATGTACCAGGTCAGACCCAGCCCCATGCCGCGCGGCACGATGGTGATTTTGCGCAGCGGCGGCGCGGCAGGTAAAAAATGGCTTACCAGGGCATGCCCCGCTTCGTGATAGGCAATAATTTCCCGCTCTTCCGGGGAAATGATGCGGCTTTTTCGTTCCGGGCCAAGTTGGACGCGTTCCACCGCTTCCTGAAATTCGGCCATGCCGATGTTTTTGCGGTTGCGTCGGGCGGCCAGCAGCGCCGCTTCATTGACTGTATTTTCGATGTCTGCGCCGACAAAACCGGGTGTTGATTTGGCCAGGCGGTGGATGTTGACCGTGCTGGCGACTGGTTTTCCGCGTAGATGGACCTTAAAAATCGCTTCCCGGCCGCGAATGTCAGGCCGGTCCAGGACCACGCGCCGATCAAATCGGCCCGGGCGCATCAAAGCGGGGTCCAGAATGTCTGGCCGGTTGGTGGCCGCCAGAATAATGATGTGGACGTCGGTGTCGAAGCCGTCCATCTCGACCAAAATTTGGTTGAGGGTTTGCTCGCGCTCGTCGTGGGAGCCGCCGAGGCCGGCCCCGCGCTGCCGACCGACGGCGTCGATTTCGTCGATGAAGATGATGCATGGGCTGTGGCGCTTGGCCGTTTCAAATAGATCACGCACGCGGCTGGCGCCCACGCCAACAAACATCTCCACAAATTCCGAACCGGCGATGGAGAAGAAGGGGACGCCGGCTTCGCCGGAAACCGCTTTGGCCATCAAAGTTTTGCCGGTGCCTGGGCTGCCGACTAAGAGAACGCCTTTGGGAATGCGCGCGCCGAAGGTGACAAATCGGGATGGGTCGCGCAGAAATTCGACGATTTCGCGCAGTTCTTCTTTGGCTTCGTCTGCGCCGGCGACGTCGGCGAAGGTGACGGTGGGGTGGTCGCTGGTGAACATGCGGGCGCGGCTTTTGCCGAAGGACGCGGCCTGGTTGTTGGAGCCTTGGGATTGGCGGAAGATGAAGTAGAAGAAGCCAACCATGAGAATGATGGGCAAAAAGATGCCGAGGAAGCTGAGCCAGCCGCCAAGTTGGCTGGGTCTGGCGTAGAGGATGTTGGGACGGCCGTCGGCGTAATCATCCTGGGTGACGCCATAACTTTGCAGCACCTCTTCCAGCGAACTGACGCCGCTGATGTTGGCTTTGGCCGGCGGCTGTTCGGTGTCGGCATACTGGATGGTGACCTGCTGGCCGCTGCTGCTCACTTCGATTTTGACGATTTGGTTTTCTTTGATTTGTTGGGCAAGCTGGCTGATGGAAATATCTTCGCTGGCCGGGGGTGTGGCGCTGAAGTTCCAAACGATGGCTAGGAGAGCGACCGCGATCAGGCCATAAATTAGCCATCTAGAAATTCGTGCTGCATTCATGAACAGGTCTCCGGTTCAGCCGTTTTGTTTGCTTTGGACTGCTGTTTTGAGCCTACAAAATTCGGTTGCTGCGTGAATAAATTGAACGACCCGAAGGGTTTTGGGCCAGAGGGAAATATCTTCGGGTCTTAGCAGTTCCAAAATTCACTTGAAGCAAATTCCAGTATAGCAGAAAGCAAAGAGGGCTGCGAGTGTGTCAGCCGGCCCAGGCGCGGTAGACAAAGTACCACAGCGGGACGAGTCCCATCAAGGCGATGGTGGCGGTAATGCCCAGCAGGATGATGGTCCAATCGTTGGTGGTGGATGGCGCGGCGGGTTGGCGGCTGACGGCCGTTGCCTGATTATCGGCCAGGGGACCGGCGGCTCTAACGGCGCGCGCCGGTCGGACGGGGGTGTTTTGTTCGTCTTCGGCTGATGGTTGGGGATGAGGCGGGCGTTGGTGGAATTGGGTGTTTTGCTCGGTTACGGGTACGGCCGTTTTGGCCGTTACTTGCTGCTTTACCAAAACCGGGTAAACCGGCCCGGTATCGGCCATGCTGCGCTCACGGTAGGTGCTGAGAATGCGGCCGAGTTGTCCGGCGGTGCTGTAACGAGCTGACGGATCTTTGGCCAGTAGTTTGTGGACAATATCGTCGAGCTGGCGCGGTACGCCGGGGTTGTAGGTAAGCACCGAGGGCGCAGGTTCTTGCAAATGTTTCAGGGCAACGGCCGTGGGGGAGTCGGCGGCGAAGGGAAGGCGGCCGGTAAGCATCTCGAACAGCACCACGCCGATGCCGTATACGTCGGAAGCGGGGGAAGGCGCTTCGCCGGCCGCCTGCTCAGGCGAGAAATACTGCGGCGTGCCCCAGACCTGGCTGTCGGCCAGGTGTTGGCTGGCTTCGGTGATGGCGCGGGCGATGCCAAAATCGGCTACTTTGACACGATCGTCGCGGGTGACAAGCACATTTTGCGGCTTCATGTCGCAGTGGACCAGATTGGCGCGGTGGGCGTAGCCAATGCCGTTGCAAATCTGGATGGCGAGGTCGAGGACGCGGCTGACGGGCAGGAAACGGCCGTCTTCGTTGGCATCACGAATGATTTGTTTGAGCGTAAAGCCATCGACGTATTCCATGACGATGTAATGCCGGTGTTCTTCCTGGCCGATGTCGTGGACGGTGACGATGTTGGGGTGGGTGAGGTTGGCGGCGGCGTGGGCTTCGCGCTGGAAGCGCATCAAAAAGCCTTCGTCGCTGGTCAGGCTTTCGTGGAGCATTTTGATGGCCACGATGCGCCCCAGCTTGAGGTCTTGGGCGCGGTAAACTGCGGCCATGCCGCCGCTGCCGATGCGTTCCAGGAGCCGGTAACGGCCGTTGAGTGTTCTTAACTCTGCTTGCATGGCGAAGATTGTAGAACGGAATGTGAAAAAGGCCAAGAGAGGGTGGGGACCGGAGATGATGATTTGGGCGCTGATTCGGGCATAAGCGTGACGACCCGCGAATTCCACTTGCCCGACAAGTTCAGGTATGATAGCATTCTGCCTGCACTCAAGCGTGTGGCGGGTGTGGTGTAGGGGTTAACACATCTGGTTGTGGCCCAGAAGATCGTGGGTTCAAATCCCACCACTCGCCCTGAAGCTGATGGTCAACTGGCTGTCAGCTTTTTTGTTCCGAAAAAAACCAGGCAGGTTTCAAAAATCCTGTCTGGTTTAGCCGGAATCTGAATCACATACGCGCCCGTAGCTCAATGGATAGAGCATTTGACTTCGAATCAAAGGGTTGGGGGTTCGAGCCCCTCCGGGCGTATGAGGGATCGAAACGGCCGTTGCCA
>JAGOMA010000027.1 GCA_017993775.1 Chloroflexota bacterium | reverse complement strand
TGGCTTTGGCCGAGGCGTTTGGCGAAGCAGTGAACGGCCGTTCCCCAACCGCCGCCTCTCTATCCCCGCTCACCGCCGATGCAGATATCCCCAACCCCTACAAAGGGCTGCGCGCCTACCAGGAAGCCGACGCTCTCGACTTTTTTGGCCGCGAAAGTCTCATCAGTCAAGCAACGACCCGCCTGGGTCACAGCCGGTTCCTGGCTGTTGTCGGCCCCAGCGGCAGCGGCAAATCCAGCCTGGTGAAAGCCGGACTCATCCCGGCGCTGCGTCAGGGCGAGCTGCCGAACTCCGATAAGTGGTACGTGGCCCAAATGGTTCCTGGCGACCATCCTTTGGAAGAACTCGAACTGGCGCTGTGGCCCATCGCCGTCAATCCACCGCCCAGCCTGGTCGAACCTATGCAAAAAGATCCTCGAGGCATGCTGCGTACCATTCGTCGCATCTTACCCGATGAAGAAGACGCGCAGCTCTTGCTGGTGATTGACCAGTTCGAAGAGCTGTTTACCATGGCCAACGACGCGCGGTGCACCCATTTTTTGGAGAGCCTGTATATGGCCATCACTGCGCCGCGCACACCGCTGCGCGTCGTCGTGACACTGCGGGCTGATTTTTTTGATCGGCCGCTGCAATACCAACCGCTGGCAGATTTGTTTGCCGCGCATACCGTTCTGTTGCTGCCGCTCAACCGGGACGAACTGACCTGGGCAGTGCAAGAACCGGCCCGCCGTGTGGGCGTGACCTTTGAAGATGGGCTGCTGCCTGCCATTGTGGCCGATGTGGATGCTCAGCCAGGCTCGCTGCCTCTGCTGCAATATGCCCTGACAGAGCTGTTTGCTGCCCGCCACCGGCGGCAGATGACACGGCAGGCGTATGCGGCTATCGGAGGTGTGCCCGGCGCGTTGGCGCGCCGCGCCGATGAAATTTATGCAGCTCTGTCCACGATTCAGCAGGCAACCGCGCGCCAGTTGTTTTTACGCCTGGTGACTTTGGGCGAAGATATGGCCGATGCCGCCTATTCGCCCGATACGCGGCGGCGGGTGCGATTGTCGGAGGTGCAGCAAATCGGTAAGGAAAGCGAGGAGGTGACGGCCGTTCTAACCCAATTTGGCGATGCCCGCCTTCTCACCTTCGACCGCGATCCGCTGACTCGCGAACCAACTGTCGAAGTAGCTCACGAGGCCTTGCTATATCGCTGGGAACGGCTGCACAGTTGGCTCACCGTAAGCCGCGCCGATATTCGTTTGCAGCGCCAGCTTGCCGCCGCTGCGGCCGAGTGGGCAGCCAATGAGCAGGACGGTGGCTTCCTCCTGCGCGGCGCGCGCCTGACACAATACGAAGGGTGGCAGGCCCAAAGTTCACTCGCGCTGCTGCCCCAAGAAGTGTTATTTTTGCAAACCTCGCTGGCTGCCCGAACGGCGCGTCGAACGGCCGAAGCCATGCGCCAACAGCGCGAACTGGAAACCGCGCAGCAGTTGGCGGCCTCTGAGAGCCGGCGGGCGGAAGAGCAGACCCAGGCTGCGCACCGTTTACGACGTCGAGCTGCCTGGTTGGCCGGCGCGCTCATTGTGGCTGCAATACTGGCCGCAGCCGCCTTGTTTTTGGGGCGGCAGGCGCTGGAGAACGCCGCCGTCGCCGAACGCAGCGCCGCCGAATCCCAAAGTATTGCCCTATCAGCCGGTGCAGAAGCGGCAATGCGTGATGGCGACACCGATCTGGCTCTGGGGCTGGTTCTGGCGGCCAATGAGATGGTCGCACCGCCAGCTTTTGCCCAGCGGACTTTGTATGACGTGGGATTGGCCCCAGGCGCGGCGCGCCAGATTATCGGCGGCGGCGGTTGGCGTTGGTCTCTGTCCGTCTCGCCGGATGGTCGTTTTGTGGCATCTGGCGGAGATGACGGCAGCGTGACAATTTGGGCGGTGAACACCGGGGAGGAGCAGTTACGGTTGGCGGGCGAATTTGGCGATGCCATCGGTGATGTGGCCTTTTCCCCCAACGGCCGTTCCCTCCTGGCCAGTTCCTATGATGACCAGATTATCCTCTACGACGCCGTTACCGGGGACGTTATCTGGCGCGCTCTGAACCCGACCGGCGACCCCAACGTTCTGAGCATTTCCCCAGACGGCCGTCTGGCTGCCGCCGGTACCGAGGGAGGCGTGGTCACTTTATGGAACATGGAAACCGGCGAGATGGCCGGCGAATTGGCAGGGCACGACCCTGACTGGCAGGTGCTGCCGGTGGATTTCAGCCCGGACGGACGTTTGTTGGCCAGCGGCTCGGAAACGGGCGAATTGATAATTTGGACTATCGCCGATCAACAACCAATACGCCGTCTACAGGTTATAGATGATGTCCTGTTTGCCCTGGCCTTCAGCCCGGATGGACAAACTTTGGCGACTGGCGGAAAGGCCAACACCATCTGGCTGTTTGATGTGGGCAGCGGCGAATTGGTCGGCGCGCTGCCGGGACTGCCAGATTGGACCTTTAACGTGGACTTTAGCCCGGATGGTTCCCATCTGTTGGCGGCTTCGCGGGATGGCGCGGTGAGGGTCTGGAATGTGGCCACGCAGCGGACAGAGCATTTGTTTTATGGCAAGGATGGGTTTGCCCTGGATGTTGCTTTTGCCGATGAAAAGACGGCCGTGGCCAGTTACAACACCGGCAATGTACGCATCTGGGATTTGGCGGACGGCCGTTTACAGCAAAGCCGGTCGGTCGGCAGCGCTATGTCCAGTTTCGCTCAAAGCACAGACGGCCGATTGGCCGCCGTTGGTCTGAACAACGCCATTCACTTACTGGACATGCAATCCGGGCAGACGATTCGTGAATTGCAGGTGGAACCCGGCAGCGAATCGCTTATGGACAGCGGGGATGTGACCGCGTTGGCCGTTGATCCGGCCGGCGAACGCCTGCTTTCCGGTTTTGCCGATGGCCGGATCATGTTATGGGATACGGCCTCTGGAGAGATCATGCAGGAGTTTGCCGACCATACGGCGTTTATCCACCAGTTGGTGTTCAGCCCAGATGGGCGCACGTTCTTGTCGGTGGCCGATGACGCCCAATTAATTTTGTGGGATGTCGCCTCTGGTATCCCGCGTTTTAAGTATAAAAACCCCACGGATACCATAACGTCGGTTGCCTTTAGCCCGGACGGCCGTCAATTTGCCGCCGGGATGGGCACCACCCGCTACGTGGCCGATTTTGACGCGACCGGAGAGCGCGATACACGTGTCCTGCTTTGGGATACAGCCACCAACACGGAGATCGTGCAGTTGGCCGGCCACACGGGGCCGGTAACATCCGTGGCTTTTAGCCCGAACGGCCGTTACTTGCTGTCGGGGTCGTTGGATGCCACACTGCGGTTGTGGCAGGTGGATAATGGCCAGTTGGTGCGCCGTTTCGATGGCCATACCGGCGGCGTGATGAGCATCGCTTTTAGCGGCGAAGGCGCTTATGCGGCCAGCGGCGCGCAAGATGGCACACTCATTATCTGGGATGTGGCCAGCGGCGACCTGCTGCGGCAAATCGCCGCCCATGATGGTGTCGTTCATCATGTCGCCTTTACCGCGAACGGCGATGGCGTCTGGTCAGCGGCGGAAGATGGCGCCATTCATTTGTGGACGACGGCCATTGACCCCACTGCTCTGCGCGGCTGGATCTCGGCGCATCGTCACATCCAGCCGCTCGCATGCTTGCCGCAATTGCAATACGGCCTGACAGATTACTGCGCCACCGGCTCATGAAGCCTGACATGAACCAGATGATAGCCTTCATGAACGGCCGTCGGGCCACATATATGGTTAGACAACAGCTATGAGTACCGCTTATTCGGTCGGAGAATGGCTTCAGCAGCGGCGCAAACAACTGAAACTGACGCAGCGAGAAGTGGCTGCGGCCGTTTTCTGCTCCACTGCCATGATCAAAAAGATAGAAGCCGACGAGCGCCAGCCTTCTGCCGAACTGGCCCACGCTTTGGCCGCCAGCCTGCAAATCCCTACCGCCCAACACGATGTGTTTGTCGCCTGCGCTCGAGGTGAACGGCCGTTAGACCATCTTACAGGCGCGCAGCCAGAGTCAGCCGTCGCCTACTCGGCTCGTCACCCGCATCACATACACGCTTTGGCCACCCCGTTTATCGGCCGCACGGCCGAACTAAGCGCCATCACCGCCAGACTACGGCAGCCCGATTGTCGCTTGCTGACACTGCTGGGAGCTGGCGGCATAGGCAAAACTCGTCTGGCGTTGGAAGCGGCGCGGCAAGTGCAAGCCGATTTTGCCGCAGGCGTGCTGTTTGTTCCCCTGGCGGCAATTGATGACGCGGAGCAAATTCCGCAGGCTATTTTTCAGGCCATCCCCCTACCTTTGGCCGGCAGCGATCCGCCGCTTGATCAGGTAAAACGTCTCTTGCAGCGCCGTCATTGGCTGCTGGTGCTGGACAATTTTGAGCAGTTGGCGGTGGGTTCGGCCATTCTTGCCGAGCTGCTGGCGGCCGCGCCGCAGCTAAAATTGCTGGTCACGTCGCGCGAGCGGTTGAACCTGGCCGAAGAGTGGCTCTTCAACGTGCCGGGATTGGATGAGGCGGCGGTGTTGTTTAAGCAAACGGCCGTGCGCGTCAGGCCGGATTTTGCCGGTGAGCAGGAGGAAACGGCCGTTTCTCTGCGCATTTGCCCATTTTGTGTGTCTGTGTCGTTGCTTGCTCTGATGGCGTTTGGGTCAGTAATTCTCAATTTAGATCAGGCATTCGTGCGAACAAGGTAATTTCTTGGCAATTTACGCTGAACTGTCATGCTGAGCGGAGTCTTTGGAGCGAAGCATCCCACTCCACCAGAAGAAGGGAATGCCTCGGAGGATGCTTCGGCAGGCTCAGCACAGGCTCTCAGCCTGACACATTTCCGGTTAAATAGCGAATTGCTGGTCCGATTTTATGGCCTTTTCGTCTAATGAGGCTTATCTGGTCGGTATGGGACATCGTACAGCGGCATTGGAAGATTCGCGCTTGCTGTCGCTTGTGGAATCGGAAACAGCGGTGTAACCGCGAGCTGCACCCGTAACTGGGGCGATTCCCAGGCACGGTTTGGTGGCGAGGGCATCCCGACGCCTCAGTGTTCATGTCCGGTAAGCCGTTATCCGTCGAGGGTGATCCTGGCTGCGCGTTGTTGGCAGCCGGGGACGGCCGTCTTAACCGAGCGGCAGCCACAAGATGAATTCACAACCCTGCCCACGGCCGGCGCTCCTCACTTCCACGCGCCCGCCATGCTGTTCTACAAGCGCCTTGACGATTGCCAGGCCTAACCCGCTGCCGCCTGTGTCGCGGCTGCGTGATTTGTCGGCCCGGTAAAAGCGATTGAAGACGGCCGTTAGCTGTTCCGCTTCCAACCCTTCGCCATTGTCCTGCACAGAAATGGACATCATATCGGCGCTGCTGCCGCCTGTGAGGATAACCGTGCCCCCAGGCGGCGTGTGGCGTAAAGCATTGGTCAGCAAATTGAACAATACCTGCCGAATACGCAGCGGGTCTAAGATTGCCTCTGGCAGCTGGCTGGTTTTGTTGCGCAGCGTGATCCCCTTCTCCAGGGCGAGCGGCTCCAGCGCTTGCAATGTTTCCGCAATGATTTCCGTCACGTTGCTGGCAACTTTCTCCAGGGGTAATTGATGCGCCTCTGCCAGCGCCAGTTCGCGCAAATCGTTGACCAGACGAGATAGATGGCGGGTCTGTCCATAAAGGGTAGCAATTTCAACCTCGTCCAGGGTGTAAACGTGGTCAAGAACCGCGCGCAGGTTGCTTTCCAGCACCGTCAACGGGGTGCGTAATTCGTGAGACACATCGGCCATGAGATGATTGCGCAGCGTTTCTGTTCGCTGCAAATCCTCGGCCATTTTGTTAAATGATTGGGCCAGTTCTTGGAATTCCAGGCTGCCGCGCACGGGCACACGCACCGTCAGCTCGCCGTTCCCTACGCGCTGCACGGCCTTAACCAGACTGTTAACAGGCGAACTGACCACCCGCCCAATCCCGAATCCGCCGGCCGTGCCCACCACCAGCGAAAAGAGCATAAATTCGACCAGCCGCCCCTGAATATCCGCAGGCCGTTCGCCCATCGGACCAGAATCCTGGTCTGGTCCATCCAGGGTAATGGCTAAAAATTGCAAAAAGAACATGGAGAAGAGAACGGCGCTGATCATCAGGCTGAGGCGAACCCAGAGGCGATTCATAGATTTTCTCCAGTAAGCCGGTAGCCAATGCCGTAGACGGTTTGGATGCAAATTGGCGCGTTGGGATCGGTTTCAATTTTGCGGCGCAGATTGTGAATGTGGGTGTCGAGGGTGCGGCCCAGCCCTTCATAGGCGTAACCAAGCGCCTGTTCCAGCAAGTCGTCGCGAGTGAAAGTGTACCCGGGGTTGGCTAAAAAGATGGCCAACAGTCTAAATTCCGTAGGCGTTAACTCGACGGGCGATCCATTTACCATCAGGGAATGCTGCTCGACATCCAGGCGAAGACTGCCAAATGTCAGCACGCTGGGGGCGGCAACCGGCGACTGATCTAGCCGCACCCGGCGGAGAAGGGCTTTGACTCGCGCTACCACTTCGCGGGCATTAAACGGCTTGGTGATGTAATCATCGGCGCCCAGTTCCAGACCGACAATTTTGTCGGTGTCTTCGATGCGGGCGCTGAGAATGATGATGGGTGTGGCTGCCAAATTTTTATCGGCGCGGACTGCGTGGGTTACTTCCCAGCCATCCCGGTGGGGCATCATCAGGTCGAGAATGACGAGGTCGGGGCGTTCGCGGCGTAAGGCGTGAAGGGCCATTTCGCCATCATAGGCCAGGATCACCTGAAAGCCGGACTGTTCCAGATAGGCCGCTAACACTTTCACGATGGATTTGTCGTCGTCAACGATGAGGATTCGGTGGGGCATAGGCAGTTCCTTTTTGCCGGTAAATCTTGTTTTGGGTAACTGGGAGGAATTGTAGCATACCAATCTGAAGAGATTCTCAAGGACGGCCGTAAATCCTGCAGAAGTCGCCAAGTTTGTCTCAAGATTTTCTTCAGACCTGTCTGGCATAATGGCGAAATATTATTTTACTGTTCGACAGGAGAACCAATGAAAAAACTTTTTGCAGCCCCCTTGTTTTATCTGACAATTTTGGCAACGGCCGTATGGCTGTTGCTTGCTCTGACAGGTTGTAGCAGCGCCGAGGCGACTCCGGTTGTTGCGCCGGTCGTGGAGAATACGGCCGTGGCCCCGGAATCGGCTCCAGCGGCGACAACCGTTCCGGCTGCCGCGGCCAACGTGATGCCCCAGCGTGGAGCCGCCGGCTCCAGCAGCACATTCGCGTCTGTAGCGCCCACGATGGCCGATCTGGCCTACGCCGACCTCTCTTCGGCCCAGAAGCTCGACCTCTACATTCCTGCCAGCGGCACTGGCCCTTTTCCGGTTGTCATCATGGTGCATGGCGGTGGCTTTATGTTTGGCGATAAAGCGGACGGCGCTGGCCTAACCGGCGTGGACCAGTTGTTAGAGGCTGGTTATGCTGTCGCCAGCATTAACTACCGCCTGAGCAGCGAGGCCATTTATCCGGCGCAAATCTATGATGCCAAAACGGCCGTGCGTTTCTTGCGCGCCAACGCGGCTCAATACAACCTTGATTCGGAAAAGTTTGGCGCCTGGGGCGCATCGGCCGGGGGCAACATTGTCTCTTTGCTGGGCACTACCTGCGGCGTCGCCGAATTGGAAGGGGCGGAACTGGGCTACGCCGATCAATCGAGCTGTGTGCAGGCCGTGGTAGACTGGTTTGGACCCATCGATTTCTTGCAAATGGACGCCCAGTTTGCCGGTACAGGCTGCCCGGCTACGCATGACGCTGCCGATTCGCCTGAATCCAAGCTGGTAGGCGCTGCCATCCAGACAGTGCCAGAGCTTGTAGCTACAACCAACCCGATGAATTACATTACCGCCGACGATGCTCCCTTCTTCATTGAAAATGGCACGGCCGACTGCAACATTCCGCCTGTTCAGAACAGCAATCTGGCCGATGCTCTGGCTTCTGTCATCGGCGCAGACAAAGTGACGTACCTCTCGCTGGATGGAGCGGGCCATGGCGGGGCGCAGTTTGAAACAGCCGAAAATCTAAGCCTGGTGATCGCTTTTCTGAATACTTATTTGAAGTAACCGTTATGAAATTTTTTGCTCAGGTTGATGGTTAGGAGAGAGCCGCCTGTTCATTTGCGGATGGGCGTCTGGTGGAAAACCTGGCAGGTCCAAAAAGACCTGCCAGGTTTTATTTAACAACTAGGGGGTTTGGGTGGCAAGCACAGCGTTTTGATTGCCAGCTGTGCGCATTTCCAGAGTGCCGCCATTGAGGCGGAACGTAGCGGCGGACTGTAAGGCCGCTAAGAATTCAGCCTCCTGACCCATAATGCCTTCGGGGTCCGCGCATAGCTGCTGCGTGCTACTCGGCGGATCAATGAAGATGTTGCTGCCGTTCAAGCGGTAGGTTGCAAGATACGTATTGCAGCCTGAACTGCCGGCGATCTGGCCGCTAGCAACAAATTCAATGGTGATGCGGGTGCTGGGGATTAAGGAAACAAAACCGCCACGGCCGTTATTGTAACTTATCACGTCCCAACGAGTCCCTGCCAGAGGATCCACAACCCCGGCCACATTGATGGTGACCTGACGGAAGATGACGGCCCCATCACGCTGCAAGATGCGCATTTCATAGGTGGTGGTTGCCGTCGGGCATACCTGCTCGCTGCCCTGACCGGTACGCGGGAAGTTCTCGAAACGCTCTCCCAGCGGGTAAACCCAGACCGCCTGGATATTTTGTACCGACCAGCGCAGGGTGGTGCATTCACCCTGGTTGATATTGGTGCGGTCCGCAGTAAACGAGATTTCCGGCAACGGTGTTGCCGTTGGCGACGGGACTGGGGTGGGCGTTGGCGCAGTTGTGGGGACCACGATAACCGGCGGCGCTACCTCGATAACAGGTACGTTGTCTGCATTGGTGGCGATCACGAAGTCGGCGGATACCCAGCCGATGCCGCCCGGCGCAGTTGGCACAGCGGCGGCCCACCAGCGGTTATCGACGCTGCGGCCGACAATTTCGCCTTCGTCACCATCCCGCGCAAACCCAATGACCGGGAAGTTGACGCCTGGACCAGAGCGGATGTTTAGCCCCTGCGGAGAATTGACACGGCCGCTCGGCACAGCCGGTTCTGGTTCCGGTAAATCTATGACAATCTTTCGGGTCATGATCACGGCCAAGGCGTCTTCCGCTGTACGCATTTCCAGCGAATCGCCCCGGATGCTGTAGGTTGCGGCACTCTCTAAAGCGGCCAGGTACGCGCTTTCCTGCTCCATAATGCCTGCCGGTTCTTCACAAAAGCGCATGGTTGAACCCGTCGTGCCGATTGTTATCGCACCGATATCAGCTGTGAAGCTGGTGAAGTATTGGTTGCAGCCGGCGTTACCGGTCAGGTCGCCTTCAACGCCGAAATTGGCGGAAATCTCGGTGCCGAGAATGAGACCTACGACTGCTTCACGGCCGTTATTGTAACTAACCACTTCCCACGTTGTGTCGGTCAGATTGGTCGGGTTGACGACGAATGTGGCTAAAACCTGATCCCCACTCTGCAATGTCAGGGCAGTTTCCGTCATTGTAAAGCTGTTTGTTGTTCCCAACGCGGTGGCAAATGCTGTGGCCTGCGCCATTATCGTCTCGGGACAAGCCATCAACGTAGAAGCGCCTGACTGGCTAAAGGTGAGGCTGCTGCCGTCCTGGGTATAGGTGGTGTTCAATAGGTTGCAACCATCCGACCCGGACACAGTTCCATCGGTACCGAATTGGAGGTACATAGTTGTGCCAGCGAGAGGCAGTTCGCCATTGAGGTCGTTTAGCAGCCAATTTGTACCGGCAAGAACACTACCGGCCGGCTCGACCATTTGGCTCGGTACGGCGCTTTGGATATTGGTGACGAAGGTCGCCAGGATTTGGTCGCCGTTACTCAGGCTTAATTGGTTGTTGGCAGCGGTAAAGCCGGTTGTGGTGGCCAGGGCTGTCATATAGGCGGCAGCCTGGGTCATGATCGGCTCATCACAGGCCATCATGGTCGTGGCGGCGGGCTGGTTGATGGTGAGTTTGGCGCCGTCTTGGGTGTAGGTGGTATTGAACTGGTTACAACCGTCCGTGCCAGAGACACTTCCATCGGCGCCAAACTGAAGGGTAACGGCCGTTCCTTCCTTAGGTAGTTCACCGTTTAGTGAACTCAACATCCAGTTTGTACCTGCCAGATCTATGCTGGCTTCAGGTTCGGCCGCTTGCTGGCAGGCTGCCAGCAAAAACAAACCGATAGCGAGTAAAACGATTCTTACTGTTGTTTTCATATAGACCTTTTTCTCCTTTTTTTTTGTTAATTGGTTTGTTTACCGTTGGGTGGGCGGAAATCAACCCACTCAATCGATTGCCTTATTTCACCAACCACATTCATGCTGCCCGGCAGGCGACGGCCGTTAGCAAAAATTGTCGCTTGCTTGACACACGTTTAGGTTGTGGAAATCAAAGGGTTGCTCCAGGTTTCTCTGCGATCCATGTTTCAGCGGCTTCTGCGGCCTGCAATAGCGCTGCGCCGACCCCCTCAGATGCCGGGAAGATATTTTCCCGGCCAATGGTGCGCAGTATACCGGTTCGCTCCATCTGAACCAAGACATATGGTTCCAGGCCGGCCAGCATTAACTTGCTTTCCCTCTCGTGCAGTTGCTCGGCGTAGCGTGCCAACACTTTCAGGAAGGTGCTGCCTACATCTTTCTGTCCGCGCAGAGTGAGTATCACGACGGCGTGTTGGGTTGCGCCGGTTACTTTCGGCAATTGGGCGCTGAACACCGGCGCGGCGGCGTAAAACAGGCTGCCATAGGGCATCAGGATGGTTACCTGATGCGCGGGGACGGCCGTTGGCGGATCGCTTTCCACCGGATATTGTCCTGGTCCAATTTCCCACGCTTTGACAACCAGCTTGTTGGACTGCTGGAAGACGTACAGCAGCACGGCCAAAGCGACGCCCAACAGGACAGCGTATTGTAGCGGAATAAACAGGGCCGCCAAAAATGTCAGGGTCATTACTGCCTGCTGTACCGCGCCCGTCCGCCAGACCATGCCAATTTGCGCCGGTTTGAGCGTGCGGAAACCGACCACAATCAACAAGCCGGCCAGCACGGGCATGGCGATAGCCGCAACATAACGACCGAACAGGACAATCGCCAGGGCCATCACCAATCCGGCGGAGATATTGGCAAAACGGGAGCGCGCGCCGGCGCCGACTACCAGGGCTGTGGCGGAGAGGGAGCCGCCCACGGCCGTTCCCTGGAACAGCCCAGACACCATATTGGCTATCCCTTGCCCGATAAAGTCGCCGGATGCGTCCGGATAACGGCCGTCTGGGTTAGGCACAGATTGCGTGATGCCTGCCCCTTGCATCAGCCCGACAAAGGTCAATGCCAGTGCCGGAATGATCAGGCCGGGAAACACCGCCGCCGGCGGCAATAACGGCCGTGGCAGCGAACTGGGAATGTTGGCCACGTCCCGCACCAACACGACCCCATCCGCGCCCAGCAACGGCACAACCAGCGAGGCCACCACCATCGCCACCACGATGCCCAACGACTTTAAGCTGGTTTTTTCCAGCGTCAAAATCAAGACGATGGTGAGAATGCCTACCATCAATGTTGGCAAATGAACCTGATCCAGATTTCGCAGCAAGTCCAACGTGCGGGCAATCCGATTCGCCCCCACGCTGCTGTAACGAGTGAAGTCATCCAACTGCCCCAAAATGATGAGGACCGCCACAGCATTGACAAAACCAGTCATCACTGCGTTGGGCACAAAGCGCACCAGCGAACCCAGTTTCAGCAAACCGGCTAACAACATAAACACGCCGGTCAGAATCGCCAGGGCAAACAGGGGCGTGTTAGGGCTGCGCCCTTCGGTGACCTGCGGCACGCTGGCTACCACCAGGGCCATGGCGCTGGTGGCCTGAATAGACATGAACGAGGAACTGGTGAAAAACGCGCCGCTGAATGTGCCCATCATATACCCATACAGGCCATAGACGGGGTTGATCAGCGCCAGTAAGCCGTTAGCCAGCCCATCGGGAATACTCTGAATACCCAGAACCAGTCCGGCCGTCAGGTCTTCGCCAATTGTGTTGCGGTTGATGAATTGTCGTCTCATGATGAAAATAGCTCAGACTCAGTTGAATGAGGTCATTGGGCTAACCGCCTAGCAGCATAGCAATTAAAACCATAATCAGGCAAACAGAAGCCAAAAGTAAGCCTGTTTTCCAGGGATTTGTGTCGGTATGAGTGCCCCAACTATACCCGGTGACAAAGACCACAAAAAAGGATAGGAAGTTGGAGATGCGAATTGCCAAAGCGGTGTTGTCCGGCAGCAGCAGCAGCGGCAGTAAAGAGGGCAACACAGCCACAATGGATAGTAAAATGGTGGTTGCTGCTCCCACCAAATCCTCACGTTGTAAGCCGACAGTCTGTGGTTCAGCCTGGCTCAAATAACCGGCAATATCATGATAAAGCCCGACGCGTTGATCGTCGTTGGTTATTGGTTTCAGGATAAAATCTAGCGTGTCGGCAATAACGGTAACGGCCGTTTCCTCATTGTCACTCGACTGAACATACCGCAGTAACCGATACCGTTCTCCCCGCGCAAAAACCTCAGACAAAACATAGATAACGCCATCAATGATTCCCCAGGCGGCGACGGCCCCTAAAATTGCCGTAAACAACTCTTGCCCATAGCCGCTGGCGAGGGATGAATCAATGATTCCGCGATAGATCAAGATGCCATATGACAGTGTAAAGAGCAGGGCAAAGAGAATGCTGAAAAAGATGGTAAACAGAGCGTCAATTGGGTCCAGATATTCACCCAAGACGCTGCTTAATATGGTTTCTTTGGGTGGCGAAACAGATCTACGGCGGAAAAAAGGTCTTCTAGTCGACATCATCCATGTTCTGGGTTTGATGGCTGATCATGCGTATCAGCGTTAGGAATAAGACATTGACAATTGTCAACAGTTCGTTGTCAATTGTCAATGCGACTTGTCTAGCCGTGTGCCATCATGTCGATAGCCACAGTAACAGCCAGTATCACAATGTCGTTTTGACTCGGTTCAATCTGGACGCCATAGGTGTCGGCCAGGCGGAACCACTTTTTGGAAACTTCGGCGACCTTGCTTCC
Source organism: Chloroflexota bacterium (assembly GCA_017993775.1). Classification (GTDB taxonomy): domain Bacteria; phylum Chloroflexota; class Anaerolineae; order Promineifilales; family Promineifilaceae; genus Leptovillus. The sequence continues at coordinate 58,426 of JAGOMA010000027.1, read as the reverse complement.
GCCCTCGCCGATGGTGTATTGGTGGTTCAGGATGTTGCCCTGCACTTGCAGATCCGGGCCATTCCCAATTTTCACCACCCAACGGTCGCGCAGGGGCGTGATTAGCGCTTTCTTGACGGTGGCCAGGAGCTCGTCGTTTGGCCCCTCAATCGTCTTTGTATCTTTGATGCGTACCAACTTCTCCTGAATTTTGCACTGGGTTTGGCCCTGCATATCTTCAAAAAAGAGGGTATCGCGCACACGCAGCATTTTGCCATCTACCTTGAAAACACGCTGACCGCTTTCGTTCTCGATCCAGAAATCATCGCCAAAAGCGACCAATTTTTGCCGCATTCTGTAGCGGGTTGCCGTCCCGCGGCGGCCAAAGACTTCACGTTCTTCTTGGCGTTGTTCACGCCGTGCTTTTCCGGGCATGGTTTTTATCTCCGTTCGAATTTGCCCACAATGGGGGTATCTGGTTGATACTCCCCATTGTGGGTCATTAGCAAATGAATGGGTGGCGGTAACGGCCGTTAACCAGAAAAATCTTCCATCAACTGCGCTTCTTGCTCACTCGTCAAATTCGATTGAATCAACTCAGCCGAGACGCCTTTGAACGCTTCCGCTATACGGTCTTGCACCGCGCCGCTGGTCATCAAAAAGAGCGCCGACGTGCCTTCGGTCACCTGATCGCGCACTTCTTTGATGAAGTTGTCGTTGATGCCGTAATCGGCGAATTTACCGCTTAACGCGCCCATTGCCGCGCCTACGGCCATGCCAAAAAACGGTACAAAGAAGATGAGGCCAAAGAGCATTCCCCAGAATGCGCCAGAGACGGCTCCCTGGCCAGTCATGCTGCCATAATTTTGGGTCTTGGGCTTTTTCTTGCCCGCTTCCCACGACACAACAGCCGCATCGTTAACCTGGATGAGGTGCTGCTTCGACAGCTCTACCAGCTTGTTTAATGCCTCTTGCGCCCCGGCGGGGCTGTCAAATTTCCATACAGTTAGTGTTGTCATACGAATAGTCTCCTTGTTCTACTGAGTAGATAAAATTCAACCCGATTTGCAAGTCGGGCTGTTGCCAACAAAAAAATTATACGTGCTGCCAGGGCCAGCGCCCCTCAATTTCAACCAGCAGCGCCCAGCTTAGGAAAGTACGAATTACCACCAGCAGCCCTAACACCAGGACACTTTCCAGCGTCGCTTCCAGAGCAACGGTGTGGATGATGTCGGCCGCTACTAAAATCTCCAGACCGAGAAGGAGCGATTTGCCCAGACTGACCTTAAGTGCGTGATAAAGGTTCTCTTTGTCGGCTGGCTGGCGGGCATAGCGCAGCAGATAGCTCGTCAGTGCGACCACAATCGCAACGACAATAGTGAGTACGGCAAGGGCTTCAATAAACAGGGTGGCATATTCCACCCACAACAGGAATGTGTCCCCTGTTTCGCCTTTGGAAATGATCGAAGGCAGCATAAAAAAACCAGTTTAGCCAGTCAGCCCGGTGATACCCTTATACGAGAACCACAGCCCAAAGATGAAAGACACGCTCGTCACAATCACCCGATTGTTTCGCTCAAGCCAGCTTTGCGCTGCTTGCATTGGTTTGGCCGCCCGCTCCGGCGCGATAGCGTAGAAGAGGATGGGCGGCAGGACGAGCGTCTGGGTGAGCGTGATGTAGAGCAGGTAGAAGCCGATGCTTAACGGCCGTTCCAACCCCGCCTCGTTAATAATGCTGATAGCCGACAGGGTGAACACCCACTGCTTAACGGCAATCGACACAAACAGCGCCCCCGTACCAACGGCCCGCGCCCCTGAAAGGCTGCTGATGCTGGCCATCCACTTGGGCGGTGGGTCGTCCGGGTCTTCCTCTTTGCGCCATTTCTTGAAAGCTGTCACCAGCAATAGGATACCGATCACCAGCAGCAAGGTCGAAGCGATCAGTTGTTGGCCGTCTTGCCCATTGGCGGCCATCGCCGCACCCAGGACCACGCCAAACAACACCCCTTGCGCCAGCCGCATAGCTACGCCGCCAGAGACGAAGGCCACACTCTTGCCCAGGCCATTTTCGCTTTGCAGAAGCAGCAGCACAATGATGGGATACAGCGGCACAACGGCCGCGCCCACAATGATCGGCAGCAATTCAAGGAATATGTTGTTCATATGCTTATTGATCACTCCGCCTGCGGTTGTTCAAAGCATGGTTGCTCGGCAGCCGCCTTCAGGCATTCGACTTCCAGTAAGGGCAGCCCCACATCGTACAGGCTGCACAAAAGGCCAATTAAAGCTGCCTGATCACCCATGACGCCGGTGATTGTGGTGGTAACGGCCGTGTTGTCGTCGTTGAATTGGATAGTCCAATCCGCGCCCAGATATTCCAGCCAGGACTCATCGAATGCGCCCTGAAAACGAATGCGGTAGACGGCCGTTTCATGCATCGTCAATTTATGTTGCGCCATACATCTCAAGTCCGCATCAGGTTTCCACTTCACAAATGGATGCACCAATAGACCCGTTCTTTGTACGCTGAGATTAGGGTTCGTAAAAATATAACTCCCCGGTTTAGACCTGATAGGTTTTCTGAAACCTATCAGGTCTCGGCGGAGTTTATTCTCTTACAAGCCTCTAGTAGTCGAAACTCTGTTCCATCTTCTTAAGCACATCGTCGACAGTGAAGCTGGCCGGCTTCATGCGCGGCGGGAATTCCCTGAAAGTGCCCAGGAACTCGCGCACGAGGTACTGCGCGGCATAAGTCAGATAGATTCGGTCGATCATCCAATCGTAATAGGTGTTGGATGTGATGTCTGCTCGCTCGAAGGGATCGGTGCGCAGGTTAAATATCTTGGGCACGCGCAGAAAGACGAACGGTTCCGCCCAGATCTGGACTGTGCCCTGCACGCGCTGTTCGGCGAAGACAAATTTCCAGTTGTCATAGCGCAGTCCAACCAGGTCGCCGTCATCGGAGAAATAGATAATGCCTTTACGCGGCCCCTCCTCCGTTTCGCCAGTAAAGTGCGGCAGGAAGTTGTAGCCGTCAATGTGCACCTTAAACTCCTTGTCGCCAGCCTGGTGACCTTGCTTCAGCTTCTCGTTGATCTCCGGCTCACCGGCCGCCGCCAGCAGTGTTGGCAGCCAGTCGGTGTGGCTGATAATCTCGTTGGAAACCACACCTGCCGGAATCTTGCCGGGCCAGCGCACCATCTCCGGCACCCGGAAGGCGCCTTCCCAATTGGAGTTCTTCTCGTTGCGGAAGGGGGTCATGGCGCCGTCGGGCCAGGTGTTCATGTGCGGGCCGTTGTCGGTTGAGTACATGACAATGGTGTCCTCGGCAATGCCCAGCTCGTCCAGCAGGTCCAGCATCTGCCCCACATGCTTGTCGTGCTCCACCATCACGTCGTGGTAAAAAGATTGCCAGCGCCCGGCCTGTCCCAGCACGTGTTCCGGCGGATGGACGCGGAAGTGCATCCAGGTGGTGTTGAACCAGACGAAGAAGGGTGTGTCGTCGTCGTGCGCCCGCTTGATGAAGTCCTGCGCGGCGGCCAGGAATTCGGTGTCACAGGTCTCCATGCGTTCCTTGGTCAACGGGCCGGTATCCTCAATGCGCTGCTTGCCGACGCGCCCCCAACGTGGATGCTCGGTGGGATCGTCCTCTTCGGTAGCCCAGGTGTGCATGACGCCGCGTGGCCCGAAGATGTTTTTGAAGTTGGGGAAATCCGCTTCGGGCGGATAATCCACATTCTCCGGCTCCTCCTCAGCGTTGAGGTGGTAGAGGTTGCCAAAAAACTCATCGAAGCCGTGGGCCGTGGGCAGGTACTTGTTTTTGTCGCCGAAGTGGTTCTTGCCGAACTGGCCGGTGGCGTAGCCCAGCGGCTTGAGCAGCTCGGCGATGGTGGCGTCCTCTGCCTGCAGGCCGATATCCGCGCCGGGCATACCCACCTTGGTCAGGCCGGTGCGGTAGGGGTTCTGCCCGGTGAGGAAGGCGGCGCGTCCGGCGGTGCAGCTCTGCTGGCCGTAGGAGTCGGTAAAGCGCATCCCTTCGTTGGCAATGCGATCTATGTTGGGCGTGCGATAACCCATCAAGCCGTCGCTGTAGCAACTCAGGTTGGTGATGCCGATGTCATCACCCCAGATAACCAAAATATTGGGTTTGCCGTTGGGCATAGGTCACTCTCCTTGTTGGTTGATTACGAATATTACCCTGCCACCGCGCCCGACCGGGATTGTGGCGCGGGCAATGGTTTTGAACTTGGTGTCGGCTGCGGACGGCCGTGGCACTGTTTGAACTTACGGCCGTTACCGCAAGGGCAGGGAGCGTTCCGCTCGACGCCCGTGAAGGCTCGATCCAGAATCTGCATCACCTCGCGCGCCTCGCGGCCGCGCCGGATCAACCCGGCCATCAGCTTCATGGGGAAGTCCACATGATGAAAGAATTCCTTGAAGCCGACGCACAGATAATTCAGACCCGGCTCGCCGTCCGGCGTCTGAATAAAGCGGTTTTTGGGACATTCGCCATGACAGGCGAAGCGCACGTCGCACTCCTGGCAGTAGCGCGGCAGTGAGTCGCGTTTGTCCAGGCCAAACTGGATCTGCTGCGGCGAGGCTACCAATTCGATCATGTGCGTTTCCTGGATGTTGCCGAGAAAATAATTAGGTTCGACGAAGTGGTCGCACGAATATAGGTCGCCGTTGTGCTCGATGGCCAGTCCTGTGCCGCAAGTGGCGTTGAAGACGCACATGCCGGAGTTGGGCATGCCCAACCAATTGCTCAGCGCCGCCTCGAAGGTCTGCACGTAAATCGTGCCCACGTCGCGGCGCACCCACTCGTCGAAGATCGTGCTCAAAAAGCGGCCAAACTGTTCCGGCTGCACCGAACGGTCGGAAACGGCCGTTCCCTCCTGGTAGAGTGTCAGGCCATCGGCGTTGATGCGTTCCACGACGGGAATGAACTGCATCCAGGTTGTGCCCACCTCGTCGCGTAGAAAACGATACACCTCCAGGGGGTAGTCGCCGTTGATACGGTTGACAGTGGTCAGCACGTTGTAATCCACGTTGTGTTTCTGCAGCAGCCGCAGCCCGCGCATCACGTTGTCGAAGGTTGGCTTGCCGCCTTTGTCCACGCGGTAGATGTCGTGCAACGGCCGTGGCCCGTCGATGCTGATACCCAACAGGAAGTTGTGTTCGGCGAAAAAGGCAGCCCATTCGTCGTTCAGCAGCGTGCCGTTGGTCTGCATGGTGTGCAGAAAGGTCATGCCCGGCCGCCGGTACTTCTCCACCAGGTCCATGGTGCGCCGGTAGAAATCCAGCCCCATCAGCGTTGGCTCGCCGCCTTGCCAGGCGATGTTGACGCTGTTCGTCTGGTGTGACTCAATGAGTTGGCGGATGTACTGCTCCAGCACCGGCTCGCTCATGCGGAACTTGCTGCCAGGGTAGAAGACTTCTTTGTCCAGAAAGAAACAGTAGGCGCAGTCCAGGTTGCAAATCGCGCCGGTCGGCTTTGCCAAAAGGTGAAAAGCCGGCGGCGCTTGCGGCGGTCTTTGTATCGAAATGGGCTGATTCATTGATAATAAAAGTTGCGACACGATGGCCTAATCACCGGGATGCCGATGTCGTTTTGCCTCATTTTTATTTGTGTACCACACAAGATAGAGAGCATTAAATCACCAATTGTAATCGTAAACAAAACGGCCGTCAGCTTCAATGGCAAAAAGAAGTAGATTGGGAGTATCTACGGGAAGAGGTTCAGCATTTTTGCTTTGGCGATGGCCTGGCGACGGCCGTTTACGTCTAGCTTTTGATAAATATTACGGTTGTGTTTCTTCACCGTCAGCACAGACAAAACCAACTGCTCGGCAATCTCTTTGTCGGATAAGCCTTTTTGCAAAAGGGCTAAAATTTCCAGTTCGCGGCTGGTCAGCTTATCTTCCTCAAGCGATTGGTCAGCGCGAAATACAGCCAGAATACGGTCGATATAGGCAGGCGCAACCCCACGCGCCGCCAACTGCGCCAGCAAATCAGCCATCGCTGCGCCCAGTTCTACAAACAGGCGCAGGTAACCGCCCGGTTCAGCCAGGCACACAGCCTGTTTGGCGGCAGCCAGGGCGGCCTCTTGCTCGCCCTGGGACTGTGCCAGCAGCGCCCGCAGCGCCCACATCTGGATGAGCAGCCAGACGCTGGTTGTCTCTTCCGCAATCTGCTGGATAGTGGTTAACAAGGCGGCGGCTTTTTGATAGGAAACGGCCGTTCCCTGTGCCATGAGCGCCTTGACGTGAGTAAGATCGTTGCCCTCCCAAAACCAGAGCGACATCCGGGCGGGTTTCATCCCAGTTTGCAGCCAATGAGCGGCCGTGCCCACTTCCCCACGCAGCAGTGCCAGGCGGGTACGAAACGATTCTATCTGTGGCGCAAACTGGTTCTGGTTTGTCTCCAACATCACCTGGGTTAACGTGTCTAACGTTTGCTGCGCCTGCGTCTCATTTCCCTGACTATGATGAACCAGAACCAGACCCAACATCGCATCATGGTAGACCATAAAATTGGCATGATAGCGCCATTGTGCTACGGTTGACCAATGGGCGGCTGCTTCTTCTAAGCGGTTCCACTGGTAATAGGCATGGCCTAAGAAATGGCTTGCCCAGGCAATACTGAGCGGGTGTTCTTTGGCTAACCCTGCTTGAAGCATGTGTTGTCCAATTTGCTCCAGACGCTTCAAGTCGCCGACCATGCCATAAATAGCGCCGGCTGCCAACATTAAGCAGAAGCGGGCGGCGTAATGCTGAAATCGATCCTCATCCAGCCAGACGTTAAGCTTTTCCAGGGCAGCTTCTGTCTGCCCCAGGCTTTGCTGCCCAATAAGCAGAAACAAAGCGGCCAGACCTCGGGCATAATAACAGTAGGGCGGCAGGCGGTCTATAGCTGACTGGGCTGAGGTGATGCTGCGGGGAAAATCGTTCTGGAAGAAGGCCATTTCGGCGTGCAAAGCATCTCGTTCGCCGCGCAAAATGTCAGGATTGACGCTGCTGCTGGCGGCCATCTCCGGTTCTGAGGCCAGCAATGTTTCTGCTTGTTGCAGCAGTGAGGGCATAACCTGAAATTTGGCCTGCCAGCGCAGTGTCCAGGCTTTGATCTGAAGCAAGGCGGGGCGCTGTAGGACAACCTCTTCCGGTAGCAAACCCAGCCAACGCGCTAACAGATGGAAATGCCCCTGATTTAAGATTTCATGGCGCTGCGTTTCGATAAGGGTAACGGCCGTTTCCACATCTCCGGCCGTCAACAAATGACGCAGCGCCGCTTCGGTAAAGCCATGGGCAGCCAGCCATAAGCCGGCGCGGCCATGCAGGGCGGCAATGTCTTCTTGCGGCCATTCTTGCGCCAACCGCCGCTGCAACAAATCTCGAAACAGGTGGTGGTAGCGGTACCATACACCCTGATCATCGAGGGAAATCAGGAAGAGATCGCTGTTTACCAGGCTCGCCAGTAATGATTCGTGGCCGTGCTGGCCGACGACAGCATTGCATAATGGCTCACAAAATCGCTCCAAAACGGCCGTTTTCAACAAAAACTCCATGACGGGGCGAGGTTGGCGAGCCAGCACTTCGTCCAGCAAAAAGTCCATGATCAGGCGATGGTTGCGCCCTTGAAAGGCGCGGGCAAACGCGGCGGGGTCTTGCTGTCCGCGCAGAGAAATGCCTGCGAGCTGCAAGCCGATAATCCAGCCTTCAGTCTGCTCTTCCAGCAAAACGGCCGTTTCCTCAGCCACTTCAGCGCCGGTCGTTTGGCGCAGAATGGCGCGGGCTTCGGCCAGGGCAAAGCGCAAATCAGCGGCGCGTATCTCTGCCAGACGCTGCTGCACCCGACGGCGAGCCAACAGGGGCAGCGCCGGGTCTACGCGAGTGATCAACAGCAGTTGCAGCGACGCAGGTAGATGGCGCACAAGCGCCGCCATCATTTGCTGGATGGCAGGCAGGGTAATGAGATGATAATCATCCAGTGCCAGCAGCAGGGGACGGGGTAGGTGGGTCAAGTCATTGATCAAGGTGTTGGTGATGGTTTCCAGCGTGGGTGATTGGGGTACATTGAGCAGCGCCTGGGTATTGGCGCACGGCCGTTCCTGGGGAAAAGTTTTGTGCACGGCCGTTGTCACATAACGCAAAAAAACATCCAGGTCATTGTCAGTTTCATCCAACGAGACCCAGGCTGATATCAGCGCGGGGCGCTGGCGCAGCCAATCAGCCGCCAGCGACGTTTTTCCATATCCGGCCGGAGCCGAAATGAGGATGAGGCCCTGCGCCAAACCGCGATCCAGTTGGGCCAACAATCGCGCGCGAATCACATACCCTTCGCGAAGACGTGGCGGGCGCAGTTTGGTGGAGATCAATGTTCCCATATACAGTCTCGTTTTTTTGAAGTCAGGTTACTGAAAACCTCGCTCGGTTGGTGGCGCGCAGAAAATGGCGCAGTCAATTGTTATGGCCAGCTTCGCCCGGCTGCCCATTCTACCTCAAAAACTTGCCTAAAATCGGCTATCACCTGGGCATCGTCCGTGCCAATGCTGTGTTCAGTTAAACCCCACGTTTTGTTGAAAGCGCTGTAGTGCAAGTTTTGGCTGCCCATAATGAGCAGTTCGTCGTCAATGAGCGTGGCTTTGGGATGCATCGGCCCGCTATAAAAACGGACTTCTACCTGATCTGCCAGACCCAATTCTTGTAAGCGTACCATAAACGCCTCTAACGCCACAAAATTTTCAATCCCTTCAAACGGGCTGGGTTTTACCAGAATCCGCAAATGAGCGCCGTTTTGTACTGCCTGTATCAAGGCTTCTTTATATATCGGCGCTTCGTCGACGCTGCAAATGTTGAATAAAACGTTAAGGTTACAGATCATGTCCAGGGAAAACATGACGTGGACAATGTCCACCCTCTCCTGGGCTGCGGCGATAACGGCCGCTGTCTGTTTGTCTGCCAGGTCATATTCTTGGGAGCGGTACATGGAGAAAGCGGCGCTGTCGCCGTCTGCCTGATAAAACTTGACGACTTCGGGCACATGATCGGCCGTAACTGTGTAATCGAAGCAGGTCAGTTGCCAGGGTAAGCCTAATGGCGGGTTGAGAAACAGGCAAGAACGGCCGTCGGCCCCCTGCCACATATCGTCGAACATCCGTAAGGTGGGCTGGGCGACCGGCCCGGTCATTTGCAGCCCCAGGTCAAACCGGCCGCCGCCTGTGCCAGATGGGTGGTCGGCGGGGAAGTGATCCGCTGTCATGTTGTAACCGACGGTAACGGCCGTTTTTCCATCAATCACCATCGCCTTTACATGACTGTGCGGCAGATTGCCTTCAAAATCGGCCACTTCCAGCCGCCAGCCCAGTTTCTCATCAACCATTCTATCGATACCTGCCTGGCGCAGATCGTCCAGGAGCGTCCAGAGCTGGCCAGATGTTTCGCCCAGCGCCAATTCTGGCGGGTTGCCCAGCATGATGCGCACCGTGAGGCCGCGCGGGTACTGTTCCGGGTGCGCCTGCAAATTGTGGTACAAATCGGCCACCGCCGCAGCAATAACCTTGCCCGGACTGTCGCCGCCGCTCGGCGCGCCGTACCACATTGTGGTGAACAACACCTCATACTGCGCAGTCCGGATCAGATCGGCCATGACATCGAAAGCGCCGTTGGGCGTTGGGGATTCGGGTAAGCCGTACGCTGGTTTGGGATTGGGCGTGATGAGCAGCTGATCATACCGGTTGTGGCAGAACGGCACCGGATCGGCGGGCGGCGTATATGTTTCCTGCCGGGCCAGATCATACAAGACCCGCCCCAGGCGAGACAGATCCGCCGTGTCGCAGGTGTATGCCAGATAGCTTGCGGCTTGCAAGCCCGCTTCGCCGGCCCAGGCCAGATGGAGGCTGCCGTCAGGCGCGGTGGCCAGCGCTGGCTGCGCCTGGGGAAGACTGTGCCCGATAATGGCCGGGGCTGTCCAGCCGACGGCCGTTTTTACGCTTTCCACCAACAGGCTGGCAGGACGGATGGCGTTGTTGGTGTTTTTTATTTCGGGGCTAAACCAGACCGCGTGGATATGGCCCTGGTCGTCGAGGCCCAGCGCCGGGCGACCGGTGCAGGGACCGGTGTCAATCAGCTCTGCCGCTTCATTTGCCTGGTAGACAAGACCCTGATCGGTACAGAAAGCGACGAGGGGTTGGTCGTTGGCCGCCGCAGCCAGGGCTGGGAAACGGCCGTTGCCCACTTCCTCCACCGCCGCCCAATTCAGGCCATCAAACCGTGACAATCCAACAGCCCCGGTTCCGGTTTCAAACACCAGATCGAAAGCGGCGCTTAACTGCGGCGCGGCGGCTCCTGGCGCGCAACCGGCAGCCGTTGTAGGCGTCGCCGAAGTGGTTGACCAGGTGGCATAAGGCAGGTTGCCCGCCTGATTGGCCCAGACCAGGAGGACAGTAGCATCTTTCACGGCCAATGTGGGCTGGCGGTTGCCCGGTTCGGGCGACCTGGCGCACGAATTTGGCGCAGAAATGGGGGTTGGCGCGGTGCAGCCGCCGTCCAGACATTGGCTGGCGGCGATGGCGTCATTGGCGACCCAGGCGAGGTAGGAACGGCCGTTTTCTGCCAGGGCCACCGCCGGGTCAGCCAGAGAACCGGTCGCTACGGTTATGGCAGGCTGCCAGGCAATCTGCCGGTTGGCGGGCAGCCACTGACCTTCTTGGGGCAGCCATTGACCTTCTTGCAGCCAAAGCGTATCGTTTTGCACCCAGGCCAGGACAAGTTGACCATGGGAGTTGGCGGCCAGGGCAGGGGGTGATTGAGGGGAAACGGCCGTTACAGTCACGGTATCCAGCCAGCGAGTCCCCGTCGTGGGCAATTCCAGCACGGCAGATAGGCCGGCATCAATGGGGGTTAACACATCGCCCAATGCCGAGACCAACGGCCGGAAAAGAACCGCCAACAGCAGCAAAACCACCGCTGCTATAGTCCACCGCCGCCGCCAACCCTGCTGCGTCAGCGCCCGCACCGGGGCCAACACGGTGTCCACCTGCATTTCCAGGCGTTGGTAAGCAACTGCCAGCCCAAGCCCGCCCAAGCCAGCGAACAAAAATAGACCTGCCAGCAGCCAGCCGTAGGGTCCAAATGAAACCAGACCCTGCTCTAAGCTAAAAACAAAATACCAGATTGTCGCGCCCAAAAAGATGCCGCCCAGGCCAAACCCAGACGCGCTCCAGCCTGTGATGGGTCGGAAATGACGCCCCACTGTCCACAGGCCCAAAGAAGCTCCCATGATGCTCCCGAAAATGAGGCCAATTACGCCAAAAAGCAGCCCAAACACAAAAACCGGCGTGTAAACAACTTCATAATAAGACAGCAGAGAAACAATCAAAATGACGGGAAAAAGCAGCAGGCCATAACCAACGCCAAAGGTTACGCCGCTGCGCCAGGCGTTGCCCCGGCGATCTTTCCCTTGCCCCAGTGGGGGAAGCGTCCAGCCGCCAACTGCGCCGCCCAACAAACCACCCAAACCGGACACAAAAAAGGCCAGCAAAACGCCGACAATCAGCCGGGCTGCCGGGTTCCCGTACAAAAACCAGTTGGCGGGAATTTGGTCGAACAGGAAAAAACTAAAGACATTTCCTATCAGCAGGCCGGCGCCATAGGCAAAGCTGCTTAGCAGGAGTTGATGGGATCGCGTCATTGTTTTTATATTCAGGAAGCGCATTCAGGATTTATCCTTGAGGCTATTTGTTGTACTGTTGGCTGCCTGACATACGATTCCCAGGCAGAAATTGTGCCAGTATTGTCTCTGATTGTAATGGGAGAAACCGGTTTGAGACCACATAAAACAAGTGGTTGAGTGTCAGGTACCACAGAACTGGATATACTGCGCATATGGGTTAGTCTACGAAACCCAATCCAGATATGCGCTAAAAAAATCCATAAAGCTATTTTGCCCCAATATCTGTGGTTCGGCTAGAAAGACAATGGGCGGTACCAAGTCTTTTCGCTATCTGGTGCATTAGAAATGGCAGGCAAAGTGGCCGACTGATTTGGACCTGGAACGGGCACAAAATAACCTATGAAACTGAAATTTCAGATTGGAGACGAGAGACTGGCGATTGAACCAGTCTCTAATCTCCAATCTCAGTTCGGCAAGTTGTTTTGTTCACATTCAGTAATTCTCAATTTAGATCAGGCATTCGTGTGACCAAGGTAATTTCTTTGCAATTTACGCTGAACTGTCATGCTGAGCGGAGTCTTCGGAGGACCTCAGCATGACACATTTCTGGTTAAATTGAGAAGTGCTGATTCACATTCCTTAGGGTAGCCTGGTTTCACAGACCTGCGCTGGAGCTGTCCGCCTTGTTGATGCCGATAATTTGGCGGTTAATCAGGGTTACAACGGCCGTTTGGCGACAAAATCTGGCGGATGTGTTTCTAGTAGAGGGGAAATTGGAAACGGCCGTTACCCAATTAAAAAACATGCTCGTGCTGCCCAAATCTTATACCGGCGGCTTGCCGTCCAAACCCTCGATCATCTTTACCAACGGCGGCTGCCCCAATGAGACGGCTCCACTTTTCCAACCCAGGGAACCGCCTGGGAATAACTTCCCGTTTTTAGATTGGTCCAATCTGCGCCCGTAATGATTAGACGGTTGCTAACAGGAGAAATTTATGGACATCTTGGCCCTGCTCGACGAAATCCAAACCATCGCTCGCAACGGTTTGCACTATACCACCGGCGTCTACGACCGCGAGCGGTACGAACGGCTCCTGAGCCTATCTACCCGGACATACGCCGAGCTTCTGGATACTTCAGACGAAGAAATCCGGCGGCGATTCTTGCAAGAACTGGGGTATATCACGCCTAAAGTGGGGGCCGATGCGGCCATCTTTAACGACCAGGGCGAAATCCTGCTCATGGATCGGGTGGATGGCAGTGGCTGGTGTTTGCCCTGCGGCTGGGTGGAACCCAATGAAAAACCGGCCGAAACGGCCGTGCGCGAGGTCCGCGAGGAAACAGGGTTAGACGTGGTGGTCCGGCAGTTGGTCGGCGTCTTCACGCGCGTGCCCGGTGGGCGCAATGGACCGCACACCATGATTGCCGTGGTCCATTGGTGCGATGCGGTAGGCGGCGAATTAACCCTATCTCATGAAGGAATAGATTTGCGTTATTGGCCCATTGATGCCGTCACCAATTGGCATGCCACCCATGAGCAGTATGCCCGCGCTGCTTACGAACGGTGGCAGTCTGACCGCCTGCTGCCGGCTATATCCAACTGAACAAGTGTGATGATGAAAGAGTACTTGCGCCTGATTGATACCCAAACCCCCGGTCCGCGCTGTGATGTGACGCCGCTGTTTGCCGACCCGGCTGCCTTCGCCCAGCTCATCGCCGACCTGTCGGCTCCATTTGCGGCTGTGTCGCTGGATTATGTGGCAGGTATCGACGCCCTGGGTTTTGTTCTGGGCGCGGCGATGGCTTTGCGCCTGGGCAAAGGTTTCATCGCCATTCGCAAGCAGGGCAAGCTGCCGGTGGCCGCGCTGGCGGCGGAATTTGTGGATTACACCGGGCAGCGGAAGGGGCTGGAAATCCGTCAGGGACTGCTGCGACCGGGCGACCGGGTGTTGGTAGTGGATGAATGGATAGAGACCGGGGCGCAAATGGCAACGGCCGTTCACCTCATCGAGCAGGCGGGTGGTGTTGTCGCCGGCATCGTCACAATTAACATGGATGACAACCCACTGCCTGCGCGCCTGCGCCAACAGTACACCTGCCACAGCCTCTGGCTGGATATGGGCTGACTTGCCACACCTCTGTTTGAAATTAACGGGGAACCCTTAACCGCCAGCTACAGCATTGGACACGCTGAAATTCAGGATGGTGATTGTTCCATACAGGAAGGCGATGATGCCCAACACCATTGCTCCGCCGATGAGGGCGCGCTTGTACGGAGTGATACGCTCTACATCCATCAGCACGGCATAAGCGCCGGCGAGGGCGTGTACCAGCACCGCCAGGAGAAAGAGGATATCGATGGCTTTCCACACCGGATTAGCCAGCCGAACCATCACTTGGCTAAAATCCAGGTGACCGGGGGGATAGTGGACCACGACCATGTGAAGGGTTAGAAAGAGGACGAGGGCAACGGCCGTTACCCGCTGCATCACAAATACGCGCATGGTTAATTCCCCTCCAGAGCAAACAGCAAAATCGGCACGCCGCCCACAATCGAAACCAGGATAAACAGGACAAACATCGCATAGAACAGACTCTTGCGGTATTCCGTCACATTGAACCAGTGGACAATGAGCAGCCGGATGCCATCGAAACCATGGTAGATAACGGCGATCAGCAAGGCGATTTCCATTAAACGAAAAATTGGAGATTGCATGACTGCCATCCGCGCATCAAAAGAGGCCGCTCCGCCATTGGCGGCCCCAATCACCCAGATGTGCGTAAACAAATAAAGCACCAGCGCCACCCCCGACACCCGCCGGAAGAGAAAACTGATAAAACCGGTCGTCTTATACATGATCAACTCCTCTCAGTAAAAGCCAGGGTTTGCCCCGACATCCCGCTGGCTCACAAGCTTTGCTGCCGCTCGACGCGAGCCGCTTCGAACGCCTGCCGTTTCTGCGCCAGCTTGCGCAGCGTCTCAATCGCCTGCGTTGGGTTTAGCCCCTTTGGGCAGGCGTCGATGCAATTAAAAATGGTATGGCAGCGGAACACGCCATCATCCCCGCCCACAATCTCCAGCCGTTCCGCCGGGGCGCTGTCGCGTGGGTCCAGCACGCGCAAAAACGCCTTCAACAGGGCGTGGGGACCGATATACTGCTTGTTCATTGCCACTACCTGGCAGGCTGAATAACACGCGCCGCACATGATGCACGTCTCGGCCGCGTTCAGCGCCGCCACTTCCTCCGGCAGGACACGGAATTCGCTGTCCGCGGGCAGGCTGTCGTCGTAGCTGGGCGGTGGGATGAGCCACGGTTTCACCCGTAAATACTGCTCCCAGAAAGAGGTGCGGTCCACCACCAAATCTTTGATGATGGGCAAATAGGGTAACGGCCGTATCGTCACCCGTCCCTTGCGATCCAAAAACGCCTCAACTCGCCGGTTGCAAACCAGCGTATTCACGCCATTCACATTCATGGCGCAGCTGCCGCAAATCGCGTGGCGGCAAGAGCGACGGAATGTCAGGCTGCCATCCAGTTCGCTCTTGATGTGCTCCAACGCATCCAACAATGTCGTGTCGGCGGTAATCGCAATCTCATACTCAGCCAGATATGGTTTGCGGTCCACATCCGGGTTGAACCGCTGCACCCGAATCACCGCCTTTTTCCCTTGATCATGTGATGTCATCTTAATACTTCCTCTCTTCCGGCGGATACCGATCCCAAAAGATGGTGACGTCTTTGTAATCCAACCGAGGGCCGTCCGCGCCATTTTTGTGCGCCAGGGTGTGTTTCAGCCACTGCGCATCGTCGCGCCGGGCATGATCGGTGCGGTAATGGGCGCCCCGGCTTTCCGTGCGCGCCAGGGCGCTGTCCACAATCACCTCGCTAAAGGTAAGCAGATGTTCTGTCTCTACGGCCGTTAACAAATCGGTGTTGAACCGGCGTCCTTTGTCCATAATCTGCGCCTGCGCAAACCGCGCTTGCAGCCGCTTCACCTCATGCTGGGCCACCCGCAGCCGTGCGCCATCGCGGAAGACACCCACGTTCTTCGTCATCGTCTCCTTGAGCGCAGCCGCGATGTTGGCGACTGATTCGGCCTTGCCCAACACGCCACCCGTGTAGCGGCTGAGTCGCGCCTTGTTACGGCTCACCGGATCGCCGCTCACCGGCAGCAAGGTCGCCCCGCTCTGGACGAATTCAGCCATCGCCAGGCCAGCCCGCCGGCCAAACAGCGACGCGTCGAGCAGGCTGTTGGTGCCCAGGCGGTTGGCTCCATGCACACTGATGCAGGCGCACTCCCCGGCGGCGTAAAATCCCACCACCGGCGTCCCGGCCGCATCGGCAATCACCTGGCAGTCGGCGTTGGCCGGGATGCCGCCCATGCTGTAATGGGCGGTTGGCTGAATCGGAACCGGATCGGTGATGATGTCTACTCCTGTGAAATCGAGGGCCAGTTCATGCACCTGGGGCAGCCGCTGCATGATTTTCTCTGCCCCTAGATGGCGCAAATCCAGGAAAACGCCTTCCTTATCCGGCCCGACCCCTCGTCCTTCGTTAATTTCCATCTGCTCCGAGCGGCTGACCAGATCACGCGGGGCCAGTTCCATCTTGTCGGGGGCGTAGCGTTCCATGAAGCGGTCGCCCTGGCTGTTGAGCAGGTAGCCGCCTTCACCGCGGCAGGCTTCGCTCATTAAAATGCCTTTGCCGTAAAGACCGGTGGGATGAAACTGCACAAATTCCATGTCCATCAGCGGCACTCCGGCATTGTAGGCAATGGCAACCCCGTCGCCGGTATTGGCCGTGGCGTTGGAAGTGATTTTCCAGGCACGGCCGTAACCGCCGGTGGCAAATAGCACCGCTTTCGCCCGCATCACATGCAGCGTGCCGGTGACAATATCCAGGGCCACAATGCCCCGGCAAACGTTGTCTTCCACGAGTAAATCGAGACAGTACCATTCGCTGTAAAAGGTGACGCCCTGTTTGAGCGCCTGTTCGTGGATGGTGTGCAGCAGCACGTGACCGGTGAAATCGGCGGCGTAGTTTGCGCGGGGCACGCTATGGCCGCCAAAACGGCGTTGGGCGATACGGCCGTCGGCCAACCGGCTAAAAACGCAGCCCATACGCTCATACTCATAAATGATCTCCGGCGCTTCTTTTACCATCATTTCGATGGCGTCCTGGTCGCCCAGCCAGTCCGAGCCTTTGATGGTGTCGAACATGTGCAGTTGCCAACTGTCGGGCGGCTCTTCTCCTGCGGGGACCGCTTCCAGAGGGCCGCGTGGTCCCGTGCCCGCGACCGGGCGCACGTTGTTCAGCGCGGCAGCGATGCCACCCTGCGCTGCGCCGCTGTGCGAGCGCAGCGGATGCAGCTTCGAGAGAATGCCGATGTCTCTGACGCCTTGTTTGCTGGCGGCCATCGCTGCCCACGAACCCGCCAGCCCTGCGCCAACAATCACCACGTCGTGGGTAATTGTCTTGTCGTGGTCGATACCAGTGATGTAGCTCATTGTGTTTTCCCTTTTGCTAAACCCAATTGGGTTGGAATGCCCTTCGTAAACATTCGTTTTAGTCTGGCGAGGTCGGCTAATTTATAAAGATTGAACCAATCGAAACCCGTTAGCTCACTTGCGGATGCTTATTCGTAAATTGAAATGGGTGTGTTGGGATTGAGTTGGCAGAATGAGCATCCAGGGATGTAACTCCTCTATTTTGCTGAACTGTAACTCACCCGTCTGAAATACGTTGTGCCTGGATTCGATGAAACAATTGTTGCATTGATTCAGATCATATGTGTAGGCTGGGGCTGGGCACAATACTATATGTCATCGCCGGATTGTGATATATGTCACAACCCGGTGGTTTTTGCGAAATATGGTTTGTTGGTTGCCCGTGTGGCGGGGAAACGGCCGTTGCCCTATCACCACCAATTTCTGCTTTGGTTGCCGGCAGGGAAGATGCCCAGGGTTTCCTGATGGGTCGGGCATCCAAATAAATTTGCGTATAGCCATTAAGATGCTGTGCATAAACAGATTCACAAACCCCAAAAAACTCGCGTTACTCGCCGATGGCATCCTTTGGATTTTGCTAAATCGGGTCGGGGAAGGGGGTGGAAACAAAGGGATAGGATTGGCGCAAACGGCCGTTCTCAGTTATCTTCACGTCATTCTACAGGAGGCATTTGCAATCATGTTACCATTGTCTAGCGTGTACCCTTTTGCCCCGGACCTGCCGATCTGCCGCATACTCAACGGCCTGTGGCAGGTGTCTGGCGGCCACGGCCGTATAGACCCCGCCGCCGCCATCCCCGAAATGCTCCATTACCACGACGCCGGTTTCACCACTTGGGACCTGGCCGATCATTACGGCCCGGCCGAAGAGTTTATCGGCGCCTTCCGGCGGCAGTTGGCCGCCCGTTCCGGCCCGCAGGCTCTGGATCAGGTGCAGGCTTTCACCAAATGGGTTCCCACGCCCGGTCCGATGACCCGTCAGGTCGTTGAGCGTGCCATAGACGTTTCACGGCGGCGCATGGACACGGATACAGTGGACTTGCTGCAATTCCACTGGTGGGACTACCGTGATCCGCGCTATCTGGAGGCCCTGGAACATCTGGCGGCATTGCGTGCAGGCGGCAAACTGCGTTACCTGGGCCTGACCAATTTCGATACCGAACGACTGGCGATCATGGTGCAGCGCGGCCTGCCCATCGTCTCTAATCAGGTGCAGTACTCGCTGCTCGATCGTCGCCCGGAGGTGGCTATGGTCCCCTTCTGCCAGGAGCAGGGCATTGTCTTGTTCACCTATGGCACTCTGCTCGGCGGGCTGCTGTCGGCGCGTTATCTGGGGCGGCCGGAGCCTGCCCAGCGCGAACTGAACACTTCCAGCCTGCGCAAATACAAGCAAATGATCGACGCCTGGGGGGGCTGGGCGTTGTTTCAGGAGTTGTTGCAGGCGGTGAATCTGGTAGCTGAACGTCATGGTGTCAGCATCGCCAATGTAGCGGTGCGCGCACTGCTGGACCAACCGGCCGTTGCCGGCGTTATTGTTGGCGCACGGCTGGGTGTGGCCGAACATATGGTTGAAAACGGCCGTGTCTTTACCTTCCAGCTAGACGCCGAGGATTGGGAGCGACTGGCTGCCGTTCAGGCCCGGTCACGCGACCTGTTCAAGCTGATTGGCGACTGCGGCGACGAGTACCGGCGTTAGTTGTTTGGCGCGAACCAAAACCAAACCAGGAGAAAACCCGATGCCCAGCATCCAGGCCAAAATCAGCAAACAACTACTCCGTGTCCTCTTTGCCAATTGGTCAAAAGGCCCCATCGCCGAACAACGTCGCAAACAAGAGTCAAGAGCCAAATTCTCCCCACTCCCCCCTCAGCTTGTCTGCCAGCCCGCCACGATAGATGGAATTTTCGCGGAATGGCTCTTGCTGCCAGAGGCGGATTCTGGGGTGATGCTTTACCTGCATGGCGGCGCGTACAATTTGGGGTCGGTTAATGCCAGCCGCGACCTGATCGCCCGTCTGGTAGACGCCACCAAACACAAGGCGTTGGCCCTTGATTACCGGCTGGCTCCGGAGAACCCTTTTCCGGCAGCGTTGGAAGATACGCTTGTCGCATATCGCTGGCTGTTGGCCGAAGGAACTGCTCCGTCCCGCATCCTCTTTGCCGGTGATTCTGCGGGGGGCGGGTTGGTGGTCGCCGCTCTGGTTGCATTACGTGAGGCCGGGCTGCCGCCGCCCGCCGGGGCGATCTGCTTTTCTCCCTGGGTGGACCTCACCTTGTCGGGAGAATCCATCCGCAGCAAAGCGACGGCCGACCCGATTCTGGATGCCGCCAGCCTGGGCCGCTATGCCGCCGCGTACGCTGCGCACGCGGCGCTCGCGTCGCCCCTCATTTCTCCCTTGTTTGCCGATTTGCAGGGGCTGCCGCCTTTGCTGATTCAGGCAGGCACGGAGGAAATCTTGCTGGATGACGCTACCCGATTGGCCGATCGTGCCGGTGAGGCAGGCGTATCGGTGACGTTGGAGATGTGGGACGGGCTGTTCCATGTTTTCCCGGTCATGTCTTTTTTGCCTGAAACCAGGCAGGCATTGCAGCAGGTAGCCACGTTTGTCGCCCAACTCGCTGGCAAAGACGCGGCCGATTGCCCGCCGTTGCCATAATGACCAACAACCAGGAGGAGGTAACGGCCGTTCCCCACTCCGCCAATGACTCCCCAAAGTCGTGCCGGGTTAGCCTTACCCTTGTTTAGACATACCGGCTCGTGATCGACTGTTTGGCCTGCATCAAGCCAGCTGGCGTGCCCTCAAATATCACCTGTCCGCCCTTGCTGCCGCCTTCCGGCCCCAGGTCAATAACCCAATCCGCGTTGCGCACCACATCTATGTTGTGCTCGATCACAATCACCGTGTTGCCGCCATCTACCAGCTTGTTCAAGATCTCCAGCAGGTGGCCTACATCCGACTTGTGTAAGCCGGTGGTAGGCTCATCCATCACGTAGATGCTGCCCTCTTTGTGCAGTTCGCTGGCCAGCTTAATGCGCTGACACTCGCCGCCCGAAAGTGTGTTCAGCGGCTGGCCCAGAGTCAGGTAATCCAGGCC
The DNA here is from genome assembly GCA_017993775.1 of Chloroflexota bacterium. Lineage (GTDB taxonomy): Bacteria > Chloroflexota > Anaerolineae > Promineifilales > Promineifilaceae > Leptovillus. Next base: position 38,175 of record JAGOMA010000027.1, on the reverse strand, counting down.
GACGTCGTTCATCGTTTGCAAAATGGGGGTAATCTCCGGGATGCTAAAAAATTCCAGCGCCTGCCTCACAGTCATCTCTAACACATCGACAATCGATTTACCATCCAGCTTGTAATCCAGCACCTCATCTTTGAAGCGCTTGCCGTCGCAATCCTCGCAAGGTGATTTGACGCTTTCAAAGAAGGATAGGTCGGTGTACACCACTCCCAGCCCATTACAATTTTCGCAAGCGCCCTTGGAGTTGAAGCTAAACAGGCCGGCATTCACCTTGTTGGCTTTGGCGAACGCCTTGCGTACTTCATCCATCACGCCCGTGTATGTCGCCGGGTTAGAGCGCGGATTCGTGCCCACGGCCGATTGGTCAACCACGATGGCGTCGGTGAATTGGGCCACGAAAGCCTCGCTAATCAGCGAACTCTTGCCAGAGCCAGCCACACCGGTCACCACAGTCAGCACGCCTGCCGGAATGTTTACGCTTACATTTTTCAGGTTGTTAACACTCACGTTACTTAGTGGCAACTGTTTCTTGGCCTGACGAAATGCCTGCTTAATGGGCATGGCCTCTTTCATGAACTTGCCCGTCAGCGTATCTGCCTTGAGCAAGCCGGCATAGCTGCCTTCGTAGACGATTTCACCACCCAGGGCGCCAGCGTGCGGACCGAGGTCCACAATGTGGTCGGCCACCTTGATCACGTCAGGGTCGTGCTCTACAACCAACACCGTGTTCCCCATGTCGCGCAGTTTTTGCAGCATTTCATTGAGCTGGTGTATGTCACGCGGGTGCAAACCCACGCTGGGTTCATCGAAAATATACATCACGTCGATCAGGCTGCTGCCCAGGTGCTTTACCAGCTTGACGCGCTGCCCTTCCCCACCGGACAACGTGTCAGTCTCTCGATTGAGCGTCAAATAATCCAGGCCGATGTCAATCAGGTTTTGCAGTCGTCGCACCAGGTCGCCCACAATCTGTTTGGCCGATGGGTCCGTGATGTCCTGAATCACTCGGATCAGGCTGCCGACTTCCATCGCGGAAAGCTCGGCGATGTTGTAGCCCTTGATCTTGCAGCTCAGCACAGCCTTGTTGAGGCGCGCGCCTTTGCAACTGGGGCAGGGGCCTTCGATGAGATAGTGGGCGATTTTTTCTTGTGTTTTCGCGGAGCGTGTTTTCAGATCTCGCTCGATGTAGGAGCGGCTGAAGCCGGTGATTACGCCGAGGTAGGTGCGGTTCATGTTGCCCAGCTTGAATTTTTGCTCCTGACCATAAAGGAGCAGATCCATCTCTTGGTCGGTGAATTCGGCCAGCTTCTTGTCGTTGTCGAAAAAGCCGCTGGACGCATAAATGCTGTCGTCGAAGATTGGCCCCTGAAGCGCGCCTTCGTTTAGCGACTTGGCAGGATTGTAAAATTTTTCGACGATGGGTTGCAGCTTACGGCCGTATCCGTTGCATTCCGGGCACATACCGATTGGCTCATTGAAAGAAAAGGCGTTGGCATAGCCGATGAATGGGTCGCCAATCTGCGCAAACAGCAGGCGCAGCAAAGTATAGGTGTCCGTAATCGTGCCCAACGTCGAATGCGAGCCGCCGCCCAACCGCTTCTGGTCCACCACGATGGCCATACTCAGGTTGAGGATCGAATCGGCGTCTGGCTGTGAGTAGCGTGGCAGGAATGTGCGTACCATCATGCTGAAGTTTTCGTATAACTGGCGCTGCGCTTCCGTGGCGATGGTGTCGAACACGATCGATGATTTGCCGGAGCCGGACACACCGGTAAAGACGGTGATCTGGCGTTTGGGAATGCGCAGCGTGACGTTTTTTAGATTATTTTCCCGCGCGCCACGGATTTCGATAAATTCCTGCATTTTGTCTTCAGCCATTGTTACCTCACTCATACGGTGGCCAGATAATCGGCGAGGGTTTCCAGCGCCTGCATGGCGCCCACAATGGCGCCGTATTTCACTGCTTGTTTGCGCACGACGGCCGTTGCAAACTTCAGCTGCAAAGTGACCTTGGTTCTCCCATCCTGATCCTCAAAAGTCACGGTAGTGCGCACAAGCTCAGACGCATTTCCCCCGTCGGCGCCATAATCGTAAACAAGCCGTGTCGGCTTGTCCAGCTCAATAAACTTGATCTTGAAAGGATTGAGAGAGCCATCACGGGCGGGCTGGCTGTAGCGCCAGATACCACCGGGTTTCACATCCATCTCATGTGTCGTGGCCCCTTTAGGAGCCCACCATTGTTCAATATGCTCTTGTTCGGTAAACGCCGCGAAGACGAGTTCGCGCGGTGCGTCGATCAATCGTGTGACGACAATTTCTCGATCTGCTAATTTATCGGCCATTATGTCTTTTCCTTTTTAAATGACTGGTTAGATCTTTTTGTAATGGTCACCTGTTGGCTAAACCGCAAAGAGCTAAAGAGAAAAACTTTGCGCCTTTTGCGGTGAAGTTTTGTTCAGGGAACCAGTAACCATTACACTATTTGGACCTTTTTCTGGTTTTGACTGGACTAAAAGCAAGCAGCCAGGTACCTGAACTAACTTTTCTGATCTTCTTGAAGCTTGCGTAAATATTCGTCCAGACGATCAAGATTTTCTTCCCAGTTCTGGCGATAGGTCTCCAGCCATTGAGAAGCATCTTTCAGCGGCGCGGCTTGCAGTTGCGCCGGCCGCCACTGGGCTTCACGCCCGCGTTCGATCAGTCCAGCATGTTCGAGTACTTTCAGATGTTTGGAGATTGCCGGCTTGCTGATGGTGAATGGTTCCGCCAGTTCTTTCACTGTGGCCGGACCCTGCGCCAGCCGCTCCAGCATTGCCCGACGCGTGGGGTCTGCCAGAGCGGCAAAGGTCAGGCTAAGCATATCATTCATGATCTTTCCAATCTCCTGATTAAATAGTTAACTAATTAGTTAAATATTAAATTATACCTGGCAAAGTGTCAAGATGTTGCTTTATCTTTGTTTGGAGTGACGCGACGCTCACATTGCGCTTTCTGGCCTGATCTTAATTTTATCTATTATAATGTTTCCATGTCCGGTAAGAGAATCACCGATGGCCTAAAACGAAGAAAATCCATCACAAACCAGCATTATCTGACTCACAGGTGAAAAAGAAATTTGAAGTCCTATAGGAGATTATTGAAGGGCCATGCATACCTACCTCCCCCAGGATCGATTACGCGCCATATTAAACGGAGAATCAGTGCCAGACCGCTCCAGCGGCTCGGTTCTCTTTGCGGACATTTCCGGTTTTACGCCCCTAACCGAATCGTTACGGATTTTATTGGGTCCGCGTCAGGGAGCTGAAGAACTCACCCGGCATCTGGATGCGGTCTACAGCGCGCTCATTGCTGAAATCGAGCGCTTCGGCGGCAGCGTAATCGGCTTTGCCGGCGATGCCGTGACCTGCTGGTTTGATGAAGCTCCGGGGGCCACCGCGCCGCGAGCCGCCGCGCCGCGAGCCACAGCATGCGCGTTTGCGCTGCAAAAGGCCATGCAGGCCTTCTTGGAAATTGCCCTGCCGCAAGGCGCAATGACCGCACTGACCTTGAAAGTGGCCATTGCCAGCGGTTCTGCGCGTCGCTTTGTGGTGGGCGATGCTTCGATTCAGCGTCTGGATGTGCTGGCGGGGGCGACGGTGATGCGCACATCCACGGCCGAACACCTGGCAGGAAAGGGCGAAATTTTGTTAGACGAATCCACGGTGGTTCGATTAGGCCCAGCACTGACTATTCGAGAATGGCGGACCGATGAGGACAGCCAGGAACGATTTGCCGTAGCTGAGGAGTATGTCACGGCCGTTTCCCCCTTCCCCCAATCTTCTCTACCCGCTATCCAACCCGAAACCCTCAAACCTTGGATTCACAACCCGGTCTACGTGCGGGAGATGGCGCGACAAGACCATTTTCTCACCGAGTTCCGGCCGTGCGCCGTGTTGTTTGTGCGCTTCATGGGCATAGACTATGAGGCTGATGATGCCCAGGCGCAGTTGGATGCATTCATTCGCCAGATGCAAAGCCTCACCGCGCGTTATGATGGGACGCTCCTGCAATTGACCATCGGTGACAAAGGCAGTTACGCTTATTTGAATTTTGGCGTCTTAAACGCCCATGAAGATGATGCCCGCCGCGCCGTAAAAGCTGCGTTGGAATTGCGAAAAGCCGCCGATCAGTTGCAGGTGCAGTTGGGCCTTTCTTACGGCTTGCTGCGCGTGGGCGCATATGGCGGCCAGACCCGCCGCACTTTTGGCGCTTTGGGCGACCATGTGAACCTGGCGGCGCGTTTGATGTCTACGGCCGTTCCCGGCGAAATCCTCCTCAGTGTACACATTCACAAAGCCACCTCCCGCGACTTTGTCTTCGATCCGCGCCCGCCCCTGCCCATGAAAGGCAAAGCCGAACCCCTGCCGGTATTTGCCCTGACCGGCGAACGCCAACAGCGCGCCATTCGTCTCCAAGAACCAACCTACACCCTGCCAATGGTCGGGCGGCAATACGAGCTGCAAATCATTGACGAAAAATTGGATTTGGCTCTGCAAGGCAAATCCCAGGTGATTGGCCTCGTGGCCGAAGCCGGCATGGGCAAGTCTCGTCTCGTGGCCGAGGTGATCCGCGCCGCACGCAAAAAAGGGTTTACCGGTTATGGCGGAGCGTGCCAATCCGATGCCATCAACACCCCCTACCACGCATGGAAGTCCATTTGGTCGGCTTTCTTTGATGTCGATCCACATGCGCCGCTGCGCAAACAAATTCGCTCACTCGAAGGCGAGTTGGAAGACCGCGCTCCCGAACGCGTGCAGGCATTACCCTTGTTAAGCACCTTATTGGACATCGAAATTCCTGACAACGAATTCACAAAACCGCTTGAGCCAAAATATCGCCACAGCGCCTTACTGGCACTGTTAGAAGATTGTTTGCATGCGGCAGCAAAAGACGAGCCGCTGCTCATCATCATGGATGATTTGCACTGGGTTGACGCCCTTTCGCATGATTTGCTAGAAGACCTGGCGCGAGCCCTGAACGACAGCCCTCTGTGTTTTGTGCTGGCGTATCGGCCGCCCAGGCTGGCGCGGCTAGAAGCTCCGCGACTGGAAGCCCGGCCAAACTTCACCAAAATCGAATTAAGCGAACTCACCACAATTGAAGCCGAGCAAGCGATTCGCGCCAAACTGGCGCAGTTATATCCCGCGCGCAGCGGGGCGGTTCCGCCCATACTGGTTGAAAAGCTCATGGCGCGGGCGCAGGGCAACCCCTTCTTCCTGGAAGAGCTACTCAACTTTTTGCACGATCGCGGACTCGATCCGCGCACGCCCAAGGCCCTGGAAAAAATCGAGCTGCCTAACAGCCTGCACACGCTCATCCTCAGCCGCATCGACAAGTTGAGTGAGCGCGAGAAAACTACCTTGCGCGTGGCGAGCATCATCGGCCGTTTATTCCGCGCCGCCTGGCTGACGGGCTACTATCCTGAATTGGGCGGGTTGGTTCAAGTAAAACCCGATCTCGATCAGCTGGCAGAATTGGAAATCACTCCGCTTGATACGCCGGAGCCGGAGTTGGCGTACCTCTTTAAACACATCGTCACGCATGAAGTGACTTATGAAAGCCTGCCTTTTGCCACGCGGGCGCGTCTGCATGAGCAGTTGGCGGGTTATTTGGAAGGTCAAATTGCCGCCGGGAGGCTGCGCGAGGCGCCTCTGCTGGACACGCTGGTGTTTCATTACATTTGCAGCGACAACCGGGCCAAGCAGCAGGAATATTTGTTTAAGGCTGGTAAAGCGGCGTTGGAAGTGAGCGCTTTCACAACGGCCGTTGAATATCTGACGCGCCTGATGGAATTAATGCCTGCCAGCGACCCCACCCGTTCTACCGCCGGGCTGCAATTAGCGGAAGCCCATAAACACCTGGGCGCTATCCCCGCCGCACGCGCCGCCATCGAGCAAGCACAGCTCGCGGCAATCACCGATGCCGACCGGGCGGCGGCGCTGGCCTCTTTGGGCGGCATGACCAGCGAGATGGGCGACTACGCCGGCGCGCAAGCCATTCTCGAAGAAGCCGTGGCCCTGGCGCGGGCCAGCGCCAACCCGTTAACCTTGTGCCGCGTCCTTTACGCGCTCGGCACCCAAGACTGGCGGCTTGGCAAGCTGGATCGTGTCCACGCCTCGATGACTGAAAGTTTAGCGTTAGCCCGTGCGCTGGGGAACAAACAGCGCGAACTGGCTGCGATGAATGCTTTGGCCACGGTAGCCTGGTTACAGGGCGAAGCGGAAGCGGAACATCTTTTCCAGGGCATCTACACGGAAGCAGTGGCGGTAGGGGACCGTTTGTTAGCGGTGTCGGTGCTGAATAATTTGGGCGTGATGGCTGACGACCGGCAGGATTATCAGGCGGCGCGCGATAATTTCCAACAAGCATTGGCGCTTTCCCGCGAGATTGGCGCACAGGAAAGTATTTCTCTCGGGCTGCTCAATCTGGCGGATGAAGAAATTAAACTAGGGCATCTCGACGCTGCCCGCGCCGGTTCGCGCGAAGGGCTGGCTTTGGCGCTGCGCCTGGGCGCGCTGCCGCGGGTGGTGCAGGTGGTGGTGAATTTTAGCTATCTTGCTTATGCCGAAGGGCAGATCGAGCGCGCCCTGGCTTTAAGCGGTCTGGCGAGCCATCATCCAGCCTGGGGTGGTGAGCACCAGCGCGAGTTGGACACGGCTCTTGCCCGTTGGGCGCTTGACCCGGCGGTGGTGGAAGCAGGATTGGCAAAAGGCGCTGCGTTGGATTGGGACGAGATTATTCAGGCGTTGTTGCAAGGTTGAAAGGTTAACGGCTTTTGGCGGAAACAGGGGAAATGTTTAACAGTGAGGTTTAGGTGACATATTTGGTTTGTTTGGCGTCGGGTTTGGTAACGGCCGTTTCCCTGTCGCGGCATTCCCTGAGCTTTACCGAGGCGATGGGGCCTGGAACTGCGCCAAAGTTGCTCGCTGAAAACATGTCGAGAAACTAGCCGCTACAGCAGGAAGGGATTGGTTTGTTTTTCCGCCCCGATGGTGGTGGCGGGGCCGTGGCCAGGGAGAACTTGAGTGTCGTTGGGCAGGGTGAGCAGTTGCTCGCGGATAGAGCGGAGCAGCAGATCGTAGTCGCCGCCGGGCAGGTCGGTGCGGCCGATGCTTTGTTGGAAGAGCACGTCGCCGTCGAAGACGATGCCGTGGTCGGGCAGGTAGAAGCTGACGTGACCCGGAGCGTGGCCGGGGGTGAAGAGGACGTGGACGGCCGTTTCTCCAATCCGCAGCACCTGCCCTTCGGCCAACATTTCGTCGGGTGGGGGCGGGGAGGGGAAGCGGATGTTCCACAGGGCGGCGCTCATGGTGGCGTTACGCAGCATGTCGATGGCTTCCGGGTGGATGTAAATGGGCGCGGGCTTTTCAGCTTTTAGTTCGGCCAGCCCGGCAACGTGGTCGAAGTGGCTGTGGGTGAGCAGGATGTGGGTGAGGTTATAGCCGCGTTCGTCGAGGGTAGCAGCGATGGCCCGACCGTTCCAAGAGGGATCGATAACGGCCGTTGCCATCGTTTCTTCATCTACCAGGATGTAGCAGTTGGTTTGCAGGGGGCCAAGTGGTAATTGCAGAATTTCAATCATCGGTTAGCTCACTTTTACTGGGCGCAGCAGCGGCGTCTCCGCCGGTAAGATGCGCTGCGTATACCAGCCCAGGTACAAAATCTCGCCCAGCGCAGCAGCGTTGAGGGCCACAGCGGCGGTGGGCAGACCCGGCCAACGGACCAGCAAGCCAATCGCCAGAACCACGGCCGTAACCACCAAATTGATTGCCATGCCTACGTTTACCGCTTTGGTGGCCCGGCGGTTGATGAGCAGGCCGCGCAGCCAGGAAATGAAGGTGGCCAGCGCTGGAAACAAGAGGAAATAAATCAGGCTGGATTCGGTGAGTGCGCCGACAACGGCCGTCATGTCTTGCACCACGTAAATATAAAAAGCGGCCAGCGGCGTCAGGATAAACAGGGCCATCAGCCCGGTCATGATCAGCGCCAGGTTGAGGCTGAAGCGGCGCAGCGGCCGGAAAGCGTCCGGGCGTTCGCTGAGGGCGATGACGACTTCCGGCAGGGCCAGCGCTGCGGCACGGGCCATAAGCATGATCTGGAAGACCACCGGCCAGGCGGCCAGCGAAGCCACCGGCTGGTCTAGCCGCGCCAGGCTGAAGGTGACCATCGGCTGGGCCAGCAAGATGAGCAGCGAAGTGGAGGCCAGCGGCAGGTGGAACCAGAACAATTCGCGGGCGGTTAATGGCGTGCCGGGGGCGATAGGCGAATCAATGGCGAGATATTTTTTCTGCAACGGCCGTACCGCCAGGGTGGCGTACAGCGCTTCGGCGGTCACGCCGGCCATCAACGACGTTCCGGCAATGATGACGCCAGGCCAACCGCTAAACAGCGTGAGCGAAACGGCCGTGCCGCCAGAAGCCAGCAGACGCACGGCCGTGCCCCAGGCTACCTTGCGCGTTTCGCCAAAATGAATCATCACCCCTTGCAAGAAGCGCCGCCAGGCAATGGCCGCGCTCCATAACGTCATGATTTGCATCCCCGGCCGCACCCACTGGGCAACTTCCGGCGGCGTGTCTAGCAGGCCAGTGACGATCCAGTCGAAAACAGGCGTGAAGGCGACAATGGCGGCAACGGCCGTCAGGGCGATGGCCCACTGGATGGTGAAGCGGCGCACCAACAAATAGGAAGGGCGATCTTTCACCAGCGCGGTGGAAGTCGCCAGCAGGTTAATAATCGGGCTTTCGATGGTGACAGACAGGCTGTTGACGATGCCAAACGCCGCCAGCATAATCACTTCGTTGGGCAGGCGGTTGATGGAGGCGCTGATAATGGGGCCTTCGGCCGTCATCAGCAGCCAGCTAGCAAACAGGGGCAGCCAAAACCAGAGAATGTCTCGTTGTCGCATAGGGCGAGGAGTATAACACGCCGGATCGTTTTCTGTTAAAATCCTGCCAGCAGCATCCCACTTTTACTGTTGAATCGCGACAAACCTCCCGGAAGTTCTCAACTTCCGGGAGTTATCCCACTTTTACTGTTGAATCGCGACAAACCTCCCGGAAGTTCTCAACTTCCGGGAGGTTATTACAAGGAGAACCATGCGCAAGAAAGTCGTTTTGATTACCGGCGCGGCTGGCGAAATCGGCCAGGCGCTGATTAAGAGTTTGGCGGCGACGGGCAACAATCAGGTGCTCAGCCTGGATCTGCACGATTTGCCGGATGATATGGACGGCTACTCCACGCACATTTTAGGCGATGTGCTGGATAAAAATCTTTTTGCCCGGTTGGTGACAGAGTACGATTTTGATGTGATTTATCACCTGGCGGCGCTGCTCTCCACGCGGTCGGAATTTGCGCCGGAGCTGGCCCATCAGGTGAATGTGAATGGCACATTGCTGCTGATGCAGATGGCCGCCGAGCAGTCGCAGCGGCGCGGCGAGCCGGTGCGCTTTATATTTCCCAGCTCGATTGCCGTTTATGGCTTGCCAGATTTGGAGACAAAGGCGCGTGATTTTTTTGTGCGTGAATGGGACTGGAATTATCCGACGACGATGTATGGCTGCAACAAGCTCTACTGCGAGATGCTGGGCACGTATTTTGGCAGCCATTACCAGCAGTTATCGCGCACTACTCCGACGATGTTGGATTTTCGGGCGGTGCGGTTTCCCGGTTTGATCAGCGCCTATACCACGCCATCTGGTGGCACGAGTGATTATGGGCCGGAAATGCTGCATGCGGCGGCGCAGGGTAAGCCGTATGCCTGTTTTGTGCGCGAGGACAGCGTGATCCCGTTCATGGCGATGCCCGACGCGGTGACGTCGCTGCTGCAGTTGGCGGCGGTGGAGCGGGCGGCGCTGCGGCGGACGGTGTATAACGTGACGAGTTTTAGTTTAACGGCCGTGCAGTTCCGCGACGAAGTCCTCAAAGCCTTCCCCAATGCCCAAATTACCTTTGAGCCTGATGTGCAGCGGCAGGGCATTGTAGATAGTTGGCCGGCCGGTCTGGCCGATAAAGCGGCGCGACGGGATTGGGGTTGGGAACCGGCTTATGATGTGGCGCGCGCCTTTGCCGAATATCTGGTTCCGAATATCAGGCAGCGTTATCAATAGGGAGACTGGAGACTGGAGATTGATTTAGTAGCTGCGATTTCTTATCGCGTCGGAGGCAGCCGGGTAGGGATACGCCGACTGCACCTGAAGATTGGGCTAGCTTCCAGTCTCCAATTTCCAATCTCTTGTAAGCTCTTTAGAAATCGAGAGGCGTTCTATGGAAGATCGTAAAAATCTGACTCGTTTTGCCTGGTTGTCGATTGGCACGGCCGTTTTAACCATCTCTTTAAAGGCGTTGGCCTACCTGTTAACCGGGTCGGTTGGTTTGTTGTCTGACGCGCTGGAATCGGGCGTGAATCTGGTAGCGGCCATTATGGCTCTGGTTGCGCTAACGATTGCCGCCCAACCGCCAGATGATCAACATGCTTATGGCCATGCCAAAGCGGAATATTTTTCCAGCGGCGCGGAAGGAACGATGATTTTGTTTGCGGCGGTGATGATTGCGGCGACGGCCGTGCCTCGCCTGCTTGCGCCGCAGCCGCTAGAAAAAGTTGGCCTGGGTCTCGTCGTCTCTGTGACGGCAGGATTGTTGAATCTGGGTACGGCGCTTATTCTCCTTCGCGCCGGAAAAGCGCATAATTCCATCACCCTTACCGCCGATGCGCATCACCTGTTGTCGGATGTGTGGACCTCGGTGGGCGTGGTGGTGGGTGTGGGCGCGGTGGCTCTAACCGGCTGGGAAATTCTGGACCCGATGATTGCGTTGGTTGTGGCGGTGCAGATTTTGTATTCCGGTGTGAAGCTGGTGCGTAAGTCGATGTCTGGGCTGATGGATACGGCGCTGCCGGCGGAGGAATTGGCGGCGGTCACGGCCGTGTTAGACACATATTGCCAGGAAAAACAGATCGAATACCATGCTTTACGCACCCGCCAATCCGCGTCGCAGCGCTTTTTGTCGGTGCATATTCAGGTCCCTGGCGATTGGACCGTGATGCAGGGGCACACATTGGTGGAAGAGTTAGAGCGGGATTTGCGGCAGGCGTTACGGCCGTTATCCATCCTCACTCATCTGGAACCCATCGAAGACCCGACCTCCTGGGAAGACATCGCGCTCAATCGGGAAGCGTAGCGAGAATGGGGGATGGACTAGCGGTAAGCCGTAGGCCAAAGGCTTTAACTTTGCGTAATCCATCGGCCAACAGCCAACAGCCAACAGCCAACAGCTATTAGCCAAGAGCTATTGCCAGCAACCACTACTCGGGATGATTTTTGGGGGGATTGGCAAATGTGTAGGTGAACAGGCCGATGACGCCGCCCAGCATGGTGGTGATGAGGCCGGACCAAACGCCGAAAGTGGCAAAAACGGCCGTACCCGGCAGCCCCAGCGCGTAATAAATGTAAATCAACAACGCTCCCGCCAGTCCCCACAAAACCCAGCCCACCTGCCAGGCCAGATTCATGTGATAACGCATGCCCAGCAAATAACCCAAAATGCCGACGATGATCAGACCGCCTAACACGGCGATTAACATGGTGAATTCCGACAGGGCAATGCTGATAACTGGTTCGTCGGGCGGCGTGAAAGGGGCGACGGCCGTCGCCGTGATGGTGGGTATGGGCGTGTCGGTGGGGATGGGCGTGAGCGTGGGTGTGGGTGTGAGCGTGGGCGTGGCTGTTGGGGCCGGGGTGGGCGTGATAACCGCCACCTGGGCAGCCCCTTCAATGAGGATGTCTACTTCTTCGGAAGTCTGCGCGTCGCCGGAAACGGCCGTAATGCGGAACTTCCCCGGACCGGTGCTGGCTTGCAGCACATAATCCAATTGGGCCACCCCCTGCACCGTAGGTACCTCGGCGATGATATTCAGCGTGCCCTGGATACGGTCACGTTGGATAAACTGCACCATCGTGCCATCCGGCACCGAGTGGTTGTTCCGGTCTTGAATAACGCCGGTTTGCAGCCGCAGCGTATCGCCCACCGACGTTTCCAACGGCGCTTCGCTGGATGGCGACTGACTCTTCCCGTCATCTCCGACAATAAACAACTCGATCACCTGATTCGGGTTTGGCTCGGTTTGCCGCGCTACGCTGTATCGAATCCCTTCAATATCCACCGGCGACTGCCCGCTTAAAGGCAGTTCTAAAAACAATGCCCTGGCCGACGCATTAATAAACGCATCAATTTTGCTAAAAACGCCATAATAAGCGGTGAGCTTGCTGATTTCAGTGCTGTCCAAATAATAGGGCGCGTTGTAGGCAAAGGCGATCACCTGCGAATTACGCACCAGGTCCTGCCGTTGGGCCAGAAAATCGCGCATCGGTTGGATGTCGCTGTCGTCTAGCAGGGCAAACACGATCCAGTTGACTGGCTGAGTAAACGCTTCTTGAATCAGAAATGCCGGTGGTAGAGTCGCTGTGGGTAGTGGGGTTGGCGTGGCGACGCGCGGCAGAACCTCGGTGTTCGCATCGCTGGTGGGCGTTGAATCTGGCGCTGTGGTGGGGGCGCTGGTGGGCGTGGCAACAACGATGGGTTCTGGTCCGGCGGCGATAAATTCACTTAGGTCAGCAAAGGAAAAGCTTGTGATTTGTTCTGGCTGGACCTGCCCGCTGGCTTGCGGGCCATATAGGGTGAGAATTTGTTCAGCCAGGGCGTCGACGCCGATGTAGGGTTGAGGCGGGCAGGCAGAGCATTGTCTGGCTGTGTGCATATCGGTGAAAATGATGATGTGGTCGCCAGGGCCGGGCGGCCGGGAAAGGCGTTCGGCTAATTCTTCCGGGCTGGGGGCGATGAGGGTGATGGCGGACTGGGCCATATCGAAAACGGCCGTATCCCCCTGCTCCAGGGCGCTGCCTAAATTTTCCGAATTCCCCAGCACATTTTCTGCGGAAAAGTCGCCGCCATATAACTTCAGCTTCGCCTGTAAAATGCGCAGCACGGCTTCATCTAACCGCTGCCGAAATGTCGGATCCGTGACGTATAGTTCCTGAAACCAGAGGACCGTGTTTTGGATGTTTTCCAATTGCACGGCGTATGGCGCATCTCCCAGGGCAAAATCGTCTAAAATGAGCAGATCGTTGCCGGCTAAAAAGGCATCCTTGGCCACGCGCCGGTGGGGGAATTCTTGTTGGGTGTCGTCGTAATACCGTTCGATGGAGCGTACGCCCAGAGAGTCGGAGACGATGAGACCGCCGTTTTGGTACCAGGGCGCAAATTGGGTTAATCCGAGAAGGGTACTCAACGCCTGCCGGTCGAAGCTGACGGGCGCAGTGGCGGCCCGGATATTTCCCTGGAAGCCCTGGTAGCGGATGTGGGTGGTGAGCAATCCTTCGACAACGGCCGTTTCCTCCCCCATGTTTTGGGTAACCGCCATAAACGGAATCAATTCGGTTTCTAACAACTGTTCCAGCGTTTTGCGCACGGTGGGAATTTCCTGATCGACGGGACGATCGCTGCTGCCGATGCCGGGGAAATGTTTGGCGATGACCGCGAGACGGCCGTTGGCCCCCTGATGCAGCCCCATGACATACGCTTTGCCCATCAGCGCCACCCAATAGGGGTCGCCGCCAAAAGAACGGGCGCCAATGTTGCTGCTGCGCGCGGCCGTCAGGTCTTCCAGCACATCCAACGATGGCCCCAAGAACATGTTGACGCCAATGGCGCTTAATTCGCGCCCCACTATTTTGCCGATAATTTTGGCGTTATCGGGTTTCCAAGTAGCGCCCAGAGCCATCTGGGTAGGCACGGCCGTTAACCCATCGAAAATATGGTCATACACGGGACCGTCGCCTTCCTGGTTGAGGGCGATGAAGAGGGGGATAGGATTGGTGGGGGTAATTGGCGTTGGGCTGGGCGTGATGCCGGCTGTGGGCAAGGCTTCGTTGGTAGTGTCTGGTTCAGGGGTGGGTTCAGGGGAAACGGCCGTGCTGTACCCCAAAAGCGTCAGACGCTGCAAATCGGCTGCCAATTCGGCAACCTGAGCAGGCGCGTTCGCCGGGTCTGAATATCCCGTGATGTTATCGTTGGCAGCGCGCAGCAGCACACCGCCAACATGATATTTTAATATCAAATCAGCAATGTCGCTGTCCAGAGGGGCGTTGTCACCTTCAAACGTAACCAAAAAGACCTGGCCTACGCGTTCCGCAACACTCAAGGTTTCCCACAAGGATTGCGCTTGCTGGGCGTAAGTCGGAGCATCTTCTTGGGCTTCAACAGCCCGTTGGTTTCCCCCTGGCAGCACAAGGCAGAATAAAAAGGCGACAATTAAGCCAATGCGCCAGAAATATCTCATGGTGAAGGGTAATTTCATGGGGACGAAGCCCCGCAAACAAAGTAAACAGATTGACCGGTCGGGGCAAAGCGGCGTTTTTACCCCGGTATACCTGCTATCAAAAAGTTAAGGCAATTATAGCGTAGATTGCCGCCCAGAACACCTGTGTTACAATCTTTCAACTTTTTCTAACCTGGAAATCTGTCTGTAGAGCCAGACACATCTGCCCGAAACTGCGAGTGTAACCGTTTGTCTTTGGAGATAGCGTGATGGACCAGCGACTCATCAGCGCGCATCTCGGCAAACACCAAAACGGTTACAACCCAGGACTGGTCGGGCAGTTTTTTTGTACTATGTCTGAAAAAACGCGCAATTACTTAGCCATCATCATGCTTGTGGTTCTTGCCGCCAGCGCTTTTACGGCCGGTTATTTCACCAATGATTTTGTGGAGTTACAAACCGGTGGCACGCTGGTACACCAGCGCCAGGAGTTTGACGTTTTCTGGGAAGCGTGGGATCGGATCGAGGAGAGTTTTATCGGCGAGATTCCGTCTGCTCAGGAGCGCACGTATGGCGCGATTCGCGGTTCGATGGCTAATTTGCAAGACCCCTACACGGTCTTTATCGAACCTGTCGCTCGCGCCGAAGAACGCCAATCGCTGCAAGGCACGTTTGGCGGTATTGGGGCGTTGTTGTCGCGGCCAGAAGAGGGCGGCCCGATTATTTTGGAGCCGATTCCCGGAAATCCGGCCGAAAAAGCGGGCGTGCTGCTGGGCGATGTTTTGCTGGCTATCGACGGCGTGGAAATAACGCCGGAGGTTTCCGTGGCTGAGGTGCGCGACATGATTCGAGGGGAAACGGGCACGGCCGTTACCCTGACAGTCCTCCACGAAGGGCAAACCGAACCAGTTGACCTGGAAATCATTCGCGCCGAAATCCTCGATCCGTCGGTCAGTTACCGGATGGCCGGTGACGAGGCAAATATTGGGTACATTCGTCTGGCCCGTTTTAGCGGCGAAAGCGCCAAGGAAGTCGCTGACGCCATTACCGATTTGCAAAGCCAGGGCGCGCAGTCGTTGATTTTGGATTTGCGCAATAACGGCGGCGGTTTGTTGAACGCGGCCGTCGATATCGCCGACCTGTTTTTATCGGATGGCCCAATTTTGTTCCAGGTGAGCCGGGATGAAGGCGAGCGCGAGTATCTGGCTACGAGCGAGACGCTGGCCCCAGACATTCCGCTGGTGGTGCTAATCAATGGCGGCACAGCCAGCGCCTCGGAGATTGTGTCGGGCGCGCTGCAAGATAGGGGTCGGGCAACCCTGATCGGCGACCATCCGTCTTATGGCAAGGGGTCGGTGCAACTGGTTTATGATCTCAGCGATGGGTCTTCGGTGCATGTTACTTCGGCGCGTTGGTTTACGCCGGATCGTCACCAGATCGATCAGCAGGGGTTGCAGCCGGACATTAGCGTGGAAATTACCCAGGAAGGGCTGGATAACGGCCGTGACGAAGTCCTGAATAGAGCGATTGAATTTTTACAAACTGAGAGTTAACCATGAATGATTCCCCCTCGGAACCCAAATCTTCACCAGTGAAGTGGATATTTTTAATTGTTGGTTTGCTGGCCGTGGTCTGCCTGGTGGCAACGGTGGGCAGCGCGAGCTTCTTTTTTGGCCAGGCCAGCGTGAACAGCAGCCCGGTTGTCGAAACTGTGACGGTCACGGAATATGTGGAAGTGACGCGGGTTGTGGAGGTGGAGGCGGCGGCTGTGGAAACGGCCGTACCCATCCCGCCACCCGACGAACCCCCCCTGCCGACCCCACTGCCCGTCATTTCGCCGGCGGAAACGGCCGTTTCCGGCCCCGACGCCATCCAAAACCTCGATCTGAATACGTTTTACGAAGCCTGGAGCATTATCGGCCAGCAGTTTAATGGCGAAATGCCCGCCGAAGAAGACTTGCTGCACGCCATTGTTGGCGGTTCTGTGGAGACGCTGGGCGATCCGTACACCCGCTATGTGGAACCCGACATCGCCGCCCGTTTCCGCGAAGACATGGGTGGCTCCGTCGAGGGCATCGGCGCTTTCGTGCGCGAAAACGAGGAAGGATTCATCGAAATCGTGCGCCCCATCGACGGACAGCCGGCCGACCTTGCGGGCATCCGCGCCGGTGATTTGATTATCGGCGTTGATGGCGAATCGGTGGTTGGGCAGAGCATCGACGAAGTTTTGTTGAAGGTGCGCGGCCCGCAGGGCAGCGTCGTGGTTTTAAATATTTTTCGCGATGGCGAAGATGAAGTGGAATTTACTGTCACTCGGACCCGTTTCGAGATTCCGATCATTGAAACCCAGATGGTGACGACGGAAATTGGCTATGTGCGGCTGGCGGAATTTAACGCCAACGCCGAGCAGCGCGTACGCGAAGCCGTTGCCGACTTGATGGCTCAGGGGGCGCAGAGCATCATTTTTGACTTGCGTGATAATCCCGGCGGCTTTTTAGACCAATCTGTGGGCATTGCCGATTTGTTTTTGCCGGAAGGGGTGGTGTTGTATGAACGCAACAACAAAGGCGAAGAACAGACGTTTACGGCCGTTTCCGGCGATGACGCCGAATCCATTCCCATGGTTGTGCTGATTAACGCAGGCAGCGCCAGCGCGTCGGAAATTGTGGCCGGAGCGCTGCGGGATAACGGCCGTTCCATCCTCATCGGCGAAACAACCTTCGGCAAAGGGTCGGTGCAGCAGCTTCACACCCTGTCCGATGGTTCTGAACTGCGCGTCACCGTCGCCCGGTGGTATACTCCCGCCAACGTCTCAATTAGCGATTCCGGCATTCTACCGGATATTGAAATCCCCTCGCCCGACGATTTTACCTTGGGCGGCGAAGGCGATACCCAGCTTCAGCGGGCGATAGAATACCTGCAAAATGGGCAATAATCGGCGTGGATTGAGACCCTAAGGTTTAAACCTTTGGGTCTTCCCAGAGTACAAATACAACCATGTCAAACACGCAAGGCAGCTTTAAAGTAATAGCTAAAAACAAGCGCGCGAATTTTGATTTTCTGTTGCTGGAAAAATTCGAGGCCGGACTGGTCTTAACCGGCACAGAAATCAAGTCGATTCGTGATCATCAGGTGAGTTTGCAGCGCAGTTTTGTGCAGGCTCGCAAAGGTGAGTTGTGGTTGGTCGATATGCACATCGCGCCGTACATCCATGGCACACATGACAACCATGATCCGGTACGGCCGCGTAAACTCCTGCTGCACCGGCGCGAAATCAACAAAATCATGGACCAACTGGCCCAGAAAAGCCTGACCGTTGTGCCGACGCGGCTTTACCTGAAAGACGGCCGTGCCAAAATTGAAATCGCTCTGGCGCGTGGCAAACAAAAGCAAGACAAACGCCAGGACATCGCCAAACGCGACGACGAACGACGGATGGAGCGGGCGCTAAGAGAAAAATTCAGGTAAAAACAAGAAATTGGAGCCTGGCAGCATCGCATCCCCAAGGTGTGACAAAACAAAACGTACCTAGCTCATGTTGCGCAGCCACCCCGCTGAAAACCCTAAGGGTCCAAACAAACCCTTAGGGTTTCTCACTAACCAAATCGCCAATCGTAAATCGCCCCCTACTTCTCCTCCCCCGGCAGCTTAAACAGCAAAAACAGCGTCAAAATAAAGACAAACACCACCACCAGCACCTGCACCATCAGCAAAGTGGCGCGCGTAGGCGGCTGGGGCGGAAGATACTTGCCTACCGGCACCACTTTGGGCGCCGGCTGCCCACTGCCCGCGCTGCCATCGGCCAGCATGGCGCTGTCTGTCAGGGTGAGTAAATAGGCGACCACCAGGTCTAGCTGCTCCGGGCTGAGGCGGCTGACATAATCGCGGGGCATGATGTTGGGGATGCACGGGCCATTGGGACAGTCTGGCGTGATATAGGCGTTAGGTTCCAAGATGGATTGGCGCAGATACTCTTCGGCGCTCATGCCCGCAATGCGCGACTCGGCGACAAGGCCGATGGCCGACAAATCTGGCCCGACTTTGTGCCCTTCGCCCAACGCGCCAATCTGGTGGCAGGAGCCGCAGCCAGAGTTCAGGATGATGTCTTCCGCGCCTTCGCCTTGCACGGGGCGTGGGGTGGGGGATGGGGCGGGCGTGGGGGTGTCGATGGGCACGGCCGTTGCCGTCGCCGTGGGCATGGCCGCCAATTCTTCTTCTGATGGTTGGATCAGTTCACCCGCCGGATGGGCGATGAGGAACGTCTCGCACATGTTAATGCCCGGTTCCGGGTCCGGCGAGCACCAGTAAGGCTCGCTTTTTTTGCTTTTCAGCAAAGGCACCCACCACAAGACCGGATCGCCGCCGGACAACGGCTCGCCTTCCATCCATTGGCGCGGCGGCACAAAAGTGTCGCCGGGTCCGGTTTGGACAGGTCCGTCGCCTTCGCCTTCTTTGTATTGCAGCAAAAATACGCGCGCTTCATCCAGGCCGAAGGGGTCGGTGCGGGTCATTTGCCAGCGGTAATGAAGATCGCCGTTGAAGGTGGCCAGTTGGTCGCCTTCCGGTGAACCCTGGTCGAGGAAGGGGAAAAATTCTTTTTCTTGGGCGACTTCAACCCATTGGTTGGTGTCCCAGGCCCAGACGTCGGTACTGCCACGGCCGTTCAATGTCAGATCGATGCGCCAAAATGGCCGGTAGACGGACAAATCATCACAGCCGGGGCCGTGCGAGACAAAACCTAGGGCGAAACGGCCGTCATCATAAAACTGCATTACTTCTTCATATCGGTAACAACAAATGCAGTTCGGCCAATGGGTAAATTCGGTGAACAATTGGCGTATCTCAAACCCATTGCCCAGGTCGGTGATCTGCGTATCGCCAAAGGGCGGCACAGAAGCGCGAAAGCCAATTTCATCCCGATAACCACCCGGCCAACTCGGATACCAGGCTTCAATCTGCCCAATTTTGGCGCTGTCAAAAATTGGCGTTCCCTCGAACGCTGCGCCATAGAAATTGATGCCATCGTTGGCCGTCATTTCCCAGCAGACATTCCAACCATATTCGTTTTCTTTGCAGCCGTCGGTGTAGGCATAACGCTGCGCCTGCGGGGCAGCCACGGGTAAATCGGCCCGTCCGCGCGTCATAAAGATGCGCGCCACCCGATTTTGCTCCATGTTGACAAAAACGTGGGCAATTTTGCCGCTGCCGGATGGGTCTTTGTAGGACAGGTCGACGCACCAGTTGTCGCGGCAGTCGTCGTCGGCCAGCCAGGCCGACATGGGAATCATCGCCGGGTCTGTCTGGCCGATGTCGCCGAGCAGGTTTTGCACGCCGGGGTCGGCGGCGGCGATGGCCAGGGCTTTGGGCAAAATGAATTCGCTGCCGCCAGGGCGTGCGTCCGGGTTGGTCCAGCGGTCGACGATACGGCCGTTCGCCGTATTCAGGATCGCGTTGACTGTGCCGCCCTGGGTGTAATCGTAGAGGGAAATGTGGACGCAGTTCTGGCGACCGCAGCCGGCGTCTTGCCATCTGGCGGCCTCGCCTGCACCCAGGACAACGGCGTCGAGAAAACCAAATTCGTCGCTGCCCAGCATGGACATCAGGCCAGCATCGGCCAGCGCGGCGGCTTGCAGGTCTTGTTGGTTCAGGCTGATCTGCGACATGGCTGTCATGTCGTACATCGCCTTGCCTTTAGCGACGGCGACGGCGACTGTGTTTTCGTGGCGGTATTGGTTCCACATAAAACTGCCGGCCAATAACAGCCCGCAGGTGATGGTTAAGAGAAGAATACGGCGATTACGTCTATTCACAAAAGACTCCTTGGTTGTACGGCCGTGTCAGGATCATGCCGGGGATTATACCTTGTGCCGGAAGCGAGAGGTAACATGGATCGGAGTAAAGAGGGAAACGGCCGTTACGCAATTTGCGTAAAGGTAGCAGTATTATCGACAGCCGGGGACTTGTACACCTGAACAACCCCATCAGTGACACAAACGATGACTACCTTAGAAGAATTTGAAGAGTTAAACGGCCAGTTGATTGCCACACGCAAACTAATCCGCGAACAAGAGCGGCTGCTGAATATGATGGCCTCGATGGATGTCCAACTGCGGGAAGCGCGCAAACAATTGTCCCCATTGGTAACACGCCTGAAACATGAAAAAGCGGAGGTGCAGGTTTTGGAAAGTCTCAGCCTTGAGGCGGCTTTTTTTGCTTTGTTGGGGCGCCGCGAGCAGCAGTTGGAAAAAGAAGTTCGAGAGTATCTGGAAGTCAAAATGCAGGTAGAAGCGTGCCAGATCAGAATAAGCAGTCTGGAGCGCAGCCTGGAAAAATTGGAATCCGACCTGGTCGACATCATCGACTGCGAGGAGACGTATGCCAGTTTACAGCAGGAGCAAGAAGCGTTAATCGTGCAGTTGGGCACACCGGAGAGCAGTCGTTTAGCCGAAGTAACGCAGGCTTTGGCTGTGAATGAGCGTTTTCTGAAGGAGGCTCAGGAGGCATACGAGGCTGGTCAGGCGGCGCTGGAGAGGTTAACGGCCGTTACCACCGCTTTGTTAGAGCTTCGTTCCTGGGATGGAGTGTGGGGTCAGGAATTTAAGGACACGGGCCATGGCGATTTTGCGCAAATTGTGGCGCTTGCCAGAGAAACACAGCCGCTGCTGGACCGTCTGCAAGCGGAACTGCTGGACGTGGAACAGCAGTTTTTCACGCAGCCCGACATGAAAATCCCAACCGATGCTGTGCCAACCATGATTTCGTTTACAGGCACTTTGTTTGACCTGTTTTTTACCGAAACCCTGGCGTCTGCGGACGTACGCGACTGGTATACTCACCTGACCACACTGCGCCGCCGCATCACCCTGCGGGTAGATTTGTTAGCCGAAAGTTTGCAGATTACAAACGGCCGTCTCACCCAACTACAACAGAAACGGTCTGATCTGGTCGCCCTCTGCTGGTCGGCGGAGCAGTTTGGCGGCTAAGGCCGTTTCATCCCTTGCCCAGCGCCCGCGCCACATGATGCACCAGACGTTCGGCGACGGCCGTTTTGCTCAACAGCGGCATCTCTTCCACTACCCCGGCTGAACTTAACAGCACAACGCGGTTGGTGTCGACGGCAAAACCGGCGCCGTCTGCCAGCACATCGTTCACGGCGATGAAGTTGAGGCCTTTGCGTAGGAGTTTCTGACGGCCGTATTCAAACGCATCATGTGTCTCGGCCGCAAACCCCAACGACACACGCGGGTAGCCCGTTTTTTCCCGCCGCTCCTTCACCGCGCTGAGGATGTCCAGCGTCACTTCCAGACCAATCGCCAGCCCCCAGCCCCCATTGCCGTCGCCTTCCTGTTCGGTCTTTTTGATTTTGCGATCAGATTGCGTTTCTGGCCGAAAATCGGCCACCGCCGCCACCATGAACAGGGCGTCGGCGTCTTGCGTGGCGGCCAGCACGGCATCGGCCATTTGCTGCGTCGTTTCCACGTTTACCCGCGTTACGCCCAGCGGGGCCGGCTCGCTGATGGGTCCGGCGATCAGTGTGACCCGCGCGCCGGCATCCAGCGCCGCCTGGGCCACCGCCAATCCTTGTTTGCCCGTGGACCGATTGCTGATGAAGCGCACCGGGTCCAGCGCTTCCCGCGTAGGACCGGTGCTGACCACGACATGCATCCCGGCCAATGGCCCATTGCGCGCCAAGGCCAGGCGCACTTCGTGCAGCAGTTCCGGTGGCTCCACCATGCGCCCCAATCCGCTGAGACCCGAGGCCATGCGCCCAACGGCCGGTCCGGCGAAGGCTGCGCCGCGCGCCTGGAGCGTGGCGATGTTGGCCTGCGTAGCCGCGTGTTCGTACATGCCGCCATCCATCGCCGGTGCCAGCATGATGGGGCAGCGGGCGGCCAAAGCGGTCACCGTCAGTAAATTATCGGCCAGACCGTGGGCTAGTTTGGCAATGCTGTGGGCCGTGGCCGGCGCGATCAGGAAAAAATCGGCCGTTTCGCCCAAACCCACATGGCGCACGTGGTCGTCCAGGTCCCACATGGATGTGTATACCGGCCGCCCGGTGACCGAGCGAAATGCCAGCGGCGTGGCAAATTGCTGCGCGGCTTCTGTCAGGATCACGTCTACCTGCGCGCCGGCCTGGGTTAATTTGGAGGCTAGATCGATGCTTTTGTAGGCGGCAATAGAGCCGCTGACGCCGAGTAAAATTTGTTTGTTTTGGAAAAGGGTGATGGGTTCCATTTTTGTCCTGTGCTTGTTGGGCGGATTGGGCTTTGGCAGATTGAAGCGCCGCCGTGAAGAAGATGGGAGATGCGATGAATCTTCAATCATTTGTCGTTTTCTAAACGAGGCAATTATACGCCATCCGCTGCGAGTCCGGCACTTTTTGTAGCGGGGCATCGGGTATGATTCGGCCGGGGAATGGATTATACTGTAGGCAGGCAGCGAGATGTGTGAATTTTGGGGAGGCTGCGGCCGTATCTCCCAGCTCGCCACATAAAACGGCCGTGTCCCCCAAAATACGTGTAGTGGGAAAGGTTTACCCGAACCGGACCAAAGGCAAGGGGTGTGATGTCAGTTCAACCCGACAGCGTAACCAATCCACCGTGGATTTTGTCGGCTGCGCAGCAGGCGTGGCTGCTGCAATTGGCGCGGGAGGCCATTCGTTATTACCTGGAGCATGGGAAAATGATGACAGTGGAAACGGCCGTGCCCGCTCTGTTGCAGCCCGCCGGTGTGTTTGTGACACTGCGCAGTCTGGCTGATGGCCTTACGCCCAAAGCCGCGCGCCTGCGCGGCTGCATTGGGCATGTGGAAGCGGATTGGCCTCTGGCTGAGGCGGTCGCTTCCATGGCTGTGAAATCCGCCACCCGCGATCCGCGTTTCCCCGCTGTGACCCTGGCCGAATTGGATCAGATCGCCATCGAGATTTCTATTTTGTCACCGGCGGAACCGGTGGAATCGATTCACCAGATCGAGTTGGGCCGTCACGGCCTGATCATCAGCGATGGCTACCATCGCGGGCTGCTGCTGCCGCAGGTTCCGCTTACGTTTGGTTGGACGCGCGAAGAGTTTTTGGAGAATTTGTGCCGTAAAGCGGGTATGCCGCGTGATGCCTGGCATGAAGCTGAACTGTCTATGTTTACAACGGCCGTCATCGAGGAATCAGCAGAAGGATGACGATAACCCATCGTCATCCTTCTGCTTTGCGTTTTGTTGCTTAGGCTGCCAGAGCCAACTCCGTTTCTACTTTTTGGGCTGCGTAAGCCTGTTCCATTTCGTCACGGAATTGTTTGGTATACAGGTCATAGTAATGGCCGCGCTTGCGGATGAGTTCTGCGTGGGTGCCCATTTCCGACACACCGCCATTTTCGATCACCAGAATACGGTCGGCCCGTTTGATGGTGGACAGCCGGTGGGCGATCACGAAGCTGGTGCGCCCTTCCATGAGCCGGTCCATGCCTTGCTGGATAAGCGCTTCCGTCAGCGTGTCTACCGAGCTGGTTGCCTCGTCCATGATGAAGATGTCGGGTTCGGCCAGGACGGCGCGCGCCAGACTAATCAGCTGTTTCTGCCCTACGGACAGCAGCACGCCGCCTTCGCCGACCTGCGTATGGTAGCCCTTTTCCAGTTTGCTGATGAAGGTGTCGGCGCCGGCCATTTGCGCGGCGGCGATCACTTCGTCGTCGGTGGCTTCAAGACGGCCGTAACGCAAATTCTCCATCACCGTGCCCGAAAACAGGTGCGGCGTTTGCAGCACCATGCCGATCCGCGAATGGATGGCATGTAGTGTCAGGTCACGATAATTATGTCCGGCGATGAGGATACGGCCGTTCTTCGGTTCATAAAAACGGCAGATCAGGTTCACCAGTGTCGATTTACCCGCGCCCGTTGGTCCAACCAGAGCAATCGTTTCGCCCTGCTGGATCGTCAGGTTGAAGTTTGTCAGCACCGGCTTTTCGGCTTCGTAGTAAAAGTCCACGTTGTCGAAAACAATGTCGCCCCGAATCGAACCGGGATCGCCCGCGCCAGGTTGATTTTGGATCTCCGGCACGGCGTCGATCAACGAGAAGATTCGCTCGCCGGAAGCAATCGACTGCTGCATTTCGGCGTACACGCGGGCCATTTCTTGCACCGGCCACATCATGAAAAAGATGTAGGAGATGAAGGCCTGGATGCCGCCAATGGTCATGCCGCCCAGTTGGAACTGGTAGCCGCCGTACACAATCACACTGCCCACGCCCAGCGAAGTGATGAGCAAAACAGTCGGCAGGAACAGCGCGGATAACCACGCCGCCCGGTAGCCGGCTTTGTACATGTCGCCGCTCAACTCGCCGAATTCACGCAGATTTTCTTCTTCGCGTCGCAGCGATTTGACCACGCGCACCCCGGTGATGTTCTCGTTGTAGGAGCCGGTGATTTTGGAGTTTAGCTTGCGTACTTTGCGGTACTCCACCAGAATTTTCTTTTTAAAGATGGTAGCCACCACAATCAACACCGGAATCATGATGAGGACGATGAGGGCCATGCGCCAACTGATGAAGAACATGAACACCAATGCGGTGGTGATATTGGTGAAGCCCCAGGTTACATCCAAAAAGCCCCAGGAGACGAGATCGCCTACGCGCTGGGTGTCGGACGTGACGCGAGACATTAACCAACCGACCGGCGTGCGGTCGAAGTAGGACAGCGACAGTTCTTGCAAACGGCCGAACATGGTTTTGCGCAGGTCGTACTGTACACGTTCGCTGAGCATCCCGGCGCAGGTGATGAAGCCAAATACCATGACAGCCTGCAAAAGCATCAGCGCGCCATATTGCAGGATGATGCGTGTCAGGATGTCGGCGTTGCCGGCGATAATGCCTTCATCCATGATCCGTTTGCTGAGGTAAGTAAAGTAACTGTCCAGCGCCGACACCGTGGCGATGCTCACCAGGAAAAAGAGCATCAGGGGCCAATGGTGCAGCCCTTGTTTGATGATGCGCAGGACGGTTTGCCCATTAAATTGAGTCGTGAATTCTTCTTCTTCAAAACGGTATTCATCAGACATGATGATGTCTCCGTGAGCGGCCTGGGGTAGGGCGGCGGATGTGCCCGCCGCCTACCGCCAGGCTTAGTTTGTTGCGATTGTTGTCGTTATTTTTTCCTGGAAACGGCCGTTATGTTGCCCGTTTCCATTGCCATTACTGCCCGAGCCGACAGAAGCGATTTCTTTTTCCAGTTCGGCTTCGATGCGCGCCTGCAGGTTGTAAATTTGTTGGTACGTGCCGGGCTGGTCCAGGAGTTCGGTGTGTGTGCCGCGTTGGATGATACGGCCGTTATCCAGCACCAAAATCAAGTCCGCATCCATCACACTCTGAATCCGGTGCGCGATCACAAAGGTGGTTCGCGTAGCCATTAGGTCTTGCAGCGCCGCCCGGATCGAAGCCTCAGTTTCCGTGTCCACCGACGAGGTGGCGTCGTCCATAATCAGAATACGCGGATTCTTCAACAGCGTACGGGCAATGGTCACCCGCTGCTTCTGCCCGCCAGAAAGTGTCACCCCGCGTTCGCCCACCAGCGTTTCATAACCGTTGGGGAATGAAAGGATGACGTCATGGATGGCGGCTGCGCGCGCGGCCGTTTCCACTTCCGCATCCGACACCGTTCGACCCACGCCGTAAGTGATGTTTTCCCGGATGGAACGCGAAAACAAGAACGGCTCTTGCTGCACAATGCCAATCTGCCGCCGCAGCCAGATCCGCGGATACTCGCGCAGTTCAACGCCGTCTAGCGTCAGGCTGCCCGCTGTGTAATCGTAAAAACGAGGCAACAAATTCACCAGCGACGTTTTGCCCGAACCGGTAGACCCCAACAGAGCGATCACCTGCCCTGGCTCCACATCGAAGCTAATGTCGTGCAGCACCGGCGTCTCTTTGTCGTACGCGAAGTGTAGATTCTTAAACTGCACCGCGCCGCGCAGCCCGTTTTCGGGGATGTAAGTGCCGGCGTCCAATGGCTCCCGGTCTTCACGAATAATGTCGCGGACCCGGTCAAAAGAAACAAGTCCCGTAGACATCTGGGTAATTAATCGCCCCAGGTTGCGAATCGGCCAGATAATCAGTACCACCAGCCCGGCGTAAGTCAGATACTCACCCGGCGTGATGATGCCGTTAATGGCCATGCGCGCGCCCAGGAAGAACCCGGCCAACATTTGTATACCGCACATAATGTCCGTTACCGGCCAAAACGAAGCGTGCATAAAGATCAACCGCTTGCCGCGCTGATATTTTTCCTGATTATCGACCTCGAACATGTCGATTTCGTAGCTCTGCCGCGCAAACGCTTTCACCACACGCACGCCGCTCAGATTTTCTTGCAAGCGGTTCGATAGGGTGGCCTCTTGCTCCTGATACGTTTCATAAACCTCGCCTACTTTTTTGAAGAAGTAAAGCGAGACGCCAATGATGAACGGGATGACCACCACAGAATACAGGGCCAGGCGCACATTTAGCATCAGCAGGGCGACAAAGTTCACCAGAAACAGCAGCGTAATATTCCCGATGCCGTTTAGTTGTTCGGCAAACAACCGGCGCAGCGCATCCACATCCGAGGTTGACCGCTGCAACAGTTCACCGGTCTGCATGTTGTCGTGATAGGTGAAGCTGAGGCGCTGAATGTGGTCATAGAGATAGTTGCGCAGGCGGCGGGTAATACCCTCGGCCGTTTTGGCGGCCGAACGGCCGCTTACAAACGTCAACGCCCCTTGCAGCAGCGCCAGCCCGACAATGGCCGCGCCTACCAGCAGGCTCTGGCGAAGAATACTGCCATCAGACGACAAAACGTTATCTACGTAGTAGCCCAATGTGTAATAGATGGTCGAGCGCATCAGCGCCGACAAGCCGATGGAGACAATCGCCAGCAAGTAGAGCCAGCGGTATCCGGCCAGGATGCGCCATAAACCCACCAGCCGTTTTTGGGTAACAATTTGTTTGAGGTCGTAGTCTAAGTTATCCATTGTTGTGCCTTGCAGAAATCAGTGAGTTTTCTTGTGCTTGATTTCTGCTGACTGGCAAAGGGTTGTGCGTCGCGCTTTGTCAGTCGGTATAAAAAGTCTTGTTACTTCACGATCGCAGCTATCTGTATAGGTTACGATTCATTCCTGACACCTTGTGTCACCTTCATCCGCAGCAACAAAAAACGCCACGGGGTCCCGTGGCGTTTTGCTGGTTTCTAAGATACCGGCAGAAACAAAAAAGGCCACGGGCTTTTATTTGCGCCGTGACCCTGTTGGTTCGCTTGCTAAATGTTACTTTATGTCAAGCTGACAGGGTGCGTCGGCGCACAACACGGCTTTATCAAAACCGCTGGGAACGATGTAGATGGTGCTGTTGATTGTGTTACCCATTTGCGCCTTACTCCTTTCAAGATTAGATGTGCATGAATATGCAGGAAGCACTATAACAAATGATGAGGGGGAAGTCAACCCCCAAAAATTAGAGGAATATCTAATGGTTTTTGGGGTCTGGGGGTGTTGTTTTGGTGCGTGATGCGTGACACTCTGTTGTCACGCATCACGCACCATGTCTGATTGGGGGCGGAAAGTTATGAATTTTCGCCGCTGCGACCGGTGGTGGGTGGAGGGGCGTCGCGGTTTTCGGTGGGCGCACCGAGCAGGATGCTAATTGGGCCAAAGGCGGCGGTGACCACGTTGCGCAGCTGCGCTTCACGGCTGCCTTTGTCCCAGATGACTTTGGTTAGGAAATCGAGGTCGCTTTCTATATCGCTGTTGCGGATGAAAAATTCTACCAGCGGGTGGGCGACGGCGATGCTGTGGTTGAGTGATTGAAGTTCGATTTGAATGCGCAGCAGGCCATTTTCGTAGGCGTCGACCAGAAAACTACCAGCTTGTCCCAGGGCCGAACTGGCTGTGCCGGCCAGACCACTGCGTGCATGGCTGATGGCGTTTTGCAGTTGTTGTGTTTTGTTGGTCATTTCCTGGGTCTTGACGGTTTTTTGGTCTTCGATCTGAGTTTCGACGTTACTTTTGGTTTCCTCTTTGGAGTCGCTGCCGCGTTTGATGCCGAACATGCCGGCAACGGCCGTGCCCATGCTGGCCATCGCGCCGATCAATACATCTGTCTGGTTTGTGGCAAAGGCATACCCCACCAACCCAACCACAACCACCGCGCTAATCCCGATAATCACCCAAAAAACCGGGTGAACAGAATCGAAAATACGATTGATGCCCTCCTGCGCTACTTTGGTAGCCGTGCCGCTGATCGACGCCACAAATTCAGCGACATCACGGGCCATTTCGTCGATTTGTTGGCTGGCTTGTTGGAAAGCGGCCGGTAAATCGCGCTGCGCCAGTCCCCGCAAATCGCCAATCGCCTCGTCCATAAGCCCCTGAGCAATCCCTTCGACAGTGAATCCGCGTAAATCTTGCTGGCCAGTCATGAGGTTGTACCAGATGCCCGATTGCTCGATCAGCGTCTCGCGTAATCGCCGCCAATCGGCTACCTTCATTTCTGGCTTTTCCATGTTCCGCGATTCCGCATTGTTCGGCTTTTCTTCGGCGCCTAACCAGATCACCGTGCGCTGCCAATATTCGATGCTTTGTTTCACTGCCTGGAGTACATTGCTGGGCAGCGATGGGTCCGGGCGCACAAGCAGATCGTCCAATGTACTGTCAGTCGAAAAAGCTGCCGGTTTTTCGTGGGTTCGGTAGTACACATCGTCGAAAACGGCGCTCAGGGCGGAAATTTGATGCAAGACGTGGGTTACGCCGCTGTCGGTGAAGGTGTCTTGCCACATCTGGCATAAATTTTGGTGGGCATTCTGGTCTTGTTCCGCCTGATTTTCTAAGCGAACGGCATTGACCGATGTGTTCCAGGAAATCGAGGCCAAATTACGCCCGGCCTCGTAGGCCAGCAGCGCGTTTAAATTTTTTGCCCCGACGCCCGATGCGGTGAAACGCTCGCGCAAAAAACCATCCCACGCCTGGAGCAGTCTGGCGCTTAAAACGCTGAGGGCCACGATAGCCTCACGGTGGCCGATGTCAGTTTCTTGTGCTGGCAGGCTTTCGTTTTCGGCGGCTGCTGTTTTCGAATAATATGCTGCCGGATTGGTTGATTTGTAAACGACACAAGCCTGAAGGGTTGCCCTGGTTAAGGAATCGATGGCCAGACCGGGTTCCACGGCCGTACTCGCATCGGATTCAGGCTTTAGTACATCGCTGATTTTTTGGATTAACCGGTTTTGCTGCTTGGTGATCAGGTCTGGAACCAGATTGTCCAGCGGATCGCTTAACAGCAAATTCAGACAGTTTAATGCCCGACGGCTCACGTCATAGAGGCGGAAATTGGACCAAAACAAGTTGCTGTCGTCTGTTTCCAGAGGGCCGATCCCAAAATTGGCGTAATCCAGAGCATCCGGATCTGTTGGATCTTGCGGGTAAAGATAGGGCAGGTCTGCTTGGGGCGGCGGGTCATAGATTTGGCTGATGTTGGTAGGGGTTGGGAAACTGGATTGTTGGAGGGTGACGATGCTGTTGAATATGGTGCGCATCTGGCTGGCACGCCGCAGGCCGTTGTTTGCGTCCTGAACCATCTGGAGGGGGTCGGAAAAAACGCGTGTTCGACTGGAATCGACCATTTGGGGCAGTTTGGGGTCGTCCAGGGCGGCAATTTGCACGCGGCTGCGTAATTCCACAAGCGACCAGCCTAATCTGAAGGCGTTGTGGATCTGGGTAACGGCCGTATCGGCCAACCAGGACGTAGTTGTTTGCGGTTGTTCTGTAGTTCCAGGGGTTTCTTCTGTCATCATGTTCTCCTTCTAACCTTTCATAGGTGTGAATCGAGGTGATTTAATATCCAGGCATGGACCATGGTTACAGTGTAGTGGATTCTGAGGCGTAATGAAACCTCAACGCCTTAAATTGTGGCTATCAGAGATTGATTTTTAGGGAAAAACCGACGTCTGGCGCGCCGATAAGAAGGAATCTGCTAAATGATTCTGCTTGTGGTGGAAAAAGATCAAGAGACTTCACGGGTGGCAAACTCGCCACCTTATATGAACAGGGAGACTTCATGAGTGGGCGCACCCCCACGAATGAAAATCCGCGGATTTTTGCCGGTGACGCGGATTTTGGTCCGTGTTTAGCCGCGTCTAGCCATGTTCTATTTTTACAGGAGGGAAAACGGCCGTTTCCCCCTCATCCTGTTTATCCTGCATCCTCATACACAATTACCACAAACCGCTTCGGCCCATGCACGCCCACGGCCATCGTCTGCTCAATGTCGGCCGTTTTGCTGGGGCCGCTGACCAGGGTGATGTTAGCCGGGATGGTTTCCTGCCGCGCCTGCGTCCAGGTAAAAATGTCGCTGGTGAGCCGTGATGTGGGCAGCAGCACAATGTGGATGGGCGGCAGCAGAGTGGCCATGCGGCTTTCGGTTGGGCCGCTGCTAAGGATGACCGAGCCGGTTTCGGCCAGGGCGGTGTCGGCGCTGCTGAGGCCGGCGTCGGCAGCCGCGCAAAAGGCGCGCAAATCGCCGGCCGTCTGCCCGACCAGATGCCACTGCACGGCCGGAAAACGGCCGGGCCAATCGGCGCTGGCAACGTCGCCATTGACGACGACGGTTTGGGCGTTAATTTCTGCCAGCAGACGGCCGAGTTCGGTAACGGCCGTTTCCCAATCCGCCGCCTGCCGCACTTCGCCCTTGGCCGCCGTCACCGCCTGGGTAAACTGCGCCGCCAGATCGGCAAACTCCCGCCGTGACCGCCACACCGGCGGCAGCGCCGTCGCCCCATCCCCCGCCGCGCGCAGCCGGCCTAAAATTTCTTCTCGTGCGTTCATAGATGTTCTCCTTGGAGGGGGTTTGGGGCTGGGGTTTGGGGCCTGGGGCGGAACGTCGTCAGACAATCCCTAACCCCTAACCCCTAATCCCTAATCCCTAATCCCAAATCCCTAATCCCAAATCCCTAATCTCCAGTCTCCACTTCCCCATCCACCCACATCTCCCGGAACGATTTCTTCGGCAGGGTCGGCGGGCGGCGGTTGCCGGTGAGGTTGATGGGTAGTTGGAGCTGGTTGTCTTGCAGGAACGGCCGTTGCCCTACCCGCGCCAGCCCCGTCGCCAGCTTCCAGAGCGACGTGTTGCTCATCAGCGCTGCCACAGCCCGCTCGGCCAGCGCTTCCGGCCCGACGAGGCCCTGTTCCACCTGGTCTTTGCGCAGTTCCAGCAGCATGCGCGGCAAATCGATGCGCACCGGGCAAACGTCCTTGCACGCGCCACACAGGCTGCTGGCGTGGGGCAGAGCCTCGTATTTGTCCAGGCCGAACAGCAGCGGCGAGACCACCGCGCCGATGGGGCCGGTGTACGGGCTGCCGTAGGCGTGGCCGCCGGCCTCGCGGTAAACCGGGCAGACATTCAGGCAGGCGCCGCAGCGCAGGCATTGCAGGACTTCTTCATAAGGCGTGTTGAGGAGTTGGGAACGGCCGTTATCCACCAACACCACATGCACTTCTTCCGGGCCGTCTGCATCGCCGGGCCGGGCCGGGCCGCTGATGGCGGTGGTGTAAATGGACAGCGGCTGGCCGGTGGCGCTGCGCGCCAGCAGGCTCAGCCACACGGCCGCTTCGTCCCAGGTGGGGGCGATTTTTTCCAGCCCCATCACGGCGACGTGGATGCGGGGCAGGCTGGTGACCATACGGCCGTTGCCCTCGTTGGTTACCAGCACCACGCTGCCGGTTTCGGCAACGGCCAGGTTGCCGCCGCTGACGCCCATATCGGCGGCCAGGAATTTGGCGCGCAACATGCGGCGGGCCACGGCTGTCAGCGCCGGAATGTCCGCCTCGGCCAGCGCTTCGCCCGATTCATGCTCAAACAATTCGATGACCTGCCCCTTGGTCTTATGCACCGCCGGGGCGATGATGTGGTACGGGTCTTCTTGCGACAACTGGATAATCCATTCGCCCAGGTCGGTTTCCACCGGCTCGATGCCCGCTGCGGCCAGCGCCTGGTTCAGGCCGATTTCGTCGGTCATCATGGATTTGCTCTTGGCCACCAGCTTCACGTCGTGGGCGCGGGCGATGTCGACGATGATCTGGCTGGCTTCGACGGCCGTGCGCGCCCAGTGGACGTGGGCGCCGTTGGTCTGCGCGTTGCGCTCGAACGTTTCCAGGTGGTGGGCCAGATTGGCGATGGTCTGCCCGCGAATGTGCTTCAGGTGGTCGCGCATCTCTTCGACGGCCGGGACCGCGCCCAATGCGCCGCCGCGCGCCTCGCGGAAATGGGACAGCGCCCGGTCTAGCGCCCCTTGCAGACGCACGTCTTCGATGGCGATGGTAGCGCTTTGCCGGAATTGGGGGAAGGTGCTGCCGTGGGCGCTCATCGTGTCGTCCTCTCTAACATGGTGGCGATGTGTTCGACCGGCGGCTGGTTGTCGGTGAGACCGCGCATTTGCATCAGGCAGCCGGGGTCAGCGGTGACGAGGGTGGCGGCCTGGGTGGCCTGGGCCTGGCGCAGCTTTTCGGCCGTCATGGCATTGGAGACTTCGGGCATGCGTACGGAGAAGAGGCCGCCAAAGCCGCAGCAGCGGTCTGATTCGGTCATTTCGTCAATCGTGTAGCCGGCGGTTTGCAGCGCCTGGCGCGGCTCTTTTTTCAGGCCGAGCAGGCGGCACATGTGGCAGGAATCGTGGTAGGTGATGGGCGCGGCGGGTGGGGCAACCGCTGCCGGCTGCCATTTGGCCTCGTTTACCAGGAATTCGCTCAGCTCGAAGGTTTTTTTGGCCAGGCGCAGGGCGCGATAGTAATACTTCGGCTCTTTGGCCAGCAGGTGGGGGTATTCCTGGCGAATCATCGTGGTGCAGGAACCGCTGGGCAGGACGACGGCCTCCTGGTCGGCCAGGGCGTCGATGGTGCGGCGGGCCAATCGTCGCGCCTCGTTGTGGAAGCCGCTGTTGAAAAATGGCTGACCGCAGCACGTTTGCTCAGCCGGGAATTCTACGTCATACCCGGCGCGGCGCAGCACTTTGACGGTGCTGACGCCGACTTCGGGCATGATCTGATCGACCACGCACGTCACAAAGAGGGCGATCCGTTTTTGTTGGTTGATCATGAACATACCTCCTAACGCTTCGGCAACCCTATAGATATTGGATATTATTCTGCAATGAAATGGCTAGAAATGCTACCGAAAGGGGAGATTCCTAATTGTTAGTTGGTTAGTTGGCTGATGTACTGGACAAACTAACAAACCAACAAACTAACAATCCAACCAACCATCTTTGGAGAAAACAATGGCTTATAGAATGAGACGAGTGGGCCGCCAATATGAATCTGACGGGGCGGGGCGGAATGCGCGGCTGACGCGCGAGCAGGTGACGACGTTTGGGCGGCTGCTGCGTTATGTACGGCCGTATACCAGATGGATGGTCTTGTCTATCATCATGCTGCTGATTAGTGTGTCGTTGGGGCTGATTTTGCCGCTGGTCATCCGCAATCTGGTGGATATTGTGCTGGTGGATAAGAACTTTCCCCGGCTGAATCAGTTGGCGATTGGCTTGTTTGTGGTGTTTTTGCTGCAAGGGGTGGCCAGTTTTGTGAACCAGATTGCCCTGGCTTTTGTGGGCGAAAACGTGGTGGCCGATATTCGGGTGCAGGTGTACAGCCATTTGCAGTCGCTGTCGCTTAAATACTTCACCGACAACCGCACCGGGGAGATTGTGTCGCGGGTGACGAATGATGTGGTTTTGCTGCAAACGGCCGTTACCGATAATCTCGTCGCCCTGCTGCGCCAGGCCATCACCCTGATTGGCGCGGCCATTTTGCTCTTCATTCTCGACTGGCGGCTGACGGTAATCATCCTGCTGGGCATCCCTTTTGTCACCCTGACGATGGTCTGGCTGGGGCGCAAAATCCGGCGGGAGTCGACGGCCGTGCAAGACGCCCTGGCCCAGGGAGCCAACGTACTGGAAGAAACCATTTCTGGCGTGCGTATCGTTAAATCATTTGCCCGCGAGGAGTATGAAATTGGGCGGTTTTCGGCGCGGGTGACGGATATTTTCGACGCCGCCATGCGCCGGGCCAAAATCGGGGCGGTGCTGGGGCCGGTGATTGGCTTTATGGCTTTTGGTTCCATCACCATTACCCTCTGGTTTGGCAGTTACGAGGTGATTCAGGGGCGGCTGACGGCCGGCGACCTGGTGGCCTATCTGATCTACACCATGCTGGTCGCGGCGCCGATTGCTTCGCTGGCCGGCTTGTATGCTCAGTTCCAATCGGCCATTGGGGCGACGGAGCGGTTGTTTGATTTGCTGGATACGGAGTCCGATATTGTTAGTTTGCCGGACGCGCCGCTGCTGCCGGCGGTGAATGGCGAGGTGGTGTTTGAGGATGTGAGTTTTGCTTACAGCACGGCCGTTGCCCTTTTGCGTTCAGTCTCGTTTACGGCGCGGCCGGGGCAGGTGATTGCCCTGGTGGGGCCGAGCGGGGCGGGCAAATCGACGCTGGTGAGCCTGATTCCGCGTTTTTGGGATGTGGATAACGGCCGTGTCACCATCGACGGCCATGATATTCGGGAAGTAAACCTGCGCAGCCTGCGCGAACAAATCGGCATTGTGCCTCAGGAGACCACGTTGTTCTCCGACACGGTTTATAACAACATCCGCTACGGCAAATTGGACGCGACCCGCGAGGAGGTGGAGGCGGCCGCCCGCGCCGCCAACGCCCATGACTTTATCCTGAACGATCTGGCCGAGGGGTATGACACGCCGGTGGGCGAGCGGGGGGTGAAATTGAGCGGCGGGCAGCGCCAGCGGGTGGCCATCGCCCGCGCCGTGCTGAAAGACCCGCGCATTCTCATTCTGGATGAGGCCACATCGTCGCTGGACAGCGAGAGCGAGAGTCTGGTGCAGGAGGCGTTGGAGCGTTTGATGGCAGGGCGCACATCGTTTGTGATTGCCCACCGGCTGAGTACGGTGGTGAATGCGGATTGGGTGCTGGTGCTGGATGCGGGGCGGATTGTGGAGCAGGGCACGCATGCGGATTTGTTGGCGCGGGCGGATGGGTTGTATACGCGGCTGCATCAGATGCAGTTTGGCAGTGCGGAATTGGTATAGGCAGGTCTGTCAGATTGTTGGAGAGCAGAAATGGGTATACGGATGACACGGGTTCAGGCGGATTTTGCCTCGATTTAGCCGCAAAGGTTCGTCTCTTCCTTTGCACTTTTTAGAAATAGGACGCGGATTTTCGCGGATGCGGCGGATAAACGCTGATTTTTTACCGGTTTAGCCGCGTACCATTCATAAATCTGCCACCATAGTGTTTGTCTAATCCGTTTAATTTGTGTGTCTGTTCTGAGTTGTACGATAGATTACCAGAGGTGATGAAGGGGAAACGGCCGTCAACCTCTCTCTATCATCACCTATTTGAAGCAGGTATCCTCAACGGCCGTCTTAGTCCGACACATACTCCTGAATATGGTTTTCAATGGCGAACATCGCTGCCTCAATGCGGTTACTCGCGTCTAGCTTGGACAAGACAATGCTCACATTATTACGAATAGTTTTTTCGCTGAGAACCAATTCTTCAGCGATTTCCAGATTTGTTTTTCCCTGGGCTATCCTCGCCAATACGATCAATTCTCTTTTCGTTAATTCGGCGAACGGGTTGCCTTTGGGCCGCTGCTGGCGCATAAGGTTAAGAACTCGCCGCGTAATGGCCGGGTCCAACAGCCCCGCGCCTTCACGCACGGCATCTAAAGCACGCAGTAGTTCGTCGGTACTCACCCCCTTCATCACATATCCGGCAGCCCCAGCCTGGATGGCCTCAAAAACCAGATTATCATCCACAAAAGAGGTAAGCATGATCACCTGAATTTGCGGCCAGCGGCTCACAATCTGGCGGCAGGCTTCGATGCCGTTTTTACCCGGCATTTTGATGTCCATGATGACCACATCCGGCTCCAGGAGCTGGCATTGGTCCATGGCTTCATCAGCGCTGCTGGCTTCACCGACCAACTGCACATTCGGCAGGTCTTCTAGCACAAAGCGCAGCCCCATGCGCACAACTTGATGATCGTCAACGAGTAAGAGGCGTAGGTTTTCTTTCAAGCCAACTCCTTCTGGGGACATTTCATTTTATAGGTGGTTCCCTTGCCTGGGGCAGAGATGATTTCCAATTCAGTTCCCATCATGCGGGCCTGTTCTTTCATGGTACGCAGTCCGTAGCCGGGCTGAATGTGGGCCATGTCAAAGCCATGACCATTATCCGAAATAGAGAGGATGTAGTGGCTTTGTTCGGGGTAGAGGCGAATGGTAACGGCCGTAGCTTCCGCATGTCGCACCACATTCGACAAAGCCTCCTGGGTCAGGGTGAGCAGCCGCCGGGAATCTACCCCTTCCAGCGCCGGCATATCGGCCAAATCAAGCTCAATATCCACCAAACTGCTAAATCGCGGCTGCTTGGCCAACTGCGCTAATTCTTCGGCCACCGACCTTTGTGGCGGCGCGTTGCGCAGAGAAGTCATGTAATGCCGCAAATCGAGGATGACCTGGGCCAAGACTTCCTGGGCTTGCGTCAACCGCGCCGCGACCAGGGGCACTTCTTCAACCTGCTTAACCATAGAATTCAAGATCAGGCTGACGGAGTAGACGCCCTGCATGGCCCCATCATGAATTTCTTGCCCAATGCGTTCTTGTTCGGCTGATTGGATGGCTTCAATTTCCATTTTTTCAATCAAACGATCAACTTCCACTTCAAAAATTTCCAGGGCGCGGATGATGCTGAGAGCCAGCACCAACCCAGACAATGAACGAAACACCTCGACGGGCAAGCGGATCCAACTTTCCACAGCCTGTTGGTTCAGCAAATTGGCTGGGAAGAAGTTGCCTTGTCTTACTAGCAAGCCGCCAAAAAAGGCATAAGCCAGTAAAGCCCCACCGGCGAGCCGCAGCATTTGGTAGAATTTACGGCCGTTCATCAACACTACTTCAGTTTGGGCTAACACATACAACCCATAAGCCGAAAACACAGCTCCAGTAAACCCCAACAAATAACGCGCTGATACTGAACTCAAAAAAATCCAGGTTTTAAACGAATCTCCCCCCATACCTGGAATAGCAAAGAAAAGCAGCCAAGTGCCAATCAACGCCCCTGTAATCCAGCGTATCCAACTAAATTTAGCTTCTAACAACCGCTCCCCGAAAATAAGCAGGCAAATAAAAGACCCGGCCAACAACCAGATTTGGGCGACAAGCAAGACCTGAATCCACAACTCTGTTAGATACACCGTTTGCCAAGGAATAAAGACCATTCCCCATTCATGCAAACCATGCAAAATGCCAAAATGCGCCAGCCAACGCAAATCACGCGCCAGCCGCAGCCGGCTGTGTCGCCGAGACTGCAAAAATATGGCCAGACCCAGTACAAAAAAAACCTGTCCGTAAAGGAATAAGATGAGGGGCCGGTTCAAGGAAAAGAAGGATTCAACAGTCATCTGTTATTTGGCTCCTTGTCCCGTCAGGATGCATTAAAGTATAACCCACCTGGGCTTGAAAACGAAAAGGGGGCCAACCATCCGGCTGACCCCCTTTCTAATGAGGAGGTAAAATTAAATTAATTTGCCGGCTGGAAGGTCAGCGTATTGGCGCCATATTGGTAAGCATGACGCACCTGGGCATTGTCGAAGATCGCCAGACCAAAGAAGTAAGAAGCGGTCAAGTCTTCAAATTGTACGTCATATTCCGAACCGGTGACCAGGGCGCGGCTGATTTCCAACGTCCAGACGCCATCTACCCACTGCCATCCGGCGGAGATGTCGCCACGGTCGCCAACGATGGGGGATTTG
>JAGOMA010000076.1 GCA_017993775.1 Chloroflexota bacterium | reverse complement strand
TTGTTCCGAGCAAGAGCGTGAGCGGGATGGCGACACTCATCGGCAGATTGCCGTAAACCATCATAATCGCTAAGACGATATTGGTCATCACAATCTGAGAGCCAATGGAAAGATCAATGCCGCCAGAAATCATCACAAAACTGACGCCTACCGCGCTGATGGCGGCGAAAGATACCTGCCGGATAAGAATGATAATGTTGCGGGAGGTCAGGAAATTGGGCGAGATGATGGAGAATAAAATCACCAGTCCAATCAGAATCATCTGTGGTGCGTATTTTCGCATCTCTGTGCCCGTTTTTGTCCGCAGGTTCGAGAAGGTTGCGGTTGAATTCGTCATCAATTATTCTCCTTAATGGGTGCCCGATGCGAGTTCCAGAATATAATCCTGGCTAAATTGTTCTTTTTGCACTTCACCTGCCAGTTTCCCTTCGCTAAGGACGATAATACGATCTGACATCCCCAACAACTCTTCCATATCAGATGAAATCATCAGAATCGTATTGCCGGTATTTGCTAATTCGCACATCAACTGATAAATCTCCTGCTTGGCGCCGACGTCAATGCCGCGAGTGGGTTCATCAAAGATCAAGATTTCGGATGCTGCTGCCAGGGATTTCGCTAAAACAACTTTCTGTTGGTTGCCTCCGCTCAGATTGATGACGCGCTGCTCCATGTTGGGGGTCTTGATGTCGATACGCTGCCGGTACTGCTCAGTAATTTCCCTTTCGGCTTTAGTGTCCACCACCCCATATTTTGAAAGCTTACGGACAATCGGGAAGCTGATATTCCAGCCGACGCCCATTTCGAGGAAAAGACCTTTGTTCTTTCTGTCTTCCGTTAGCAGCCCCATGCCGTGTTCAATTGCATCGAAGGATGAGCGAATATTAACCGGTTGGCCCTTCACCCAGATTTCGCCGCTTTCGATGCGCGCTGCGCCGTAAAGCAGCATAGCCAGTTCTGTTCTGCCGGCGCCCACTAGGCCAGATATGCCCAGAATTTCTCCTTTTCGAACAGAGAAAGAAATATCATGGTCGCCGTTGCCGGTGAGATTTTTGACTTCCAGGGCGATCTCCCCCGGGGGGTTCAGACGGGCTGGATAACT
Source organism: Chloroflexota bacterium (assembly GCA_017993775.1). Classification (GTDB taxonomy): domain Bacteria; phylum Chloroflexota; class Anaerolineae; order Promineifilales; family Promineifilaceae; genus Leptovillus. The sequence goes on along the minus strand of JAGOMA010000076.1, from coordinate 18,626 downwards.
TTCTTTGAGTTCGCGCCCGACCATCAAGCTAATCAATTCCTTGCGGTTGGTATCCTTGGTCAGTTTGGTAGCTACATATCCACCATCCCGCAAAACCGAAACCCGGTCTGAAATCCGGAAGACTTCTTCTAATCGATGGGAGATATAGATAATCGTGACGCCACTTTCTTTTAGCTGATTCACAACCTCGAACATGTGCTCCACTTCCGAAACCGAAAGCGGGGCGCTGGGTTCGTCCATAATCAGGATTTTTACATCTTTTGAGACTGCTTTGGCGATTTCGACAATTTGCTTTTGCGCAGGAGACAACTCCCGCACGAAGATGTTCGGGTTGATATCGACCTTGAAGCGATCGAAAATCTCCCTGGCCTTCCTTCTCATCGCCCGATAATCGACCAAGGGCTTATCACTCGCCTTATCCCCCAAGAATATATTTTCGGCAGCAGACATGGTCGGTACCAGGTTGAATTCCTGGTAGATCACTTCAATTCCCACGCCTCTAGAAAGATACGGGGTCATCTGCTTATGATCTTGCCCCCCAACATGAATAATTCCCGCGTCTATATTAATTGCGCCGGCCACAGCCTTGATCAATGTAGACTTCCCGGCGCCATTTTCGCCTAGTAAAGCATGGACTTCCCCTTCAATGAAGTCAAGCGAAACATTGTTCAGCGCCAGAACGCCGGGGTATCTTTTGGTGATGTTCTTGAGGGATAATACAACCTGGGCATTCTTGGCATTCATTCCTTTTCACCTTTGCTTTGTAGTGAAGGGCCCCCCACTCTTCACTACCATTATTTACAAACACGCCTGATCAGGGAGCGAGTGTGGCAAAGTCACAATTGATCGGTTCCAATTCATCATTGATGATGTTGGGATGCTCAACACCTTGCAGCATCTTCTTGATCTGGTCATAGGTTGCCTGATCAAGTGCGGTTCCACCGATGGCGACAAAACCCTTGTAGGGGTCTTCGCAGCTCGTGACCATCTCAATTACACTTGGATCCATATCGCCAGCGAAAACGCCATATTGCGCCAGATCAACACCTGGCAGCGCTTTGATGGCATTGGCAATACCCTGAGCGTGGGCTGTGGATTGAGCAATGAACACTTTGACATCAGGATTAGCCGTAAAAACGTTCTCGGCAGCATTCTGACCAACAGGAAGGCTATCACCGGAAACATCCAAATGTGCAACAAGCTTTACCTTGGGGCAGGTGTCAGTGATGGTGGAATAGCCGCGATCGCGCTCGGCCATGCCGACAGAAGAACTTGCACCACCAATGATAGCAGTTTCAATACTTCCATCAGCCGCATCCGGATAGACGGCTTCAATAAAATCGCAAGCCATCTTGACAACTTTGACACCATCTTCGTATTGGCTGGTGTGCATAATGGAATCAAATGGCGCTAATTTTGCGGGGGGTACACCCATCACCATGATACCTGCGGCTTTGGCTTCTTCAATAGCAGGTATCAACTGATCAATCTCACCGGCTGCCATAACATACATGAAATCAGTACCCATGGAGATGCAGTTCTCGATCTGATCGAATTGTTTGTTCAAACCACCTTCGTCAGCGCCGTAGACATTCACAGTTACGCCATCAGCCTGGAATTTTTCTGTAACGGAAGTGGCAACACCGTTCAAGAAAGGATTCGCAAGTGAGGGGATGATGTAGCAGACCACTTTGCCATCGATGTTGAAAGGCGATCCGGGTTCTGCGGGCACCATAGAAACAATGGTATCCTCAGCTGGCTCTTCAGCAGCAGGTTCCTCAGCGGCTGGTTCGGTAACGGCAGGCTCAGCATCTGCGGGGGCTTCAGTGGCAGCGCCACCGCAAGCCGAAAGCAGGACACCGGCGATAATAAAAACTGCTAAGAGGGTCAGGTACAACTTCTTCATTTTTTCTCTCCTTCTCGTTGGGAAAATTACGCCCGTAAAGGCTTTGTCTTTAGAGTTACTTCACAATAAAAAGATAAGCTTCCGCGCAGGATACTAAAATACAGCTATTTATCACGCCACAGAAGTATATTCCGAGCGATGACAGGACTGACCATGCCCGAATTCAATGAATTGTTGGATGATGTGTTGCCCGGATTTGGGGAAGCCGAAGAAAAAAGATTGAGTCGCCCCAATCGCAAGCGGGCAATCGGTGGGGGACGGCAGTTTGAGATGTCGGTTGTAAACCAAATCTTGATGGCGGTGGTGTGGTTGCGCTGCTATCCAACCCATGAAGTATTGGGGTATCTGTTCGGCGTGAGCGATTCGGCACCGACAAGGGCATACTGTCCGTGTCCATGCTGTGGCGGGTTTGGCCAATCTGCAAATTAGGAGCCGCTTTGTTCATTAAGCTTATTGGAGCAAAGGGGGCTTGCTACCCCTTTCTCTTATATTATGAGGTATCCCTATTAGGTATAAAATACTCATTTTGTGGGGTTAAAGCAATTCATTTTTCTGATAAAATTCATTCCACAATGGAATAGATCGGAGAGAGAATGCAAATCAAACAAGTGCAATATTTTTTACAAATCGCTGAAGTTGGCAACTTCTCCGTCGCCGCGGAAGACCTTAATATTTCCCAATCATCTTTATCGAAACAAATTATTGCTCTCGAAAAAGAATTGGGTGTCTTGTTATTTGATCGCAACAACCGAAAAATATCCATTACCCCCGCCGGCAAAACTTTTCTGGGATATGCCCGTCAAATCCAAACTATTCATCTGGCTATGTTGGAAGAGCTTGTAAACCACAAAGAAAGCCCGCCTCTTTCAATCGTAGCAATTCCTGTTATCGCTCAGTATGGTATAGCAACCCACATTGCCAAATTTCAAAACATCCACCCTGACATTCCATTTACATTGGAAGAACGTGAAGCTACAGAAATCTTGCCTTGTCTGGACAAGAGATTATTTGACTTGGGTTTCATGAGAGATAATTATTTAGACAAAGGGCAATATCACTGTTTGCAAGTGGAGCAAGATAAATTATTAGTGGTTTTGTCAAAACAACACCCGCTGGCATCCGGCACTTCAATCGCGCTTGAAGAATTGAGAGATGAAAACTTCATTATGTTTGATAAGGGAACGGTGGTCCATGAAGTCGCAGTGGATGCATGTCGCCAGGCAGGATTTGAACCCCGCATCTTTTACGCCAGCCTGCGCGTGGAGAGCATATTGGGTCTGGTTGCTTCCAATAGCGGTGTTGCGTTAATCATGGAAAAGGTTTTTTCATATCGCAAACACCCGGATGTTGTGGCTGTCACCATCAAAGAAACCATTCTCAGTAATATCGTACTGGCATGGACAAAGGATAAAAAGCTCTCTCCCAGTGCAACAAAGTTTACTGATTTCATTGAAGAAAATAATGCAAAAAACACACAACAGACCATCAAGTTTTAACAGCTAAGCATAAACTGGGGTTCCCCCAAAAAAGTGGACACAAACAAAAGACAAATTGAGTACACTTGTTTTGGAGGTAACCAATGAAAAAGCAAATGCGCACATACTCGGAAGCATTCAAAGAGCAGGCGGTCAGCCTACTCCGTAGTAGCGGTCGTTCCGCCGCAGACATTGAGCGAGAGCTGGGCATCACGCCAGGGCTGCTGTCGCGCTGGAATCGTTTGAAAGCCAAAGCGGCCGGGGAGGTCATTGCCCCCCGGTCGAATTGCCCCCTGGCCGAAGAGCCGTTGGCCGAGCAGGTCAAGCAGCTTGAGCGGGAAAACACCCGCTTACGGCAGGAAAAAGAAATCTTAAAAAAAGCAGTGGTCATCTTCACGCACCCAAACCAGTGAGATATGCATTCGTGGAACGACATCGTTCAGAATTCGAGGTAAGTCTCATATGTGACCTGTTGCACATTGCCCGCAGCGGATACTATGCCTGGCGGACACGGCCCGTCAGTCAGCGGGAGATGGCCAATCAACACCTGCTGGACAAAATCAAAGCGGCCTATGAAACGAATCGGGGTTGCTATGGCAGCCCGCGCATTTATCACGAGGTCAAAGACGAAATACCGTGCAGCGTGAACCGGGTAGCGCGCTTGATGCGGCAACATGGCATCCGGGCCAAACAGTCTAGACGATACAAAACGACAACCCGGCAAAATGCGAACCACCCCACTGCACCGAATCACCTGGCTCAGGATTTCAGCGCCAGTCAGCCTGCGGGAAAGTGGTGTGGGGATATTACCTACGTTTGGACAGCCGCCGGCTGGTTGTACCTGGCCGTGGTAATAGACCTCTATTCTCGCCGTATCGTGGGCTGGGCGATGAATGCCCGGATGACTGCGCAATTGGTCAAAGATGCCTTTCAGATGGCCTGGCGGCAGTGTCAGCCCCAAGCAGACCTTCTGTTTCATTCCGACCGGGGCAGTCAATACACCAGTCATGAATTTCAACGATTGCTTCAGGCTTGTCAGGTCAAAGCGAGCATGAGTGGCACCGGCAATTGCTACGACAATGCCGTGGCCGAAAGTTTCTTTAGTGCCCTAAAAATGGAGTTGATTTATCAAACGGTTTATCTCAACCGAGAGGAGGCAATGACTGATATTTTCTTTTACATCGAAGGCTTTTATAATCGTCAACGAAGACACTCCGCGTTAGGGTATGTCAGCCCGCAAGCCTATGAAGCCAGCTATCAACAACAGGCATTGGCGGTATGACCATTATCTGTGTCCACTAAAACGGGGGAACCCCATCTCCGCCCCAGCTGCGATATTGTGGCGGCGCGGCGCCTTTGCTTTCCAGAATAACCGGTTTGGCAAGGGTTTTCTCCTCATCTACCTCTTGCAGCGCAACGTCAAACTCCCAATTGTCGCCAAAGTCAAAGAGAAAGACCATCGTCTGCCCAATACGCAGTGGCAAGTCGCCAATCTGCCGTTCATCCGTGTAAGGGCCTTCATCCATATACGAGTGATTGACCCGTTCAATAGTCCCGAAACGATTCTGATAGGAGAATTGATGCAGATGGTCATCGTCGAACTTGACTGACTTCAAGATAACCCTGGCCAGGTCTTCCAGTGTTGCGTTGGCCGGCAGAGCGATGCGCCGCCAGATAGAGCCAAGGGACACTTTGAAGCGGTACACGCCGGGGCGAAATTCCCAGGCGGGCAGCCGAATATTGCGCTGCCAGTCGGGAAAATAAGGCTGGAAAAAGGGTTGCAAGCTGTCCGGTTCCGCTGGCTCGTTAAACTTTAACTGCAAATAGCGGTCTGTCGCAAAAAACTTGTGCCATAGAAAACTGAGGATGGCCTGACCAAAAGGCGTTGGTTGGATCTGTTCGATGCGCCAGCCACCACCGGGCAAAGGCGGCGCATCGTTGATTCGGATGAAACCGAACAACTCCATGAGCGCCAGGTTGTATAAACCGGGTATGTAGCGCAATCGGTCTTCAGTCGCTTTGTCTTGGGCAGGGTAAATGCCCTCGGGGGGCAGCGACATGAGAAAGAGAGCGATGTCGCTTAAATGATTCGGGGTGTGCAAGAATCCACCGACCCGCTCGCCGATGATTTCTGGGTAGGCGCGCAGCAGCCAGGTTTCCAACAGGTTGCCATATTGCTCGACTGGGTTGAACTGTTGCCAGGCTTCGTAGAGAGATTCATCTACCAGCAGTTGCGGCTTTTTGCCGCTGCTGCCTATGAAGGTGAGTCCGGAAGCGCGCAGCAGGAGATAGAGGCCGTTAATGTGGGGGAATGATTTTTGTAACGGCCGTTTCAGGTTATGAGACACCCCTCGTTTCAATCGAGTGTTGATGTCGTTCAGGATGCCCAGAGGCAACTGACCAGCCCTGCTTACCACCGGTTGACGGTCATGGACAAATGCCAGCAAAGTGGCAAAATCAGCCAGGATGAGCTGTTGTTCCGGATCAATGGCAGTTTTTTTAAGGATTTGTTCTCGTTGAGAATCAAATTGCATTTGTTGGGCAATTTGCCAGGACATACTCTCCTCTCCTTGTCCGACCAAGACTGAGCGCTTCTCGAATCACCTGGGCGGAATGCTCCTCAGCCGGCCCCAAAATCGTCACATCAGCAGCCGTTTGCGCCGCCGTCATAGCACTTTTATCGCTTGTGTGTGCATAACCTTCGGACATACCGTACGAATTGCACATATTATCCAGCATTTTGTCGAACTTGTCCCGCACGGACTCCTTTATAAAGTCACTATATGTTGTGGCCGAGGTAGTGAACGGCCGTTTTCGCAAGAAACGGCCGTTTTCACAACATTGTCGGGGAAGCAAGATTCGCCCTCACAACCTTGCCAATGACATTCCATCTCGTTCCGTCTATAATTTGCCCATGTCAACTCAAACCCCCCTCCTCAACCCTATTCCCTTACGGGCGCAATTCCCCGCCTTACAATTAGAAATCAATGGCAAAACGGCCGTCTACCTCGACGGTCCCGGCGGCACCCAGGTTCCCCAGCGCGTCATTGACGCCATCAGCGAAGCCCTCACCCTCGGCATCTCCAACCATGGCGGCCCCTTCTTCACCAGCGCCCGCAGTGACGTCATTGTGGATTCGGCGCGGGCGGCGATGATGGACTTCTACAACGCCCGTCGGCCAGAAGAAATCGTTTTTGGTCAGAACATGACCAGCCTCACCTTTTCTATCAGCCGCGCTATCGCCCGTACCTGGCAGCCAGGCGATGAAATCATTGTCACCCGCCTGGACCACGACGCCAACATTTCCCCCTGGCTGCTGGCCGCTGAAGACCACGGCGTGACTGTACGCTGGCTGGATTTTGACCCTGCCGATTGCACCTTAAAGTTAAACAGTTTGCCGGATTTGTTGACCGATCGCACCCGCTTGCTGGCGATTACGTACGCTTCCAATGCCGTGGGCACGATTAGCGATGTGGCGACGGCCGTGCGCCTGGCTCACGCCAACAACACTCTCGTCTATGTTGATTCGGTCCACTACGCGCCGCACGACCTCATCGACGTGCAAGCCCTGGACTGCGACTTCTTGGTTTCCTCCACCTACAAATATTTCGGCCCACACACCGGCGTTCTGTACGGCAAATACGATTTGCTCGATTCCCTCACCGCCTACAAAGTGCGCCCCTCAACCAATAAACCGGCCGGGAAATGGGAAACTGGCACGCAAAGTTTTGAAAGCCTTGCCAGCGTCGCCGCCGCCATCGACTACATTGCGGCCATCGGCGCAGCGCCTAATGGCGATTCCAGCGGCACGCGCCGCGAATGTTTGGTGCGGGCTATGGACCGTATCAAAACATACGAGATGAGCCTGAGCGACCATTTTTTGCACGGAGCAACGGCCGTTCCCGGCCTCAAAGTCTACGGTATCACCGACATAGAACGATTGGCGGAACGCACGCCCACCTTTGCCGTCAGCCTGGAAGGGTTTACCCCGGCGCAGGTCGCTGAAAAATTAGGCGAACAGGGCATCTTTGTTTGGGATGGCCACTACTACGCCATCGCCGTCATGCAACGTCTGGACTTGCTGGACAAAGGCGGCCTCGTGCGCATCGGTTTTGCCCACTACAACACCATCGAAGAAGTAGACCGGCTCCTCAACGCACTGGCCGAATTGAGGTAAGGATTTTCTCATGTCGGTTGACATCCGGGCATCCCTATGCCATAATGCCCGCATCATTTCCAATTTATTTGCAGCGAAAGCTGCGCCGCCATCTTAATGACAAGGAGGTGATGCTTGTGGATAGTTATTCAGCTAGTCGCACCGTAGCATTACCTCCTCGTTCGAGATAAGTAATGCTACGGTGCAAGAAAGGCCCCATCTTCGGATGGGGTCTTTCGCTTTTTGGGGTAAGATTGGAGCAGAAATGACTGGAGACCGGAGAGTGGAGACTGAAAATTGGTCAATCTCCACTCTCTTATCTCCAATCTCTAATCTCTAATCTCTTCTTCTTCGGAGGCTCCATGAAACACATTCCTGTTCTCCTCTTGGGCGCGGGCGGCGTTGGCTCGGCGGTGCTGCGGCAGATTGTCGACGGCCGTTCCCCCATGCTCGCCCGTAATCACGTCCATTTCGATGTCGTGGCCGTATGCGACAGCCAATCCTGGCAGCTGCAACCCGGCGGCCTGTCCGATGACCAGCTGCGCGACATCGTAGCGCGTAAAGCACAGGGGCAGGCGGTGGGTGAGAAACGGCCGTCTACCCTGCAAATCCTCAACCTGCTGGCCGAGGCCGGACTGGAGCAAGTGATCGTGGTGGACGTAACGGCCGTGTCTGGCCTGGAACCCACGCTCAACCGCGCTCTGGAATTGGGCTACGGCGTCGTCCTGGCCAACAAAAAAGTGTTCGCCGGCCCCTGGGCGACGGCGCAGCGCTACTTCCACCACCCACGCATCCGCCACGAGTCTACCGTCGGCGGCGGCCAGCCGGTCATCGCCACCCTACGCTACCTGCTGGACACCAACGACCCGATTCACGAAATCAAGGGCCAACTCAGCGGCACGCTAGGTTTTATTTGCCAGCAGCTTGATCAGGGCGTGGCTTTTTCAACCGCCGTAGCCGAAGCCAAAACACGCGGCTACACCGAACCCGACCCCCGCGAAGACCTGGGCGGCCTGGATGTGATGCGCAAAGTCATGATTTTAGGCCGTATGGCCGGCTGGCCGCTGGAAACCGGCGACATCACCGTGGAATCGTTATACACCCCTGACCTGGCCAACCTGTCGGTGCCGGATTTTATGGCGCAAGTGGCGGTATTAGACGAGGTAATGGCCCAGCGTGTGGCCGCCGCGCAGGCCAACCGCCAGGTGTTGCGCTATCTGGCACAGGTGCGCGAGGGGAAAGGCGTGGTTGGGCTGACGGCCGTGCCTGCCGGCAGCGCCCTGGCGAACCTTAAATTTATCAGCTTCCGCACCGGCCGCTACGACGACGAACCGCTGATGATTTGCGGCAAAGGAGCCGGCGTGGAGATGACCGCCGCCGGCGTAATCGGCGATATGCTGGCCCTGGTACGCGAAGAATTTTAATATCACTTACATAAAACATCTGGAGGCAATATTTTTATGAAATGGATTGGGCGAATTGTGGGGGTATTGGCGGGGCTGCTGCTGTTGGTTGTTTTGATTTTGGCCGGGGTGATGGTTTTTGACGCCGTCTTTGGTCCGCAAACGGCCGATTTTACCAACGTAACTTACACCGGCGCGGATGGCACGGAACTGATCGGCTACCTGGCACGGCCGTCCGGCGAGGGGCCATTCCCGGCCGTGCTAATGCTGCACGAATGGTGGGGTCTGAACGAAGGAATCACCAGGCTGGCCGATGCCATGGCCGCCGAAGGCTACGTCGTCCTGGTCCCCGACGCCTATCGCGGAAAACTATCCACCCAGGTTCCGCGCGCCCTTTTCTTGCGCCTGACCACCCCCAACCAAGAAATCCATGACGATTTAGACGCCGGTCTGGCCTATTTGCAGGCTTTGCCCGACGTGGACGCGGCGCGGATTGCCTCGCTGGGTTTTTGTTTTGGCGGCGAGCAGTCGCTGCAAATCAGCCTGCGCCAGCCGGAAAACCTGGCGGCGACAATTGTGTTGTATGGCTCGCTGGAGACGGATCCGGCGGTTCTTCAGCCGATTCGGGAGCAGCCATTTCTGGGGATTTTTGGCGCGGACGATGCCCAAATTCCGGTCAGCGACGTGCGGGCATTTGAAGCGGCGCTCGCCAGCCTGGGCGCTCCGGCGACCATTACCATTTATGATGGGGTGGGCCACGCCTTTGTTCAGGAAAACAACTTCAACCAACCCGGCGCGGCCGGGGAGGCGTGGCAGCAAATGGTCCAGTTTTTGGCCGAGCAGATAGGTGGCGCATGATCAAACTAATTCCCTTGAGTGAAGCGGATTTTCAGACGCACCTGGCGTTTGTGATCGATGATTATGCCCAGGATCATGTGACCGCCGGTAACTGGCCGGCCGAGGGCGCGCGCGAACGATCGGAGAAGGAGTTTCAGCAGCTTTTGCCGCAGGGATTGGCGACGCCGGAGCAGTATTTGCTGGCGATCTATGATGATGAACTGGAGCAAAAGGTGGGTCTGCTCTGGTTTGCTGTGGATGAGCAGCATAAGCCGCCGTCGGCGTTTATCTATGATTTTCTGATTGATGAAGCGTACCGGCGGCGGGGATACGGCCGTTTCGCCCTGCTCGCTCTGGAAGAAAAAGCCAGAGAAATGGGCATCGGCCAAATTGCCTTGCACGTCTTTGGGCACAATCACGCCGCCCGCGCCCTGTATGACCAACTGGGCTACGAAGCGACGAATATCCACATGGCCAAGAAGGTAGACTTATGAGCGAGCAAACGGCCGAGGAAATCGGGCATCGAACCCATTACCGCACCTGCAACTTGTGTGAAGCGATGTGCGGCCTGGTGGTCGAAGTAGCCGGAGAGCGCGTCGTGTCCATCAAAGGCGACGCCGACGATCCGTTTAGCCGGGGGCACATTTGCCCGAAGGCGGTGGCCTTACAAGACATTTACCAGGACCCCGACCGGCTGCGACAGCCCGTGCGGCGCACGCCCGTCGGCTGGGAACCCATCACCTGGGATGAGGCCTTTGATGAGGTGGTGGCGCGGCTGAAAGCAGTGCAGGCAGCGCACGGCCGTAACGCCATCGGCCTCTACCAGGGCAATCCCAACGTCCACAACCTGGGTTCCATGCTCTATTCGCCACCCTTCATCCGCGCCCTGCGCAGCAAAAGCCGCTTCTCGGCTACCTCGGTGGACCAACTGCCCCATCACTTTGCCGCCTACACCATGTTTGGCCACCAACTGCTCATTCCCATTCCAGATGTAGACCGCACCGACTTTTTCTTGATGGTGGGCGCGAATCCGCTGGCTTCCAATGGCAGCCTGATGACTGCCGCCGGCATTGACCGGCGGCTGAAGGAGATGCAGGCGCGCGGCGGAAAGTTGGTGGTGGTCGACCCGCGCCGCACGGAAACGGCCGTTCTCGCCAATACCCATCTTTTCATTCGCCCGGGCACAGACGCGCTGCTGCTGCTGGCCCTGCTGCACACCATGTTCGCCGACGGGCTGGCCAACCCTGGTCGATTGGCGGCCTTCGCCGATGGGCTGGACGCGCTGGCGGCGCTGGTTTCCCCCTTTTCCCCGGAGACGGCAGCGGCGGCGACCGGCATTTCGGCGGCGCAGATACGCCAGTTGGCCCACGATTTTTGCGCGGCGGAAACGGCCGTGGCATACGGCCGTATGGGCGCATCCACCCAGGCATTTGGCGGTCTCACCCACTGGCTCATCAACGCCCTGAACGTGGTCAGCGGCAATCTCGACCGGCCGGGTGGGGCAATGTTTACCCTGCCAGCCTTTGACATTGTGGGGCTGACGGGCCTGACGGGATCGGTGGGCAGTTACGGCCGTTGGCACAGTCGGGTGCGCGGCCTGCCCGAATTTGGCGGCGAACTGCCCGCGGCCGCCCTGGCCGAGGAAATTCTCACCCCTGGCGAGGGGCAGATCCGGGCGCTGGTGGTTAATGCCGGTAATCCGGTTCTTTCCACGCCCAACGGCGGGCAGTTGGATGAGGCCCTGGCCGGTTTAGAGTTCATGGTGGCCGTCGACATTTACATCAACGAGACCACCCGCCACGCCCACATCATCCTGCCGCCGACCACCGGCCTGGAAACGGAGCATTACGACCTGGTTTTCCATGCGTTTGCCGTGCGCAACACGGCCAAATACAGCCCGGCCCTCTTCGCCCAAAGCGCCGACGCACGCGCCGACTGGCAGATTTTTCGCGAATTGCGTAACCGCTGGGAAGGCGTCGCCAAAGCCGACCGGCGCAATGTCCTGGGCAAGCTGGATTTCTTCCGCCGCCTGCCGCCGGACAAATTGGTGGATTTAGCGCTGCGGTTTGGGCCGTATGGCAGTTGGGGCGGCCGTCGCCGGCCGGGCGGGCTAACGCTGCGTCAGTTAAAACGGAACCCACACGGCATCGACCTGGGACCGTTGCAAAGCTGCCTGCCGCAGCGCCTTTACACGGCCAATAAGCGCATCAACCTGACGCCGGAACCGCTGGCGGCCGATTTGGACCGCTTAAAAACGGCGCTGGCGGAGATGGAATTGGATAACGGCCGTTCCCTCCTGCTCATCGGGCGGCGGCAGCTGCGCAGCAACAATTCGTGGATGCATAACAGCCCGCGTCTGGTCAAGGGCAAGAACCGCTGCACGCTGCTGCTCCATCCCGACGATGCGGCCGCGCGGCAAATTGTTGCCGGACAGATGGTGCGTGTGGTGTCTCGCGTGGGGCAGGTGGAGGTGGCGGTTGAATTGACGGCCGACATGATGCCCGGCGTGGTGAGTCTGCCGCATGGTTGGGGGCATGGGCGGGAGGGGGTGGTGTTGGCAACGGCCGTGGCCCATCCCGGCGTCAGCATCAACGACCTGACCGACGACCAGGCCATTGATGCCCTGACCGGCAACGCAGCCTTCAGCGGCTTGCCGGTGACGGTAGAACCGATATAAATTGTAGGCTCTTTGGGGATTCTGGAGAAGCGTGAAGCGTGAGGCGTGAGGCGCCCCTGGTCACGCATCACGCTTCACATAAAACCCCGCGAAATCCCTAAATCCCACTTACTTGTTTGGTGAGCAACATGAAACACGATAAACCAATTGGCATTGTGGCCGGGGTGGGGCCGTTTGCCGGGCTGGATTTGCTGGGAAAAATCCTGGCGGAAACCCCCGCCGCCAAAGATCAGGACCACCTGCCCATCTACAGCCTGTCCCAACCGGACGAAATCTTGGACCGCACCGAGTATTTGCTAGGTTTCGTGGCGAAAAACCCGGCCTATGCGCTGGCTCGCCAACTGCAAAAGCTGGCGGTGATGGGGGCGCAGGTGGCCGGTATTCCCTGCAACACGGCCCACGCGCCGCCCATCTTTGACGTGATTGTGGCCGAGCTGCAAGCCGCCAACTGCCCCATCCACCTGCTGCATATGATCCGCGAAGTGGGATGGTACCTGCAACAGAATCACCCGGACATTCGGACTGTCGGGGTGTTGTCGACGACGGGGACGTACCGGGCGGCGGTGTATCCGCAGGTGTTGGGCGAGGTGGGGTTTCGCGTGGTTGCCCCGGACGAGGCGATGCAGGTGGAGCAGATTCATCCGGCGATTTATGATCCGGTGTATGGCGTAAAGGCGACAGGCGCGCCAACCGAGCGGGCGCAAGCGCAGCTGGCGGCCGGGGCGTGGGCGCTGCAGGAGATGGGCGCGGAAGCCATCATTCTGGGTTGTACGGAGATGCCGCTGGCGATTCAGACGCGGCAGCTTTACGGGCTGCCGGTCATTGACCCGACGCGCATTTTGGCGCGGGCGTTGATTCGGGAAGCCAGAACGATGGCAGGTTTTTGATGGCGGGTTGCGGATTGGAGGCGGTATGCCAAGGATAAGAGAGTTGGGGATTTATAACGGCCGTTTGCCCACCGGCCCGCGCAATGCCATCACCGATGTGGCAGGGGTGGCCGTGGGGCATTTTACGCTGATAGAGGGCGAGGGCGCATGGACCGGGCGCGGCCCGTTTCGCACGGGGGTGACGGTGATTCTGCCCCATCAGGGTAATTTGTATGAAGAAAAGGTGGCAACGGCCGTGCACACCATCAACGGCTTTGGCAAGGTGATTGGCTTTGAGCAGGTGCGCGAACTGGGCAACCTGGAGACGCCCATCGCCCTGACGGGCACGCTGAACGGCCCGCGTGTGGCCGACGCCCTGATGAGCGTGATGATTGAGCAAAACCCGCACATCGGTCTGGGCTTTGCGGCGACGGGGCGGCAGGGGTATGCCAGCGTGAATCCGGTGGTGGGCGAGACGAGTGACGGCTATTTGAGCGACATGCAGGCGCGGCCCATTGGCGAGGCGCAGGTGCGCGCCGCGTTGGCTAACGCTTCGACCGGCGCAGTGGCCGAAGGGGTGGTAGGCGCGGGCACGGGCACCAGTTGTTACGGCTGGAAAGGCGGTATTGGCACGGCCAGCCGCCGCCTGCTACCTGAGCAGGGCGGTTTTACGATTGGGGCGCTGGTGCAAAGTAATTTTGGCCGCCCGGAAGAATTGACCATTGCCGGGGTGAACGTGGGGGCGATGTTAAGACCGGGCGAGAGTGGAGAATGGAGACTGGGGAGTGATCAGGATGAGCAGTCTCCACGCTCTAATCTCCGTTCTTCTAACGAAGGCTCGATTATGATTATCCTGGCGACGGATGCGCCGCTGGATAAGCGGCAGTTGGAGCGGCTGGCGCATCGGGCGGCGTTTGGGCTGGCGCGGACGGGGTCGACGTGCCATGGGGGCAGCGGTGATTTTGTGATTGCTTTTAGCACGGCGTATCGGATTTTGGATAGGCCGGAGGTGTTGGTGGGGGAACGGCCGTTTCTCTTTGAGCAGCCAATCATGAGCGCGTTGTCGCTGGCGGTGATTGAGTCCGTCGAGGAGGCCATCTACAACAGCCTGCTGATGGCCCACACGGTGGTAGGCCGGGACGGCCATACGCGCTATGGTCTGCCCGCGGATGCGGTAATGAAGGCTGTGGGCTATTAGCAGTGGGCTAATAGCTGTAAGCCAACAGCTTTTGTAAAGTTTTGGTAAGAGATGGACGGGGGGGCTTGAAATGTGCGGCGGCGTATACTATACTCCCCTAGAGTATATTGTCACTTGAGGAGTATTAATTAACGATGCCAATGTATAGTTTTGTCTGCCATGAGTGTGGGCAGCCTTTTGATAGAAAATTACGAATGTCGGAATCCGGGGATGTGCAGGAGTGTCCGATTTGTGGCAGTTGCAATACGCGCAAGTCGATTGGCGCGGTGGCGGTGGGCGGCGTGGCGCGCAGCAGCGCGCCGGTGAGTGTGCGGCCGCCGAGCAGTCCCTTTTCTTGAGCGAGCGGATGCTAAACCGGCCGGTGGCCGGTCAAGAATGAAACCCCAAGGGTTGAAGAAAACCCTTGGGGTTTGGGTAGAAGATAATGAACGTACAGACAACGGCCGTTAAAGAAGATATCCAGGTGCGGCTGCGGCGCATTGAAGGACAGGTGCGCGGCGTGCAGCGCATGGTGGACGAGGAGCGGGACTGCCGCGAAATTGTGCAGCAGTTGAAAGCGGTGCAGTCGGCGGTGAAGAATGCGACGAATGTGTTTTTGCAGGCGTATGCGCGTGAGTGTTTGCTGAACGACGATGAGCTTTCCCTTGAAGATCGGGCGGCGTTGGTAGATGATTTGTTGAATTTGATGACGAGGATTGATAACTGATGGCACATCGTAAAACGGCTACGCTGCGTTGGACAGGCGACGATTGGAATTTTGAGACGACTTTGGGGTCGGGGTATACGGTGCAGTTTAAGGCGCCAAACGCCGATACAGCGGGCGGCAGCCCGATGGAGTTTATGTTGGCGGGGGTGGCGGGCTGCACGGCCGTAGACGTGGTGTCGATCTTGAAGAAGATGCGCCAGGATGTGCAGGATTTGACGGTATTTATTGACGGCGACCGGGCCGAGGATTACCCGATGGTGTATACGGATGTGAAGATTGTGTACACGGTGAAGGGGAAGGATATTGACCCAACGGCCGTAGAAAAAGCCATCGAACTCTCGATGACCAAGTACTGTTCGGCCAGCATTACCTTTAAGCGGGCCGGGGTGCATGTGACCACGGAGTATGTGATTGAAGAGGCGGCCTGAGAACCGTAATGGCCGTTGCGTTTTTTCGGCCGTGAAAGGAATCTATTCGCTTTAACTTTATTCGGGTGAAGCATAGAAATAAAAAGCGTCTGCCATGCGGGGCAGGCGCTTTTTTATTGCCTGGATGTTGGTGGAGAGATTGGTCCAATCTTGGAGATTGGACCAATCCTGGCAGTTTAAAAAAGGAACCCCGGCGAGTGACGTATGTGGTGTTCTGGTCAAACAGGAGGCGTTTATATGTTGGTGAATCTCTTGGCGGCCGACGACAGTTGTTGGCTCCGGCCTCATGAATCCGCCGAAAGCGAGCGGGCACACTAGAGGAGATTCGGGAACGCACTTTTGACCCCGCCTACGTATCAGCCGGGGTAGTATGGGTGTTTGGGTTGTTAATGATACTTATTAGCATTATAGAGTGTGGGGGAAACGGCCGTCAATGGGTTACGCCTTAAATCTTTTCTTTTCTAATGGAGGCGTTCAGCCGTCGTTTTCATCAATGACGGTTTGGGTGACGCGGTAGATGTCTTCCAGGGTTGCGCCGCGGGCGCGTTCCACGCGGTCGATGCGTTTTTGGAATTGGGCGGTGGCATAGTCGATAAATTCAGACTCTTGCAGGCCGAAGGGGATGGGATCATAGCAGTCGAAGGCGTCGCCGATGACGCCGAGACCGGGGATGAGCAGCTCATTCATGGTGTCTTCGACGACGGTCCAGAGGCTGTCGTCTTGGGCGACGAGGCGGGAGATGAGGAAGATGCCATAGGCGATGTGGCGCGATTCGTCTTGTTTGAGGAGTTGGATGCCACGGCGCACGCCGGGCATGAGGTTGTTACGTTCCAGGACGGTGAAATAGGAGTGGTAGCCGGTTTCGGCGAGCATGCCTTCGACGAGCAGGTTGTAGGTGACGGCCGCTTTGACCTGGGCGGCGGGGGACGCATCGTGCTTGAGGGCCTGGAGGGTGTGGGGCAGGGTTTCGTAGAAGATGGTCCGGTAGTTGGGGGTGTGGTAGTGGCTCAGGTCGAAGGTTGTGCCGGTGACGGTGGAGAGGAAGCGGTGGAAGAAGTCGGTGTGTTTGGCTTCTTCGAAGAGGAAGGTGGTGAGGTAGATTTCTTCTTCCAGGCGGCCTTCCTGGGCGATGACCTGGATGAGAGGCAGCAGGTCCAGGGTGACGGCTTCTTCGCCGGCCTGGAAGAGGGCGGTGAGGCGCAGGAGCAGGTCTTGCTCGTCGGCGGCCAGGCTTTGCCAGTCGGGGATGTCCTGGCGGAAGTCGATGTCGCTGGGGTTCCAGATGCCGAATTTTTTGGCTTTTTCGTAGAGGCGCATGGGGGGGATGTCGCGCTGCAGGCCGCGGGTGGTGGTGACGAAGGATTGGTGAGACATGGGATTACCTCGCTTTTGGGTTGGGGGCGTTCAGGGGCGTAGGCGTGGTGCGTAATGCGCGGTGCGTGATGGTCTGATGGCTGAGCGCCTAGTGTTTTTAAAGGGAGTGATGGGGGTGCGGTGATCGATTGGTTGGATTGTAGCGGATTGGGCGGCGGGTGGCGAGGGGGGAGCGGCTTTTAAGGCCACGGCGTGAAGGGGCAAAGGAGTAAAGGTAACCGGCATATGCGGGGGGCAGGAGAGGTCTTAAGAAGGTTTCAGAAAGGATGATCGAAGGACGAGTGAAGGATGAGCGAAGGATGCATGGAGCATGAGCTGGCAAACGCAAGCCTGTATATGGGGGAAAAGGCCTGAAACGGGGCGTTTGGCCTGGATGTGGGTAGGAGCGAGAAGTAAGCGGAAAAAGGGGGCAGGCTATATTTGGGGGTCCTGGTGGGGGTGAGAGAGGGGAGGAACGGCCGTTTTGCAGCCAATTTGCAGTCGATTGGTAAGGTTGAGGCGTTAAACATGGGTATACTGGAGGCGTTCTAATGATTTAGCAAGCAGTGGGTTTGAGATGAGGGGAACGGCCGTTTGGCTGGCGATTTGGTGACTTGCAAGCGCGGTGTGGCTCGGCCAGGAGGCCGGCCACAGCAGCGGGCGGAAGACCGCGCCGGAGCAGGGGGGCGACTCAATCTGCCTTGAGCAAAGCACCAACAGGTACAGCAGACAACGCTTTAATAGTAAATTTACCTGAAGTAAATAATGGGAATGGTTGGGTAATTATGTCCCTAAGTCCATCAGTTACAAGTTAAGCAATTTTGTGAGTTGTCAAGCCAGTAATTGGCTACAATTCACTTATGAACTGGACACTGGCGTTTTTGAGCCAGAATCATAAAACTGAACCTTAAAAACTCAATATCGTCTTGCCATCGGCCTTTACCCGAGACAGGACTAAACAACGAATCAGTTTGCGACTGATTCAAGCGTACAATTATTCAAAGCGACAGAAAAGCGGTTCTGCCTATATGGGCACAGGTACCCCATTGCTTATAAAACGCTGTAAGACTTGGGATATGTCGGCACAATGAACGGCAAGCTCACAAGCAGCTTCTAAAACTTGGCGGGCGTGTTCCTGACGATGGTGACGAATGACGTCAGCCACAACGGTGAAACGTTCGTCTGGTTGCTTATGATTTAACCGCCATTGCAGAAAGGTATAGGCCAAAAAGATGATGGCAAACCACTTCTCCACCGCTTCATAAGACTGTACGCGAAAATCGCCTAAACCCAACAATTGTTTGACGTAGTAATTGTCTACCTCAATCGGCCAACGTTTTTTATAATGACCCCCAAAAACCGGACCACATGCTAAGGAGAAACATATGTGCGAAAATGAGTGTGTGGAGGCAATATGAGCAACAAGAAACGGGTCAGAAGAAGTGCGGAATTCAAGTTCCAAGTAGCGCTAGAGGCAGCCAAGGGGCTGAAAACATTGAATGAGATTGCCACAGAATATCAAATCAGTCCCAACCAGGCCAGCCAGTGGAAACGGGAATTGCTGACGAACGGGGTTGCCGTCTTCCGTAACAACCAGGCCAGACAAGAAGCAGAACAGGCC
>JAGOMA010000075.1 GCA_017993775.1 Chloroflexota bacterium | reverse complement strand
CCGCCCAACCTTTCAGGGACAGCGTTTTGGTAATAGCTGCTGTCAGGGTGGTTTTGCCATGGTCGATGTGACCGATGGTGCCAATATTGCAGTGTGGCTTCTCGCGCACAAATTTTTCTTTGGCCATTGCTTAACCCCTCATATCCTTTGTATGATCTATTTCAGTGCCATTCACTTTGAATGGCACAAATCGTACGGTAACCTTTCACAAGAATACCCCGTCACCCCTTTTTAGATGGGCGAACGGGGCATAAAGCCCACGATGGGATTTGAACCCATGACCTCATTCTTACCAAGAATGCGCTCTGCCGACTGAGCTACGTGGGCAATTGGCTTAAAAAGCTAAATTCAGGTTGCTGTGTTTTAACAGGGCTGAATTACTGTGGGCCAGGTAGGACTCGAACCTACGAAGGCGTTACACCAGCGGATTTACAGTCCGCCCCCTTTGCCACTCGGGACACTGACCCAGTTCTTGGTTTCGCCAAGCCGACGATGGGACTTGAACCCATAACCTATGCTTTACAAGAGCATTGCTCTGCCAATTGAGCTACGTCGGCATGTCAACGATTTTCTGTTAACTGTAAAGGTGACGCTTGAATATCGGCAGTGCGTTTACCGAAGGTTAAGTATAACAAGTGTGATTTTTTCGTCAACTAAACGAGGACGAAAAAAAATTGTACACCAATGAACTTACTTGAGACAAGCTTGTATTTTGTTAACTGATAATTTCTGGGTTATTTCATGGGTAGTTTAAATCAGGTGGGGGCTTGAGGCAAATTTTTATGCGATTTGGTGTTGGAACGGCCGTATCTCCCTTTTTCCGGGCGCGTGACGAATCTGAAGTATAATGAGAAAATCGACGATGATTTTTAGTGACGCCTGTGTGAGTTTTGCTGTTGGCAGACGAGTATAGGTGCTAGCTGGGATGGTTGGGCATTATGGATGTAACGGTTAGTCATTTGAATAATCGACTGGCATTGCAATTGCCATTGGAACTGCCATTGGGCCTGGTGTTTGTAGTGGGTCAGGTAGCGGAACTGGATCAGGTGGTAAACGGCCGTTCCCCTCAGGTCCAATTCGCGCTTGTTGAACAAGCGCATCGGGTCCGGTGTGTCTTATCGGAGCGGGCAGCCAACGAAGTGACCCTTCGGGAAGGCATGAAAATACGCGCTGGCGGACATCTGACCTTCGAGCCGCGCTTTGCCGGTTATTCTTTGTTGGTCAGGGATGTAGAGGTAGTTCAGCCGTCTTTACCGGAGACCTTGCCTTCTACCGCCAGTCTCGATTTGCTGCCGGATCGCATGGCTATGGCGGCTGTATTAGCAGATATTAAGAAACGGTCTGATGCAGCCCAATTGACCCAGGCAGATCTGCCTCCGTGGGTCCAAAAAATCGCGCCGCCAGAAGTTAAGGCGGAAATGCCCGTTCAGAAAAGTAGTGAAGAGCAGGTAAACGCGGAGAAGCAGGCCGTGTTGGCTGCCAAAACAACCCCTGCAGCGCGGCCATTGAGTGACGATATGATGGCGCGGCTCTCGGCGGCGATGGATGCTGACGATGATGTGGAATTAACGGCCGAAATGCTGGCCGATCTCGGGTTTGAAGAAGCTGACGAAGACGTCGGGGATTCTTTTGACGATTTACCTCTCGACGAACCTTTATCAGTCGATCTCCGACCGGAATTGCCTTATTCTTCCTCAGTGGTTAGTTGGGAAGATCCGGACGCTGTTACACCGTCGTCTCGCCGACCTGCCGATTACGGTATGATTTTGCTGCTCATTATCTTTGCCATTGTGGCTGTTTTACTGGTCGTTGTTATTGTCACCATGCTTTTACCCTGACAAAATTTGCAAAGGAAGCCCTATGTCTGAATCTCCGGTAACAATTTTGTGTCTGGCCAGTTATTTTAAAGGCACGACGTTTCTTCGGGCAGCCAAAGCGATTGGCTGCCGGGTGTTGTTGGTGACGCGTGAGAAATTGGCCGATGAACCCTGGCCGCGCGACGTCATCGACGAGATATTTCTCATGCCGGATTTGGCCAAGCAGCCGGATATTACGTATGCCATTGCTTACCTGATGCGTGGCACGGCCGTTGACCAGATTGTGCCTTTGGATGATTATGACGTTCTGACGGCCGCTGCGCTGCGGGAACATTTTCGCTTGCCGGGATTGGGAGTGACACACGGCCGTTACTTCCGCGATAAACTAGCTATGCGCACACAGGCACGCCAAATCGGCCTGCCTGTGCCGGAATTTACGCCCGTTTTCAATTACGACCGCCTTCGAGACTTTATGGATCGCGTGTCACCCCCCTGGGTACTCAAGCCTCGCGCTGAAGCCGGGGCGATGGGCATTAAAAAAGTGCATAACTCGGAAGAGGTTTGGCGCTGGTTAGATAAATTGGGCGACGAGCAATCGTACTTTTTGCTGGAGCAATTTGTGCCCGGCCTGGTTTATCACGTCGATTCGATTGTTTCCGAAGGGGAAGTTGTCCTGGCTGTGCCTCATCAATATGCCCAGCCGCCGCTGAATGTTGCTCATGATGGCGGCGTGTTTGTCACCCGCACCATGCGCCGCGACTCGGCCGACGCGCAGGCTATTTTGGCCCTGAACCGGCAAATGGTTGTGGGGTTTGGCATGGCGCGCGGCGTGGCCCATACGGAATTTATCAAGGCCGATGACGGCCGTTTCTACTTTTTGGAAACGGCGGCGCGGGTTGGCGGGGCCAACATCGAGGAATTGGTGGTCGCGGCCGCTGGCGTAAATCTATGGGGCGAATGGGCCAAATTGGAAGCGGCGCATGTCCGAGGCGAGCAGTACATCATTCCGACGGACAAAGAGGAGTATGCCGGGGTGTTGATTTGTCTGGCGCGGGAGGAATGGCCTGATTTATCGAGTTATCAGGATGCGGAAATCGTGTTTCGCCTGCACAAAAAGTTTCACGCCGGTTTGATTGTGGCCTCGGCAGATAGAGATCGCGTGGAAACCTTGATTGCCGCTTACGCTCAGCGGTTTGCCTATGATTTTTTGGCCGTTGCGCCGCCGTTAGATAAGCCGCCGGAATAATAAAGAAAGATTGGAGATTAGAGATTGATCTATCTCCCATCTTTGAATTATCAAATTTTGTGTTCCTGCCGGTATTGGGCGATTTGGTCACGGACGAGGCGCTGTTGGTGTACGGCCGTTGCCCACGGCAGCGCCAATCGCTCCTGAAAAGCAGTTTGCGCCTGGGTTGTTTCGTCGGCCAATCCCTGTGCCTGATCAAATACATTTTCCCGAATAGGCCTGATAATTTGCCGGCTCAGGCGGATATCGTCGCCCTCTTTTGCCAGCCAGACGTCCAGCGGTTGGGCTATGTTGGTGGTCAGGCCGCTGAGTGTGTGGGGAGTTTCGCCCAGCAAATCCGTGGCCGCAGCCATGACTTCGGCGGCGCGTTGGCCTAGATTAAATGGCAGCCATTTATGCAGGTCTTGAAACCATTGGTTGACCATTTCTAGAAATGGCCCCACTTTTTCGACGGTGCTGGACAACAACTCTTCCAGAGCGGCAAAATAAGCTTGCAGTTTGATTTGCTCGCTTTCCAGCCAGCCACGGCCGTTTTGCAGCAGCGGAATATGCGCTTCGAATTCGGCCAGGGCTTGCTGGCCGGCGGCAATCCCTTCAGTGAGGATCGGAGAGCGCGCCACCAGGCCGTTCAGGGAATCGCCAACGGCCGTTAGCCCCTCTTCTACCAACGCCGCCATATCCACGTTGTCAATTTGTTCATAAAGGGCGACTAAGCCGCCCATGACGCCAAGCTGCCGGGCGGCTTTGTCTAATTCCAGCGCCAATGCGTCTGCCTGGGCATTGCTGCTGCCGTTGGCGGTTTGCAGCGCTTCCAGACTGCGGCGTGTGGCGTCGAGTTCTGCTTGCAGGCGCATTTTATCGGCCTGGGCGGCGGCTAATTTATTGAACAGGTCGGCCAGATCATCCGGGGATGTGAGGCGGGTTTCTGTGACCGGGGAAACGGCCGTCACCTGCACGGGTGGTGGGGGGGCGGCCGTAGTCCGGCGCGCCAGCGCTGTGGCCCCCACGCCCGTCGCTGCGGCGGCAATTGTGGTTATGGCCGCCGTGCGTAGAAATTCCCGTCGCTGACTGTCATATCCCTCGTCACGAATTGACATAATGGCCTCCGTGGAAAATTAGTCGGCGCTGCGGTAGCCCAAACGGCGCAGCGCTTTTTCATCGCGCCGCCATTTAGGCTCTACTTTAACCCACAGGTCCAGGTAAACTTTGCTCTCGGTCAGCGCTTCGATTTCTTTACGCGCTTCGGCGCCAATTTGTTGTAGCTGCTGCCCTTTGGCGCCGATTAAAATGCGTTTGTGGGTGTCGCGTTCAACGACGATGTTGGCGTTGATATAAATCATGCCGTTCTCGCGTTCTTTGAATTCTTGCACGACAACGGCCGTGCCATATGGCACCTCGTCACGCAGTTGCAGCAAAATTTGCTCGCGGATCAGTTCGGCGGCCAGATCGCGCACGAACAGGTCAGTGATCTGATCGGCCGGATAATAGCGTGGTCCTTGTGGTAAAACGTCGATGATCATTTGCCAGAGTTCGTCACGGCCGTTGCCCGTGGCCGCCGAGAATAAAATCCACGGAGCTTTGGGCATCATCGCCTGAAACTCCTCTGAACGTGGCAAAACATCCTCCGCCTTCAGCAAATCAGCCTTGTTCATCGCCAGGATAACGATCACATGGTCGCCCAAGGCCTTTAGCTGCTCGCTGATGATTCGGTCGCCGGTTCCAGGCGGTTCCGTGCTGTCTACCAGCCACACCACCACATCTGCGTCGTTTAGCGCCTCGGCGGCGACGCCAACCATATATTCGTCCAGTTTATGGCGCGGTTTGATCAGCCCTGGCGTGTCGATGAATATCACCTGGTATTCGGGCTGTGTCACAATACCCAACTGGCGGATGCGTGTTGTTTGCGGGCTGGGCGTGACGATAGCCAATTTTTGGCGCATGAAGGCGTTGAATAAAGTGCTTTTGCCGGCATTGGGTCGCCCTATCAGGCTGACAAACCCGGCTTTGTGACCGGCAGGTGTTTCTTGCCAGGTTTCGTTTGTTTCGGTTTCGCTCATTAGATTTTCTCGTTATGTTAATTCGTTTGGCGTCTGTTCAATTTTCACGCCAGATGTGCCTGGATTCTACACCAAACGATGAAAGTTTCAGGCTGCCGTTGGAGATTGGCGGGTGGAGACTGGGAATCTCTAATCTCCAATCTCTGGGGAAGGGGTTAGGCCAAGCCGATAAAAGTATACCATACCTGATGAAATTAGAACAAGTGTGCTATTTAGAACAAAATCCAGACGCATTGGGCCTAAAAACAGAACCGGGTCACCACGCAGCAGGCCAAGGGCGGCGTAACCCAGACTGAGAAGAGCCAATGTGGCCCAGAAAAGTTGGCCGCTGCGCCAGCGTGAAGCCGTCAGCAGGGCAAAGGCCAATACGATGAGCGCCCAGGCAAGGCCGAGAAGTTGGGTGGCGTAACGCACGGCAAACAGGCCATATTCGTCGGGCACGGCCGTTGCCAGAAATCCCAGCGTGGTTTCCTTCCCGTAGGCGCAGCCCTGAAACCAGCAGGCCAGCCAGCCAAACGCCTGACCCAAAGCAATGCCAGGGGCGAACAGGTCGGCGTAGGCAGCGAAGCTGCGTTTTTGCCAGACGCACCACAGGGCCAGCCCCAGAAGCGCGCCAAACAGCGCGCCGTGGTAAGTGTAGCCCCCCTGCCAGAGCTGCCAGATGGCCGACGGCCGTTCCGCAAAATATGCCCACTGGCTGACCACAAACCCGACCCGGCCGCCCATCAGGCCGCCTAACAGACCGGCCAAAGCGGCATCGAACCAATCGGGCAGGGGCAGGCGGCGGGCGCGCACGGCCGTTACCCCCAATCCGGCAACCACACCCAGACCTATAAATATCGTGTAGCTATAGAGCAAATTGGGGCCGATGCGCCCCAGGAATGGCATCATAAACCGGCAATGGTAGACGATGAGCGCCAAACCGCCAAAAAGGGGAAATCGTTTACCGCCGGGAATGGTCTATAATGGGTTCAGCGTGAGGGACGTCAAATAATGGAGGTAGTTATGGCAAATACGCCCATGATAGTCATTGAAATGGCTGCGCGTAAAGCAATAGCCCTGGTGGCCCACGATAACCAGAAAGACGAGTTAATGGATTGGGTACGGTTTAATCTGGCTTCGCTTGAAAATCATGCCCTGTATGCCACGGGAACGACGGGTTGGCTGCTGGAGCAAACCCTAAATTTGTCGATTCACAAATTACAAAGCGGTCCGCTGGGCGGCGACCAGCAGATCGGCGCGAAAATTTCGGAAGGGGAAATTGATTGTTTGATTTTCTTCTGGGATCCGTTGGAATCGCAGCCCCACGACCCGGATATTAAGGCGCTGCTGCGTCTGGCGGCCGTGTGGAACATTCCCGTGGCGACCAATCGGGCGACGGCCGATTTTTTGGTGTCGTCGCCGTTAATGAGTGGGGCATACGGCCGTATCGTCCCCGATTACAGCGCCTACCGCCGCCGCCTGAAAGCCAAAGTACTTTCTGACGAACCGGACGAAGTATGATAAAAATTGGGAGGCCAGAGAAAGAGTAGTATCTTATTTGAAGAGACAAATTGCTCGGCCAACCCTGCCTAATTCTAGAGGAGATAACATGGACTTAAAAATTCACCCACTTGATCCGGCTTCTATGAAGCAGCCGCCCGTTGATGATTTTGGGTTTGGCAACCTGTTTAGCAACCGCATGTTCACGCAGCAGTTCACCACCGGCCAGGGCTGGCAAGACGCCAAAATTGGTCCGTATGAACCGATTGCTTTATGGCCGTCGACGGCCGTGTTCCATTACGCCCAGGAAATATTCGAAGGCACCAAAGCCTACCGGCGCGCCGACGGCAACGTAAACCTGTTCCGCCCCTGGGAAAACGCCCGCCGCTTCAACGAATCGGCGCGGCGCATGGTCATGCCGGCCGTGGACGAAGAAGACCACGTGGCGGCCATCGTGAAGCTGGTGGAACTGGAAGAATCGTGGGTTCCCAACGTGCCCGGCGCAACCCTGTACATTCGCCCGGCGATGATTGCCACCGACCCGGCCCTGGGGGTCCACGCCAGCAAAACATACCTGCATTTCATCATCCTAAGCCCGGTTGGCGCGTATTTTAAAGAAGGATTCAACCCGGTGCCTGTGTTTATTTCCGACGAATATCGCCGCGCGGTGAAGGGCGGCACGGGAGCAGCCAAAACCGGCGGCAATTATGCTTCCAGCTTGTTTGTCAGCGAAGCGGTGAAGAGCAAGGGGTATTCGCAGGTGTTGTGGCTGGATGCCATTCACGGCCGTTACGTGGAAGAAGTTGGCGCCATGAACATTTGTTTTGTCTATGGCGGGCAGCACATTGTTACGCCCAAACTCAGCGGCAGCATTTTGCCCGGCATCACCCGCAAATCGCTGCTGACCCTGGCTCCCGACCTGGGCTACGAAGTGAGCGAAGAAACCATCGACGTGAACGATATGCTGGCCGACTTGAAATCGGGCAAAATTACCGAAGTGTTTGGCTGCGGCACGGCGGCCGTCATCGCTCCGGTGGGCAAATTTGGCTACAAGGATGAAGAATACCTCATCAACGATTACCAGCCCGGCCCGGTTTCACACCGGCTGTATGAAGAGTTGACGGGGATTCAGGACGGCCGTTTGCCCGACCCCTACGGCTGGACCTACACCATCGAAGTGGCCTAAGTTGGTAGCTATCGGCCTGAACCTGATAGTTTCTGACATTTCCGCCGGTTACACTTAAGCCGTTAGAAATCTATCATAACAAAGCGGTGCGCATTTTGCCGACAAATGGCCGATTGTGCGCCGGGAGGATCGTATGCAAGAAGTTGCAATTTTGGGCGTGGGGCAAACGGCCGTGCGCGAACACTGGGATCTGGCCATTCGTCAATTAGCGGTAGATGCCGGCCGCGCGGCCATGCTCGACGCCGATGTGAGTAAAGTAGACGCCATTTTCGTCGGCAACATGACCAGCGGTCGTCTGAATAAGCAGCACCAGTTGGGCGCGTTGATTGCCGACCATTTGGGCCAATGGGGTGTGGAAGCCGTTAAGTTAGAAGCCGCCTGCGGTTCGGCCGGTTCGGCCATGCGCCAGGGGTATCTGGCCGTCGCCAGCGGCGAGATTGAAGCGGCTCTGGTCATTGGCGTAGAAAAGATGACCGAGACCAATTTCAAAGAAACGACTGCTGCGCTTACCGGCGCGGCCGACGCCGATTATGAAGTCATTCACGGCATCACCTTCGTCGGGTTGAATGCGCTGATCATGCGCCGCTACATGCACGAATATGGCTACACGCGGCACGATTTTGCGCCTTTTGCCCTGAACGCCCACGCCAACGGGGCCAAAAACCCCTTTGCCATGTTCCGCGAACCGATCACCGAAAAAATGTACGATAGAGGCCGCGTCGTGGCCGATCCTATCAGCCTGTATGATGCCTCGCCCATTGGCGATGGGGCGGCGGCGCTGCTGTTGGTTCCGGCCAGCAAAGCGCCGCAAGCGGTGCGCGTGATTGGGTCATCGGTTTCCACCGACACCCTGGCGATTCATGACCGCGAGGACACGCTCTGGTTGAAAGCGGCGGAACAGTCGGCGCGGCAGGCGTATGCCCAGGCCGGTATTGGGCCGGATGATGTGGATTTGTTTGAACTGCATGATGCGTTTAGCATAATGGCCGCTTTGTCGCTGGAAACTTGCGGGTTTGCGGAGCGAGGCCAGGGCGTGCGGGTAGCGCAGGCGGGAGATATTTTCCCGAACGGCCGTATCCCCATTTGCACCATGGGCGGCTTAAAAGGGCGTGGCCATCCGGTCGGCGCAACCGGTCTCTACCAGATTGCTGAAGCGACCCTGCAGCTGCGCGGTGAGGCCGGCGAGGCGCAGATTGACGGCGCGCGCATTGCCATGACCCAGAACATCGGCGGCAGCGGCGCAACGATTGCCACACACATTTTGCAACGGCCGTAATCCCCCCAAAGTCCTCGCTTTATGAGTAATTCATGTAATATGACCGTTTAACGACGGTCATATTTGCGTTACAATACAGCCTGTTGGATAAAAAGCTGACCATAAAAGTCAAAACTACATCCCAGGAAAAATACCTTGCCTAACACGAACCTATCTGCGCCAGTCCCCATTATCTCCCCCAAACTGCAAACAGTTTTAGAACAGATCGCTGCCGATGTTGTAAACCATATGGGCTGCGTTGGGGCCATGGTGGCCACGTTGGAAGAGGGTGTGACCCTGGTTGTGCGCGCTTTTGGCAATATCGGCGGCATTGATGAGCGGCAAAGGCTGCCTGCCTTTTCTCATTTGGGCAAGTTGGGGCCGGGCGTTGTGCTGCCGCTAAATGACGACAATTACGCCGATAATTTGGCTGTACGCGGTGTGCTGGGGGAAGACGGCCGTATCCCTTCTTATCTCGTCACCGATAGACTGGCGGATTTATATCACCCCTTACTCAGCCGGGCAGACGCCGACGCCTTGCAGACACAGGCAGGCATTGTGCAGGTGGTTGTGCTGCCGTTTTTACTGAATGGTGAAGTGGTTGGCAGCCTGTTTGCTGCTGTTACGGAAGTTCTGACCAACCGGCAAATCAATGTCCTGAGCGCCTTTGGCCGGCAGGCAGCCGTAGCCATCCAGAATCAACGCCGCCTGGAAGCCATTCAAACATTAGAACATATCGTCCTCCGTTTGCAGGCCCGCATGACGGACGAAAAAGAAGTATTGCAGACGATTGTCCAGGGCGTTGTCGAGGATTTTGGCTATACCGGAGCGATGGTAGCCACCCTGGAAGACGGCCGTGCGCTGCCAGTGCGCGCCTATGCCGTGGACCTGGACCCGGCGATTGTGGCGGCTATGGAACAGGCCGTAGGCATCGGGTTGTTGGGTTCACATGCTGTGGTTTATCTGGATGATGTCCAGTATCAGGATAATTTGAGCGTGAGGGCGGTGACGGGGTTAAACGGCCGTCCCCAAAAATACCTCGTCTCTGACCAGCTATACGACTTATTCCGGCCGCTGGTCAGTGCAGACCTGGCCCAGCAGGCGCAAGACGCAATGGGCATCCGACAAGTCATTGCCGTCCCCTTTTTCCAGGTAGATGAGGTGATCGGCAATCTGTTTGTCACCACCAACAAAGCCCAATTCACGGATTGGGAAATCAGCCTGCTGACCGCTTTAGGCCAACACGCTGCCGCCGGGCTGCGAAACGCCCGTTTATTCCAGGAAATGTCGGAACAACGCCGCATTGCCCAAACCTTTGGCCGCATGGCTTTCAGCACTGTGGCCTCGGCCCATTCATTACGCAATCACGTCGGCAATATCAGTGGCTACATGCAGCTTTTGCAGCTCTTGCCGGAGTTAGACGGCGATCGACGCGAGTTTATTTTGCGCGAACTGCCCATGGTGGTTCAGGAAATCGGCAAAATTGTGAATATACTCGATAATCTGAACGAACCCTGGCAGCAGCCGACCATTGATATGGTGAATGTCAACGACAGTTTGAGCCGCGCCCTCATCGAAATTTTCCCTCGCACACCCCTGCTGCGCGATCAGGCAAAAATTATCACCGAGACGAAAGTGACGCTCCATTTTGACCTGACAGAGAATTTGCCGCTGATCAGAACGGCCAAAGATATGTTGTCGGAGGCGTTTCGCATCATCATCAAAAATGCGGTCGAAGCATTGGCCGGTGAAAGCGCCGCGCCGCAAATTTGGTTAGAGACACGTCGGGCAGCGCCCAACCTGATTGAAGTGACCATTCGGGATAATGGGCCGGGCATCGCTGCGGAAAATCTGGCGCATATTTTTGAAATGGGCTGGACGACAAAGAAGGGCAGCGGGATGGGCTTTGGCTTGTTTTGGACACGCGATTTTATCGAAGGGTTGGGGGGCAAATTGGTTGTTTCGAGCGCGCTTGGAGCAGGGACGACGTTTGTGATTAAATTGCCGGTAACGGCCGTTCCCTACCCGGATTCCCCACCAGCATAGGACACAAAATGAATCGGCATGAAAATGAATAAAAAATTTACCTTCTGGCGGCTGCTGCGCCTGAGCAGCTTCCAAATTGGTTCGGCCATGGGCGACATTTTGGTGACGAGCATCTGGAACCGGGTGATGATCTCCAACTTTGGCATTCCGGCGACGCCTGTGGGCTTGTTGATTGCCCTGCGCTATTTGCTGTCGCCACTAAGTCTGTTGGCCGGTTATTGGTCGGATACACGGCCGTTATGGGGCTACCGGCGCACATCCTACATCTGGCTGGGGCGGGGATTGATGGTGCTGTCGCTGCCGCTGCTGGGCCTGAGCCTCATGCGTCTGGGCGTTGTCACTACTGATGTACTCGGCTGGCTGCTGGCGCTGGCTTCTTCGCTAATGTATGGCATCGGCACGCTCATCTCGGGCAGCCCGTTCCTGGCTCTGGTGCGCGACGCCGCGCCGCCAGAAAAACAAGGGCTGGCTATCAGCACCGTCGAGACAGTACTGATCATCTTTTTTGCCATTGCCGGTATCGGCTTCAGCGTGTGGATGGATGTGTACAGCGCACCGATATTTTGGGAAATGGTCATCACGACGATGGCGGTGGGCGGCTTTTTCTGGTTTTTTGCCATTGCCGGCGCCGAAAAGCGGCAGAAAAAGGGTGATGTGACGGAAACGGCCGTGTCCACCCCCCACCAACAACCCGCCTTCAAGGCCATCATCAGCAAAATCTGGCAAGACCCACGCACCCGCCGCTTCTTCTTCTTCCTGGCTCTGGCGACCATGGCTGCCTGGGCACAGGACGCCATTCTAGAGCCATTTGGCGCGGATGTGTTCAATCTGCCCATCAGCCGGACGACGCGGTTTAACAGCTATTGGCAGGCCGCTACCGTGGTCACATTGGTTGGCGGCAGCTATTTCTGGCGCAGGCGGCCGCCCGAACGACAGGCCGCCATCGCCAAATGGGGCCTGGGCTTCATGGCTCTGGGTCTGATCGTTTTGGGCGCCGCCTCGTTTGCCGGTCAGGTGCATTTTCTGGAACTGGCCCTGCTCATCTTTGGCGCGGGATTTGGCGTGTACACGTTTGGCGGCCTCAGTTTGATGGCCGTGATGGCTTCCGACACGGAGGCGGGCGCTTATCTTGGCTTATGGTCCATTGCGATTTTGGTTTCCAAAGGATTTGGCACGTTTTTGGGCGGAGCCACCCGCGACCTTTTGTTTTTGGGATTGGGTTTGCCGGCCGGACTGAGCTACGCAGTCATTTTTGGCTTGGAAGCGTTAGGTCTGTTGGCCGCTATTCTGATCTTGTCGCGCATTGATGTGGTGGGTTTTGCGCGCGATGTGGGCCGAGTGGTCAGCCGCGCCGAGGCGCAAATCGCCCTGGCGGATTAAACGGGCACGGCCGTTTCCATTTTGCCGTTCGCCTGCCATTGATTGCCCTCCAATTATGTCAATTTTTGGCGATACATCGACTGGCTGTGCCTGGCCGCAAGCTGTCTTGCACCTGGATATGGACGCATTTTATGTCAACGTCCACATTCTGGACCATGCGGAAGACGCCGGCGTTCCACTGGTGATTGGCGGCCAGCCCAATGCGCGCGGCGTGGTGGCCTCTGCCAGCTACGAGGCGCGTAAACTGGGCATTCGCTCCGCCATGCCCACCAGCACGGCCGTGCATCTGTGCCCCCATCTCAAAATCGTCCCTGCCAACTGGCCGCGCATCCGCGAATGCTCGCGGCAAGTCATGGACATTTTGGCCGAGTATGGCCCTGTCGAGCAAATCAGCGTGGACGAAGCCTACATCGACCTGGCCGATTGGGCCGATCCGCTGCCGCTGGCGGAAGAGATGCGCACGGCCGTTTACGCCCAGACCCAACTGCCCGCTTCCGTGGGCCTGGCCACCAGCAAACTCGTCGCCAAGGTGGCCTCCGACCACGAAAAACCGGCCGGCTGTACCATCGTTTTGCCGGGCTATGAAGCGGAATTTTTAGCGCCGCTGGGCACGCGGGTGATCTGGGGGATTGGGCCGCGCACGGCCGAAAGGCTGGCCGCGTTGGGCATTCACACCTGTGGGCAGTTGGCGGCGGCGGAAACGGCCGTGCTGCGCGCCCAATTCGGCCGTCAGGCGGAAGATTTGCAGCGCCGCGCCCTGGGCCAGGACGAGCGGCAGGTCCACGCCGAGCGCGGCCAGCCCAAAAGCATCAGCCAGGAATGGACCTTTAACCAGGACGTGAATGATCCGGCGCGGCTGCAAGAGCAGCTGCGCTGGCAAGCTGCCAGCGTGTCTAAATCCTTAAAGAAGCGCAATCTCATCGCCCACACTGTGCGCGTAAAGTTCCGCTGGGCCGATTTCACAACCTTTACGCGGCAGAGGTCCATCGAAATTGGCGTGGACGGCGAAGAGGAAATTTATCGTCTGGCGCGGGCCATCTGGCAAGAAAATTGGCCGCCAGGCCGCCGGATGCGCCTGATTGGCGTGGGCGTCAGCGGCCTGGCGGAAGTGACCCAGCGGCAGCTGGGGTTTCGCTTTGGCGATGAGATCTGAGCAGCGTTAACGCGGCAGCTGGTTGGCCTCGATAATCATTTGTTCCAGGCGCGGGTAAGCCTCCAGCAAAAAGGCCAGAATGGCGCGTGATGATTCCTCGCTAATTTCCCCACCTTGGGCGTTGCATAACGGCCGTACCTCCGCCGTCAGGTTGGCTATCTGGCGCAGTTTGTCGCGGTATTCGCTGTACAGCGGCTGCCAGGTGGCCGGCACGTCGGTAAAACCAGGCGCTTCTAAAATCCACAATCGCGTCCAGCCAATAAATGTGCCACAGTCGAACGCTTTGTCGGTGGTTAAGGCCAGTTGGTACTCGCTGTTGAAACTGCGGAACGAATCGCGTACCAGACCCAGATAGCGGATGTAAGTATCGGCGTTCCAGGGCTGGATGGGTGTTTCGGGGAAGGTGTGGGCGGTTCCGGAGACGGGCGGTGCGGCTGGCGGCGCGGTTGTGGGAGGCACGGCCGTTACCGGCGCAGCAGTTGCCGCAGGGCGCGGCGTGTTGGTGGGCGCAGGGGTGTCGGTGGGTTCCGGCGTAGCCGTGGGTGTTTTTGTGGGCGTGTGGGTGGCGGTGGGCGACGGTTCGGGCGTGTCGGTGGGCAATGGCGTGGCGGTTTTGGTTGGTGGGGGCGTGTTGGTGGGCACGGTCGTGGCGCTGGCTGTGGCTGTTGGGGGCACGGCCGTTGCCGTTTCTGTAGCGGCGGCAATGGGCACGGCCGTTGGCGCGGCGGCTTCCTTGCAGGCCGATAAACCCAATAGACATGTTGCCAGGGCTACCATCACAAACAAATGGCGGTAAGAAACGCGTTTCATCAATCCTCCCGTTGAAAAGTGGCGGGTGAGGGGCAACGATGCGACTCTGGCAAATCGTCTGTATCCCCACCCCAGATGGCAATATCCGAAGGATTATAAAAAGCAGCCTGAACCAGGAGTAGTGCAAAAGATCACCCGCCAGCCTGAAAGATCATGTTACAATTGTCATGCTTTTCTGTGGGCGGGGTGTTTTGAGCAGTGAAAAGGATTCCATGCAGCCTGAACAACCAGATTTAACGGCCGTTGCGCCGGAATACGATCTCTTCAGCCCGAAATTTAAGGCGAACCCGTTTCCCACGTTTGCCACCATGCGCGCAGAAGCGCCCATCTACGCCCACGTCGCCCGCAATGGCTCGACCATCTGGTACATCACCCGCTACGACGACGTGATTGAGGTGCTAAAGGACAACGAGCGCTTTGTGAAGGATGTGGCTCACACGCTGCTGCCGGAGGAATTGGAACGGAAACGGCCGTCTACCCTCAGCCAGCGCCTCATCAACGAAAACATGCTCTTCGCCGACCCGCCCGACCACACCCGGCTGCGGGCGCTGGTCAACCAGGCCTTCACCCCGCGCCGCGTGGAAGAAAACGCGCCCCGCGTCCAGGCCATCGCCGACAGTCTTGTTGACCGGGTAGTCGCCGCCAAACAGATGGACCTCATCGCCGATTTTGCCCTGCCGCTGCCGACCATCGTCATCACCGATTTGCTGGGCATCCCGGCGGTGGACCGCGAGCTGGTGGCCGATTTGTCGCAGGCGATCATTGCCCCGGGGCGGCACGGGCTGACGTTTAGCGCCCGCAAGCGCAAAGTGCGCGCGTTTGTGGCTTACCTGCAAGAGCTGTTCGCCGAGCGCCAGCGCCGGCCGCAGGATGACTTGATTTCGGCGTTGGTTGGCGCGGAGGAAGCGGGCGAGCGGCTGAATTCGGCCGAGCTGTCCAGCATGGTGGCCTTGCTGCTGGTGACGGGGCATGAAACGACGGTGAATCTGATTGGCAACGGGGTGCTGGCGCTGTTGAGACATCCTGAGCAGGTGGAATTGGTGAAGGGAGAGGTTGGGGTGGAAACGGCCGTAGAAGAACTCCTGCGCTTCGATGGCCCGGTGGAAACCTCCACCACGCGCTGGGTGCGCCGCGACGTGGTCTACAAAGGCTGCCAGATGCGCCGTGGCGATGTGGTGCGCGTGGTCCTGGCCTCCGCCAACCGCGACGAAAGCCAGTTCGCCCAGGCTGATAAATTGGATGTTTGCCGGGCTAACAACCGTCATCTGGCCTTCGGCCATGGCATCCACTACTGCCTCGGCGCGCCCCTGGCCCGCCTGGAAGGCAAAATTGCCCTGCAAACTCTTTTTGGACGGCTGCCGAATTTGCGCACGGCCGTTCCCCCCGCCCAACTCTCCTGGCGCTCCGGCGTCCTTTTTCGGGGTTTGGAGCGCCTGCCCCTGGCCTGGGATTAAAAAAACTAAACTTCCCGGAAGTTCAAAACTTCCGGGAAGTTCATTTACAACCCGTACCGTTCCGTCGCTTCGTTCAGGATGCGGTTCACCAGTTCCTCGTAGGTCCAGCCCTCCGCCCGCGCTTCAATGCACAGGTCCGAATATTCCGGGTTCAGGCCGGGCAGCGGATTGATTTCCAAAATGTACGGTTTATTGCCATCGTTGGCGTCCAGACGAAAATCGACCCGGGCTACATCCTGGCAGCCGGTGACGCGGAAGGTGGCGGCCGTAAGCCAGTTTAATTCTTCCAGCAAATCGTTGTCGATTGGCGCGGGGCAAAGGTAATGGAATTCATGCGCCAGTTCGGTTTTGATGCGGCTGGTGTAAATGCCGCCTTCTTCATCAGGGTACCGAGCCATGTCAATTTCCAGCGGCGGCAGCAAATAAAGACCTCTGGAGACACGCGGCGCTTCTTCATCTTCCGGCAGCCGCCAGGCCACCGGCGTGGTCAGATTACCCACCACGCCAACAGTAAATTCACGCCCTTCGATGAAATGCTCGGCCAACACCGGCTGGTCATACCGATCAAACAAACGGCGCAACTGCGTGCGCAGTTGGTCCTCGTTTTGCACAATCGAATCGGCGCTGACGCCCATGCCCGTGCCTTCGCGGCTCGGCTTGACGAATAAAGGGAATACCAGGTCGTCGTTGATAGGTTCGTGAATGCGTTCAAATACCTGGAATTGGGGTGTGGGTAAGCCGTGATAGGTTAACACGCGCTTGGTCATCGGTTTGTCGAGGGTGAGGGCGAGGGTGAGAACTTGCGAGCCAGTGTAGGGGATGCGCAGCATTTCCAACATGGCCGGCACCTGTGCCTCGCGCGAGTCGCCAAAATGGCCTTCACAAATGTTGAAGCAGATGTCTGGTTTCAGGCGGCGCACGTTATCGAACAGGGTGCTGTCGCCTTCTAAGAACGTCACCTTGTGGCCGCCGCTTTCCAGCGCGGCCGTAATCGATTCAATCGTCTTCTCGGAATCCAGATCATCCCACATGTCGGGCGACATGCCAGGTAAAAGTGGCGCATTTTTTTGAAGGTTGGCTAATAAAGCAACATGCATCGTGTGTTTTTGTTCTCCTTAAAAATAAGAAACCCATCTCCAGACAAACGGCGTGGGGATGGGTTGACGAATAAAGATCGTGAATTCGCCGAAAGTATAATCATTGTGACCAAAATGTCGAGATATTCAGAAATGAATTTTCGGGTAAAGATGGCCGCTTTGCGGTTGACATTTGCGCCACAGAAAGATAGCCTTAGACCCATCGAGGATACCACAGAAATGATTACCGGACGCTGGATTGGACAAATTGAGTACGACGCTGCCTGGGATTTGCAGAAGGATTTGGTGGCCGCTAAGGTGGAATCGCCTGATTTACCCGACGAGATTTTGCTTTTGGAGCATCCGCCGACGTATACCCTGGGGCGCAGTGGCAAGATAGACCATTTGCTGCTGGGCGAAGAGGAATTGGGCGTACAAGGATTTACGGTGCGCTGGGTAGACCGGGGCGGCGACATTACCTATCATGGGCCGGGGCAGTTGGTGGGGTATCCTATTTTGGATTTGAAGCGGCTGTTTGAACTGCAAGGCTTCGATAAACCGGATTTTCATCGCTATTTGCGGAACCTGGAAGAAGTGATCCTTGTGGCGCTGGCGGAGTTTGGCATTGCCGGCTGGCGGTATGATGGTTATACCGGCGTGTGGGTGGATCGGCTGGATGGCCCGCGTAAGATTGCGGCGATTGGCGTGCGGGTGAATGCGAAGGGTATCAGCAGCCATGGTTTTGCGTTGAATGTGAACCCGGATATGAGCCATTTCGGCCACATTATTCCTTGCGGCATTAGCGAGCATGGGGTGGTGAGTATGACGGAGATATTGGCACGGCCGTTAACCCCCGCCGACCTCCTTCTGCCCATCGCCAGAGCCTTTGCGCAAGTGTTTCAAACCCAAGTAACGATAAACGAGCACCCCATAACAATCAACGAATAAAGGCGACAAGACTACAAGACTACTCGACTAAGGACTAACCTATGACCACCATTGACCTTGATTCCATCGACGTAAACGAAACGGCCGTCTTGCGGCCCAAGCGGCGGCATCCCGAATGGATTCGCGCCCGCATTCCCAGCGGCGAAAATTATGAACGGCTGAATGAATTGATGCGCAGCAAGTCGCTGCACACGGTCTGCGAGGAAGCGCAGTGCCCCAACATGGGCGAGTGCTGGGGCGCGGGCACGGCCACTTTTCTGATGATGGGCGACATTTGCACGCGCAGCTGCGCCTTTTGTGACATTAAGACGGGACGGCCGTTACCGTTGGATTTTGCCGAGCCGCTGAGGGTGGCCACGGCCGTTCAGGCCATGAACCTGCGCCACGTCGTCATCACCTCGGTCAACCGCGACGAGCGCAAAGACGGCGGCGCGCCGATTTTTGCGGCCGTTATCCAGCGCGTGCGCGAAATGCAGCCCGGCTGCTCCATCGAACTGCTCATCCCCGACTTCAAAGGGGACGCCGACGCACTCAAAATCGTCATGGACGCCCGGCCGGAAATTCTGGGCCACAACGTGGAAACCGTGCCGCGGCTCTTCAAGAAGGTGCAGCCGCAAGACCATTACGAATGGGCCATGATTACCCTGGAAAACGCCAAAAAGATGGACCCCGAAGTGCTGACGAAATGCGGCATCATGGTGGGCCTGGGCGAGACCTGGGACGAGGTTCTGGGCGTCATGCAAGACCTGGTGGATCGCGGCGTGGACATTTTGACCATCGGCCAATACTTGCAGCCGCGCGCCGACCAGCATTTGCCGGTGGAAAAGTATTATCATCCTGATGAATTTGCCGAATTGAAGCGCATTGGTCTGGAGATGGGCTTTAAGTGGGTGGAAAGCGGGCCGCTGGTGCGCAGCAGTTATCACGCCGACCAGCAGGTACGAGCGCTGTCGCCGATTTATAAGCAGTTGTTTGGTAAGGAATTGGTGAAGTCGGCGGGGTAGAAAGGGAACGGCCGTTGCCCTCCCATAGTAGAAATGAAAAATCCCCGACAATTTTTAAAATGTCGGGGATTTTGCTTTTAAGATAGAACCGGTCGCCAACCAAGATGGTCGGGTCAACCTTGCCTGCGGTGTCGTCGCCAAAACATTAGCCCACCCAACGCTGCACTTAGTGCTGCGCCCACTATACCGACCAAGCCTGATGAGGCATTGGGAACGGCTGTCACGTTGCGTAGGGTAACGGCCGTAGGCGTAAAATTGGAGTCATATTCATACGCTCCAATATCGCAGGCTGTACCGCCTCGATGATCGCCTGGAGTGATTTCACCTGCCCGCACACCACCACGTTCATCCACCGAACTTCTATCGGCATTACACAGCGGATCGCCAAGTATGGGTGTTATCTTATCAATAGCTGGGCTATTAGTAACCAGCGCATGCGTGAAAGGACGCTGTTGTAGGCCGTTTTGGGCCAGTAAAACGTCCAGGATGTCTGTGAGTGGCGTATTAGTGCCATCGCTGGTCGCCACGATGTCGCTTGCGCCAGGTATGAAGCCGGTAAATGCCGCTGCATTATCTTCGCCAGCATGGCCGAAAAGGTTGAAAGCATCGGTGTAAACCCCGCCACTCCCATCAGCGTAAATCTCATCAGATCCGGGATTTGCTGAGGAATTTCCAGAAATGATGGTGCGCTCGAGAGTCACAGTGGCGAACGAATCGAGAACCCAAATGCCGCCACCATCCAGGCTAGCAGCGTTGTTTGTGAAGGTGCTGTTCTGGATCGTCAGTGTACCTATGTTGGCGTAAATACCGCCCCCATACCCCCCGATCGCGGTGTTGCCGCTGATGGTGCTATTTACTATGTTCACAGTTGAACTGGAGATCAGCGCAATGCCGCCACCGCCATTAATTCCGGCGC